>NZ_JBQFOY010000001.1:0-716414 GCF_056533985.1 Ruegeria sp. E8
CAGCCACTCGCGCTCCCCGGAGTATTTGGAAAAAGATGAAGTGGGCGGAATTGCACTCGGGGGTGGGGCGTGCATGATGCAGTAAAAGGAAAGAGGGTTTCATGGCAGCGACAGATTTTCTGGAGACGCCGCAGGGGCGGCGGCTGGCGTATCACAAGACCGAAGGGGCAGGACCGACCACCATTTTTTTGGGCGGGCTCAAATCGGACATGGAAGGCACTAAGGCAGTGCATCTGGAGGCATGGGCGCAGGCGCGGGGGCAATCGTTCTTGCGGTTCGATTATTCTGGTCACGGCGAAAGTTCGGGCGCGTTCACGGATGGCTGCATTGGTGACTGGCATGAGGATACATTGGCCGCCGTTTCCGCCTTGACCGACGGGCCCCTGATGATTGTTGGATCCTCTATGGGCGGTTGGCAGGCCCTGTTGTTGGCCAAGGCCCTGCCGGAACGGATAGCTGGCATGGTCACAATCGCCGCGGCACCAGATTTTACAGAGGACGGCTATTGGGCGTCATTCAGCGACGATCAAAAAGCTGCGCTGGATACAGTCGGTCATGTTGAACTGCCGTCCGATTACATGGAGCCCTACATCATCACCAAACGGATGATCGAAGACGGGCGACAGAACCTGGTGCTGCGTGAGCCTCTGATCCTGCCGTTTCCCGTTCGTTTCTTGCAGGGTACTGCGGATACTGCCGTTTCGACTGAAACAGCGGTGCGGTTGCTGGAACATGCGACTGGCACAGACATGCGGCTGCTTTTGGTCAAGGATGCCGACCATCGGTTCTCGGACGAGACCTGTCTGGGATTGATCGATGCAGCTGTTCTGGATGTTTTGGGAGAGTCTTGATGCGGCGCTTTGGTTGGTTTCTGGGCCGCTTACTTCTGGCATTGGCTGCTCTTGGCGGTTTCGTTTATTTATTCGGCCCGCGTGAAGAGGTGAATCTGCATCCGGTTTTTGACTCTGGGAAGTTTGGCGAGGGTGTTCAGGTGTACTTCGAAAGCACCGAGGCCGCCTATGATGACATCGTTCCGGGTGTCGAAAAGCGTGTGGTCTGGCAAGAGGGATTCAAGGAACAGCGCACGCCGTACTCTGTTCTCTATATCCACGGCTTTTCGGCAAGTTCCGAGGAAATCCGACCCGTGCCTGATCTGGTGGCCGACGCGCTGGGGGCCAACCTTGTCTACACACGCTTGCAAGGACATGGCCGGGACGGATCGGCGATGGCAGAAGGCACGGCGTCGGGCTGGATGCAGGATGCGGCAGAAGGGCTGGCAGCGGCGCGCGCGGTTGGGGACAAGGTGATAGTGATTTCAACCTCGACCGGAGGGACCGTTGCTGCCGCCGCCGCGTTGGATGTCGACCTCAGCCAAGATGTCGTCGGCATGGTCTTGGTCTCTCCGAATTTCGGGGTGAACACTGTCGCTGCATGGGTGCCTACCTTACCATGGGCGCGGGATTGGTTGCCGATCCTGATGGGGGCAGAACGTGACGTCTCCGGCCCGGACCCGGAGAAAAACAAATACTGGTCATCGGTTTACCCTTGGGAAGCAGTCGTGCCGATGTCTGTTCTGGTGGAAGCGGTTTATGCATTGGATTTCTCAGGCGCTCTGGTCCCGGCGCTGTTCTGGTTCTCGGACGACGATCAGGTCGTGCGCCCGGACCGGACCCACAAGGTCGCCGAGGCTTGGGGGGCGCCGGCAACGGTCGAGTTGGTCACAATGGGGCCGGGCGATGATCCGTCGTCGCATGTCATTGCGGGGCGGCTGATGTCGCCGGGACAAACCGAAGCCACGGTTGCAGGCATTTTGGCTTGGCTGAAAGGGTTGGGAGTAGAGTGAAGCCTGATCAGAAGCGAGGATGAAATTGCGTAAACCCGGCAGCATGTGGAGCCTCGAGACTCTGGGTCGCGTCCGCCTGTCCCGGCATTTCTTCATGCGCGATTTTCTGTATTCGGAAATTGGTAACTTCCACCAGAAACAGAATATTCCGGACAACCCGGATTTGGCGATCGAAACAGGTCGCGCGTTTTGCGAGACGCTGCTTGATCCTTTGGAGGAAACGTTTGGCCGGGTCGCCGTGCGGTCGGGATACCGTTCGCCCTCGTTGAATCAGTTCGGCAATGAAAACAAACTGAACTGCGCCCGAAATGATAATCCGTTGGAATGCCATATCTGGGATCGCGGGGACGGGGATGCCCGCATTGCCGGGGCGTCCATCGTCATCCCCTGGTTCGCGGATCAATATGCACAGGGCAGGGACTGGCGTGATCTGGCGTGGTGGATGCACGATCACCTACAGTATTCCGAGATCTGGTTTTTTCCAAAGCTCTGCGCGTTCAATCTGGTGTGGCGACCCAATCCGCTTCGCCGGATCGACAGTTACGTTGCGCCGCGCGGATGTCTGCTGAAACCCGGTGCTGAACCGGCAGAAGACCTTTCTGCCCGGCAGGCCCGTTATGCGGATTTTCCGGCGTTTCGGGCAATCACCTATCCGTGAAGTTTCCCTTGCCCGAATGCGGCAAAACTTTCATCCTGAGGGTAAACGGAAGGACTCGGAAAACCGAGCAGATGGAGGCCCCCGCGTGATCGAGCCGCTGGTGATGTTGCCTGGATTGATGTGTGATGCGCGACTGTTTCGCCCTCAGATCGAGGTGCTGTCGCGGGCACGATCTGTCACCGTTGCGCCAATATCCACAGGTGAACGCATTGAGGAAATCGCCTCGGGTTTGCTGGATCAACTGCCACACAAGTTTGCATTGGCCGGGTTGAGCATGGGCGGCGTTGTGGCGCTGGAGCTGATCCGGCGCGCACCGGAACGGGTGTCGCGCCTGTGTTTGATGTCCACGGATGCGCAGGCGGATACACCTCAGATCGCTGCCAGTCGCGAGGACATGATCATTGGTGCGCAGGGTGGTCGGTTGGCAGAGGTGATACGCGGTCTTGTAGGGTCCGACACTTTGGCACCGGGGCCTCAGCGTATCCCGATCCTCAACGATCTTCTGGCGATGGCCGAGGGGTTGGGGGCCGAGATATTGGTGCGCCAGATGCGCGCCCTGCAACGCCGTCCGGACCAGCAGGCCGCCCTGCGGCGGATCAAGGTTCCTACTTTGGTACTGTGCGGCGCGCATGACACTCTGACACCGGTTCGGCGCCATTCTTTCATGGCTGACCTGATACCGGGGGCAGAGTTGCGGGTCGTTGAAAATGCAGGTCATTTGCTGACGCTGGAAGCTCCGGACGCCGTAAACGATGCCCTGCAAACCTGGCTGAATATCCCGCTAAAGTTCGACTACGGATAAAGGGCCGCGCGTTCGTCTTTCGAAATCATGGTTGGTGTCACCACAGCGTCGCCGGTCTCATGGTCGAAAAAAGGGGTATTCCTCCACCGGCCTGACAGGCGGGATCGCAAAACGCGGCGCAGAAGGCCAAAGGCCGCGAACCTCAGCTTTTCGTGTTTTTGTTTACCGTTGGGCTGGGGCACAAATCCGCGCGTCGTAACAGGCCCCAGAACCGAAGCGTCATCGGTAATTCTGCCGACAATAAACCCGGCAAAAGGAAAGCTTGCCGTCTGTGGTGTCGTCGCCAATGGGGCGTTGCAGCAACTGGCGTACCACCGCAGCGTGCCTTTGGGGCTGAGCTTCATAGCCGCAAGGAATTTGTCACCCGAGGTGACTTCGATCTCATCCGGCGTCATCTGAAAAATATCGATCGGGCCAGGTGCTGGGTCCGGTTGCTTGAAATACAGTTGGGCGGCACGGCAGTCATGGCAAAAACACACGACATGGGTTCCCAACCGAACCCCTCGGTCTGAGATACGTCCCGTCAACTGGCCGCAATGGCAGGAAAAGGCGAGGCCACTCTGCGCGGGCCCGCCCATTTCGATCAGGCGACCTTGTTGGTGTTCGCAGCGCGGCGGCTCGTATTGCGGCTGTTTTCGTTCATGAAATCAATCACAAGCGGGCGAATGTTGTCGCGCCAGCTGCGGCCTGCGAAGATGCCGTAATGGCCAGCGCCCGGTTCAACATGGCTGGCCTTTTTGCTGTCCGACAAGCCGGTGCACAGGTCAAGCGCGGCAATGCACTGGCCGGGGGCAGAAATGTCGTCATTCGCGCCTTCGACCGATTTCACGGCCACATCGGTAATCTTGCCGATATCCACTTTGTGGCCGGCGACCACAAATTCGTTGCGCGCGATCTCGCGGTTTTTGAAGACGCGTTCCACTGTCGACAAATAGAACTCGGCCGTCATGTCCATAACGGCGAGGTATTCGTCGTAGAAACGGTTATGCGCGTCCAGGTCCGAGGCTTCGTCTCGGGTAACACGCTGAATCTGATCGGAAAACGCTTTGGAGTGGCGTTCCGCATTCATCGACATGAACGAGGCAAGTTGCAGCAGGCCGGGGTAGACCATACGCCCGACGCCTTTGTACTTGAACCCGACCCGTTGAATCATCGTCTCTTCCAATTGCCCCATCGTGACGCGCCGTCCAAAATCGGTCACGTCGGTGGGTGTCGCATCCGGGTCAACAGGACCCCCGATCAGGGTCAGCGTGCTGGGTTGTGCCTTGGGTTCGACCTCGGCCAGGTAGGCCGTAGCGGCCAAAGTCAGAGGGGCGGGCTGACAAACCGCAACGACATGCGTGTCCGGCCCTAATTCTTTCATAAAATCTACAAGATAGAGTGTATAATCCTCGACATCGAACTTACCTGCAGACACAGGAATATCGCGCGCGTTATGCCAGTCGGTGATGTAAACCTCACAATTGACCAGCAGGCTTTTGACGGTCGAGCGCAGCAGCGTGGCATAGTGCCCGGACATGGGCGCGACCAACAGGACCTTGCGCGGCTGCTCTTCCCGGCCATTGACACGGAAATGGACCAGATCGCCAAAGGGACGTTCAAGAACAGTCGCGATCTCAACCAGATGGTCTTTTCCGTCTTCGCAGGTAAAGGTCCGAATGCCCCAGTCGGGCTTGACAACCATCCGCTGGAACGTGCGCTCGGTCACTTCGCCCCAGGCTGCCATCCAGTTGAACGCGGGGTTGGGAACCATGGAAAACATCGGATAAGATGCCATCGCGCTGGCCGTCGCGCCAAGCCACTGGTTGGTGTTGCGCATGGTTTCCATAAGGTCGTAGGTCATCATGTAGCGCATAAATGGGGCCTCCTGAGTGTCAGCCTGAGAGTTCGGACCATTCGTCGCTTTGCTCCCCAGCACCCACGACGTTATTCTGCATAGCAGCGAGGTTAGGGGGGAATTGTTAAAATGACAACAAGTGACGACCAAATGCCAGACGTATCCGAAGAACATATTGAACGCATTAGAGAAAATATGGAAAGGGTCGAGCAGCTCTCGAAGCGCCTGATCGAGACCATGGCTTCAAAAAAGTCGCATACCCCTGCGCTGGATGGTCCGAATCAAGAGCTTTTTGCACGGGCAGCAACGGCATATTGGGCTGAGGCGTGGCAAAATCCCGCCAAGCTGCTGGAACAGCAGATAGAATTTTGGGGAAAGTCGGTTTTGAACTTTGCCGAAGCGCAGCAAGCGCTGACAACGGGTGAAGTGGAGGACGAGGAAATCAAGTCCGGAGATAAACGGTTTTCCAACCCCCTTTGGGAAACGAACCCTTATTTTCGTCTGATCCGCCAGCAATACCAAACCAACGCAGAAGCCATTGCGCAGGCCGTCTCGTCGGTTGACGATCTGGATGCCAAGGACAAACGGCGCTTGCAATATTTCTCGCAGCAGATCATCGACATGATGGCGCCGACGAATTTTCTGGCGACCAACCCGGATGCTCTGCAAAAAGCGGTTGAGACCGAAGGCCAGTCCCTGATCAAGGGTCTGGAAAACCTTGTATCTGACCTTGAGGCCAATGATGGTGAACTGGTCGTCAAACTGGCGGATGAAAGCGCGTTCGAGGTGGGCGGCAATCTGGCGACCTCGCCCGGGGACGTTGTCTATCGTAACCGGATGATGGAGCTGATCCAGTACAAACCTGCGACGGAAACGGTCTATGAGACTCCGATCGTTCTGTTCCCGCCATGGATCAACAAGTTCTATATTCTGGACCTGAAAGCTCAGAACAGCATGATCAAGTGGATCACCGAGCAGGGCTATACCCTGTTTGTTGTCAGCTGGGTCAATCCGGACGAAAGCTATGCCGAAACAGGCATGGAAGATTACATTCAGGATGGTTTCCTCACCGCAATCGAGACGGCCAAGAAGATTTGCAAGGTCAAACAGGTCAACGCTGTGGGGTATTGCATCGCAGGCACCACCCTTAGCCTGACGCTGTCTCTGTTGAAACAGCGTGGCGACAAGTCGGTCAAATCGGCGACCCTGTTCACTGCTCTGACGGATTTTTCGGAACAAGGTGAATTTACCCCATTCCTGCAGAACGACTTCATCGACGGGATCGAAGAAGAAGTGAACAAGGAAGGCGTTCTGCGGTCCTGGATCATGGCGCGTACTATGTCATTCCTCCGATCACGTGACCTGATTTATGGTCCCGCCATTCGCAGTTATATGATGGGAGAGGTGCCGCCTGCTTTCGACTTGCTCTATTGGAACGGTGACGGAGCGAACCTGCCTGCGAAAATGGCCGTGGAATACTTGCGTGGGCTGTGCCAGCGCAATGAATTCGCCACCGATGGTTTTGAGTTGATGGGGCATAAGCTGACCCTCGACGACGTGGATGTGCCGCTGATGGCAATCACCTGCGAAACCGACCACATTGCGGCGTGGAAAGATTGTTACCGTGGGGTCCAGAAAATGGGCTCGCGGTCGAAAACGTTCGTGGTTTCAGAGTCGGGTCATATTGCAGGGATCGTGAACCCGCCCAGCAAGAAAAAATACGGGCATTACACCAATCCGGATCTGAAATCGGATGCTGGTACCTGGCTGAAAGAGGCTGATTTCCACGAGGGGTCCTGGTGGCCCATGTGGGATGCCTGGTTAAAGAAACGGTCGGGCAAGCAGGTTCCGGCCCGCGAACCGGGCGATTCGAAACATCCGAGCCTGGCACCGGCGCCCGGGACTTATGTGGTGGCGAAGCCAAACGTTTGATTTCATTTTGAAACTTAAATTTTTCTGCATCGCAGCAAGAAAAAACTTGCAATGCTGCGATGCAGCAATCATATTGCCCTCAAGCTGATGAAACCCGGGGTGGGCCCGGACCGGCTAAAAGGATTAGGACAATGGCTAAGACCCAAGACTTTACCGCGATCATGAAAGACATGATGGGTGCATTTCCGGTGGACACCACCGCGATGGAAGGCGCATTCAAATCGACCGCTTCGCTGAACGAGAAGCTGTCGGGCGTTGCTCTGGAAGCAGCTGAGAAATCGGCAGAGATCTCGAACAAATGGACCAAGGAAACCCTGGCCAAGCTGACCGAGATGTCGAAAGCAAAAGCAGAGCCTGCTGACTACGCAAAAGCCGCAACCGACTTCGCAAGCGCGTCGGCTGAAGTTGCTGCTGAAAACATGGCTGCTTTCGCTGAAATCGCGAAAAAAGTTCAGTCCGAAACCGTTGAGCTGCTGATGGCTGCTGGCAAAGACGCTGCTGAAGAAGCAACTGCTGCTGTCAAAAAAGCGACCAACGAGGTCACCACTGCCGCTAAAAAAGCTGCAACTGCAAAGTAAGAAACGTCCGCGAAGCGCACCCAACCCTCCCATTAGGTGCCAACGCGTTGGGCAGGTCCATTGACCTGCCCTTTCTTTTTGTGCTGCACTCGCATAACCTGTGCTGCAACGCATCATCCTTGGGGAGGGAACCCGGTGTCGGACCAAGAAAAACCGCTGCTGATCAAGCGCTATGCCAGCCGTCGGCTGTATAATACCGAGACCAGCGATTACGTGACGCTCGAAGATATTGCGGGGTTCATCCGCGATGGGCGCGAAGTGCAGATCATCGATCTGAAAACCGGCGATGACCTGACACGCCAGTACCTACTACAAATCATTGCCGAACATGAAAGCCGGGGCGAAAACGTGCTGCCGGTGAATGTTCTGAATGATCTGGTCCGCAGTTATATGCTGCCGGGCGGGGGCATGATGCCTCAATTTCTTCAAAGCTCGTTCGAGATGCTGCGCGAAAGCCAGAGCAAGATGATGGAAAACATGAACGCCATGAACCCGATGTCCCAGATGCCGGGCTTCGACGCGTTGCAGGCGCAGCAACAGGCATTCCTGAAAGCGATGACTGGCGGGCTGTCCAGCGGATGGTCCGGCCCGGACAAGGAAGAGGAAAAGTCTGAGCCGAAAGAGGATCTGGACGATATCAAGAAACAGCTGGCAGAATTGCAGCAAAAACTGTCCAAGCTGAATTGATCTGATCCGGATAAAGAAAAAAGGCCCGCAAGACGCGGGCCTTTGTTGTTTCAAAGTGTGTTGTTTTACGTGCCGTAAACCGGCATCGGACCCGTCACTTCGCCCACCGCGGCCAGCAGGATGTCTGTAATCACGTCCAGCTCTTCGCGGGTCAGGCGCACGGGAAGGCGAACATCGCATGCCTTCATCAACATGTCGCGTGTCTGGGGCAGGTCGAATGCCTCGGGCAGGAACTGCCAGTTCCAGAAGGCGCGTGCATTGTCTTCGCTCAGGCCAAAAACCTGAACTTTGACACCGCGCATTTCGGATGCGGCGGCAAAGGCGCGGATCTCATGTTCCTGCAAACCCACCAGATTGAACTGGATCGAATCCGGCGCACGCTGTTCGGGTGCAAGCGGGGCTGGAACGTCGATATAGGGTGAGGTGTTCAGGCGCCCGGCCACATAGTCGTGGTTCGCCAGACCATCACGGACACGGCGGGCCAGTTCCGGAATTTGCGGGCGGATCACTGCGGCGCTGAGGTTGCTCAGACGCAGGTTGTACAGCGGCAGTTTGTTCTGCCAGCGCGCAAAGGCCTCTTCCAGTTCGGGCGAGTTGTCACCCTGCGGAGTTTTGTGCTTCTTCCAGTTATGTTCATACGCGCCCGACATGATGACGGCGCGTGCGACCAGATCAGCGTCATTCGTGATCAGGATGCCACCTTCGCCGGCGTTGATCATCTTGTAGGACTGGAACGAGAAACAGCCGACCTTGCCGATCGTACCGATATTGCGGCCATGCCATGTGGTGCCCAGCGAATGCGCGGCGTCTTCGATCACGGGAATGTCGCGGGCGTCGCACAGTTCCATGATCGCATCCATATCCGAGGTATGCCCGCGCATGTGGCTGATGATCACCGCCTGAACGTTGTCCAGCTTGGCTTCGAAATCGGCCATGTCGATGCGATAGTTTTCACCCACTTCGCACAGAACCGGAATGCAATCCGCGTGGACGACGGACGAAGGCACCGCCGCAAATGTAAAGCCGGGGATCAGAACACGCGCGTCGCGGGGCAGATCAAGCGCCTTGAGCGACAGGAACAGCGCGGCCGAGCAGGACGACACCGCAAGAGCGTATTTCGTGCCCAGCAATTCTGCGAACTCGGCTTCCAGCAAGGCCACCGGGGCATCTTGTGGTGCGGTATAGCGGAACAGATCGCCCGACTGCATCAGGGCGTCGATGGCTTCTTTTGCGGCTGGGGGGATGGGTTCGGCGGCATGAACGTTTGGTGGAAGCGTCATATTTGGATTTCCCGAATTCTATCTTTGGGAAAGATAAAGGTATTCGAGGGGCAATCCAAGCCCTCAATCGCCGGGGTGGCGAAAAATCACCAATCTGTCGCAATTTACGTGAATCAGACCCCAAGCCGGTCGCGCAGCGCGAACCACGTCATGGCCAACACAAGCAGCGGGTTACGCAAGGCGGGGCCACCGGGGAAGGGCAGGGCAGGGACGCGCGCCATCGTGTAGAACCCCTCGGCTTGGCCCTGGATGGCCAGCGACAACGCGATGCCCAGATACGGGTTGCAATCCATCCCGGCGATGCGGGTTTCAACGCGACGTGCTTCGGGCCCCGACAAAGGTACACGAATACTGGTGGTTCGGTTGTCGCGCGCCCATTCCAGATTGATCGGCGCCGCATGGTCTTTCACATAGCGGCGGTATGAGTTCACATAGGGTGCCATCACCGCCAGACCGGCGGGCAGATGGTTCTGCAACCCGGCGATGAAGTGATAAAACGCGTCCGTCTCTCCGCTCTGGGACCCGAGAAGATGTTCTGAACGGATTCCATGTCGATGATCGAGTGATGGATGTGCATGGCCGAGCCCGGCTCTTCCTCGATCGGCTTCGCCATGAAAGTCGCAAAACAGTTGTGACGCAGCGCTGCCTCGCGGATCAGGCATTTGAAATAGAATACCTCGTCAGCCAGTTTGACCGGGTCGCCGTGGTGCAGGTTGAATTCCAGCTGTCCGGCACCGCCTTCCTGTGTGATGCCGTCATCTTGAACCCTTGATGCTCGGCGAAATCATAGATGTCGTCGATCACCGGACCGAACTCGTCCACCGCCGTCATGGAATAGGCCTGCCGTGCAGCCGCCGGGCGACCCGAGCGGCCCATCATCGGCTTGATGCCCTGAGCGGGGTCGACGTTGAGGGCGACCAGAAAGAACTCCATCTCTGGCGCAACAACAGGCTTCCAGCCCTTGTCGTGATACAGTTGCACAACGCGCTTCAGCACATTGCGCGGGCTTTATGGGATCAGGTTATCATCCCGGTCGTAGGCGTCGTGGATGACCTGCAGCGTCCGGTCCCCAGCCCACGGCGCGGCAGAGCTGGTCGAGAAGTCGGGTTTCAGGATCATGTCCTTTTCGATGAACCCGTCATCGCCGGCTGCTTCGCCCCAGCCACCGGTGATGGTCTGGTAAAAGATGCTGTCCGGCAGGTGGAAATAGGATTGCTTTGCGAATTTTCGTGGCGGGTCCCGCCTTGCCGCGCGCAATGCCCGGCAGGTCCGAGATGATGCATTCAACCTCATCCAACCGTTGTCCGTGGAAATACGCTTTGGCAGCTTCAGGCAGTTTATCAGTCCAATCAGCTATCACGCTCTCTCTTTCTTTAGGAACTCGGCCATGTGGCGCGCGATGTTGGCGTTGTCGTCAGGGGCGGTTTCGCGGTTTGCGGCTTCGCGCATCAGGTCTTCAGGGACGACGCCCTTGCCTTGCGTCCGCATCAGGCCCGAGACGAAGCCGTTGGCAAATTCGGGGTGCGTCTGAACCGTACAGATCGTGTCCCCATAAGCCAGCATTGCGTTTTCGCAGAACGCATTCCGGCCCATCCGCCGGAAAACTTTTCGACCTTGCCACCCAAGGCTTGCGCGATGATCTGGTGGCCGAAACACACGCCGATAAGCGGCTTGCCGCTTTGGTTGATCTCTCGGACCAGCGCTTCCAGCGGCGCAATCCAAGGCAGGTCGTCATACGCACCGTGGCGCGAACCGGTAATGATCCATCCATCGGCTTCATCGGCACCGTTTGGGCACACCCCATCGACCGCGGCAAAAGTTACAAAACCAAACCCGTTGCCATCGAGAAGCTTGGGAAACAGAGCGTCGTAATCCCCGAATTCACCTTGCAGCACATCTGGGGTGTGGCCGGTTTGTAGTATGCCAATTTTCGTACGTCACCAAATTTGATCAAATTAATTTTGGCCGAGTCCGAAAGAAGCAGCAAGAGGGGTCAAACCGCCTCGAGGTAGCTTAGCCAGTGATCCTCAGGTGGGGTGTCGGCAAATCGCGCGACCTCTTGCCGTTTGGTCATGGTCAGATAGCGAATTAGATCGGCCGGGAACAGTCGGGCCACCAAAGGGTCGGTTTCGAACCGGTCTATTGCGGCTGACCAATTGGGCATCAACTGGGGCAGGTCTGCAATGTCATACGCGTTGCCAGTGATTGGGGCGGGGGGTTGAAGCCCATCCTCGATACCAACAAGTGCCGCGCCCAGTACGGCGGTAAGCATCAGATAAGGATTGATATCCCCACCCGCGACGCGGTGTTCAATGCGCCGCGCCGCCGGGGCACCGCCTGGGATACGAATGGCGGCGGTTCTGTTCTCATAGGCCCAGCAGGCTCCGGTAGGCGCATGAGCGCCGGGTATGAGCCGTGTGTAGGAATTGCCGCGGGGTGCAAAAATCAGCGTGCTGCCCGGCATAGCTGCAACACAGCCCGCCACAGCGGAACGCAAAAGGTCTGTGCCGTCCGGGCCGCCATTGTCAAAGATGTTGCGACCGTCCTGATCCAGCACCGAGAAATGCACATGCATCCCGTTGCCCGCATCATCAGCATAGGGTTTGGACATAAAGGTGGCCGCAAACCCGTGCTTGCGCGCCAATCCGCGCGTCAATGCCTTGAAAAGCCATGTGTCGTCGGCGCAGCGCATCGCGTCTTGATGGTTCAGGTTGATTTCAAACTGGCCGATACCGCTTTCCGAGATAGCCGTCTGTGCAAGGATGCCCATATTGGCACAGCCGTCGTATAGGTCGGTGAAGAACGCCTCGAACGCATCCATTTCGGCAATCGACAGAATAGCCTCATCCGACAGGCGGCGTCCGGTTATGGGATTCAACGGAGGTTGCGGATGCAGGCCAGAAGAATCAACGAGCGTAAACTCTAATTCGGTGGCCGCGACGACCGACCAGTCGCGTAGGGCATAGCGGTCCAGCGTGGCTGATAAGGCGTGGCGCGGGTCTCCGGTAAATGGATTGCCCTCGTCATCATACAGGCTCATCGGCACCAAAGCCGTTTCACTGTCGAGCCAGGGTACAGGGACCGAGCCACGTTCGGTTGGACGCAATACGCCATCCGCGTCACCGGTTTCAAAGACCAGCGGGCTACCGTCGATGTCAGCGCCCCATAAATCTACGTTCAGTGCTGAAAGCGGCATCCGCACTGCGCCTTTTTCAAGTTTGTCTGCATATCCGGGGGGCACGCGTTTGCCACGCATCTGGCCATTCAGGTCACATGCTGCAACGCGAAAATTGTGCAGGGCGCTTAGGTCCATTGGGGGCTCCGTCGGTGCTACTTCCCCCGAGATGTACTGCAACGGATCTGTTTTGTCACAAAATTTGATCAAATTATGGTGCTGGAGAAAATTTAAGCACCCCGAGCCGATAGGGACCGGCGCGGGGAGGGGCTTTTAAGCAAAGCTCACGCCATGCTCTTCCATGGGCAGTTGCGCTACATGCACACCTGACAAGGCATTGATTGCATTGGCCAGCGCAGGTGCTGACGGCGGTGTGCCGGGCTCACCAACGCCGGTTGGCGCTTCGGTGGAAGGCACGATATGCACGTCAATCGCAGCAATATCGCCAATACGCAGCGGCTCGTAATCCGGGAAGTTGTACTGGTCCACCGCACCGCTGGTCAGTGTGATCTGGTCACGCATCACGTGGCCGATGCCATAACCAATGCCACCTTCCATCTGGGCGCGCACAACGTCGGGGTTCACGGCAATGCCGCAATCCACGGCGCAGGTGACTTTTTCGATCTTGATGCCGGATTCGGGATCACCTGAGACCTCGACCACTTCAGCGGCGTAAGAGCCAAAGGACTTGTGAACTGCAATCCCTTGCGACCGGCCTTCCGGTGCATTGCCCCAGCCCGCTTTTTCTGCCGCCAGCTTTAAAACGCCTGCCTTGCGCTGCTGATCGGGATTGCTGCTGTCGGTCAGGTGGGCCAGACGGAATTCCACCGGATCACGGCCTGCAGCTTCTGCCACCAGATCCATCATCGTTTCCATCGCGTAGGCGGTATGCGTGTGCCCGACCGAGCGCCACCACAGAACCGTGGTCGCCTTTGGCGTGTCCGTCAAACCCACTGCCATGCTTGGGATGGAGTAGGGACTGTCTGAGACACCTTCGACCGAGCTGTGATCAATACCGTCATGCACCAGCACCGCTTCGAACGGCGTGCCCTTGATGACGGATTGGCCTGCAATCTGGTGCTGCCACCCCACAATGTTGCCTTCTGCATCCAAGCCAACACGGACCTTATGACCAAAGGCAGGGCGGTAATACCCGCTGCGAATATCATCTTCGCGGGTCCAGACCAGCTTGACCGGACGCGAGCGGTCAGTGACGACAAAGGCCAGAGCGGCCTCGACCTGATAATCCGCATCCGGGGTTGCGCGGCGTCCGAATGAGCCGCCTGCCAGCATCGTTTTGATGTGAATCTTCTCAGCAGGCAACTGGAAGATCTGCTGACAAGCCATGTGCGGCCCGGTCGGCATCTGTGCGCCATCATGCAGGACGATGTCGCCCTCTGCCGTCTGCTCGATGGTGCAGTTCAGCGGCTCCATCGGTGCATGGGCAAGCAGCGGGAAGTAAAAGGTCTTTTCAACGACCTTATCCGCCCCGTCGATGGCCGCCGACACAGCCGCCACATCGGCCTTATTCACATTATACGTTGGCGCTGCGTCCAGAGCCGCCATGATCTCGGCTTTGATCTGATCCGAGTCACGGGTTTCAGCGCCGGACATGTCCCATTCAACTTCCAGAGCATCACGCGCCTGAATAGCGGCCCAGGTGTTTTCCGCGTAAACTGCGACACCTGCCTGATTGGGCAGAACGGCGGCATTAACATAGCCTTTGACCTCTTTCGACGCGCTGTCGTCAAAGCCAAGCGCGATGCTGCCTTTTGCTTCAGGGCGTTTGATCATAGCGACCATCTGGTTGGGCAGGTGAACGTCCATGGCGTACATCGCCTGACCGTTGCCCTTGATCGCAGAATCCTTGCGGCGCACGGATTCATTGCCGATCAGGCGGAACTCGGACGGGTCTTTCAGGCGCGGTTCCGCCGGGGCCTCCAACTGAGACGCAGCGGCCACGAATTCAGCGATAGGTGCTGACTTGTCGCCCGCCTTGACGACGCCTTCTTCGATGGTAACGCCTGATGCATCCACGCCCCAGCTTTGCGCGGCGGCGTTGATCAGCATCTCGCGTGCCGCTGCACCAGCCTGACGGTATTGCAGCCACGAATTTGCCATCGCGGTCGAACCACCGGTGCCCTGAAACGGGCCGAACAGAAGGTTGTTGTAGACGTTCGGATCAGACGGTGCGAATTCGTATTCGATCTGATCCATTGTCAGACCGATTTCTTCGGCAATCAGCGTCGGCAAACCGGTTGCAGGACCTTGACCCTTTTCAAAGTGTTTGACGATGGCGGTCACGGTGCCATCGGCATCAATCTTCACAAACGGGTTGAACTGAGCGGTCTCGGACGATGCCGCCGCCAACGCTCCGTCAGGACGGGCGCCGACCAGCAGCACGGTACCGGCAGCGGCGGCACCCTTCAGAAATCCGCGGCGAGAGGTGTTGATGGTCATGGATCAGGCCTCCAGAATTTCAGACGCGCGCTGAATGCCGGCGCGAATGCGTTGATAGGTGGCGCAACGGCAGGCGTTGCCGGACATGTAATCGTCAATCTCTTCGACAGACGGATTCGGGTTCTCGGACAGCAACCCGACGGCCGACATCACCTGACCCGACTGGCAATAGCCACACTGGACAACATCCAGTTCGACCCAAGCCTGTTGTACGGCAGCTCCGATCTTGTCATCTCCAACAGCCTCAATCGTCGTGATCTCGGCGTCTTCAACGTCTTCGATATAAGTCTGGCACGAGCGGACAGGCTCACCGTTCAAATGCACGGTGCACGCCCCGCAGGACGCGACGCCGCAGCCGAATTTGGTGCCGGTCAGTTTCAGTTCGTCGCGGATCACCCAGAGCAGTGGGGTTCCGGGTTCGGCGTCAACCTCGTGGGTTTCGCCATTCAGTTTTAATGTCAGTGCCATGAGGGGGCTCTCCATGTTGGCTGGTTACCTGAGTTGGTAAACTGGCGGGTTTACTCATGGCACATCGCTTCGCTTCTGTAAACTCCCGAGTTTACGCGGGAGTTTGACCAAGGCCCGTCAATAGGTCTATAGCTCTGACATGAACGAATGCAGCGCACAGAATGCGTCCAAACGCGCCCAGATCATTGAGGCTGCCGTGGCCGAATTCCAGGAAAAGGGATTTGCCGCAGCCAGCATGGATCGCATTTCAGCTCAGGCCGAAGTGTCCAAGCGCACGTTGTACAAGTACTTTGAAAGCAAGGAAAATCTGTTCCGGTCTATCGTTGTCGAGCTGTCGAGCCGCTTTGCTGAAGTGCTGGAAATCCGATACGAAAAAGGTCGGGACATTCGCGCTCAATTAACCGAATTGGCCTGGGCCGAAGGGCGCATTCTGATGCTGCCCGATGTCATAGCGATGGCGCGGATGGTGATCAGCGAAACTTTGCGCAACCCGGTGCTTGCGGCTGAGGCGCAGGGCAAGTTGGACAAGACCGCTACATTCATCGCGATGCTCAGAGACGCCGCAGAAGATGGACAACTGCGGATCGATGACCCGGAACAGGCGGGGCGCGAATTCATCGGCCTGATCAAGGCGCGTGCCTTCTGGCCTTTGTTGTTTACTGGCGGAGCACTCAGCGAACCAGAGATGGCGGAAACGATCGAAAGCAGCGTTCAAATGATGATGAGCCGATATGGCATCGACCCGAACACAGGTATCGCTTGATTTGATTGGCCCCTCGCCGGGACGACCGCTGAGGATTGTGTTAGGCCTTTGCAGCCTGATTCGGTTGGTTCGGATGATCCGTACGGGCGTCAGGATTTTAGTGCTCAGCAGAACGGAGGCGTTGCTGTGATCGGCAAGGCAACTCAGGCTGCGCGTTTAAGCGTGGCACCCATGATGGATTGGACAGATCGCCATTGTCGCTATTTTCATCGGCTGCTCAGCGCGGAAACGTTGCTGTATACCGAGATGGTGACCGCACCCGCGCTTGTGCGTGGCGGCGCGCTGCATCTGCTGAGCTATTCACCCGAAGAGCATCCAGTGGCGTTGCAGCTTGGCGGCTCTGACCCGGAGGAATTGGCGCAGGCGGCTCGTCTAGGTGCCGGGGCCGGGTATGATGAGATCAATCTGAACTGCGGTTGCCCCTCGGATCGGGTGCAATCCGGCACTTTCGGCGCGGTCTTGATGAAGGACCCTGGCCGGGTTGCAGACTGCGTGGCCGCCATGCGCGAGGCGGTGGATGTGGATGTCACCGTCAAGTGTCGCATCGGTGTGGATGAGCAGGAACCCGAAGAGGTTCTGCCCGCATTTCTTGAGCAAATCCGCACCGCGGGATGTCGCAGGGTGACGATCCACGCCCGCAAGGCTTGGTTGCAAGGCCTCAGCCCCAAGGAAAACCGGGATATTCCGCCCCTGGATTATGACCTTGTCCACAGGATGAAGGCAGAGTTCACGGATCTCCACCTTTCGATCAATGGCGGCATCAACTCCTTGGACGAGGCGGTCACGCATCTGAAAGCCGGTCTTGACGGTGTGATGATCGGTCGGGCCGCGTATCACCAGCCGGGCGATGTCCTGTCAGATGCTGACCGGCGAATATTTGGCATTGGGACAGCGCGCGATCCTATTGCGATCGTTCACCAAATGGTGCCCTATGTCGAACGGCATCTTGCCAACGGCGGGCGATTGCACCAGATCACGCGTCATATGCTGGGCCTCTTTGCGGGACGACCCGGAGCACGCGCTTGGCGGCGCGCCTTGTCCGAAGGGGCGGTTCAGGATGGGGCGGGTCCCGAGGTGATGTTGCAGGCGCTGGACCGCGTGGCGCCGATGGCAGAAGTTTAAACGGCAGGGGGAATGATGCCCGAGACGATGTTGCTGGCCCAAATGCTGGGCCTTTTGCTTGTGATCGGGGCGCTGGCCGGCGTGCTTGCCGGTTTGTTGGGCGTCGGTGGCGGTATTGTTCTGGTCCCGGCATTTTTCTACGCCTTCAAAACACTGGGCTATGGTGGACCTCAGCTGATGCAGCTGTGTCTGGCCACGTCTCTGGCTACGATCATCGTGACCTCGGTCCGATCCGTTCTGGCGCACAACAAGAAGGGCGCGGTGGATTGGAATATCCTGCGGGGTTGGGGGCCAGGCATCGTCGTCGGTGCGATTGTCGGGGTTCTGGTTGCGTCTGCACTACGGACAGAGGCTTTGCAGGCGCTGTTCGGCGTTTTGGGCATGGTCATCGGGGCCTACCTTGGTCTGGGTCGTTCGGAATGGCGGCTGGGGGATGTTATGCCCGGCGGGATCAAGCGGGCCACTCTATCCCCTTCGGTCGGGTTCCTTTCGGTGCTGATGGGGATCGGCGGCGGCAGCTTTGGGGTGCCGCTGATGAGCCTCTATAACACCCCGATCCACCGCGCTGTCGCAACCGCGGCCGGGTTTGGTGTGATTATCGCCGTGCCCTCGGTCATTGGGTTTTTGTTTCTGGATATTGCACCAGAACATCGCCCGCCGCTGACTATCGGGGCGGTCAATCTGGTGGCCTTTGGCATCGTCGTGGCAATGACGATGATCACCGCGCCGTGGGGGGTGAAGCTGGCCCATGCAATGGACCCGAAACCCCTGAAGCGGGTGTTTGCCGTGTTTCTGACGCTGGTGGCGCTCAACATGCTGAGAAAAGCGGTTGGGCTATGACGGATTTTCAAACCAAAGGCTGGGTGAAATTTCCCTATGATCCAACCCTGGCAGAGTGGGTGACCCAGGTGTTGCCTGCCGCACGGGCCTCGACAACGAATCCGGCCCATGCGGATTGGATGGATTGCGACGGTACGTGGTTCATTGGTGTCGATGCCCTGCCCAATGACGCGCAGGGCAGGGTCGGGCAATCGGGTCCTCTGGCCGGGGCTGCCATGTCATTCATTGCTGAGCGTTATGGTGACTTGCCGCTTCACCATGGACAGATCTCGGTCATGTATCCGGGGTATCCGCGCCCACGCCGCGGGGAAAACGAAGCCGCCGCGCGGTACCGCCGAAACCGGGATGCGGCCCATGTGGACGGTTTGCGCCCGACGGGGCCGGATCGCCGCCGCCGGGTGGATGAGCCGCACGCCTGGATTCTGGGTGTGCCGTTAACCGAGGCCAGCCCGGATGCGTCACCCATGGTGTTGTGGGAAGGCAGCCACCACATTCTTGGTGCTGCATTCAGGCGAGCCCTTGAAGGGCAGTCAGCGGACAACCTGCACGAGGTTGATGTGACTGATATCTACCAATCCGCCCGTCGAGAGGTTTTCGAAACCTGCCCGCGAATCGAATTGCCAGCCAAGCCGGGTGAGGCCTATCTGTTGCACCGCCATTGTTTGCATGGGGTTGCGCCTTGGGCAGAAACGGCAACGGCGGGGCCGGATGGACGGATGATCGCCTATTTCCGCCCTGAATGCGCCGGGGGTGTAGCCGAATGGATCGAATCCGCCTAACTTCCTGTCATTGTTTGGCTTTGGAGGTTTTGACCGATGATTACGGTCCATACGAATTCTGATGGTGCGTTGATTGAAGTCGAGTTGTCGGGGCATGTCACCAGCGCCGACTACGCCAACACTCTGGTTCCCGCGATCGAGGCTGCGTTGGCCGAACATGATGCTGTACGGCTACTGGCTATCGTTCAACCAGAGTTCAAGGGATATGATCTGGGGGCAGCCTGGTCTGACACCAAGCTGGGGTTAAGCCATTGGCGCGGATTTGACCGGATCGCAGTTGTGGCCGATCAGGGCTGGGTGCAAACCAGTATCCGACTGGCGGCTCCGATCCTGCCTTGTCCTGTTCAGGTGTTCGAATTGGGCGAGCTTGAGGCCGCACGCCGCTGGATGCGCGAGTCGCTGGGATCCATTCATGTCACTGACCTGAACGGTCCCTGTGTGCAGATCAGCCTTTTGGGCAAGCTGGACCCCGAGGAATACAAGCAGGCAGAGCGGGATTTGGATGTTTTGTTGCAGGACCGATCCGGCTTTCGTTTGCTGATCGACCTGCGGGAATTCGATGGTTGGCAGGGGCTGTCCGCGTTGGCTGCTCATTTTCGATTGGCGAGCCGTCATATCGGCCAGTTGGATCGCGCAGCCATCGTCGGGGACAAAAGCTGGCAGCATATGGCGCAGCGCGTCGCCAGCCATGTGTTGGGCACCCGGACACAGTTCTTTCCGTCCGAGGATATCGAAAACGCCAAAACCTGGTTGGCGGCCGGATAGAGTGATCAACTCTGCTGCGCGACCCGCCCGCCAGTAAGTGCCCGTTGTGCTTTGATTGCTGATCTGAGCGAGTCGCGGTCGAATCTGACCGCCCATTTTTGTTGACAGAGCACGTCCACCCTTTTCGCTGTCAGGTGTGGCCAAAATTGTGACGTAAGGGAACATTGGGAAATTTCCCAGTTTTCCCAATATCATCGTCATAATCGATTAAAACCTCAGTGTTTTCCCCCTAATTTTGACGATGAACGCCCTTAGCTACGCCGTGTCGCTGCGGGCTGCCACTCACGTTGAACGGTTTCGTTCATGAGCTGGCCCCTCGGAACTCGAAACCCGCCCGCGGCGACACAGTTATTGGAAGCGGGAAGTTTGCGATGACACTTAAGTTTTTGATGCGAAGATTCTCTGCGGGTAAGACACCCGAAACTGCGCTGGATAAGGCGGGCAAAAAACGTGTTCCGGACAGGGCGCGGAACGCAAAAACAAGTCGATCCGAGATCGCAGCTCTGTTCCAGACAGAGTTGCAAGGACAGGGGCAAGACCGGGCCATCCCGGATAAAGCCGCAAATTGCGAACGAGGTTCCTCGAAGCGGATCAGTTAACCTGTCAGGAGCCGCTCACACGCGCTGCACGCCCGCCGCGCCGTTTGCTGAGGCGCGGTTTGCGGGCTGGCAGGTCTTCCATGATCTCGGCGCGTTCGCTGCTGTCCATCTTGGACCAGCGGCTGATTTCGTCAATCGTGCGGTAGCAGCCGGTACAGATGCGTTCGGTCGGGTGAACGACACAGATCTGGACACAAGGGCTTTCGACCTCATTCCTTTTCCAAACCATATTCGTCATCGACGGTCTCCGACCTGTTACAGAAAGCGCAGCCTATCCAGCGCCCCTTGCAAGATATAACCGGCTGCAACGTGATCAATAACCTGTCCGCGACGTTTTCGTGTCGTATCCGCCTCAAGCAGTGCTTTTTCTGCCGCAACTGTGCTGAGACGTTCGTCCCAGAACCCGATGGGCAGATCCGTCAGTCGGGACAAATTGCGCGCAAAGGCGCGCGTTGACTGACATCTTGGCCCCTCGGTGCCGTCCATATTTTTGGGTAATCCCAACAGAATGCCGCCAATCTCACGATCGGTCACGATCTCGATCAAACGGGCGGAATCGAGTGTGAATTTCTTGCGCCGCACGGTTTCCAAAGGGCTTGCCACGCCGCGCATCCGGTCGGATACCGCGACACCGATTGTCTTTTCCCCAAGATCAAGCCCCATCAGGGCAGTCATTGGGTGCAGCGCTGCCGCAAAATCTTCGAAAGCGTCATGGATCATTGGGCAATTCCAGCTTGCAGTGCCGCCGCGTCAATGATCTGCAACGCTTCGGAGTTGTCGGCGAATACTTCCATTGCCTCTTTGCGGATATCGATGGCCCGCTGCCCCTGGCCGAGAACACCCAATGCTGCAATCAGGCGGGCCCATTCCTCGGGCGAGCCGCCTTCTGTTGCCAGGCGGTCAGACAGCTGATCCACCATACCTTGAATCATCTGCTGACGTTCTTCCGGGGTCAGTTCGGCTGCGGCAGCCATGTCTTCCTGACTTGGACCTGAGGGCGTGCTCAGATCCGGTGCATTAAAGACACCGGCGCGAAAAGCCAGCTCGTCGATCTGGGCCCGTATCGCATCTGCCCACGGCGCACCTGCCGGAGCTTCGCGCAGAGTTGCAACCCACATGCGATAAGCCAGATCGGGCCGCCCGACCTGAGCCAGCATTTGCCCCCAATAATAGCGCGCCGGACCGTGATGAGGGTCGCGGTTCAATGCTTCGATTAAAGCCTGTTCAGCCTCGGGCGACACATAGCCCCCCGCCGCCAGGATCATCATTTCAGCAAAATCCGCGTATGTGTCAGCCGTCGCCGCGTCCCCGGACAGCTCGATCACCCGTTGTTGCGCCGTATAACCATCCTTGAAATTGCCTGCATTCGTTTCGTGCTGCGCCAGCAACATCTGGCCCTGCAGGTCGTCTGGTCGGGTCGCGACCGTTTCCCGCAACTGGTTCAGCAAGGACGCATAACTTTCATCCAACTGCGCGGGCTGAGGTGGGGTCGCCAGCTTTTCCGCCGCGTCTTGGGGCGGGCGGTTGGCGCGCACGTCCTCAGCCAGTTCCAGCCGAGCCGACAAGGGCATGTCGGGCAGGCCAACGGCTCCGGTGCGGTGATACATTGCCAACGCGCCGCCGATCAGGATCAGCGAGATCGCCGCGATAGACAATATCGAAACGGCGCGTGATGGCCCGGCACCAGTACCGTTTTTCTGCATCTGATCATCAGCGGCCAGAATGCGGCGGGAAATTTCGGTACGCACGCGTTCCGCGTCCGCCTCGCCAATCACACCACGCGCCAGATCGCGGTCCACCCCGGCCAGTTGCTCACGGTAAACACGCAGATCGTATGCCGCGGCAGGCTCGTCCCCACGGCGTTTACGAAGGAGTGTAAAGCTCAGAAATGCCGTGATCAGGAGCGCGGCAAGAAAAATCAGAACCCAGAACGTCATGGTCCCTCCGAAGATGCTGTCCTGACTTAGACCCGTAGGCCGCCCGAAAAAAGGGACAAAAGGCCGCGAATGAGCGACATGTCGCAATAGTGCGATATTGCGGCGTTGTGCGGCAGGGGTAAACTGCGCACACACGGCATATCTGCGCCCAATCACCGAACCGGATGGATTCGCCTATGAAACACTATTCAGCCTTTGCTGTGGCGCGGGAAGCTCTGCGCTATCACACCGGATGGGAGCGCGCATGGCGCTCGCCCGAACCCAAGAAGAAATACGACGTCATCATCGTTGGCGCCGGCGGTCATGGTCTGGCTACCGCGTATTACCTGGGTAAGAACTACGGCATTCAGAACGTCGCCGTGATCGAGAAAGGCTGGCTGGGCGGTGGCAACACCGGCCGGAACACCACCATCATCCGTTCGAACTATTTGCAGGACCCCTCGGCGGCGATCTACGAAAAGGCGCGCAGCCTGTATGAAGATCTGAGCCAGGACCTGAACTACAACATCATGTTCAGCCCGCGCGGCGTTATGATGCTGGCGCAGACTCAGCATGAGATCCGCGGCTATCAGCGCACCGCCCACGCGAACGCACTGCAAGGCGTGAAGACCGAATGGATCACGCCCGAGCGCGTCAAGGAACTGGTGCCGATTATCAATCTGGACGGCCCGCGCTACCCGGTTCTGGGTGCGCTGTGGCAGGAACGGGGTGGCACCGCGCGTCATGACGCTGTGGCGTGGGGTTATGCGCGTGCCTGTTCTGCGATGGGCATGGATATCATCCAGCAGTGCGAAGTCACTGGCGTGCGCTCGGACAATGGTCGGGTTGTCGGCGTCGACACAACCAAGGGCGCCATAGATTGCGACAAACTGGGCATCGTGGTTGCAGGCCATTCCGGTCAGCTGGCCGAGATGGCAGGCTTCCGTCTGCCGCTTGAGGCGATTGCGCTGCAGGCGCTGGTGTCCGAGCCGATCAAACCCTGCATGGATGTGGTCGTTATGGCCAACACCGTGCATGGCTATATGTCTCAGTCCGACAAAGGTGAGATGGTGATCGGTGGCGGAACCGACGGGTTCAACAACTTCACTCAGCGTGGATCGTTCCACCATATCGAGGAAACCGTCCGCGCTCTGGTCGAGACTTTCCCGATGATCTCGCGTCTGAAGATGCTGCGCCAGTGGGGTGGGATCGTGGACATGACCGGCGACCGTTCGCCCATCCTGTCGAAAACACCGCTGCAGGGCTGCTTTATCAATGGCGGCTGGGGCACCGGCGGGTTCAAGGCCATTCCGGGATCCGGCTGGGGTATGGCGCAGTTGATGGCCACCGGGCATTCGCCGCTGACCGAAGCGTTCTCGATGGACCGGTTCAAAGAAGGCCGCTTCATCGACGAAAGCGTTGCCGCCGGGGTGGCGCACTAAGGGGCAGATCCCGAGGTGCCGTTTTACAGAATTCAGGTTGGCCTTGCCGCCAACCTCCCGTCAAAAGGATGACCACATGCTGATCCTGAATTGCCCCTATTGTGGCGTGGACGCAGAAGAATCGGAACTGGCCGCAGGCGGCGAGGCGCATCTGAAGCGCCACGGCCCCGGCTCGTCGGATGACGAATTCCACGACTATCTGTTCATGCGCGAAAACCCCAAAGGCGTTCATTTCGAGCGCTGGCGCCATGCGAACGGTTGCGGAAAATGGTTCCACGCCGCGCGCTGCACACAGACGCTTGAGGTCTTCGGCACGTACTCGGCCCAAACCACCGAGCCGCCGCAAGAGATCAAAGATGCCATCACAGCCAAACGTCCCGGCTGGAAATGGAGAGAGTTCTCCTGATGCTTCATCTTTTCAAAAATACTCCCGCCGGAGGCTCTGACGCCTCCATCTGCGAAAGGTCCGCAACATGAGCACCCGTCTCGCAAAACAAGGCCGGCTGATTGACCGGTCGAAACAGGTTACCTTTACCTTCAACGGCACCTCGATGCAGGGGTACGAAGGCGATACGCTTGCCTCGGCTCTGCTGGCCAATGACCAGATGATGATGGGCCGGTCGTTCAAGTACCACCGCCCGCGCGGCGTCGTCGCCAGCGGCGCGGAAGAGCCGAACGCCCTGGTCGGTCTGGGGCAGGGTGCCCGGTTCGAGCCAAACCAACGCGCCACCACGACCGAACTGTTCAACGGTCTGACCTCGGTGTCGCAGAACCATTGGCCGAACCTGGAATTCGACATCGGGTCGATCAACACCCACCTGTCGCGGTTCCTGCCGGCTGGCTTCTACTACAAGATGTTCATCCATCCGAAGCCGTTCTGGAAACATGTCTACGAACCCTTCATCCGCCAGTCGGCTGGTCTGGGCAAAGCGCCCGACAAAGAGACCAAGGATGCGGACACCTATGAGCACTTCTATGCTTTCACCGATGTTCTGGTGATTGGCGGTGGTGTTGCCGGTCTGCAAGCCGCCAAAGAAGCAGCGCTGTCCGGTGCCAAGGTTCTTCTGATTGAGCAGACGGCCCACTGGGGTGGTCGCGCCCCGGTTGACGGCGGCACCGTCGATGGCCAGCCTGTGGATAAGTTCGTGGAACAATTAGTTTCCGAACTCGAAACAATGGAAAACGTCACCATGCGCAACCGCTGCATGGGCGCGGGTGTCTATGACCACGGGTACGTGCTGGGTTACGAGCGCCTGACGGACCACACGCCGGGCGTGCAAGGTCCTCGCCATCGCCTGTGGCGCATCCGGGCCAAACAGGTCGTAACTGCAACTGGCGCAATAGAACGTCCGCTTTCGTTTGCAGGCAACGACGTGCCTGGCGTGATGCTGGCGTCGGCCATGCGCGATTATGTGGTGAACTGGGGTGTAACCCCCGGTGATCGCGTCATCGTCGCGACCAACAACGACGACGCTTACCGTACTGCAATCATCCTGAAACAGGCAGGTGTGGATGTTTTGCGTGTCGTCGATGCGCGCGCCACCGCCGGTCCACTGGCCGAAGAGGCGCGTCAACTGGGTATCCGCGTCGATCCCGGCAAAGCCATCGCCAAGGTCAAAGGCGGCAAGCGCGTCAAGAAAGTGTCGATCTGCAATCAGGAAGGCGTCGGTGGCGCACGCGAAGAGGTCGAGTGCGATGCCGTTGCCATGTCCGGCGGCTGGTCTCCGGTCGTGCACATGTGGTCGCATTGCGGCGGAAAGCTGATCTGGGATGACGCCAACGCGCATTTCCGCCCGGACCCGACCCGTCCGCCTCTGGGCGCGAATGGCGATGGCTTTGTTCTGGCTGCTGGCGCCTCGAACGGGCCGCTGGCATTGGGCGACGTTCTGACCGACGCGCATGCGGCAGGTCAGGCGGCAGCCAAAGCCGCGGGTTATGAGCCGAAAAGCTCTGCCGCGCCCGCAGGCGAGACCACGGATGAGGCGCAGATGGAAGCGGTCTGGCTGATGCCGGCCAACGCCGAAATTCAACTGCGTATGAAATCGTGGCTGGATTTCCAGAACGATGTCAAAGTGTCCGACGTTCAGCTGGCGGCACGCGAAGGCTATGAAAGCGTCGAACACACCAAGCGTTACACCACGCTGGGTATGGCGACGGATCAGGGTAAGTTGAGCAATATCAACGGACTGGCGATCCTTGCTGATGCACTGGAATCAGAGATTCCGAAGGTTGGCACCACGACTTTCCGTCCGCCCTATACCCCCATTTCGATGGGTGCGATCGGCGGCGAAGCGCGGGGTGACGTATTCCAGCCGATCCGTCAGACACCGATGCACAACTGGCATGACAAGAACGGCGCCGATTGGGAGCCGGTCGGCCACTGGCGCCGGACCTATGCCTATGTGCGCCCCGGCGAATCCGTGCATGACGCGGTGAATCGCGAAGTGAAAAACACCCGCGAAAACCTCGGCCTGCTGGACGCGTCGACGCTGGGTAAGCTGGTCGTCAAAGGCCCGGACGCAGGCAAGTTCCTCGACATGATGTACACCAACATGATGTCCACGCTGAAAGTAGGCAAATGCCGCTATGGCCTGATGTGTTCGGAAAACGGTTTCCTGATCGATGACGGCGTTGTCGCTCGTATCGACGAGGATACATGGCTGTGCCACACCACCACCGGCGGTGCCGAGCGCATCCATGGCCACATGGAAGAATGGCTGCAGACCGAATGGTGGGACTGGAAAGTCTACGTCGCGAACGTCACCGAGCAATATGCGCAGGTCGCCGTGGTTGGCCCCAACGCTCGCAAGGTGCTGGAAAAGCTGAACGCTCAGGCCGGCGGTGGCATGGATGTCAGCAAAGAGGCGCTGCCGTTCATGGAATGGCGCGACGGCAAGATCGGCGAGTTCGATTGCCGCGCGTACCGCATCTCGTTCTCGGGCGAGCTGTCCTATGAAATCGCCGTTCCTGCCAGCCAGGGTCAGGCGTTCTGGGATGCGCTCAACGAAGCTGGGCAGGAGTTTGGTGTGATGCCATACGGCACCGAATGTCTCCACATCCTGCGGGCCGAAAAGGGCTTTATCATGATCGGGGACGAAACCGACGGTACCGTGATCCCGCAGGATCTGGGGCTGCACTGGGCAATCTCGAAAAAGAAAGAGGACTTCCTGGGCAAGCGGGCGCAAACCCGTAGCCACATGGCCGATCCCGAACGCTGGAAACTGGTCGGTCTTGAGACTGTGGATGGATCAGTTCTGCCGGATGGTGCTTACGCGGTGGGCGAAGGCGTCAATGCCAACGGTCAACGCAACATGATCGGTCGCGTGACATCGACCTATTACTCGGCCAACCTGGACAAAGGTATCGCAATGGGTTTGATCAAACACGGCCCGGATCGTATGGGCGAGATTGTCGAGTTCCCGGGCACCGACGGCAAAACCTACAAAGCCAAGATCGTGGACCCGATCTTCTTCGACAAGGACGGGGAGAAGCAGAATGTCTGAACCCATCAGCGCACTGAACCACGCCAGCTTTGACGGCATCGCCAAAGTTGAGGAAACTGGCCTGCAGGGTATGATCACCCTGCGCGGCGATCTGTCGGACAAGGCGTTGGCCAAGGCCGTCAAGGACGCGACCGGGCAGAAGGTACCGGGCCAGCGCGAAGCAATCGTGAACGGAGACACCGGCGTGTGCTGGATGTCGCCGGACGAGCTGATCGTGCTGGTACCTTACGCCGAGGTGAACGAAAAGTTGGCGGCTATGAATGAATCGCTCAGCGGCATTCACGCTCTGGCAGTAAACGTGTCGGATGCCCGTGCGGTTATCCGCGTCTCGGGCTCAAATGCCCGCGAGGTTATCGGCAAAGTGGCTCCTGTCGATTTTTCGACGGAAGCTTTCCAGCCCGGTCAACTCCGCCGCTCGCGCTTGGCGCAGGTCGCAGGCGCGTTCTGGATGGACGACGCCGAGACCTTCCGCGTCGTCTGCTTCCGGTCGACTGCGGATTACGTCTTCAAACTGCTCAAGGTTGCCGCGCAGCCGGGCAGTGAGGTCGGGGTTTACTGATCACTTTTGACAGATGACATGAAAAGCTATGGCCACCTGCCCTGTGCAGGTGGCCTATGTATTAGCAAGGCCCTTTCCCGTCAGTGGAACGTCAGATCTTGCAGTGGAAGTTTGCGCGAGCTGGAGTCTGCAGCTTCTCCTATTGCGGGTGCCTCGTGACTAAGCTACTGATAGATAAAAGACTTTGGAAAAAACACTAGGATGAATTTAACTGGACTGCTCGTAAGCGGTTTAATCGCCCTTTCGACTATGCCTGACGTGGCCCTATCCGAGACGTATTCGGAGTCGTTTGAGTGTGTCTTTGAAAAGGGTCTTGCGAACCGGCTTACACCAACCCGTGTCGTTTTTTCAGTTGATGAATATGGTCGTTCGGCTCTTTTGCACGAAGTCGAATTGCGGGGAGTCGATACTTCTAAAATGTCGGCTTTGATAAGTCGTAACAGCTTTCGATTGCTTTCAATAAGTTGGCCTGGTGACGCGTATACGATTTCGCATACCGGCCGGCGGACGAGGGCAGGCGATCCTCGAAACAAGGTTCTTGATCTAGGCCGACAGGAGTTTTTTATCTTCTTAAATCGCGAAACGAAGCAGGCAATCGCGAGTTCAAGGTCGAACGTACAAGCCTCCCATGATGGCAACGCCAACGGGAAGTGCATTGAAATTTTATCTCTAAGTCAATAATTTATAGGAGTTTTTTATGAATCCATCAGCACTCGCATTGGCAGTAGGACTTGCCGCAATCTCGACGGTTTCGTTCGCCCAGACCTTTAAAGAGACGTATGAGTGTAGTTTTGGCAGTGGTCTTGTTAATCGCCCGACGCCCGAGCGCGTTGTCTTCTCCGTAGATGAGTTTGGCCGTTCGGTGTTTTTGCATGAGGTCGAAATTCCCAAGATTGACACCGATTTCAGCACTGGCCGAGTTAAACGTGATACTCCAAAAGTGCTTTTGATTGGGTGGGTCGGACAGAACTACACCTATACAGAAAGCGGTCGAACATACGCGACCAATGAATCGCGATACGATGCGATTGATCTGCTCAATTTGGAATTTACGGTGAATTTGAATCGGAAAACAATGAAGGCTATCGCTAAGTCAGCCAGCACTTCCACCTATCTTCCACGCGACGGCTTTGCGAAGGGAAAATGCAAACCCATAGCGGCCCCTGGTTCTTAAATCACAGGAATACTATGATGAAGCTTACTCTTTGTACTTTGATGTTTGGGATGTTTGCTGCGACCGCGCAGGCTGATGTCAAGAACTACGAATGTGATCTCCATAGCATTGAAGCCAGGGGATGGATTCCTCCTAAAATCTTGCTGAGTGTGGATAGCGAAAATAAGCGCGCCCGAGCTTTCGGTGGAGCCATACGTGCATCGAATGAACGTGCAGGCATTCCTGCGGAAACCCCAGCTGACGCGAAATTCAAAGAAACGCGAAAAGGTGAATACCGTTTATCCTGGAACGTAACCCTGCAGGCTAAAACATCGGGCAATTACAGGGTTGCATACACTGCAACATTTGATCCCAGAACTAACAACTTTAGACTCCGGGCCAGTTTCCCGCAGGCAAACGTGACGAACCGGCCAAGCGGCAGCGGGGCCTGTAAACCTATCTCTGCACCGACATTGTATTGAGAAGCTGATCGGCTGAGTTCCTGTTCCAGGGCCTCAGCCGGTCAGCAAAAATGTTTGGAATCCAGTAAGCGCCGAGGCATCGGCCAAGCATTTTAATCCGATGCGGGTTGTGTCGCTGGTTTGGCAGGATGGATAAAAGGAAAGGAGATCGGCAATCTCCTCCATCCGATCTTTACGCACCTCTGGATCAAGAAGCGGTGCATGAGTGGAAAGATAAAGCGCCGGGCGATGCTTTTTCAGAAATGAGATAAGGGTTGGAAGGACTGTGTATTCGGCACCTTCGATGTCCATCTTCACCAAGGACACACGGGATAGGTCGTTTGCGGCTTCGAACTGATCCCATGCGATGGTCAACGCATCCGACCCGTGTGCGCCATCATGCAGAAGCGAGCTGGTCGAATCTCCGGGTTCGCCCCGAACAGAGGCCATGCGGGCAACTCCGAACTGATCAGACAAGGCCACTCCAAAGGCCGAGACGTTCTGAACCCCATTCAGGTCAAGATTCCAAGCCAGATGCCGGAATGCGGTGGGGTCGGGCTCGAAACACCACACATGGCGTGCCTTGCGTGCACCGTAGAGGACGGTGGGGCCGATCCACGCCCCTATATCCAGATAATCGCTTTCAGGTGTCAGAAACTGATCCAGAACGGCAAATGTTTCGGGTTCCCAATTGCCGGCTGACGCCTTGCGCCAGAATTTCGAATGGTAAGGATCAAGGCGGAATAGCTCTCCGTTCAGGTTGCCCGCATAGTATCCGCGGGCGCGGTAGAACATCTTGCGCGCCTGTGTCAGCATCGCCTGCCTCCGGGTTTTCTTGTCTCGGCTCTTGACCTGAGGCGGCTGCCAAAGCATTTAACCCTTGGGAACCGCAACTTATATTTCACAGGGGGCCGACATGGCTTTTGAACTTCCTGATCTTCCTTATGCACATGACGCGCTGGCAGCCAAGGGCATGTCCGCCGAAACACTAGAATATCACCACGACCTGCACCACAAGGCCTATGTCGACAACGGCAACAAGCTGATTACGGGCACCGAGTGGGACGGTAAGTCGCTGGAAGAGATCATCGTTGGCACCTACGACGCAAACGCAGTTGCCCAGAACGGTATCTTCAACAATATCAGCCAGCTGTGGAACCACAACCAGTTCTGGGAAATGATGGGCCCCGGCGACAACGCCATGCCCGGAGAGCTTGAGAAGGCTCTGACCGAGAGCTTTGGTTCGGTTGACGAGTTCAAGTCTCAGTTCAGCGCCGCTGGTGCCGGTCAGTTCGGCTCGGGCTGGGCCTGGCTGGTCAAGAACGCCGACGGTTCGCTGGCTGTCACCAAGACCGAGAACGGCGTGAACCCGCTGTGCTTTGGTCAGACCGCTCTGCTGGGTTGTGACGTGTGGGAGCACAGCTATTACATCGACTTCCGCAACAAGCGTCCGGCGTACCTGTCGAACTTCCTCGACAATCTGGTGAACTGGGAAAACGTCGCATCGCGGATGTAAATTTATCCCGACTAGGGTTTTTGAAAGGCCTGCTGGCGGTGACGCTGGCAGGTTTTTTTATTTCATCCTGCGGGTTTTCGTCGAATTGCCAGTTTAAAGAGTTGATGATCTGCCGGTGAAAACCTGCCGATAGGTCACCTTTCGGTGTACCTGCACCTTGTTTGCCGTTTCTCAATACACATCTTTTGAGAGCGGAGGGAGAGAACCGCAAACCAATTCAAACAACGATCGGGCCGCGCACTGCTGCTGCGCCAACAAATCCGTATGCCCGACGGGTCGAGGGACACCCAGAGAACAACCTTTACAGGAGATCGCAATGGTCGCACTTACGCAGGGAACTTGGGTTATTGTTGCAGATGGAGAGAAAGCATTGGTGATGGAGAATATCACTGATGCAGACGATCCCAATCTTGTCGTCGTCGCAGTCGAAGAACAGGAAAATCTGATTGGAAAACCGTCCGACCGCGCGGGTCGCCGTAATGACAGCGGACCAAAGCAGAAATCGGCGGTCGAAGAACCCACGTGGAAGACCCATGCAAAAACCCTGTTCGTGCAGGATCTGGCGAACTTGCTGAATCGTAAAGGGTTGAAAGGGGCCTATAAGCGGTTGGTTCTTGTGGCCAGCCCGCATGTTCTGGGCCTGCTGCGTCGCCGGTTGCACAGCGAAGTGCTGGGCAAGGTCGTGGCCGAGGTGAACAAGACCCTGACCAACCATCCCTTGCACAAGGTCGAGCAGGTGGTGCGCCACAGCCTGCAACCAAAGGGCCGCACGGCCTGATCACCTTGGCGGGCGGTTCAACCGCCCGCACCTTCGGCCAAGGTCAGCTTAGTTTGTCTCGCAAGGTGACCATGGCCGCGTCGGCGTTGTCCACCCATGTGATGAAATCTGCCAGTGACGCATCGGCAAAGCCTTGGCCGATGACCTGGTTCAGCAATGTGTGCAACGCATCCCAGTAGCCATCCACATTGACTACGATAATGGGTTTGTCATGCAGGCCAAGCTGTCGCCATGTGAGCGCTTCAAACAATTCGTCCAGTGACCCCGGGCCGCCGGGCAGAACCACGACCGCGTCGGCGTTCATGATCATGACCTTCTTGCGCTCGTGCATTGTCTCGGTGATCACGAAATGAGTCAGGTCGGTCTTGCCAACCTCTCGCTGGACCAGATGCACCGGGATGACGCCAAAGGTCTCACCTCCGGCATTTTGCGCGGCACGGGCCACTTCGCCCATCAATCCGACATCCCCAGCCCCATAGACCAGCCGCCAGCCTTCTTGCGCCAGCAGCGTGCCGAAGTGCTGTGCGGTTTCAGAATAAGACTTCTCGGCTCCATTGCGTGACCCGCAATACACACAGACAGATTTCTGAGACATCAAAGGGGGGCTCCGGGGTTGTGTCAGAGGTTTTGACCCGTGATAGCGGGATTGGTAGATTGGCTCAACTGTCCGCCGGAAGGCTTTTGAACGTAAAGCTTTTGCTCGGTGGGGTGAAAGGAAAATAATGGACGCCAAATCGGGAAACGGAAGTTCGAGCAATTTCATCTGGGGTGTGATTGCAGGTCTTGTCGCGATATTGGGTGCAGGCGGATTGTACCTGTCCGGTGTCTTCACCAAGGCACCAGAGCCAAGTGCCCAGCCGGAAACTGCATCCGCCGCTGCTCCGGAGCCTGAAGCGCAGGCAGAAGCGCCCGAGGTGCAGGCCGCAAACCCGATTGAGCAGGCGACAGTTGTAGAAGATGAACCTGCGGACGGGCCAAACGAAGGGGCAAGCGAAGCCGCCTCTGACACGGATATTGCTGTTGCACCAGCGGACGTTGCAGAAGCAGCACCAGCAGTTCCCCCGGTGTTGGACCAGATCTTTGTTGAAACAGATGGAACAGCGCTTTTGTCTGGCGACGCCGCGCCCGGCAGCGAGATCGAAGTTCTGGTGAACGAAGAAGTCGTACACACATTTACCGTGGATAGCAGCGGACAGTTTGCCGAATTCGTTACGATCCCCTTCAGCGACACGGCTCAGGGGCTGGTCCTGCAAAGCAAGGATGGGGCGCAGGCCACGCAGTCTGACGATTATCTGATCGCCGCCTTGCCGAAGCCAGTCGAAGAGGAGCCGGTCGCTGAACAACCTACTGCACCAGATCAGGGCGCGACGACGGATGCGGAAGTCCAGATCGCCGACGCAACAACGGACGTGAAAGCTGATCCCGACACCGGAGCCGAGGGTCAAACCGCTGAAACTGAAGCCACTGTGCCCGAAACCGAGGAAGCTCAAACCGCGGAACGGCCAGCAGCGACCCCCGAACCGGATCAGCAGGTTGCAGTGCTGCGGTCAGGCGAAGACGGTGTTGAACTTGTGCAGCCCCCCGTGGTGCGGGACACGCCCCCGGAGCAGATCGCGTTGGACACAATCGGCTATTCCGACACCGGCGATGTCCAATTGACCGGGCGCGTTCAGGACGGAGCAGCTGTTCGCCTGTATCTGAATAATCGCTTGATCGCCGATCTGAGCCCCGAGCAGGATGGCAGCTGGCGCAGTGATCTGGAAGGGATCGATCCGGGTGTCTACACTTTGCGCGTCGATGCGGTGAACACGGACGGAACAGTACTCAGCCGTGTCGAAACGCCGTTCAAGCGTGAACCGGTCGAGGTTCTGGAGGCCGCCGCAGGATCCGACCAGCCGGGCACGCAGGAGGTTACACCGGCCATCCGTTCCGTCACGGTGCAACGGGGTGATACGTTGTGGGCCATCTCGCGCGACCGGTTTGGCGACGGTGTTTTTTATGTGCGGCTGTTCGAGGCCAATCGCGACTTGATCCGTGACCCGGATCTGATCTATCCGGGGCAGATATTTACAATACCTGAATAATCAGCGTCTCTGGTCCCTTGCGGGCCGGGGTCTTTCTCTGACCGCAGATAAGGTACGTGATGAGACGGACACTTCCTAAGAGCTCTGACGACGTGGTTCAGAGTGAAGAGCGCAGCTCGGGCTGGCGCACGATCCGCAAGGTGACCCCGTATCTGTGGCCGCAGGATGAGCCATGGGTAAAACGCCGTGTGGTTATTGCCATGGCCATGCTGGTTCTGGCCAAGCTGATCGCGGTCTATACGCCGATCCTCTACAAAGGGGCGGTTGATGCGTTGGCAGGCGAGGGCGTGCCGCCTGTGGCGCTGGGCGCGGTCGGGCTGACCGTGGCCTATGGTGTGGCGCGGATGATGACGGTGGGTTTCCAACAGCTGCGCGACGCGGCTTTTGCCCCCGTCGGCCAACGGGCCTTGCGCGCGCTGGCGTTGGAGACGTTCCGGCACATTCATAACCTTTCGATGCGGTACCACGTTTCCCGCCGTACCGGGGGGCTCAGCCGTATCATCGAGCGGGGTGTCAAAGGGGTCGATTTCCTGCTGCGTTTCCTGCTGTTTTCGATTGGGCCCCTGATCCTGGAATTGTTGCTGGTCGCCATCATCCTGATGTGGCTGTTCGATGTCTGGTATCTGGTGGTCGTCGTCGTCACCATAGGCCTCTATATCTGGTTCACCTTTGCGGTAACCGAATGGCGGGTGAAGCTGCGGCGTGAGATGAACGATCAGGACACCGAAGCCAATCAGCGCGCCATCGACAGTTTGCTGAACTTCGAAACCGTCAAGTATTTCAATGCCGAAGCGCGCGAAGCTGAGCGCTATGACGTATCAATGAAAGCCTATGCCGGTGCGGCACTGAAAACGGCGTACTCGCTGGCCTTTCTGAATTTCGGTCAGTCTTTTCTGATCACCTGCGGTTTGATCGGAGTGATGGTTCTGGCCGCCATTGGCGTTCAGAACGGCACGCTTACAGTGGGCGATTTTGTTATGGTTAACGCTTACATGATCCAGATCACCGTTCCGCTGAACTTTCTGGGCACGGTTTATCGGGAAATCCGACAGTCTCTGGTCGATATGGGGCAGATGTTCGATTTGCTCGAGCAACCTGCCGAGGTCACGGACAAAGCCTGTGCGCCGAACCTGAAGGTGAACGGCGGCGAAGTCACGCTGGACGATGTGCATTTCGGCTATGACCCTGAGCGCGAAATCCTCAAAGGTGTTTCATTGACTGTTCCGGCGGGGCAGACCGTCGCAATTGTGGGGGCAACGGGGTCGGGCAAATCTACAATCGGGCGGCTCTTGTTTCGGTTCTACGATGTGACCAAAGGGGCGCTGAGAATTGACGGGCAGGATGTAAGGGATGTAGCCCAGACCAGCCTGCACGCGGCCATCGGTGTCGTCCCGCAAGACACGGTGCTGTTCAATGACAGCATCCGTTACAACATTGCATATGGCCGCGACGGTGCCACCCCGGAAGAGGTTGAAGCCGCAGCCAGAGCAGCGCAAATCCACGATTTTATCACTTCTCTGCCCGACGGTTACGACACCATGGTCGGCGAACGGGGGCTGAAGCTGTCCGGGGGTGAAAAACAACGCGTCGGAATCGCGCGGACATTGCTGAAGAACCCGCCAATACTGTTGCTGGACGAGGCAACCTCGGCCCTGGATACGGATACCGAACAGGACATCAAGGATGCTCTGGCGCGCGCGGGAGAGGGACGCACGGTGATCACCATCGCCCATCGCCTCAGCACCATCGCCGAGGCTGACAGGATCGTGGTTCTGGAAGCTGGTGAGATCATTGAACAGGGCACACATGACGAGTTGCTGGCGCATGCGGGTCGATACTCGCAATTGTGGAACCGACAGCAAGCAGACGCTGCCTGATGCAGTCATTGCAACCCGTATGAGTCACCGCCCAAGACGGCGATAATTCATCCAGTATTCAATTGACGTTTATTTTCGTTGGTGAGTATCTACTGATCGTTACGGTGCAATACACCTTAGCCCATCCAGAACAAAGGAATAACTAATGAAAATACGTGCAGCGGCAGCGTTGGCAGCGACCGTTTTTATGGCCACCTCAGTATCGGCCGAGGATCTTGAATTCCTGATCATAAACGGCTCCAGCGCTGATCTGGTCGAGTTCAATATCTCACCAGCGTCTTCCGACAGTTGGGAAGGCAACCTGCTGCGGGGAGGATACTTGGCTCCCGACTATGAAGCCGACGTTGTTATCGCGGACGGTTTGACCACCTGCATCTACGATATTCGCGGGGCGTTCGATGATGGTTCGTCGGTCGAAGACTATGGCCTGGATCTCTGTGATCTGGGTGAATATGAATTCGTCGACTAAGTCCAGGCAAAGAAATATGGCGAACCTTGCGGTTCGCCATTTTCACTATTCGGCTGCTTTGAGCGGCGATGTTGGCGGGTGATCGGGTCGCTCCGAGCGACTGTCCTGTATCGGCCTTCCTGTTTGCGGCTCATCATCCCAGACAATCTCGGTGGCCCGCATCTGACGGGCCGAGCGCCCGATGGCCATGTCCTGCGCGATCCGGCTGGACCGGCCGGCAGTCACGCGGGCCAGAAGTCGGCTGAACCAAATGGCATAGGTCGTCACCCAGACCCGTAGCGCCAGAAGCGATGGTGTCACGATCAACGTCAGAACAGTCGCTATGCCCAGACCAAAGACCACGGCCGTGGCCAGCTGCTTCCACCACAGGGCAGTGGGGCTGTCGATGGAATAGCCGCCATTGATGAAGTCCAGCGAAAGGCCGAACATCATCGGTGTCAGGCCCGCCATTGTTGTCAGCGTAGTCAGCAAAACAGGGCGGATGCGCGACTCTGCGGTGCGGATGATCGCTTCGATACGGGGCATGTAGGTGCTGTATTCCTGATAGGTGTCGATCAGGACGATGTTGTTGTTCACCACGATCCCAGCAAGCGCCACGATGCCGGTTCCGGTCATGATGATCGAGAACGGCTGTTCCATCACGATCATGCCGATCAGAACCCCGGTGGTCGACAGAATGACCGCCAGCAGAACCAGAACCGAGTTGTAGAACGAGTTGAACTGCGCCAGCAGGATCACGAACATCAGCCCTAAGGCGCCCATGAATGCGTTTACGAGGAAGGCACCGGATTCCTCCTGTTCTTCCTGATCGCCCGTCCATTCCCAACTGATCGAGTTGGCGAACGGCCCGGTTTCAAGCCATTCCGTCAGAACTGCGATCCGCTCATTCGGGTTGATCAGCGCAAACTGCGCATCCCCGTCTTCAATCGTACTGCGCAGCTGATCGATACTTTCTGCACCGGTGAGTTGAACCAGTTCGTATGACTTTCCTCCCGCGCCGTCCAAAACAGTACGTGTTGGGGTATAACCTTCTGTCACTTCACGCATGACGGCCAGCCGCACGGGCTGCCCATCGGATCCTTCGACCGTTACCGTACTCAATCCCGGTTCCACATCCGCTTTGACATCATAGTAACGCTGCTGATCGACACGGTTGATCTGGGCCAGTTTGGATACCGGTTTACGCGTTACGAAGTTCGACAAAGGCACCAGCCCGTCCGGAGTGCGCACCTTGAGCGTGTCCAGTGTCGACAGAACGCGATCTTCTTCCGGCAGGCGGACGCGGATTTCGATCTCTTCGTCCGTGCTGTCCGGGCGCATCTCGCCCAGCAGAATGCCGCGCGTGACCAACTGGACCATGGCGCCGACAGTGGCCACGTCAGCGCCGAACCGGCCGGCTTTGGCGACGTCGACGTCAATCTGCCAGTCGATGCCCGGCAGGGGCAGAGTGTCTTCGATCTTGATCAGGCCCGGTGTAGCGTCGAAAATCTCGCGCGCCGCGACCGTTGCCGTTGTCAGGTCGTCCCACCCGTCACCTTTGATGCGTAGATGAACGGGCTTGGCTGACGCTGGCCCTTGTTCCAGCGGCAGGATCTCGACCATGATCCCGGGGATTGTGGCCAGTTGGGCGTTCAACTCATCAATTACGAAGTCGCCGTCAAACTCTGGCGCAACGAAGTGCCGTTCGAACAAACCCCAAAGGGCCGATTCCGAAACATTAGGACGATCTTCCCAAGGGATGATTTCGAATTGCACCTGGCCCACTGTATCAGCCGGAGCCTGAGCGCCACCGTCATTCTGATTCAGACCGCCTTCGCCGGCAAATGCAAAGACATTGATGACGGCTGGATGAGATCCGATGATCTGTTCGGCTTCAAGAACCATCGCGTCTTTTTCATCCAATGACAGGTTCCCCCGGGCGCGTACAAAGGCTGTTGCCTGCTCGGGTTCGCTTTCCACGAAGAATTCAACGCCTCGGGACTCTTTCGGGAACCAGACGAAGGCAACCGTGTAAACTGCAGCGAAAACCAACGCCAGAGACACGATGGGCATTATCGGGTTGCCGACCAGGAACTTGATCACATGGCCGACCGGCGAGCGTTCATCCGCACTATGAACACGATCTTCCTCGGCACGTTCAAATTTGGCGGCACTTAACGCAACTGAGCCGCCAAATGCACCGAACATCAGCAGAACTGCTCCGAATATCACACCAAGCCAGGATGAGTCCGGCATCAGGTATTCGGGGTTCACCATCTGCATCGCACCCAGGAACATCATGTAGAGTACGGGTGCGACAAGAACCGCGCGCACCCACCACGGGGTCGTGGCGCGCAACCAGTCAGAAGTGTGATCAAAGACCCGGCTGAGGCGACCGGATACACCCCCCACAACCGGCAGGTAGATCAGTGCCACAATCAGAGATGCCGACAGAACGAAGATCAGCGTGATCGGCAGCATTTTCATGAATTCGCCAGGAACGCCCGGCCAGAACAACATTGGCAAAAACGCGCACAATGTCGTGGCTGTTGAAGATACGATGGGCCAGAACATCCGCTGCGCCGCCTCGACATAGGCGTGCATCGGACCGACACCTTCCCTGATGCGTTTATCGGCGTATTCGACCACCACGATGGCACCATCCACCAGCATGCCGACGGCCAGGATCAACCCGAACATCACCATGTTCGAGATACTGACGCCCATGACCGCCAGAAAGGCAAAGCACAGCAGGAATGACGTTGGAATTGCAAAGCCAACCAGTAGGGCGGCGCGTGTACCCAATGAGGCCAGAACCACAATCATGACCAGTGCGATGGCGGTCAGAACCGACCCTTCAAGCTGACGAACCATCGAGTCGACGATACGGCTCTGGTCGTTGGAGGTGCCTACATCAACTGCGGCTTGCAGTTCGGCTGGCCACTTCGATTTTGCCTCGGCTACTTTCGCCTTCACATCGGCAACGGTATCAATCAGGTTGAAGCCTTTGCGTTTGACAACCTGCAGCGCCACGGTTGACTCACCGTCGAAACGGGCGGTGCCCGCGCGGTCTTCGAAGGTGTAGTTGATCTGTGCCAACTCACCCAGGGTAACGACCCGGTCCCCGTTGACCTTGACCGGCAGGCCATAAACGTCCTGAGCGGTTTTGAACGACGATGGAATCTTGACCGAAAACGTACCTTGCGCAGTTTCGACCTCACCCGCTGCGATCAGCTGGTTGTTGTTCCGGACCACGTTGATCAGTTCGTTGGCGGTGACATTGTAGGCTTCAAGGCGCAGGGGATCGATCACGACCTCGAGCATCTCGTCGCGATTGCCTGCAATCCCTGCCTCAAGAACTGAATCAAGTGTTTCTAGATCGTCCTGCAGATCCTTGGCGATTCGCGCCATGGTACGTTCGGGAACTGCACCGGTCAGATTGACGATGACGATGGGAAATTCCGAAAAATTGACTTCGGTGATGGTGTACTGCTCTGCCCCGTCAGGGAAGTCGCTCTGAGCTGTATTCATCGCATCACGCACATCAGCGATGGTGGCCGACTTGTCCCAGCCGAACTCGAACTCCAGCAGAATACCAGCATAGCCCTCGGCGGCGGTTGCGCTCATCTTGTCCAGCCCGTCGAGATCGGCCATTTCGGTTTCCATGGGCTTGATCAGCAGGCTTTCACTGTCCTCAGCTGAAATTCCCGGGAACTGAACCGATACGAAAAGCATCGGGATATCGATATCCGGTTCGCCTTCCTTAGGCAGGCTCACATAGGCAAAGCCGCCGATGATCAGGGAAATGGCAATAAAGGCCAGGACCATGCGGGCCCGGCCAGCGGCCCAACTGACGATGCCGGTCATTCTGATGCTTCCCGATATGTTGGCGCGACAGTGACGCCGCGGGTCACGAATTCCTGCCCGACAACGATAATATCGACGGTTTCAGGCAACCCGCCCACCCAGACGCCCTCGGCGGTGTCGCGCAAAATACGCACAGGCATGAAATCGACCAAATTGCCCGCGCTGACAGTCCGGACACCCAACTGCCCCTCGTTGTTCAGGGTCAGGGCGGACTGCGGCAACAGATGGGCCTTTGCACCCTCGGAGGCAATCTGGATGGTCGCGGTCTGACCGTCGCGGACCGTCAGATCCGGGTTCGGAACAGTGATTTCTACTTCGAATGTGCGCGTTGTCTCGTCCGCCGAACGGCTGAGGAACGTCACCCGGCCGCCAAGCTGCCGCCCGGTGACCAGAGTTGCCGACGCCTCGGAACCGACCTGAACGCGGTTGACCTCGGTTTCCGGCACGAACCCGACCAGCTTGATCGGGTCGAGTTGGATAACAGTCGCGCAAAGCGATCCGGGCTGCATCAGGCTGCCCAGTTCCGCGGTATCGCTTTCCAGCAGACCCTGGAAAGGGGCCGTGATGGTCAGGCGGCCAACCTCGCGTTGCGCAGCCTCAACAGCGGCGGCAGCGGCCTCAATACCGGCCTTGGTGGCTTCGAGCCCGGCTTCGGCGGATTTCACACCCGCTTTGGCAGTGCTCATCGACGCTTCGCTGGAAATCCGACGGGTTTCCGAGGCAAAGCCGGTTTCCGCCAACTTGCGGGACGCGGTCAGGTTGATTTCAGCTTCGGCCACCAGCGCGTGCGCCTCTTGCAGGCGCGCTTCTGCTTCGGGAATGCGGCTTTCTGCCTCCAGTTTACCAGCCATAGCTTCGGCCAGTTGCGCAGGACGCGTGCCGGGGTCAAGCTCGCACAAAATATCACCGGCTTCGACAAAGGCACCTTTCCGCTTGGGTTCCGAGATTACCGTGGATGTGGTCTCTGCAAGCACTTCGACTTGTCGGTTCGCTTTGGTTTGCCCACGCAACAGGACTGCACTGTCAATCTCGCTCGCTTTCGAGCGCAGCGCGACGACGCCCACGGCAGTGATATCGGTATTGTCGGCTTCGGCGGATTCGTTTTGCGTCGTTTCCTCTGCGTCACCGCGTCCGGCGAAAGCAAACAAAGTGTCGCGTTCAAAAACAAGAAAATACAATGCAACGATCACCAGAAGGGCGTTGATGAATGAAATCAAACGCATACAGTATTTCTCCTAGAATTCTGCGCCAACAAGAGCGGGGCCGCCTCGTTAAGAAATGGGGCGTCGGCCAGGCAATTTCCACACTGAACTGAATAGTTCGGTTTAGTTTTTTACGCAAGAGTGAAGCCCAACGGTGAAAATGTGCAAAATCGGACCCTTGGCTTGGCGTTGGTGCCGGGGTATGACATGGCCCACTTATACAAGATACACAGCCCAGGGGGCAGGAATGAGCGACACAGACAGTTTCATTGATGAGGTCACGGAAGAGGTACGCCGCGACCGGATGTATCTGCTGCTGCGCCGCTGGGGCTGGGTTGGTGTGGTCGCCGTCGTGCTTATTGTGGGCGGAGCGGCGTTCAATGAATACCGCAAGGCGCGAGATGCCGCGCAGGCGCAGAATCTGGGTGACTCGATTCTGGCGGCTCTGTCGGAAAACGACTCGGACGCACGCGCTGCCGGGCTCAGGGGGATCGAGGCGATGTCGCCCGGCGGGGATGCCGTTCTGAACATGCTGCTGTCTGCATCTCAGGTCGAGGCCGGATCACGCGAGGACGCGGTCGACAGCCTGAACGAGGTTGCTGTGCAGGGCGATCTGCCCGAGATTTATCGCGCCATTGCAAGCTTTAAGGCGCTGCTGTTGCAAAGCGACACCATGCCTGCTGCGGATCGTCGGCAACAGTTCGAGGCGCTGGCGACACCGGGCGCGCCCCTGCGTCTGCTGGCTGAAGAACAATTGGCTCTGATCGACGTGTCCGAGGGGAATGTCGACGCAGCGCTGGAGCGTTTGCAAGCGCTGCGTCAGGATGCCGAGGTAGGCATTGATCTGCAGCAGCGCGCGGCACAGTTGATTGTCGCTTTGGGTGGCGAACCAGAACCCCTTGTGGCGCAACAGGGCTGAACAGGCGGGATAAAAGACTTAATGACAGGCGAGTTCGGAACACTATGGTAACAAGACTATTTTCCCGCGCGGGATTGCCGGTTGCGGCGCTGGCTCTGACCGCTTTGACCGCCTGCGAACAGCCAGAAGCCATTCTTCCAGGTGAACGCGAAGACATTCGTCCGGTGTCCGATCTGGAAACGATCGAAAAAAGCGGCTCTCAGCCGATCAGCCTGCCAAGTCAGCAAGCGAATGCGAGTTGGCCACAAAGCCCGGGAACGGCGGCGTACCGAACCACAAACGCTGCGCTGCGCGCGACACCGCAGCGAATCTGGTCGGCATCGATTGGCGAGGGCGACTCGCGCAAGCAACGCATCACCGCCGAGCCGGTGGTCGCGGGAGGCTTGATCTATACGCTGGATGCGGGCGCGACGGTTTCCGCTGTCACTCCGCAAGGCCAGTTGGCCTGGGATACCGACCTGATTCCCCCAAGCGACGGTGACAGAGACGCCACGGGCGGGGGCATGGCCTATTCGAACGGCGTTCTCTACGTGTCGTCCGGATTTGGACGGTTGACCGCGCTGGATGCAAAGACAGGTGCGGTACGGTGGCAGAAACGGTTGGATGCGACTGGTAGCGGCGCACCGCTGGTCAATGACGGGCTGTTGTATCTGGTGGCCGGAGACGAAACCGGTTGGACCATCAACACCAAAGACGGTCGTATCGCCTGGCAAATCGAAGGGACCCCCAGTGTCGGCAACGTTCTGGGCGCACCTGCACCTGTGATCGCTTCGGATCTGGCTGTGTTTGCCTTTGGCTCCGGCGATGTGGCAGCCACGTTCCGTCGTGGCGGCATCCGTCGTTGGAATGCCTCGGTCGCAGGCGGTCGTCGGGGACGGGCCGCTGCGCAAATCGTCGATGTGACCGGCGGCCCGATGGTTGTCGGAAACAGCATCTATATCGGCAACCATTCCGGTCGGACCGTCGCTTTTGACGCTGCCTCGGGCGAACGCCGCTGGACAGCCGATGAAGGCGCAATCGATACTGTCTGGCCAGCAGGCAACAGCATTTTCCTGATCAGTGACCGCAGCCAGCTTGTCCGCCTGAATGCGGCAGACGGCTCGGTCGTCTGGGCCCAGGATTTGCCGGGTTTTGTGAAAGACAAACGAGGCCGTCGTGGACCGATCTTTGCCCATTACGGTCCGATCATGGCCGGTGGCCGCATTGTGATTGCTTCCAATGATGGGTATCTGCGGTTCTTCAATCCTGTTAACGGAGCACTGGTTCATCAGGTCGAAGTGCCCGGAGGGGCGACTACGGCGCCCGTTGTGGCGGGGCAAACGCTGTATGTCGTTTCGACAAAGGGTGATCTACACGCTTTCCGTTGATGGCAAGATGCGCTAAAGGGCGCATCTTGAGTCTTGAAAGTTGAGTATCATGTCGCTGACCCTCGCCATCGTGGGGCGCCCGAATGTGGGCAAATCCACCCTGTTCAACCGCCTTGTGGGCAAACGTCTGGCCTTGGTCGACGATCAGCCCGGCGTGACGCGTGACTTGCGCGAAGGCGAAGGGCGGCTGGGCGATTTGCGCTTCACCGTGATCGACACGGCGGGCCTTGAGGACGCAACGGATGACAGTCTGCAAGGCCGGATGCGCCGCCTGACCGAACGCGCCGTGGACATGGCTGATGTCTGCCTGTTCATGATCGACGCGCGAACGGGCCTGACGCCAACGGATGAAATGTTCGCGGAAATCCTGCGCAAACGGTCCAAGCATGTGATCCTTGCAGCCAACAAGGCCGAAGGCAGCGCGGCTGATGCGGGCGTTCTGGAAGCATATAATCTGGGTCTGGGCGAGCCGGTGCGTCTGTCGGGCGAGCATGGCGAGGGGATGACCGACCTTTACGCCCAACTCATGCCTTTGGCGGATGCCGCCGAAGAAAAGGCTGAGGATGAAGCCCCGGAAACGGACATCGAACTGGACGAGGACGGAGAAGGTGACGCGCCGCTGATCACCGCCACCAAGCCGTTGCAGGTTGCCGTTGTGGGCCGCCCGAATGCCGGCAAGTCCACGCTGATCAACAAGATCATCGGCGAAGACCGCTTGCTGACCGGTCCCGAGGCCGGGATCACGCGCGACGCGATCAGCCTGCGGCTTGACTGGGCCGACCCGGACGGGGACAGCACACCGATGCGTATCTTTGATACGGCGGGTATGCGGAAAAAGGCCAAGGTTCAGGAAAAGCTGGAAAAGCTGTCGGTTTCGGACGGTTTGCGTGCGGTGAAGTTTGCCGAGGTCGTCGTGGTGTTGCTGGACGCCGCGATCCCGTTTGAACAACAGGACCTGCGTATCGCCGATCTGGCGGAACGCGAGGGCCGGGCCGTTGTCGTTGCGGTAAACAAATGGGACGTCGAAGACAACAAGCAGGAAAAGCTGCGCGAGTTGAAAGAATCGTTCGAACGTTTGTTACCCCAACTGCGCGGCGCACCGCTGATCACGGTCTCGGCCAAGACGGGCCGGGGGCTAGAGCGTTTGCGCGCCGCGATCTTGCGCGCCCATGACGTCTGGAACCGTAGGGTGCCGACTGCCGCGCTGAACCGTTGGCTGACTGCCATGCTGGAACAGCACCCGCCACCGGCGCCACAAGGCCGTCGGATCAAACTGCGCTATATGACACAGGCCAAAACCCGGCCACCGGGGTTTGTTGTGATGTGTTCGCATCCCGACAAGATGCCCGAGAGCTATACCCGCTATCTGGTCAACGGCCTGCGTCAGGATTTCGACATGCCGGGCACTCCGATCCGCCTGACGTTGCGCGGGCAGGGGGATAAGAACCCCTATAAAGGACGGCGCAAGAAAAACGCAGGTGCATTGGCCAAACATCTCAAGGGCCGCGCGTAACTGCGCCAATTTTCAGCATTTTCGCTCAGGGGGCGTGACAGCCCCTGTTCTGCGCGCTAGCATTCATGTGTGTGCATTTGTTGGCACACGCACTGCTTGTTCGCGGTTAAACCGCATCCAGATTTTGAACAGTTGATAACAGGGCCATCGTGGGGAGCGGACTGGATGGATCTGAGGGAATATACAAGACACTACGCAGTTCAGGACAACAGATTGGCTGCGCTAAGCTATTTTGGCACATTTGCGGTGTATTTCGCGTCGCTGGCTCTGGCGATCGTATTTGTGGATCGCTGGTACGTCATGGTGCCCGCCGGGATCGTCTTCGCCTTTTCGGCAGTGCGCTTGTACGTGCTGCAACACGATTGCGGACATCACTCTCTGTTTGAGACGCGACTGCAGAATGAGTGGGCGGGCCATGGTCTGTCTCCGTTTACCTTTGCACCCTTCGAGGTGATGAAGCAGAACCACAACCTGCACCACGCGGGTATCGGCAATCTCGAACATCGTGAGACCGGCGAAATTCACACGATGACCGTGCGAGAATGGAACGAAGCAGACTGGAAAAAACGGTTGTTCTACAGGCTGTATCGCAACCCGTTCATCTTGGTGCCAGTCGGCGCGATGTTTACGTATTTCATTCGCTATCGCTGGCCCAAGAATACAGTGCGCTTTGGCGTCAAAGGCGTGTTGCTGCACAACGTATCGATAATCGTTTTTCTTGGTTTGCTGTACCTGGCCGCGGGCATGACGGGTATATGGGTCTGGCTGGCGTTTTCGTTTCTGGGTGGAATGCTTGGCGTATTCCTCGTGTATCTTCAGCACAATTTTGAGGACACCTACTGGGATCGCCGTCCTGATCTGAACCCTCAGATTGCAGCGCTACAGGGGTCGTCTGCGCTGGATTTCGGATGGTGGTTCGATACCGCGGTGGCCTGTATCACCTTGCATGATATCCACCATTTCAATGCCCGTATCCCGTCATATCGATTGCGGGCCTGCCACTATAACCTGCCGCCTGAATTTACCCCGCGCCGGATCAAATTCCCCGAGGCCGTTGCCGCATTGAACCTGAAGCTCTGGGATGAGGAAGCAAAACGCCTCGTGCCCTTCCCGAAACACGATCAACGCGCCGATCTGGCACACAGCTAGGTTACTGAGCTTGCTGAGGCAGCCGCAAAGCTTGCAGACCTGTATATCCAGTGTACATACGGATATGCAGGCAGACAGAGAAAGGACCCATAATGACCGCAGTGACCGACGTTAAAGGTGTAGGAGAGGCTCTTGGACGGTCTCTTGCTGCCAATGGCTTCAAGACTGCAGAAGCGATAGCCAAGGCGGCCCCTGCGGATCTGGTGAAGGTCCCCCGGATCGGTGAGGCGCGCGCGGCGATTTTGATTGCCGCCGCCAAAGAGGCGGTTGGCGCGGCGCCCGCAACCAAGAAACCTACAGCGCGCAGAGCACCGGCGCGAACATCATCCGCCCGCAAACCGGCTGCCCGTAAAGCAGCCCCGCGCAAGACAGTGGCGGCGGCTGCGGCCGAAAAACGGGCCGAGGCAGCTGCACGCAAGGCGGCAGAAGAAAAAGCGGCTGCTGAAAAAGCCGAAGCCGCAGCCAAGAAAAAGGCCAAAGCAAAGGCTAAGGCCGAGAAAGCAGCCAAGAAACGTAAGGAAATGGAAGCCGCGTTTTCCAAGGCCAAGGACAAGGTGAAAGCTAAGTCCAAGAAGGACAAAAAGTCCAAGAAGGACGACAAGAAGAAAGACGCCAAGAAAAGCGACAAAAAGAGCGACAAAAAGAGCGGTAAGAAAAAGGAAAAGAAAAAGGCGAAGAAGTAACCTTCCTCACCTTTCATTTCTTACGGAACCGGTGCCTGTTGGTGCCGGTTTTGTTTTGTCAGGCCAGGGTACCGTCCAGTTGCAGGGTCAGCTTGCCGCCAAGATAGGGGGCAAGAACCTCGGGCAAAGTCACGGTCCCGTCTGCGTTCTGGCCGTTTTCCAAAACCGCAATCAGGCAACGCCCAACGGCAAGGCCCGAGCCGTTCAGCGTGTGGACATATTCTGGCTTGCCGCCGCCCTCAGGGCGGAAACGCGCATTCATGCGGCGGGCCTGAAACGCGCCTGTGGTCGAGACAGAACTGATCTCGCGATAGGTATCCTGACCGGGCAACCAGGCTTCGATGTCAAAGGTACGCCGTGCGCCAAAGCCCATATCACCAGTGCACAGAACAACGGTGCGGTAAGGGATACCCAAGTGTTCCAGCAAATCTTCAGCACAGCGCAACATGCGTTTCTGTTCGTCATCCGATTTTTCCGGATGGGTGATCGATACCATTTCGACCTTTTCGAACTGGTGTTGCCGCAACATTCCCGAAGTGTCCTTGCCTGCGCTGCCGGCCTCGGACCGGAAACAGGTGGTGTGGGCGGTCATACGGATGGGCAGGGTGGCCTCGTCCAGAATGTCACCGGCGACGGAATAGGTTAGCGTGACCTCAGACGTCGGGATCAGCCACCAGCCGTTGGTTGTCTGGTAACTGTCGTCACCGAATTTCGGCAGCTTGTCAGTGCCGTACATCGCCTCATCCCGCACCAGAACCGGAGTTTGCATCTCGGTCAGTTCGTTCTTGTCGATATGCGTGTCCAGCATGAATTGAGCCAGCGCGCGGTGGATGCGCGCAACCCCTTTGGACAGGTTCACGAAACGGCTTCCGCTGGTTTTTGCGGCGGTCTCAAAATCCATGGCGGCCGCAACCGCGGGAATCTCAAAGTGCTCCTTCGGAGAGAAGTCGAATGCGCGCGGCGTACCCCATCGGTTCACCTCGACATTGTCGTCCTCATCCGCGCCTTCCGGCACATCCTCTGCGGGCAGGTTGGCGATCCGCGCCAGTTGATCCGTCAACAGGGCGTCCAGATCCTTGGCTTCGGTCTGCATCCGGGCCACTTCGGCCTTTTTCTCAGCCACCAGTGCGCGAAGGCGTTCAAACTCGGCTTCATCACCTCGACCCTTGGCCGCACCGACTTCCTTGCTGGCCTTGTTCTGCTCCGCCTGCGCGGTCTCGGCGGCCAGAATCTTGGCGCGGCGGCTTTCGTCCAGCCTGAGCAAATCTGACGACACCGGCGCGTCCCCACGGCGCGCTAGGGCGGCGTCGAAGGCGGCAGGGTTTTCGCGAATGGCGCGGATGTCGTGCATGGTTCAGAATCCTCAAATGCGTGAATCACTGAAATCGCTTATGCACCATCTGAAAGGCGGGGTGTAGCGCCGGTTACGGTTTATCCGCCTCCGCGTGCGTTTCGTGCGCCAGATGGCCATCCCATTCCTCAGCCGGGATCTTGGGCTCGGGCGGATCGGCCATATAGGACGGCGTCATGATCTGCACACTATTCTCGTTGAACACCGCGACGATATTACGGTGCAGGTCCGACCGGATTTTCGGAATGATACTGCCACGGGTTGTGTAACCGTTGATCTGATAGTTGATCGCGTAATCCGCCAAAGCTGTCCACAAAACAAAAGGTTCGGGTTTGGCCTTGATCCCCTTGGTCCGGTGGGCGGCCTCGATCAGCATCGCCTCGATCTTCTCGGGCGGCTCTTCGTAGCCGATGCCGACTGTGGTGTGCAGCAGCAGCCCACTGCCATCGGTTTTCTTCGAGAAATTCACCACGTCCGAGTTCATCAACTGCGCATTGGGGATCGAAATCAGCTCGTTCTTGATCGACTTCAGATGCGTTTCCATCAGTTTGATCTGCACCACATCGCCGATGTGATCCCCGATCTGAATACGGTCTCCGATCGAAGTTGAACGGCGATAGATCACGAACAACCCCGCCAACATGTTTGAGACTACCGAGTTCGCCCCGAGCGACAGCATCGCACCAACCAGTATGGTCAGCCCCTGAAACGCGGCCGAGTCCGACCCCGGAATGTAGGGCACGGCAAAGACTAGCGCGATCAGAATGACGACAACGCGGGCGATGTTGAAGGTCGGGTTGACCCAGTGTTTCTCGAAATCGCCCAGTTCGAATGACCCGGCTTCAACCGCGTCGAAAAACACACGCATGCCCTTGATTAAATACATCGTGACCCAGGTGATCAGGCCCAGCATGATCATGTTGGGGATATAGCTGAGGATGCCCCGGAAGATCAGCAGAACAGGCTCGGTCAGGTAGGTCAGAAGAAGCTGCGCGAAATAACGGGTCTCGGCAAAGGCCAGCAGGACGAAGGACAGGTAGTAATAGAACCCCAGAAAGAAGATCACCAGCAGCACGAAATTCAGCCCGTACCTGACCAAAGCGGCTATCGCCTCGGCCTGGACGCTTTTGGCTGTGGCGGTTTCCACATCCTTAAGGTGGCGTTTGACAAACTTCAGCGTTTTCCGTCGTATCCGGCGGTGCAGCCACAAGATAATCACGATGAACAGAACAAAACCGAAGGTCCAGGCGGCAGCTTCGATGGCACCGGAAACGCGCGCCTGTTCTGTACGGTTGGATCGATAAGCCTCGATGGCTTGTTTGATCGCGTTGCCGTGCAATACGCTGAGAACGCTCAGCTCCATCTGATCCAATTCGGAATCGGCGGTGGTGACGATTGAGATCCTCTCTCCGTCGGCCAGAATCCAGATGCCAAGTTCGGTCTCTTCAAAGGTGATTTCGACCATGGGGGCGTCGGAGGCTTCGGCGATTTCTATGATCTTGTCTTGTACCGTTTCCGCGCGTTCCGGGGCGGGCAGGGCGCTGGACCCCCGGACCTGAAACAAAACGTCACCGTCGACGATAACCGGGGCCATGAAAACATCCGATTCCGCTGTCTCGGACGTGGAGGTTTCAGTGGTCGTGTCCTGCGCCTGGGCCGGGCCCGCAAGCCACAGGCTGACCAACAATGCAGCCAGGAAATTAAGCAACAAAAGGAAAGGCTTGAAAGGCGTTGTCATTGGTCCCCCTTATGCCGAACTATACCCGGTTTCAGCCCTGTTCCTAGGACATATCTGCAACGCTTTTGCGGTAGTTGCCGTGGCATAAGCAGTTTCAGAAGGGACACATCACCGCCTTTGCTTGCAAACAGGCATCTCAAAGCATAGGTTCCGGCCAAATTTGCGGAACGGTGCCGCAAGGTCTGAATAAAGGAATATCCCATGGAAGGTGGCGCAATCGCCCAGTTTCTCCCGCTGATCCTGATCTTTGCGATCATGTATTTCCTGCTGATCCGTCCGCAGCAGAAGAAGATGAAACAGCATCAGGCCATGGTCGATGCCGTGCGCCGGGGCGATCAGGTCGTCACCCAGGGCGGGTTGATCGGCAAAGTGTCCAAGGTCAAGGAAGGCGACAACGAGATTGAGGTCGAGATCGCCGAGAACGTCAAGGTACGTGTGGTCAAATCGACCATCGCGCAGGTTCTGAACAAGACCGAGCCGGCGAAGTAATTTCGCGCGACAATTCCTTGAAAAGGCAGGGTAATGCTGCAAATTGATACCTGGAAGCGGGTTCTGATCTGGCTGGTCTGCGTGACTGGCCTGCTCATGGCCCTGCCAAACGCGTTTTACACGCGGGTCGAGCAATCAAACGACGCCAAAGCCGCGATTGAGCTTGGTGTCGACACTCCTGAAATGCAGGCCGAGGCGTCTCAGTGGCCAAACTGGCTGCCATCGTCTCTGGTCAACTTGGGCCTCGATCTGCGCGGCGGTGCGCATCTGCTGGCCGAAGTTCAGGTCTCGGATGTCTACGAATCCCGGATGGAGGCGATGTGGCCTGAAATCCGTGACGCCCTGCGCGATGAGCGATCCACTGTTGGAACAATCCGTCGTCAGGATTCAGCCCCTGATGAGATTCGTGTGCGCATCAGTCAGCCCGAGGGCATATCGCGCGCATTGGAGGTTGTGCGTGGTCTGGCCCGTCAGGTGCAGACTTTGACTGGTGTCGGGGCCACGGATATCGAAGCCCGCGCTGATGGCGACACAATCGTTGTTCAATTGTCCGAAGCAGAACAGCTGGCCTCAGACGATCGCACGGTGCGTCAGGCACTGGAGATCATTCGCCGCCGGATCGACGAAGTCGGAACGCGTGAACCCACCATTCAGCGTCAGGGCGCGGATCGTATCCTGATTCAGGTGCCGGGCATCGGCAGTGCAGGTGAATTGAAGGATATTATCGGCACCACGGCACAGTTGACGTTTAACCCGGTCGCTGGGCGCGGCACCGATCCGGATGCAGTTGCAGGTATTGGTGAAGAAATCGTGCCTTCGATTGACGAGAGCGGCGTTTACTACACAATCGAATCCAACCCGGTTGTTACGGGTGAGGAACTGGTCGACGCGCAACCCGCGTTCGACCAGAATGGCCGCCCCGCAGTCAACTTCCGGTTCAACACATCCGGTGCGCGTAAGTTCGGCGATTATACCCGCGACAATGTCGGCGCGCCTTTTGCTATCGTTCTGGATGACGAGGTGATCTCGGCCCCCGTGATCCAAAGCCATATTCCGGGCGGTTCAGGTATCATCACCGGTAACTTCACCGTAGAGGAAAGCACCAATCTGGCCGTCCTGCTGCGCGCCGGTGCGCTGCCTGCCGGTCTGGAGTTCCTCGAAGAACGCACCATCGGCCCGGAGCTTGGGCAGGACAGCATCGACGCAGGTAAAGTCGCAACCATCGTGGCCTTTGTCGCCGTACTGACCTTCATGGCGCTCAGCTATGGCCTGTTCGGGCTCTTTGCCAACATCGCGCTGATCATCAACGTGGGCCTGTTGTTCGGTCTGCTGTCCCTGATCGGAGCAACCCTAACCCTACCGGGTATCGCGGGCATCGTGCTGACAGTCGGTATGGCGGTGGACGCCAACGTTCTGATTTTCGAACGTATCCGCGAAGAACTGAAATCCGCCAAAGGTCCCGCACGTGCGATTGAGCTGGGTTATGAAAAGGCGCTGTCGGCCATTCTGGATGCGAACGTAACCACTTTCATCACGGCGACCATCCTGTTCGCCATGGGCAGCGGCCCGGTGCGCGGGTTTGCCATTACGCTGGGGCTGGGTATTCTGACCTCGGTCTTCACCGCGATCTTCGTGACACGTCTGTTGGTCGTCATGTGGTTCGAACGCCGCCGTCCGAAAACGATCGAGGTTTGACATGAGACTGAAACTCGTACCCCAGTACACCTCGTTCGACTTCTTCAGCCGTTGGAAAATCTGGCTGGGTATATCCGGGCTGATGATGGTGATTGCCTTCACCTCGTTCCTGCTGCAAGGGCTCAACTTCGGCATCGATTTCCGCGGAGGGACAACCATCCGTACCCAAAGCGCGGTCGAGATTGATGTGGGCACATACCGTGATGCCATCGCTCCGCTTGATTTGGGCGATGTCACGATCACCGAGATTTTCGATCCGACCTTTGGAGAGGACGAAAACGTCGCAATGATCCGCATCCAGGCTCAGGCAGACGCCGAGGCCGTGGAGGCAGCGACCATCACGGCCGTGGAACAAGCGCTGCAGCAGGTTATACCTGATATTCAGTTCGTCTCCGTAGAATCCGTGGGCCCCAAAGTGTCGGGCGAGTTGATCCAGACGGCCGTTATCGCGGTGGCACTGGCCATTGGTGCCGTGCTTGTCTACATCTGGCTCCGCTTCGAATGGCAGTTCGCGTTGGGGGCCGTAGCCGCGCTGGTGCATGACGTGATCCTGACCATCGGCATCTTCTCGGAGCTGCAAATTCGCTTCGATCTGGCGATCATTGCGGCGCTTCTGACCATCGTTGGTTATTCGCTGAACGACACTGTGGTCGTCTTCGACCGCGTGCGTGAAAACCTGCGGAAATACAAAAAGAAAGACCTCAAAGAGGTCCTGAACATCTCGATCAACGAAACGCTCAGCCGGACAGTCATGACCTCGGTCACCACGCTGCTGGCGCTGATCTCGCTCTATGTACTGGGCGGGGACGTTATCCGAGGCTTCGTCTTCGCGATGATCTGGGGCGTGATCGTGGGGACGTATTCGTCGGTCTTCGTAGCCTCGACCATCCTGCTGTGGCTTGGGGTCAAGCGCGATTGGTCCAAGCCGTCGAATACGGCCGGCAACCAGTTTGCCAATATTGATGCCTGAGGCATTGCAACAAGCCCTGGCATTGCCAGGGCTGGGCTGGTTGGTCCTTACTATCGGAGCCGCGGGTCTTGTCCGCGGCTTCACTGGTTTCGGCACCGCAATGATCTTTGTTCCGGTCGCGACCCAGTTCCTGCCGATCGCGGATGTTGTGTTTCTGATGGCGGCTACCGGGATCGTATCGACCTTGGCGCTGGCACCGCAGGCCTGGCGCGAATGCGACAAGACCGAGATCAGCACATTGGGGATAGCTGCTGCCGTTACCGTACCGCTGGGCCTGTGGATCATGGCTCAGGTGGACACAATCGTACTGCGCTGGATCGCCTGCGGTATCATCGGCCTGACCCTGTCTGCCGTCATAACTGGATGGCGCTGGCAGGGGCGACTAGGGATGCCTGGGCGGTTTGCGATTGGAGGAAGCGCCGGAGTGATCGGCGGCATGACCGGGCTGACCGGTCCGGTTGTCATTGTGTTCTACCTGGCCAGTTCCACGGATGTACGCAAGATCCGCGCCAATACGATCATCTTTCTGGCGTTGCTGGACGTTGCCATCGTCTTCAGTATCCTGATCGCAGGCGCTGCGGATTTGTCGATCCTGTGGGTTGTCATGTTGCTAGGCGTGCCCTACCTGACCACAACACTGATCGGCAAAGCGCTTTTTGACCCAAAGCTCGAGCGAATCTATCGCATTGCAGCGTATTCGGTCATCCTGACAGCTGTGGTGTCAGGACTGCCGATCCTGGATTGAATGAGGGATGACATGCGCCTGAACCAGGTTTCATATACCGATGCAAAACCGGTGGACGGTTACGGCCCCGGGTTCTTCCGGATCGGGGGTGAAGTGTTCGAAGGCAGTGTCCTGACAGGTCCCGCCGGGCCCGTAAAATGGGGCGGTTACGAAGATGCGCAGCCACTTCTGAACATGGCCGATGACATTGACGTTCTGTTCATTGGCACTGGCAAAGACATGTCCCATATCCCCCAAACCCTGCGGGCCGAATTGGAAAACGCCGGAATTGGCGTGGAAATCATGAACTCCCCCGCCGCTTGCCGCACCTACAATGTGCTGCTCTCCGAGGGTCGCCGCATCGCGCTCGCTCTGATCCCTGTCTGACGGGATCCCTTTCATCTGGCCGAAAATATCCCGGGGAGTGTGAGGGGCTGGCCCCTCACTCCGCCCTTGGTTACAAGAACCGCTGCCGCCGGACTGCGGCAAATCCCGCCTTTTGCCCCTGATGACAATCCGCTAAGCGGGTTTCATGACTTTAACTGTGACTGACCTGGCGATCACCCGTGGTGGCATCCCCGTTCTGGAAGGCCTCAGCTTTCAGCTGCCGCCGGGCAAGGCGCTGATTTTGCGTGGCCCGAATGGGATTGGCAAAACCACCCTTCTGCGCACATTGGCGGGTTTGCAACCTCCACTGGAAGGGCAGATCGAAGGGGCCGAGGACCGGATCGCCTATGCCGCCCATTCGGACGGGCTGAAGCCGACGTTGTCAGTGACCGAAAACCTGACCTTCTGGTCCTCGGTCTTTGGAACACATGGCATCCAATCGGCGCTGGATGCTTTTGATCTCAACGAATTGGCAGATCGTCACGCCGGGAACCTGTCGGCGGGTCAAAAACGGCGGCTGGGGTTGGCGCGAATGCTGGTCACCGGGCGTCCCATCTGGATGTTGGATGAACCCACGGTGTCGTTGGACAAGAATGCGGTGCAGATGTTCGCAGACGCAGTCCGCGCACATCTCGGGCAGGGCGGGTCAGCCCTGATCGCCACCCATATCGACCTTGGTCTGGACGGAGAAGTTCTGGACGTGGGTCCCAACAAGGCCAAACCCAAACCCATTGACGATTTCGACGGAGGCTTCCTGTGATCGCCCTTTTGTTGCGTGACCTGAAACTGGCCTTCCGTGCGGGTGGCGGATTCGGGTTGGGTCTGGCCTTTTTCCTGATCGTGACCGTGATGGTTCCATTTGCGGTGGGGCCGCAATCCTCGCTGCTGTCCACCATTGCACCCGGTGTACTATGGCTTGGGGCCTTGCTGGCGTGCCTGCTGTCTCTCGACCGTCTTCTGGCTCTGGATTGGGAGGACGGATCGCTGGACCTGCTGGCCACTGCACCGTTGCCATTGGAATCGGTTGTGACCATCAAGGCGCTTGCCCACTGGCTGACCACCGGGCTGCCGCTGGTTCTGGCAGCCCCTTTTCTAGGGGTTTTGCTGAACCTGCCCGTACCAGGGTTCTTCTGGCTCGTGGTCTCTTTGCTGATCGGAACCCCGGCCATGAGCGTGATCGGAACATTCGGCGCGGCCCTGACTGTCGGCCTGAAGCGTGGCGGGTTGCTGTTATCACTACTGGTTCTGCCGCTTTACGTGCCCACATTGATCTTCGGGGCTGAGGTCGCCCGGCGCGGCGCAACGGGTATGGAGGTGCAGACGCCATTGTTGATGCTGGCAGGGATCACGGCTGCGACCATCGCATTGTTGCCCTTTGCCAGCGCAGCTGTGCTACGTATCAATCTGCGGTGAACCGTCTCAGCTTTGATTGATGTCAATTGAGAACCACCCCAACTCGGACTAGATAGGGCCCATGTCTATCGCAGCCAAAGCCAACGCCCTTTGGGAATACGCCAACCCGCGCAAGTTTCTTGCAACCAGTGAGCGTGTCCTGCCGTTTTTCTGGACCGTCTCGATCGCCTGCATCGTCGTCGGTCTGACCTGGGGCTTTTTCTTTACCCCGGACGACTACAAACAAGGGTCGACGGTCAAGATTATCTACCTGCACGTCCCGGCGGCGCTGATGGCGATCAATTGCTGGCTGATGATGCTGGCCACCTCGCTGGTCTGGTTGGTGCGGCGTCACCATGTCAGCGCGCTGGCGGCGCGTGCGGCGGCGCCCATCGGGATTGTTATGACCCTGATCGCGCTGCTGACTGGGGCGATCTGGGGGCAGCCGATGTGGGGCACCTGGTGGGCGTGGGATCCGCGCCTGACCTCGTTTTTGATCCTGTTCCTGTTCTATCTTGGATATGTCGCACTGTGGGAAGCCATCGAAGACCCGGACACGGCGGCTGATCTGACATCGGTCCTGTGTCTGGTAGGGTCGGTGTTTGCCATCCTCAGCCGCTATGCGGTGAACTTCTGGAACCAGGGTTTGCATCAGGGCGCATCGGTCATGCGGGCGGCGGCTGTCACCGGGGCGGATACCGAAGAAAAGGTCAGCAATATTTATTTCTACCCGCTGATGCTGTGCATCATTGGGTTTGTTCTGCTGTTCATCGCTTTGGTATTGTACCGCACCGGAACTGAAATCCGTGCACGTCGCGTCAAGTCGCTGTTGGCGCGGGAAAGGGTAGGCGGATGATCCCTGATCTTGGAAAATACGCTGATGCTGTGCTGTCGTCTTATGCGGTTTCCATCATACTGCTTGTGGCCCTGGTGGTGTTCAGTGTGATGCGCGGACGCAAGGTGCGCGCTGAGATGGAAAAAGTTGAACAAAGGATGTCGCGCAATGGCTAAAATCTCGCCCCTGATGATCGCGCCGCCGTTGATTTTTGGTGCCTTCGCGGTGTTGGCCGGGATCGGCATGTTCCGCGATGATCCCAACGCGTTGCCCTCGGCCCGCGAAGGACAGCAAGCCCCACCCGTCGTTCTGAGCGAATTCCCCGAGAAAGCCTTGTTCGACGATTCCACACTGCGGGATGGAGAAGTCAAACTGGTCAATTACTGGGCCAGTTGGTGCGCGCCCTGCCGCGCCGAACATCCCAATCTGGAAGCATTGGCGGCAGAGGGCATTCCCGTCTATGGCATCAACTACAAAGATCAACTCGACAATGCCGAGGCCTTCCTGAAGGAACTTGGCGATCCCTACACCGCTATTGGCCGGGACGAGCAAGGCCGAATGGCACTGGACTGGGGTCTTTACGGCGTGCCCGAAACCTATGTGATTGACGGTGAAGGCACTGTCATTTTGCGCTTTGCTGGTCCGATCACGCAGCGTGTGATCGAAAACACTCTTCGTCCTGCTTTGGAAAAAGCTGCGGGCGGCTGAGTCGGGCCCGGAACCAGACTTAGGCGGGTTTACAAACGATAGCCGCCAGTCACGCCCAGAACTTCTCCGGTTATGAAACCCGCCGCGTCAGAGGTCAGAAACCGGACCACGCGGGCGATATCTTCGGGTGTGCCGATCCGGCCCAAAGCGGTTTCTTTGACGAAAAGCGACGTCAGATCGTCCGAGCGAGGGTCCTCGGGGATGTTGATGGCACCCGGTGCGACAGCGTTTACGTGGATACCGTTCGGGCCAAGCTCTTTTGCCATTGCTCGGGTCCACAAATTAAGCGCTGCTTTGCTTGCCCCATAGGTCACGGCATCGCGTGGCGGCAAAGTTGCGTTCATCGATGAAATGCTGACAACCGACGCGCCGCGTTTCAGATATGGCAAAGCGGCGGCCAGCAACGCCGCCGGGGCCAGCAGGTTGAGATCAAGGATTGCCCCGTGATCTTCGGCCCGAAACTCCTCTTTCGGGGTGGATCGGACAAGGCCTGCGTTGTTCACGATTACGTCCAGCCGTCCGAAGCGTTCAATGACCTGTTCAACAACTTGGGCTGGTTGATTGTCCTGTGTCAGGTCGGACTGAATCGCCAGGAAGTCGCTGCTCTGCAATTCTGAATCAGGCTCGCTTTCCAGCCAGGTGAACGCGATATTGTGATCACGGCCAAGGTCTTCGACTATCGCCCGCCCGATCCCTCGGGCACCACCGGTTATCAGTGCAACTTTGTCCATGGGTACAGATGATCCGCAAAGAGGCCGAGTTGCAACGATGATTTCAGCGTTTTGAATCCCATCACTTGCGCAGCAATATCCAGATCATGGCCGCGATGAAGGCGAAGGTCACGAGGTTCATCAGGGTATCAGTAAGATCACCGATCAGCATCGCGTCGCCCCTCCTCTCTGAGCCCGCGGAACAAGCAGACCATCAACAGGACTGAAATAAAGACAAAGGGCAAAGCGCCAAGCGAGATGAGGATTTTTACCGAGTCCACGGATCCTGAAAGAATCATGGCAACGCTCAGCAGCCCCAGCAATGCCCCCCAGATCAGGCGCACGCGCGGAGGAGGATTTTCGTCGCCCCCGGTCGAGAACGTGCCCAAGACAAATGCCGCACTTACGACGCTGGTGACAATGAACAGAAACGCGGCCAGCACCGTTGCGAGGGTCGTAACCAAAGAGAGTGGCAGTCGGTCGAGCAGGGCAAAGGTCACACGCTCGATGTTTGTCTGCGTATAGGCCAGAAGTTCGCCCGCGCCGTTGAGCGCCTCGAAAAGACCAATGCCGCCAAATGCTCCGAACCAGAGAATAGAGAACAGTGTGGGGGCGAACAGCACGCCGATCACGAATTCACGTATCGTTCGACCGCGTGAGATGCGGGCCACGAAGACGCCCACAAACGGCCCCCAGGCGATCCACCACACCATGTAGGTGAGTGTCCAGTCGCTGAACCATCTGGTGACGTCATCGCCGAAAAAGGTGAAAGTTTGAAACCCCCTTGGAATGACGTTGGTGACGTAATCTCCGAATCCCTGAACGACCGTATTCAAAAGATACTCAGTCGGACCGAGGACCACCGTATAGGCAACCAATCCGATCGCGATCAGCATCGCGGCATTGGACAAGCGCGCCATGCCCTGACCCAGATCGATCAAAAGCGCAGGGATATACGCGGCGACCATTGCCAGAAAGACAACGCTGATCAGCAGTGCACCGACCGTTTCACGGCCACCCAGAACCGCGATTCCGTCCGCAACCTGAAAAACGCCCATGGCCATGGAACCACCAACGCCGATAGAGATTGCGATGATCGCCATGAAGTCTGAAAACCACCCCACACGCTCGGCCCAGCGTTCGCCGGGAAACAGGCTTTTGATCGGAGCGCTGACCATCATTCCAGTGCCGCGCCGGAAGCTGAAATACGCGATGGTCAGTGCGGTGGATCCATAGATGGCCCAGGCGTGCAGACCCCAGTGAAAATTCGTCGCCAGCATGGCCTGCTGTGCAGCGATGAAATCCGGGGCCATGCCTGAGATGAAGTTGAAATGGGTAAGCGGTTCCGCCACTGCCCAGAACAACAGGCCGACTCCCATACCGGCAGAGAACAGCATCGAAATCCATGTGGCCGTTGAAAACTCCGGTTCTTCGTCATCCTGCCCAAGACGAATTTTGCCATAGTGTGAAAACGCCAGAACCAGGCAGCCGATCAACATACCCGATGCGGCCAGCATGACGAACCAGCCGCGGCTGTGGAATGTTTGTTGGACAATCCCGCTGGCCCAGGTCACCAAACTCTGGATGTCGATGACGCCCCATATGCCGATTACGGCAATGACGCTGAGGGAACAAACCAGCAGGGCGTTGGGTTTCTTCATGGCGAATGGTTTCCGTCTTTGGCTTTCCCTGACAGTTTCAGGTTTCTGAATAAATGGCCAGAAAACAAAAAACCCCCGGCGGTTGGCCGGGGGTTCAAAAGCAAACTAGGCTATCGGGTTAAGATGCCTTCGCAAGGTTGCGCAGCACGTATTGCAGCACACCGCCGTTCTCAATGTATTCAATCTCGGGCGCAGTATCGATGCGGCACTTCAGAGTGATGGTTTTCTCTGTCCCGTCGCCATAGACGATGGTGCAAGGTACGTCTTGCAGCGGTTCGACAGACTCCAACCCGTGGATCGAGACGGTTTCATCGCCCTTCAGGCCCAGCGTCTTGCGGGTGTCACCGCCGGTAAATTCGAACGGGATGACGCCCATGCCAACCAGGTTCGACCGGTGGATGCGCTCAAAACTTTCGGCAATCACGGCCTTGACGCCTAACAGCGCGGTACCCTTGGCCGCCCAGTCGCGCGAGGAGCCCGCGCCGTACTGTTCGCCCCCAAAGACGACCAGCGGTATGCCGTTGGCCTGATAAGCCATCGAGGCGTCATAGATCGAAGTCTGCTCGCCATCAGGCCCCTTGGTGTAACCGCCTTCAACGCCGTCCAGCATTTCGTTCTTGATGCGGATATTTGCGAATGTGCCGCGCATCATGACCTCGTGGTTGCCGCGGCGCGAGCCGTACGAGTTGAATTCGCGCGGTTGCACCTGACGGTCAGTCAGATATTTGCCAGCCGGGGTGGTCGTGGCAAAGGAGCCGGCGGGCGAAATGTGGTCTGTGGTGACCATGTCGCCCAGAACGGCGAGAACTTTGGCGCTTTCGATGTTGGAAATGGTACCCGGCTCCGCACCCATCCCCTGGAAGTAAGGCGGGTTCTGGATGTAGGTCGAGGTGGGAGGCCAATCATAGGTTTCCTGTTGCGGAACCTCGACGCCCTGCCATTTCTCATCGCCTTTGAAGACGTCAGCGTATTTGGACTGGAACGCCTCGCGGGTCACGGTAGCTTCGACCAGTTCGGCAATCTCGCTTTGGGTGGGCCAGATGTCTTTCATGAAGACGTCATTGCCGTCTTTGTCCTGACCAATCGGTTCCGAAGTCAGATCGATGTCCATCGTGCCTGCCAGGGCGTAGACCACCACCAGCGGCGGCGAGGCCAGATAGTTGGCGCGCACGTCGGGTGATATCCGGCCTTCGAAGTTGCGGTTGCCTGACAGCACCGAGGTCGCGACCAGATCGCCCTCGGAAATGGCTTCCGAGATTTCCCGTTGGATCGGGCCGGAGTTACCGATGCAGGTGGTGCAGCCGTAGCCGACAAGGTTGAACCCGATGGCGTCCAGATGCTGTTGCAGACCCGCAGCCTCAAGATATTCTGACACTACCTGCGATCCGGGGGCCAGCGAGGTCTTGACCCAAGGCTGACGGTTCAGGCCCAGCTCATGCGCCTTCTTCGCCACCAGACCGGCGCCGATCATCACATAGGGGTTCGAGGTGTTGGTGCAGGAGGTGATCGAGGCGATCACGACCTTGCCCGATTCCATGCCGTATTCTTCACCTTTGACCTCGACCTGTTTGCCCATCGGACGCTTGAAGGTCTCGGCCATCTCTTTGGTAAAGGCCGCCTTGGCGTCGGTCAGGGCGACATAGTCCTGCGGGCGTTTCGGGCCCGAGATCGCAGGAACGATCGTGCCCATATCCAGTGTCAGCGTGTCAGTGTAGATCGGGGCGTAGCTCTCATCACGCCAGAGCCCGTTTTCCTTGGCATAGGCTTCAACCAGCGCCAGACGGTCCTCATCCCGGCCGGTGTTGCGCATGTAGCGCAGTGTCTCGCCGTCGATGGGGAAGAAGCCACAAGTTGCGCCGTATTCGGGGGCCATGTTGGCAATCGTCGCGCGGTCTGCCAGCGGCAGACGGTCCAGACCTTCGCCGTAGAATTCGACGAATTTCCCGACCACGCCCTTTTCGCGCAGCATTTCCACGACCTTCAGAACAAGGTCGGTGCCGGTGGTGCCTTCGACCATCGATCCTGTCAGTTCAAACCCCACAACCTCTGGGATCAGCATCGAGATCGGCTGACCCAGCATCGCGGCCTCGGCCTCGATCCCGCCAACGCCCCAGCCCAGAACCGCCATGCCGTTCACCATAGTGGTGTGGCTGTCGGTGCCGACCAGCGTGTCCGGATAGGCGACCTCATCCCCGTTCTGGTCAGTATCGGTCCAGACGGTTTGCGCCAGATACTCCAGGTTTACCTGATGGCAGATGCCGGTTCCGGGGGGCACAACGCGGAAATTGTTAAAGGCATTCTGGCCCCATTTCAGGAACTGATAGCGCTCCATATTGCGCTCGTACTCACGGTCGACGTTCATCTGGAACGCACGCGGGTTGCCGAACTCGTCAATCATGACCGAGTGGTCGATGACCAGATCGACCGGGTTCAGCGGGTTGATCTTTTGCGCATCGCCTCCCAGAGCTTTGATGCCATCACGCATCGCGGCAAGGTCGACCACGGCGGGAACGCCGGTAAAGTCCTGCATGAGAACGCGGGCAGGGCGGTACGCAATCTCTCGCGGGTTTTTGCCTCCGTTCGCACCCCATTCGGCGAAGGCCTTGATATCGTCGACCGAGACCGAAAATCCGTCATCTTCGAACCGCAGCATGTTCTCGAGCACAACTTTAAGCGCCGCCGGCAATTTCGAGAAATCGCCCAGACCGGCTTTTTGTGCGGCGGGGATCGAGTAATAGGAAATGGATTTACCGTTCACGCTCAGGCTGCGGCGTGTCTTGGCGGTATCCTGTCCGACTTTGATGGGCATCCGTGGCCTCCCTCTCAAATGACTTGGATTATGGGATTTGCTGACTGTTATCTGCATCACCAGCGCCTTGGGTTCAAGGTGTAACGAGGCTTGAGACGTAAAATGTATACCATTGTACACATTTTAGCGGGAAATATGTACTCCGGTCTCAAGAAACCTTGATTGGTCGTTGAACTTCAAAGCAGGTATTCCTGAAGACATTCGCCAAAGCCGAGAAGTCTCATGTTCAGAACCATTGCTGTGACCACCCTGATTTCCTGCCTGTTCGCCGCGCATGTTGCGGCTGAGGAAGACCCGGTAGTGGTCGAGCTGTTTACTTCGCAGGGATGTTCGTCTTGCCCGCCGGCGGATCAGATTATGCTTGACCTGGCCAAGCGAGACGACGTCATCGGGTTGGCATTGCACGTGGATTATTGGGACTACATCGGTTGGAAAGACGAATATGCCGACCCGGATCACACTCTGCGGCAGCGGGCCTATGCAAGGGAAGGCGGGCGGTCGATGATCTACACACCGCAAATGGTGATCAATGGACAACATGACATTGTTGGAGCGCAATCCCGCGAGTTGGACCGCGTGATCAATGCACATTTGAAGGCCAGCCCCGAAGCATCGGTAACAGCAAACCGAACCGCCAACAAAGTCACCGTGGATGTGGCGCCTGTGGCGATGCCGGAAGATGAAACCTACGATGTGCGTATCGTTCAGTACTCACCCATGCGCCACGCATCAATCCGTCGTGGAGAACTGGCGGGGCACGAACTGGACTATGCCAATGTCGTTGAAAATTGGCAGATTGCCGGGCAGTGGGATGGAAGTACCCCACAAACATTTTCAGCTCAGCTCAACTCTGATCTGCCTGCCGTTGTGCTGGTGCAGAGAGCAGGTCACGGGCCGATTGTTGCAGCGACCCGGGTGAAGTAACTAAGGTGTTTCTTCGGGGTGCACGCCCAACATGGTCAAGTTCTTCCAGCGGCGATGAATCCAGAACCATTGCCCCATGTGCTGCCGGACAATCTTTTCCAAATCATCATTGGTGAACTGGGTCATGGTTTTAGGATCTGTATGCGGTACCGGATCGTGCAGGATGATCTCGAAATCGATACCATTGGGCTGCCGCACTGCATAACAAGGAATGAGCACGGCATTGTACTTTATAGCCAGTTCCGCGTTCAGAACGGACGTGGAAGCAGGCTGGCCGAAAAACATGAGTTTCTCGCCACCTAGCGCATGAAGATCAGATACGATGGCAATGATCCCGCCCTTTTTGAGCGAACGTACCATCTCGACCATCCCGCGCCGCCCTTGCTCGAACATCGGTGCGCCGGTTTTGTAGAAGGCTTCGACATATGCGTCGTTGAAATAGGGGTTGGCCATGCGGCGAAAAAGGCAGCCAATCGGTTGGCCACTATGCTCTTGCAGGGCGACCCGCGCCGCGAGGTAATGTCCGAAATGCGCCGTGATCATCATGACAGGGCGCCCTTCGGCGACCGCTTTGTCAAAGGCGGCAATGCCCGGGCCGGATATCTTTGCTGTGCTCTGACGTTTGGTGAACCCTTCGGGCGAAAAATGTTCCATGATGGCCCGGCCGGCATTGTCAGGCACGTCGCGGCAGATTTTTTTGACCTCGGCGTCGGACAAGTCAGGGCAGGTCAGTTTCAGGTTCCGCCGTATACGTGTGCGAAATCCGACGACAGGGGCCAAAGTTCGCATGATCGCGCCCATGGTCGCGATGCGCCGCTCATACGGGACAAGGCGCATTGCGCCGATAACCCCCTGCAGGAACAGATTGGCGACATAGTATTTTCCAAGCTCAAACCGGCTGAGCTCCGACTTTTCGACGGGCATGGAGGTGTCTCACCGCGTGTTGCGAATTGCTGAGCCAGACATACAGCCCGATGCCTGTAAGCTCAAGCGCCCAGACGAACAGGAATCTGTGACCCGCATCGGGTGACCGGGCCGGGCAGGCTTGCCTTATGATTTATGTCATATCCTCTTCGTCGTCTTTTTCGATCAGAACAATTGATCCGGCGTCGACCAGAGCGCGAATGGCGCCAACGATCTGGGTCATGGCGTCTTCGGCCTCAGCTTGTTTGACACGCCCCCGCTCAGACATTTCTTCGCGCAGGTTGTCTGCCATGCGGGATGAAATGTTCGACAACATAAATTCGACAGACGCCCTGTCGTCATCCGCAGCGGCCCCGGCCAGCGCAGTAACCAAAACGGGTTGGTCCACCTCGCGCAGGATGGCGGGAATGTCCCGCGCGGTGATACGACTTGCGATGTGGGCGAAGGTAAAGATCGATTGGCGCACGAGGTCAGCGAAGTCTGCGTCATCCTCATCCAGCGCATTCAGCAAGTCGTCGCGCGTCGCGGCTGCGGATTGGTTCAGGATTGCGCCGACCCTCGGCCCGGGTCCGTCGTTGAATGCCTGCGCCGGTCGCTGATCCAGCTGAGCGGCCAGAGACCAGCCGATACGTTCAACCGCCTCAGGGGTCACGTTAGCCGTTTTCGAAACCGCAAATGTGATCCGTCGCGCCACAGGGCCGGGCATGTGGCCCAGCATCTGCGCGGCCTGTGCTGTATCCATCTTGGACAGCATTACCGCCGCCACTTCGGTGCTTTCCGCCTGTGCCATTTTGGCAAGATCCTCGACTGGAATGTCCCGAAGCCTTTGCCAGGGGTCACCGATCTGGCGCACCCCGGCCACCTTGCGCAAGCGCGCCGCTGTGGTTGGTGCGATTTTTCCGTTCACGGCATCCAAGGCCCCGGCAAGCCCATGAGGAAAGGCCAATCCGACATTGTCCAAAGCATCGCTGAATTCCCGTGCCACTGCGCCAAGGGTAACACGATCAACAAGGCCCATCTGGCCAAGCTGATGGGTCAATTTCTCTTGCAGGTCGTCGGGCAATTCCTCGAGCGGTAGATCGGCGCCTTCGTTCAGCAAAAGGCGCACAACGACGGCCGCTTTTTGTCGGCTGGTCAAAGTCCGGGGGACAAGACGCGGCGCGTCATCATCCCCCGCAGCAAGCGGAGCAGAAACCCCGTTTGCCGTTTGTATCAGTGCGTTTGTGTCCTGCATCTGCCCGTTGTGCCAAAATTTCCGAACCACGGGCAGAATAGAGGGAGTCGGGTTAATTAACCCTGAAGCTTAGTAGTTGTAGGTCAGCCCCGTCCGGATCGCTTCACGCAGTGACGCCTCGGCCCAGCTGCCTTCGCCGCCGCGGGCCTTGATCTCGCGCCATTGCTCGATTGCCAGGTCGGTTCTGCCTTCGGTCACAAAACCCTGACCCATGTAGCTGCGAGCCAGAAGATTGTCGGGATTGGTCTCGATGGCGTTCTGATAAAAGACGTTCGCAAGTTCCAGCTCGCCCACCTTGCGATAAGTAAAGCCCCAATAGGTCAATACGCGATCATCGTTCTGGTCCATGATGCGCAGGATATCCTGAGCGTAGCCATATTGTCCGTCATAGGCCAATTCGCGAACCGCATCATACAATTGCTCATCGCTCAGATTGGTTTTGTTTGGCTTGACGCACCGACCTCTGGCTTCGTCAAAGACCCGACCAAACAGGCATTTCTTGGTCGTATTCGTCGGCTTGGGTGCTGTACTGCCACCACCGCCCGCGGCATGGACCACTGGGGCAAAAGCAAAAGTCTGCAAAGCAAGGGCAGAAGCTAACAAAAGGCGCATTTTCCTACTCCGTTCTCGGGGCTGTTCTCAAAATCATAGTGCGATCTTCAAAAAAGCTAACAGCGGAACGGTCGCTTTTATTCACAAGCCGGAAAAAAACATGTCAGCCGTTGACGGATTTTGTGCAGCTTTGCGTTTCAGTATCCCAGAATGAGCCGGGCGCGCAGGATTGCGTTTGTTTGGAATGCGCGCTGCATGCAAGGCCAGCAGACGCCACGCAAACAAGCGCGACTGAGCAGAGAATGGTGCGGATCATGGAACCTCTCCCATAAAGAGCCAGCAATAGAATAGCTGATTTTGGGAGGTCTGGCAAAAAAACATGGCCCGACCTGCGCTGTGCGGGCCGGGCCTTGTGAAAAGGGTGGTTAGAACAGTCTTACTCGCCGAACACGCGCGCAAAGATCGTATCGACGTGCTTGGTGTGATAGCCAAGGTCGAATTTCTCTTCGATCTCTTCGGGGCTGAGTGCGGCGGTTACGTCGGCATCCGCCAACAGTTCTTCTTTGAAATCCGTACGATGTTCCCAGACCTTCAGCGCGTTGCGCTGCACCATGGCATAGGCATCTTCGCGGCTGACACCGGCTTGGGTCAGGGCCAGCAGAACCCGTTGACTCATCACCAGACCGGGGAATTTGTTCATATTTTCTAGCATGTTATCGGGGAAGATCAGCATCTTGTCGATCACACCGGTCAGACGGGCGAGCGCAAAGTCCAGAGTGATCGTGGCGTCCGGCCCGATCATGCGTTCGACCGAGGAATGCGAGATATCGCGCTCATGCCAAAGCGCGACGTTTTCCATCGCCGGGATCACGGCGGCGCGTACCATGCGGGCCAGGCCGGTCAGGTTCTCGGTCAGAACAGGGTTCTTCTTGTGCGGCATCGCCGAAGAACCTTTTTGGCCCATCGAGAAGAACTCGGCCCCTTCCAACACCTCGGTCCGCTGCATGTGGCGGATCTCGATGGCGATGTTTTCGATGCTACTGGCGATGACGCCCAGCGTGGCAAAAAATGCCGCGTGGCGGTCGCGCGGGATGACCTGTGTGCTGATCGGTTCGGGCACCAGTCCAAGCTGGTCACAGACGTGTTCTTCGACGCGCGGGTCGATGTTGGCAAACGTGCCGACCGCGCCGCTGATCGCTCCGGTGGCGATTTCCGCGCGGGCATCGCGCATGCGGGACAGGTTGCGGTCCATCTCTGCATAGAACCGGGCAAAGGTCAGGCCCATCGTGGTCGGTTCGGCGTGGATGCCGTGGCTGCGGCCGATGCGGATGGTGTTCTTGTGTTCGATTGCGCGACGTTTCAGGGCGGCCAGCAGACCTTCGAGGTCAGCAATCAGCAGGTCGGCAGCGCGGGTCAGTTGAACATTCAGGCAGGTGTCCAGCACGTCTGAGCTGGTCATGCCTTGGTGCACGAAACGTGCCTCTTCGCTGCCGACATGTTCAGCCAGATGGGTCAGGAAGGCGATGACGTCGTGTTTGGTGACGGCCTCGATTTCATCGATGCGGGCGACGTCAAACTCCACGTCCTTGGCCTTCCACACGGCCTCGGCGTTTTCGCGCGGGATCACGCCCAGATCGGCCATGGCGTCGCACGCGTGGGCCTCAATCTCGTACCAGATGCGGAACTTGGTCTCGGGCGACCAGATGGCGACCATGTCAGGGCGGGAATAACGGGGAATCATTGGCGGCAGCACCTTTATGTGATTGGGATGAGGCGTTGGCGCGGGGTTTAGCCCCGTGTGCAGCAGGGAACAAGGTGTGAGAGCGGGTATGAGACGGTTTGCCCTGATTTTAGCCCTTTGGCCGGGCGTTTTGGCCGCAGACGGGTTCCAGAAACTGTCCGGTGAAGAGATACGGACAGCTCTGACCGGGAAGAAATTGGAATATGGCGGTGGGGTCTGGCAAACTTTCGAGGCCAGCATGATTACGCAGTATTTCTCGGGTGGGCCAAGCGCGGGGCGCTGGGCAGTGAGGGGAGATCAATACTGTTCGACCTGGCCACCCGCTGATCTGTGGGCGTGCTACGACGTCTTGCAGAATGGAGACACGATCCGTTTCGTTGATGATGCGGGTGGTCAGACCAACGGGGTCTATGCGGAATAGTCCTGCATTGCCTCTATTGAAGCGCTGACTTTAGCGCCTTGAGTTGATGCCTGTCGTGACTGGCTTCCAGGCAAGCTCGAACTTGGAATTCTGCGGTCTTTGCAACGCAGTACTGGACAAGACGCGCGCTCGCGGTTCAATCTGCGAGCAAAGAAATCATCAGGTTATTCAGATATGCGCTTTTTATCAGGCTCCATACTTACCGTTTGCGCCGCCCTCTCGCTGGGCGGGGCGGGGTCAACACTGGCCGACACTCCTGTGACTTACACTGAGGATGGTCGCGCGCTGTTTCGATTTGACGTTCCCGATTTCTGGCTGCTGCGCACCGGTGGCCCGCGTGAGATCGAAGACACCGAGTTGCAGGATCCACGCGCAGTGGCGCGGGTCATGGGGTTGCGTCCTGTAACGGATGATACCGTCTGGATGGGCTTTGTCTCACCGGTGGGGGTTGCGAACATTCAGGACGGAATTCGGTATCTGCAGGATATCGACAAGTTTCTGGTCAACGATCCGACCGTCACCAGCACCAGCGACACCCGTATCGGCGGGTTGCCAGCCCGGGTTTACCGTGGGACCGGGCGTCGGGACGGCAAGGGTGTGAGCTTTACGGCCACCCTGATTGATTTGCCACGTGAGCGTGTCGCCATCGCCGTTGCCATTCTGCGCGACGGGGCCAATCCGGATTATGCAGATGATCTGAACGCCGTCTTTGCGTCGTTCCGGTCGCTTCAGTGAGGGAGGGCGCGATGAGCTTGAGACTGATCAAACGGATGGCCCTTGCATTGGGGCTGGGGGCTGCGAGTTTCACGCTGTCGGCCTGTGACGGTGTCACGGTTGGTGTCGGATACGGGTATGACCCGTTTTATGACTCGATGCTGTGGAACGATTACTATCACGACGTTGATGTGGATATTGATGTCGACCGCCCGGACCGCCCTGATCGTCCTGACCGGCCGACGCGCCCCGATCGACCGAAGCCACCGGTTGCCAAGCCCCCTGCGCGGCCGCGTCCCCCGGTGGCGCGCCCACCGGCAGCCCGGCCCCCAATCCATCGACCGGCACCGCGTCGCAGATAAATAAAAGGCCGCCAGTTGGGCGGCCTTCTTTTTTATGGAAGAAGTTCGGTTGTGATATGAGCCGAGCCTTCGAGAGTCCGGTGAACCGGGCATTTGTCGGCAATCTCTAACAGGCGCTGTTTTTGCGCCTGATCCAGTGGGCCGGTCAGTCGGATTTTGCGCCGGAACTGATCCACCTTACCTTCATTCGCCAGGCCAGCATCCTGCGCATGCACTTTGTCGTGGCATACATCGACGCTGATGCTTGTCAGAGGCCAGCGTTTGCGGCGCGCATACATGCGTATCGTCATCGAGGTGCAGGCACCCAGACCGGATGAGACAAAGCCATAAGGCGACATGCCCTTGTCCGTGCCGCCGTAAGAGGCTGGCTCGTCCGCGACTGCATGATGGTAAGGCCCGGCCTGAATATCCTGCAGGAACCCGGCCGGATCAGCCTCGGTCACCCGCACGACACCTTCCGGCGCGCCGGGCGGAGGAGCAGGCGGGTGCAGTTTCACATAGCGTGACACCCACGCCGAAATGACATCTGCCGCATATTCGGCATCAGAGGCCCGCGTGATCAGGTGATCGGCATCATCAAGGGTTACAAAGCTTTTGGGGTGCTTCGCGGCCAAGAAAATGGTGCTCGCGTTGTCGATGCTGACGGTTTCATCCCGAGGGGCATGAAGGACAAGCAGAGCCGCCTTGAGATCCGCAATCGAGGTCGACAGGGCAGATTGAGCGATGTCATCCACAAAGGCCTTGCCAATGCGGAAGGGACGTCCGCCCAAAGTAACCTCGGCGCTGCCGTCCTGTTCAATCTGGGGCAGGGCATCTTCGAAGTGATGGGACACGTGACCGGGATCCGCCGGTGCGCCCAAAGTGACTACGGCCTTAACCGTTGGAATACCTGCCCGCGCCCGCAAAACCGCTGCGCCACCAAGCGAGTGACCAATCAACAGCGCAGGGGCCATGTTGCGCCCGGCGAGGTATTGCGCGGCTGCAATCAGATCTTCGACATTTGACGTAAAGGTCGTGTTGGCGAACTCGCCTTCGGAATGACCCAGGCCGGTAAAGTCGAACCGCAGTACCGCAATCCCCATGGCGGCCAAGCGGGCCGAAATACGTCGGGCCGCGGGTATGTCCTTGGAGCAGGTGAAACAATGGGCAAACAGGGCCGTTGCCAGAACAGGGCCGTCCGGCAAATCCAGTCGTGCCGCCAACTGGCTGCCGTCATGTCCGGCAAAAGTGATGCGTTCCGTGGGCATGTCGGCTCCTTGAATGGGTTGGGGAAACATTCCCAATACTGTGTATAAGCGCCCCTGGTCACAACCCTTTTGTAAAATGCGTCACGCGAAGGTGAGAACCTGACGATTGTGTCGCTTTGCGCCAGTTCCCCAATATGCCCAACGATATCGCGCGCAGTTTTGGTCGAAAAAAAAAGCTTGCCATCAAAATATGTGATGCAATCCAAATTAAATATTCATTTTACTTATCATCCATCCAGACACAATTACTAGCTCGTAACCTTTGATACAGGAGACGCAAATGACACATGCAGAAGCCACGCCGCACCGCCCCGAGATTTTGCCACGCAGCGTTCTCGCAATTGTTCTGGCCGGGTTGATCGGCTTTGCTATCGGGCAGTCCTGGCCAGCAAATTTCAACGGGTCGCAAGATCAGGTGCGACCAGCCGTTGAGGACTGGCACGGCAACGTTCGTCGGTCATATTGGTCTGAGTGAGGGCTGGGCCTCACTCAAGTCCCATCAACCGGGCGTCGAAGGGATATTTCGTCAGGTTTTCATATCCGTCTTCGGTTATGAGAACCTGATCTTCAAGCTTGATGCTGAAGTCACCGCCGACTTCGCCGACGCAAGCCTCGACGCACAGAACCATTCCGGGTTCCAGCGCATAGTCATAAGACCCCTCGACCGCCTTATCGGGATAGGCCACAAGCGGCCATTCATCACACAGACCGACACCATGCATCAGGCAGCCGTATTTTTGCGCCTGGAACTTGTCGTCCAGCACGTGAGTATTGGCCGTCAGTTCAGGGATCATCACGCCGGGCTTGAGCATCTCCATATTGGTCATGATGTGCTCGTGCGCGTGTTGCATGGCATAGATCATATCTTCGCGCGGTTTCTCGTCACCAATCCACCAGCTGCGCGAAATGTCGATGCAAATCCCGTAGGAACCGATCAGGTCAGTGTCGAATGAGATGATCTCATTCTGCTGGGTGATCCGTGGGCCGCATTCCTGAAACCACGGGTTGGTCCGTTGGCCAGAGGCCAGCAGGCGGGTTTCGATCCACTCACCCCCGCGTTTGATGTTTTCGGCGTGCAGGACCGCCCAGATATCATCTTCGGAGGTTTTACCGTCGCCTACATTGGCGCGGGCGAATTTCTCCATTTCGGCAACGGCTGTTTCACATGCATGGCTGGCGCAACGCATGGCGAGGATCTCGTCGGGTCCTTTGATGGCGCGGGTTTTCTCGGTCAGCTCTTCGCCTTCCATAATCTCGAACCCTTGCGCTTCGAGCGCGCGCAACCCGTGCAGCATGATCTTGTCGACGGCCAGACGTTTGTTGCCGCCGCTGTGTTCTTCGATCAGCACCCGCACTTCATTCGAGAACACATCCGCTGCAACGTCGACTTTGTCACCCCGGTCGAAATAAAACAGGTCCGCGCCCGAGCGCTGTTCGCGCACCAGCGGGTTGAATGTGCTGAGGAAGGGCGAGTTCTTGTAATCCCAGATCACCATGTACCCGTCTGCACACAGCAAAACCGCGCGAAACGGATTGTGGGTGTTCCACAGCTGCATATTGGTGCTGTCCGTCGCGTAACGGATGTTCAACGGGTCGAAAATCAGCAAGCCGCCATAACCGCGATCAACAATCGCCTGAGTCAAACGCTTCCAGCGGTGTTCCCGCATCCGCGCGAGGTTGGGAAGTTCCAGCCCGGCGGCAGCCCATTCGTCAAAAGCGAGCTGCGTTGGCCCGATTTCGATCCGGTCATTTTCGTTTGGTGTGCCATCGCCTAACGTTGCGCCACGGGTGGGGTCAATCTTGCGAGAGTCTCGGTAATGCTGGTTCATGACTGGCCTCTTTGCTTGTCCGGCTATTTTTAGTTTGACCGATATGGCCGTCTGATAAAAACGCGACGGCAGGGTTGTCGTTTTCAACCGACAATTGGCGCGAAGCGTGCTAAGCCGCTGGTATGGCACGTATTCTGCAAAACAAAATTCCTTATGATGTCAGTAACCCACGCGCTTTGCCGGGTATTCAACCTGCGACGATGGAAAACTGGCTGCATCAGGATGAAGCCTTTGCCGGTCAGATGCTGCGTCGCGAAGAGCTGTTGGCGGAACATCGCGATGAAGTGCTGGTGCTTGATCCAAAGGCAAAACCAGCGGCCGAAGAGCTGTTGGATCTGGTGCTGACGCTGATTCATCCAATGGCCGGAGAGAGGGTGCTTCGACCAGATGGTGAATCGGTAACAATCGACAGGGATCGACCTTTGGATACGCTGTGCCGACTGGTGCAGGAGGATTTTTGCATCCTGCAAAAACAGGGTGACGAGCACGTGTTGACAGGTGCTATCTTATGTTTTCCAGCAAGTTGGCGCTTGTCCGAAAAATTCATGCGACCGCTGATCGATATCCATTTGCCGGTGGAAAGCTATGACGTCAATATCGCGAAACGGGTGCAGAGGTTGTTTGACGGCATTCAACCCGGTCGTCCGCTTTGGCGTTTCAATACTCTTTGGTACGAGGATCCAGAGCTTTTTCAACCTCGCAGTGCCAGTGAGCGGCGCGAGTTTCGGGATCGGCGTTCAACCTCTTACCTGCGCAGCGAGCGGCAGACCTTGTTGCGGCTGCCGAAGACAAATGCGGTCGTGTTCTCGATCCACACCTACGTTCTGGCTGCGGACGCGGTCCCGAAAACGGAAAACCCCGCCTGATGGCGGGGCCTCCTAGGAGGGTCTTCAGTAATTTGGTTACATGCCCAAAACGTTGGCAACATCGGCCAACGCGTTGCTGGCGTTCAGCGCAACAATGGCAAAGGTGAACACAAGAACCTGAGTGTTGAGCCGAAAATCCTCGCCCCGGATCAGGTTCACTGCTGCCATGGAGACCGCGATTGGTGCGGACACGCTGGCCAATACACCCGTCATGCACCAACTGCTGAGGCGCAGGATGTCGCTGGGCTTTTGGCTATCATCTGCAATAGGGGATTCCGCAGCACTTGGGTCGTTCAGGTCCGTGTCTTCGCTTCGGAAAGCGATGCTGAGCAGTTGTTCGTCCGTCAACTGAATGGGACGCGCGGCAGGCGCGTGCAGAGCACTGACAACGTCTTCCTGCTCGGGCAATTTTACCCCGGCAAACTGTCCGGTCAGAGACTGAAAAATCTGCTTCCTGTCCCGTGTTGCCCTGCTTGGCGTCAGCGTGTCAAAGGCGCACATGAACTGTTCGACCGTCAGAACCGTACGGGGCGACAGCCATTCGACGCGCCGGGTCGAACAGATATCGACCATGCGGTATAAAATGACCACAAGCATCAGTTCGGAAATTTCGGCGTCATCCAGAAGCGGCGATACCGGTGTGACCGACAGAACCAATCTGTTTTGCGGATGCGACGCGCGGGGTTTTGTTGTTGTTTTCAACCCCGCGGCGCGATCCATACGCTCGTATCGGTCCTCCTGCTCGGAGGTGCCTGTATCCAGCGTCATCCGAACCAGATACTGGCTCGAGACGATACTGGCCTCTGTTGTGCTGAGCAGGGCCTTGCGTTCGACCAGATGGCCGTAGTCTTCAAGCGTTGTGGCAACGATCGTTCCGAAACGCTCTATCGCGCCGGTTGTGTCGCCATCAAATTGCAGGCCGCCATGGTAGCTGTGCTTCCGAGCCACTGCCCCGTCCTTTTCTGCGTTCTGTTCGACAAACACTTTAACAATCATTCTGGGGGAGAATTTGGCGAAAAATGCAAAAAGGTGAAATTTTCACGCGATTGGTTACGCTTTGGAAACCAAGAAACTAAAGGCTTTTCTTTGTCACTGTGGCGGGAATGTGGCGAAATCTGGTGCGAAGCGTGTTTGACACGCGGCGAGGCTATTGGTCGATTCGGGCGGCCATTATGGCAATGGATTGCTGATAAACTGAGGCCGCGTTCCACTGCTGCAAGACCCTGAAATTCGGTTCCCCTGGCTGATACCCGCGGCCCGGTTTCCACCCTTTCTTGCGTAGAAAATTCGCAGTCGAGGCAAGAGCATCCGTCATGTTGTAGAAATCCACCCGCCGGTCACCAGTTGCGTCGACGCCGTAGGTCAGGGCATTGCCCGGCAGGAATTGAGTATGGCCCAATTCGCCATGTTTTGCCCCTTTTGTCGCCATTGTAATGCTGCCCATGTCGACCAGTTTCAGTGCCCCAATTGCGTGCGGAATAAAGAACTCGGACCGGCGACAATCATAGGCCAGTGTTGTGATTGCGGAAACAACCTGACTGTCGCCCATGAAATTGCCAAAGCCGGTTTCCATGCCGTGAATGGCGATCAGGACCCCCGCCGGCACACCGTATTGCCGTTCGAAGGCAGCGTAGTAATTGGGGTTGGCAGCTTTGCGTCTGCGCCCCTGCGCGACGATCGTGTCGGCCCCTCGGACCCGCATGAACTTGTCCAGTGAATACTTAAAGCTCTTTTGGTTGCGATCCGCAGCAATGGTGCGTGTTGCGTATTGTGTCTGGGACAGGGCTTGCAGCCCCTTCTTTTTCACCCCGGCCTTGCGCGCCTGTTTGGCAAAATCTGCCTTCCAGGCCTCAAACCCCGCGCTGGTATTCCCGCAGGGTGCAGCCAGAACAGGGGTAGTCAGAGACAGGGCAAGTATGACGGCAAGGCGAAACATGGGCGTAATCCGATTGCGTTGAAATCTGAGGTCAGACTAGCGCGGGCTCCGCTTCTGGCAAAGCAGTTAGTAAAGGTCCAGTTCACCCTTTTCCTTAAGTGTTTCGAACCATTCTTCGGGAGTGGCCTTTATACGGGCGTGTTTCACCATCATAGCATTCATGTTTGGCAGCCCGGACGAATCCGGCCAGTTTTCGGGCTGCCACAGGTGCGAGCGGATGACGCACTTGGGGCAATGGGCAAAGACGGTCGTGACATGGATCAGCAGCGCCAGCTTGGGCGCGTGTCCGTCAACGGCCATGGAATCCAGTAGCTTTGGGTCGGCACAGATGCGGGCTTCGCCACGAATGCGCAGCGTTTCCATCTTGCCGGGGACAAAAAAGATTACGCTGACGCGCGGGTCTTTGAGGACATTGTGGAACGTGTCGACGCGTTTGTTGCCAGGTCGGTCCGGGATGGCGATCAATGTGTCGGAAAGCACTTGTACAAAGCCGGGGGGATCGCCGCGGGGTGAGATGTCCAGATGCCCGTCCGGGTTGGCTGACGCGATCAGGCAAAAGGGTGAGGTCGCGATGAAGTCGCTGCACATCTGGTCCAGTTCAGAGAGCTCTTTGGCAATGATCTGGGGCAGGGGGTGACCAGAAATCTGCTGCAGTTCCTGGTCGGATGTTACGAATTTTGAGTATTTTGAAAAAAGTGACGTGTTTAGAGGCATCGAGTTGTCTCCGGCTGGGAGTGTTCTCTCAAGTCTGTTGGATCGATGGCGGCGCGTCAAATCTTGTGGGTAGAAATGACAAGGGCGCCCGAATGGACGCCCTTGCAATTCGATTCCGCGTGTAGCTTAGCAGCTGTAGTACATGCCGTATTCGACCGGGTGCGGCGTGTGCTCGTAGGTTTCGACCTCTTCCATCTTCAGTGCGATGTAGCCGTCGATCTGGTCTTTTGTGAACACGTCGCCCTGCAGCAGGAAGTCGTGATCCGAGGCCAGAGCTTCCAGAGCTTCGCGCAGCGAGCCGCAGACGGTCGGGATGTCGGCCAGTTCTTCGGCTGGCAGATCGTACAGGTTCTTGTCCATGGCTTCGCCCGGATCGATCTTGTTCTTGATGCCGTCCAGACCAGCCATCAGCAGAGCGGCAAACGCCAGGTAGGGGTTTGCGGCCGGATCGGGGAAGCGGGCCTCGACGCGTTTGGCTTTCGGGCTTTCGGTCCACGGAATACGGACGCAACCCGAACGGTTACGGGCCGAGAACGCGCGCAGAACGGGGGCTTCAAAGCCAGGGATCAGGCGTTTGTAGCTGTTGGTCGCCGGGTTGGTGAAGGCGTTCAGGGTCTTTGCGTGCTTCAGGATACCACCGATGAAGTACAGTGCTTCGTCCGACAGATCGGCGTATTTGTCGCCGGCGAACAGCGGTTTGCCGTCTTTCCAGATCGACATGTTCACGTGCATGCCGGTGCCGTTGTCACCTGCGATGGGCTTCGGCATGAAGGTGGCCGACTTGCCGTAAGCGTGTGCGACGTTGTGGATGACGTACTTGTACTTCTGCAGCTCGTCGGCTTGCTTGGTCAGGCTGTCAAAGATCAGGCCCAGCTCGTGCTGGCAAGAGGCAACCTCGTGGTGGTGCTTGTCTACCTTCATGCCCAGGCGTTTCATGGTCGACAGCATTTCCGAACGCAGGTCTTGTGCTTCGTCGATCGGGTTGACCGGGAAGTAACCGCCCTTGACGCCCGGACGATGGCCCATGTTGCCCATTTCGTATTCGGTGTCAGTGTTCCACGACGCGTCGGTTGCATCAACTTCGAAGGATACTTTGTTGATGCTGTTCGAAAAACGGACGTCGTCGAACAGGAAGAACTCCGCCTCGGGACCCATGTAAGCCACGTCACCGATGCCGCTGGACTTCAGGTATGCTTCGGCCTTCTGCGCGGTACCGCGCGGGTCGCGACCATAGGCTTCGCCGGTGTCAGGCTCAACGATCGAGCAGTGCAGACACAGTGTTTTCTCGGCATAGAACGGATCAATATAGGCCGAGGTCGTGTCGGCGATCAGTTTCATGTCCGAGTTTTCGATCGATTTCCAACCCGCGATGGAAGAGCCGTCAAACATGAAGCCTTCTTCCAGAAAGTCTTCGTCAACCAGATCGACGTCCACCGTTACGTGCTGCAACTTGCCACGCACGTCGGTGAAACGGATATCAACATACGCGACGTCTTCATCGCGGAGTGTCTTGAGAACTGCTTCTGCGCTCATTCTCTTGGTCCTTTTGATAGATGTGTCAGTATTATTGTGAGTTAGAGAGCGTCCGAGCCGGTCTCGCCGGTCCGGATGCGAATAGCTTGGTCGACGGGCGAGACGAAGATCTTGCCGTCGCCGATCTTGTCGGTCTTGGCGGCGGAAACGATGGCTTCGATGGCCGCATCGACCTGATCGTCGTCCAGTACGACCTCAACCTTAACTTTCGGCAGGAAGTCGACGACATACTCGGCGCCGCGATACAGTTCGGTATGACCTTTCTGGCGACCGAAGCCCTTGACCTCGATGACGCTGAGGCCCTGTACGCCTACGTCCTGCAGTGCCTCTTTCACTTCGTCCAGTTTGAACGGCTTGATGATCGCTTCGATCTTTTTCATCCCGGCTCACCTTGAATGGTTGTCTCAGGGGCAGTGATCACGTCTAAGATCGTGCGGCAATGTGATTGCGATACAGGACGGGCTGGGGTGCTACGAAAAACAGCTGTGTGCTAAATTTTGGGCGATTTGCACAAAAAGTAATCAGAATTGAATCGGGCGAGAGGTGAGAGGATGGAATTGCTGACTGCGGCGCAGATGCGGGTCCTTGAACAGGCGGCAATCGAGTCCGGCGAAGTTACCGGGCTGGAGTTGATGGAGCGGGCCGGGCAGGGTGTCGTCGAGGCGATTTTCGAGGAATGGCCAGCGCTGGACAGGCGAGGGGCCAGCCCCTCGCGCTCCCCGGGATATTTGCGGCCAGATGAAAGGGATCCCTTGCGCGCGGTGGTGCTGTGCGGGCCTGGGAACAATGGGGGTGACGGGTTTGTTGTGGCGCGGCTTTTGCGTGAGCGGGGTTGGGAGGTGCAGGTAATACTGTATGGAGACCCGGAAAGACTGCCGCCTGATGCAAAGATGAACTTCGAGCGCTGGCAGGGCCGGACAGTTGATATTCAGCAGGTCGCTGAATTTGATTTCGAGCGCCCGCATTTGGCCATTGACGCATTGTTTGGGACGGGTTTGACGCGACCTATCGAAAATCCCACGCTTTGGGAGCTTCTTTGGGATCATGATGATGCCCGGGACTCATGGGACATGCGAAGGCAGGGCGCAGGGACGGACGTTATCCCACCGCATACGGTCGCGATAGATATCCCATCTGGCTTGTGTTCTGACTCGGGTCGAGTTTTGGGGGGCGAGTTTCCCGAACATGGCCGCCGATGCGCACGTTCGGATCTTACGGTTTCCTTTCATTCAAGAAAACTCGGGCACGTATTGGGAGACGCGCCCGAGTTTTGCGGCCGCCTTGTTGTCAAAGATATTGGGCTGGAACATCGCCTGGGCGATGCGGAAATTGTGACTGCTGCTGATGTGCATTCTGGTCCAAGCCTTGGTAAAGACGGGAAAGGGCACAAGTTTTCGCACGGTCACGCCTTTGTATTGACCGGTGGTAGCGGCAAGACGGGCGCGGCGCGGCTTGCTGCGCGTGGGGCGCTTCGGATCGGCGCAGGGCTGGTGACGCTTGGAGTTCCTTCTGCCGCTTTGAGCGAGGTGGCATGCCAGATTACCGCGATCATGATGCGGCAGGTTGGAGGTGATGCTGACCTGTCTGATGCTTTGCAGGACCCGCGGTTGACTGCGCTGTGCCTTGGACCGGGGCTTGGGTGGGAACGTGCGATAGAACTGGTGCCGGTTGCGTTGAATGCTGACCGCGCGACGGTATTGGATGCAGATGCATTATCGGCATTTTCCGAGAACCCTGCGGTTTTGTTTGAGCAACTGCATGAAAAATGTGTGCTGACGCCACATGAGGGCGAGTTCGCCCGGCTATTCCCGGATATCGCGGAAAAGCTGAAGGCCGTGCCCGCAACAGGGCCCGCTTATTCCAAAGTGGATGCCGCTCGAGAAGCGGCGAAGCGGGCCGGGTGCGTGGTGTTGTTCAAAGGCCCGGACACTGTGATTGCAGCGCCGGATGGGAAATGCTCGATAAATTCGGCCAACTACGAATGGTCTGCGCCCTGGCTGGCGACGGCTGGTTCGGGCGATGTGCTTGCGGGCTTTGTCACAGGTTTGCTGGCGCGTGGGTTCCAGACAATGCAAGCCGCAGAGCTGGCGGCGTGGCTACATGTGGAATGTGCACGACATTTCGGGCCGGGATTAATCGCAGAAGACCTGCCGGAGCAACTGCCGGACGTTTTAAAAAAGTTGAATATTTGAGTTTGTTCGGCGGGTACTGGCTCAATTCTTGCCAGGTCGGCGAAATTTCGCCGTCAAGCCCGACAACAACGCAGATCGGATGTTTGCCAGACGCATAGCTGGAGGCGACAATTCATTTGCGCACCCTTTGGCGGATTTGCGATGATGAGCGTAAATATTTGGAATATATTGCTAAATTTTGAAAATCATCGGGATACATGTTGCGAATTTGCAATGCTTGCGCGGGACAGGCTGCGAGTTACTGGAATGCTCGTATGTAGTAAACAATTGAGTAGTGCTTCAAACCCGAACCTTTCATGGTGAGTGAAATGACCTCTAGTTTTAAAAACATATCAATTGCCGCTGTTTTGACTGCGACAACCGCGATTCCGGCTGCTGCGGAACTGAAATATGAAAACAACACCGGTGGCTATGTGTTGCTTTACGGGCAGCTGAACCCGGCGTTGATCTCAGTCGATGACGGTCAGGATACTGAGACCCGTGTCCTCGACAACGATCTGTCCAACAGCCGTGTTGGTCTGCGTCTGTTGCAGCCTTTCGGGCAGAACGAGTTCACCTTCCGGTTTGAATCTGCGCTTGGACTGCCGAACTCAACCGAGTGGAACCAGAACGGTACCAACTTTAGCGGCTGGACCCGCGAAGATATCCGCCACTTGGATTTTGCCCTGAAGGGTAACTACGGTAAGTTCTCGGCGGGTCAGGGCAGCATGGTGGCCGATGGTGCCGCGGAAACCGATCTGTCTTACGTCGGGACTGCGCTGTACTCGTTTACCAATGACGAAAACTCGGGCTTCTTTTACCGCGGTACGAATGGGGTGCTGAGTGGTATCACCGTTGGCGATAGCTCCAGCAACTTTGATGGCGCGCGCCGTGGGCGCGTGCGGTATGATACGCCTACATTCAATGGGTTCTCGGCAGGCTTTGCCTATGGCAAGAATATCCTGTCCAGCAGTGACGATGACGATTACTACGATGTTGGTGTTTTCTACGAAAATACCTTTGCAGGTAACGTGGAGTTTGCGGCGGCCGTTGCCTATTCGGTACGCGAGCGGGATAACAATTCCGGCGATCGCAAAGACACAATCGGTTCGGCGTCGGTTCTGCTGCCAAGCGGCCTGGGCTTTACGGTCGCCGGTGGTACGCGCAGCGACGATCAGGCGGGTGCTACGGATCCAAACTACTGGTACGGCAAGATTTCGTACGAGGGCAACTGGGTTTCGTGGGGTAAGACGGGTGTCGGCATCGACTACTACGATGGCTCGGATTTCAACAGCAACGGCTCGGACACCACAGCGTGGGGTATTGCCGTGGTGCAGAAAGTCGAGGCGATCAACACTGATGTTTACCTGAAGTATCGCAACCATGATTTCGAAGACGGGACGTCCTTTGATAACAACGAGGCCTGGGTTCTGGGCGCGCGCTGGAAGTTCTAATTTCCCAAAACCGATCTGATGCAAAACGTCCCGGTTTCCGGGGCGTTTTTTGCGGTTCAGATGATCAAATACGGGTGGATTCAGCCTTTGCCCCTTGCACGTAGGCGGCTGGGCAAATAGAAGGCGTCAAATTTGCCCGGCGCGCCCGTTTTGCGCGCCCCGAATCCTATGGGGACTACCATAATGCAGGTTACCGAGACGCTGAACGAAGGTCTGAAACGCGGTTACAACATCGTTGTGTCCGCAGCCGAGCTGGACGACAAGGTCAATGAAAAGCTGACCGAAGCGCAGCCGGAAATCGAAATGAAAGGTTTCCGGAAAGGCAAGGTGCCGATGGCACTGCTGAAAAAGCAGTTCGGCCAGCGCCTGCTGGGTGAAGCCATGCAGGAAACCATCGACGGTGCGATGAACAAGCACTTCGAAGACAGCGGTGACCGCCCTGCGCTGCAGCCCGAGGTCAAGATGACCAACGAGGACTGGAAAGAAGGCGACGACGTCGAAGTCGCAATGTCCTACGAAGCGCTGCCCGCAATCCCGGAAGTCGACCTGAAATCGGTCGAACTGGAGAAGCTGGTTGTCAAAGCCGATGACGCAGCCGTTGAAGAGGCGCTGAACAACCTGGCCGAAACCGCTCAGGACTTCAAAGCGCGCCGCAAGGGTTCGAAAGCCAAAGACGGCGACCAGATCGTGTTTGACTTCGTCGGCAAGGTTGACGGTGAAGAATTCGAAGGTGGATCGGCTGAAGACTACCCGCTGGTTCTGGGGTCGAACAGCTTCATCCCCGGCTTTGAAGAACAACTGGTTGGCGTGAAAGCCGAAGAAGAAAAAGACGTCAACGTTACGTTCCCCGAAGAATACGGGGCCGAGCATCTGGACGGCAAAGACGCTGTTTTCACCTGCACCATCAAAGAAGTGAAAGAGCCGGTTGCAGCGGAAGTGAACGACGAACTGGCCCAGAAGTTCGGTGCTGAAGATCTGGAAGCCCTGAAGGGTCAGATTTCCGAGCGTCTGGAAGCAGAATACGCCGGTGCTGCGCGCGCTGTCATGAAGCGTGCCCTGCTGGACGCGCTGGACGAGAAGGTATCGTTCGACCTTCCGCCGTCGCTGGTTGAAGCCGAAGCTAAGCAGATTGCGCACCAGCTGTGGCACGAGGAGAACCCTGAGGTTGAAGGCCACGACCACGCCGAGATCGAGCCGACTGACGAACACAACAAACTGGCTGAGCGCCGCGTGCGTCTGGGCCTGCTGTTGGCTGAACTGGGTCAGAAAGCCGAAGTTGAAGTGACCGACGCGGAAATGACTCAGGCGATCATGAACCAGGCACGTCAATACCCAGGTCAGGAACGCCAGTTCTTCGAGTTCGTACAGCAGAACGCTCAGATGCAGCAGCAACTGCGCGCGCCGATCTTTGAAGACAAGGTTGTCGACTACGTGTTCGAGCTGGCACAGGTTGCAGACAAGGAAGTCAGCAAGGACGACCTGCAGAAAGCCGTTGAGGCACTGGAAGAGGAATAATCCTCTTCCTTCCCTCTTTCACACTGAGGGACAAAAAAACGGAGCCGTCTGAAATCAGACGGCTCCGCATGGGTGGCTTTTGTACCTATGAGGTGAGGGGGTCAGGCCTCATGAGCAAAAGCACGGGGGGTTTCTAACAGAGCGGTTCTTTGCTCTGGCGTGAACGTATCCGTAAGCGCTTCGATCAGCTTGAGGACATCCTGCCGTTCAGCTTCTGTTGTCGCAGCGCTCATCTGCTCCACAAAGTATTTCTCAAGATCGGTAAGTGGTTTGTGATCCTGGTTCGCCGGGCTCTGGGCTGCTGCTTTTTTGGCGGCAAACAGGGCCAGTGCCTCTTCTTCGTCGATAAAGACATCGTTGTGAATGTCTGCAAACTCTCGCAGACCGGCGATGCGTTCTTCGGTGCAGTCCAGCAGAGCGGCCAGCGCATGAACTTTGCCCATGGGAACTGTCTTTCCGACATAGTCATACGGGGCGCAGTTCGATCGTTTCAGAACCCGATCCATAACCGGATCAATCACGGTGATGATGTCCTGGATGCCCGAGTTTTTCGCATATTCCAAAGAGCCGATCATCAACTCGCAAGTCGCGTAGGAGACCGAGTTCTTTTCTTTGCCGCGAGTGAGGCGCTGCGTGTCGACGCAGAAGCGTGTCGATTCCCACATCGTCGCGCTGCGGAGCGGTGCTTCGCCACAAAGGATTGCCGAGAAGACGTCCGACAACATGTGAGGTCCAGTGGTCTGGAGGGCACGCACGGCTGCGACGACATTCCCCTCATCGTCGAGTCCGATTACATATGCCGGGTCCAGATGATCGAACTCGTCGATTTCCTTTCCGTCCTGGATATTTACATCCCATCCGAGACGCTCGCCAAAAACACGTGCTCTCAACTCGAACATTTCGTCAAGAACTTCGCTGAACATATGTCTGTTCAGGCCATCTACCACGATGATCATTTCTTCCCCCTTCGAGTGGTTGTTCGGTAAATCTGACGTTACCGGTCTCGGGGGATTTTTCTATTGGGGGTTTCCCGTATTTTGGCGAAATTTAGCTATTTTTTTGTTTAACTCGGGGTAATAAGCCCGATTGCTATCGCCCGGCCCACGGCCTGAGGGGTGGTAAGCGCACTAAGCTTTTCCCGGCTGGAACGCAAGTGAACTTCTACGGTTCGGTGCGAAATGGACAGAATATCGCCAATATCCTGTTGCGATTTACCCGCAGCCACCCATTGCAGGATTTCCGTTTCACGGGCGGACAGCGTTGGGTGATAGAGCGCGTTGGTCAACTGATCGGACGAAACGACGTTGTCATGGATATGAACCGCCATGGACTGCAAGTCGCTGATAACATTCGTATACAGCTTGCGCCATTCTTCCTTGCTGCAATTTCGGGTCGCGCTCAGCAGGCCGATATCACCATAGGGACCGCGTACAGGGATTGTTACGCCCTGGTTTGGCAACCCGAAATCATGGGCATCGCGGAAGACGCGTTGAAATTCCGGGCTGCGCTCAAGACGGCTCCAATCCACCGGCGCAATGCTGCGGCGTGCCATGTGGATTGTCGGATCAATCATGATCAGACCTTGGTTCTGATAATGCTCAGTCCAAGAGTCGTCGTAGGTCACAAAACCGGCGACGGTACCAGCAGCAGGGTTCATGCCAGCGTAAGCGGCATGGTCCATCTCATGCTTCTCGCAGATTTGCCTTAGAAATTCGGTATAGCGAACTTCTGAATCCGGCAGAGTGCTCAGATCGACAATTTCCATATGGTGCCTACCAGCTGTGGCCCATCTTGCCGCCCGATGGTGTCGTCGAGCATGCGTATTTCACAGAGTGGAACCCGTTTACCTCACCGAGCCAGAACAACATACTTTTGTAAACATGACAAGGTGAGGCACTAATTGTCTGTGCAATTCCGAATATTGAGACATTCAATAGAACATTTTTGTCACTATTCAGCCAAAAGTGCTAATTTTCAGCCGATTTCTGACGCTAATGACTGTCAATTTGCGGGTTTTAGGCCCGTTTCCACCAGCATTCCACGTGCTTTCGCTTCGGGGTAAAAACCTTTGGCGTAAAGAAAAATTGCCCGTTTCTGATCGCCATCGGACAAAAGCCAGGCACCGCGCAGGTATTTTCCCGCAAATTCCAGGTTGGTTTCCGCGTCCAGCAAACCTTCGGCATTCCCGGTATACCCCATCGAACGTGCAGTAGCCGGAAGAATCTGCAGCAGGCCATAGTAGGGACGGTTAACAGCCCAAGGTCGGTGCGTGCTTTCGCGAATGGCCAGCTTGTGAACAAGTTCGCGCGGGAGTTCGTAGTGATCCGCCCATTTGTTGATCGAAGCGCGCAATTCAGGCGTTTCGTTCGGATAGAGCGGCGGGTTAAATTGTGTCGTATCCGCTTTGGAGACCACTCCTGCACCGCAAGCAACCAGCGGGGCTGTCAGCAAGAGTGCCATGAGATTGCGACGGGGGAACAGGGGCATAATTAATCTCCGGGCTTCGCGTGCGATGATATGGCCTAAGTGTTCGGCTGCAAGATCAGGGATGGAATTGGGCTGAAATTTGCTGGTTTGGCTTTGGATTACTAAAGAAAATGAAAAAGGCCGCGCAAACGCACGGCCTTTGTAATATTCAAAGCGCAGCCCGATCAGGCCTTGGCTTCGTCTTCCTCAGCAGGAGCTGCTTCCGGGGCCAGTTCCTCGTCTTCCGACGCGGCCGAGCCGATATCGTCGAACAGTTCGGCGATCTCGAATTCAGCAGCAGCTTCTTCTTCAGCGGCCAGTTCCTGGATCGACTTGCCCGATGCCTGCAACTCGGCTTCTTCTTCCGAGCGTGCAACGTTCATCTGGATCTCGACTTCAACCTCGGGGTGCAGTTTGACTGCAACCGCGTGCAAACCCAGTTCCTTGATCGGAGCGACCAGAACGATCTGTTTTTTGTCGACGGTGAAGCCTGCTTCGGTTGCAGCGTCCGCGGCGTCACGCGGCGTGACCGAGCCGTAGAGCGCGCCGGCATCCGATGCCGAGCGAATCACGATGAACTGCTGACCGTCCAGCTTTTCAGCCAGTGCTTCAGCTTCTTTCTTGGTTTCCAGGTTGCGTGCTTCAAGCTGTGCTTTCTGGGCTTCGAACGACGCGATGTTGGCGTCCGATGCGCTCAGCGCTTTGCCTTGGGGCAGCAGGAAGTTGCGGGCGTAGCCGGGCTTGACGTCAACGACGTCGCCCATCTGACCCAGTTTCGCAACGCGTTCCAGCAGGATAACTTGCATGTGAGTCTCTCCTTACTTCACGGCGTAGGGCAGCAGAGCGAGGAAGCGGGCGCGCTTGATAGCACGGGCCAGTTCACGCTGCTTTTTCGCCGAAACGGCGGTGATGCGCGAAGGAACAATCTTGCCGCGCTCAGAGATGTAGCGCTGCAGCAGACGGGTGTCCTTGTAGTCGATTTTCGGCGCGTTCTCACCCGAGAACGGGCAGACCTTACGACGGCGGAAAAATGGTTTTGCGGCCATGGTTTAGTGTCCTTTTCTCAGGCGTTGATCAACGGCGCTCGCGGCGGTCGCCACGTTCGTCGCGTTTCTGCATCTGAACCGACGGGCCGTCTTCGTGGCCGTCGACCTTGATGGTCAGAACGCGCATGACGTCGTCATGCAGGCGCATCAGGCGTTCCATTTCCTGAACCGCACCCGAGGGGGCATCGGTCTTCAGGAAGGCGTAGTGGCCTTTGCGGTTCTTGTTGATCTTGTAGGCCATCGTCTTGACGCCCCAGTACTCGCTGTCAACCAGCTTACCGCCGTTGTCAGCCAGAACGGTGCCGAAATGTTCGACGAGGCTTTCTGCCTGCGCGTTGGACAGGTCCTGACGCGCGATCATTACATGCTCATACAGTGGCATGTGCACTCCTGTTTCTATCAAGGCGCATTTCATAGGCGGGGCCGTTTTCGTCCTTCGCGGCCCTGCCACGAGAGGCTGCGCGATTCATCTAATTGCGAAGGATGGCCCCATATACACGTTTGAACCGCAGGGGCAAGCCCCGCCACATATGCCTTTGAGACGCCGCCCAATTTCCTTTGGGCCGCCCAATTGCTGACGCTTTTCGGCTCAAAGTTGTTTTGCATACCGGGCACTATCCGGACTCAACTGAATTTCGGCAGTAACCTGATAAAGGGTGACATGTTATGACCGCGACAAACACAAACACATACCGGGAAGAGGCGGCAGGTTCGCGCTTTGAGCATTCGGTGCCGGTGATGATCACCTTTGCCCCGAACTGGAAAGCCCGTTTGATCCTGGCGCGGATGGTCGGGGCCTTCCTGATCTTTTCGGCGTTTTCCATGTGGCTGATGCCAGGATCGGTCGTGGGCGCAGACGTCTGGCCGATCAAGATGGTTGCGTCCATGCTGTTTCTGATCGTCGGGGTCAGCCTGCTGACGATCGAAGTTCTGGACCCGCGCCCGGACGCATACTTTGATCCCATCCGCCGCGAAGTGCGGGTGCTGCAGAAAAACGAAGATGGGCGTCCGCAGACCGTTTTGCGCCGCAGCTACGACTCGTTGGGCGGGGCGCGATTTGAAGAGAACGAAGTTCACCTGTTTGACGTGGATGGCAGCCTGCTGATGAAACTGCCCCTGGAATCGGCGGATGTCAGCCGAGCGTTGAAGGGGCAACTGAGCAAAAGCGTTACAATTTTCGGCTGAATTCTCTTCTGTTCAAAAAGGAACAGAAATTGTGACTCGAAAAAGGTTGTGTGCCGCCAACGGGCGGCACATTTTGTTTGTGAGCAACCCTTATGGTTTGCATTCACAAAAACGCGGAGATTGTTATGAAATCCACCTTTCTTGCTGCTGCATTAGCCGTATCGGCGACCACGGCCTTCGCCAGCGCCGAGAAATATGTGTTGGACCCCAGCCACAGCCAGGTTGTCTTCAGCTACAACCACCTGGGATTTTCGACCACAACCGGCATGTTCTCGGGTTTTGAAGGCGAGATCATGTTTGATCAGGAAGACCCGGCTGCCTCGAGCGTAAGCGTTTCGATGCCGGTCATGGAGATGCTGACAGGCTGGAAGCCTCGTGAAGATCACTTCATGACTGAGGATTTCTTTGGTGCCGCTGAAGGCGACCTGATCACGTTCACTTCGACAGGCATCGAAGTGACCGGCGAAGACACTGCGAATATCACCGGCGATCTGACCATGAACGGCGTGACCAAATCCGTTGTTCTGGACGCCAAGCTGAACAAAGTTGACAACCATCCGATGGCAAATAAGCCCTGGGCCGGTTTCAATGCTACCACGACCCTGGTGCGCAGCGACTTCGATCTGGGCCAGTTCGCTCCGTTTGTGGGGGATGAAGTAGAGGTTTCTATTTCGGTCGAAGCTCAGAAAGCTGAATAAGCCTTCAAGACCTGCAACGAAAACACACCGCCGGGACCGAAAGGCCCCGGCGGTGTTGTTTTTGTGCTCAACTCACTCTGCCTGGGTTGCCGTAAGTTCGACCGTTACTTTCACGGCAAAGGCCAGAGAATCTTCGCCCGGTTGTGAAAGTCCGATGTCGAAGTCCAGACGGTTCAGTTCCAGTTCACCTTCCATTTTGGCAACGCCGTCCTGTAGGTCCAGTTCAAAGGGCAGGACGACATCCATGGTTTTGTCCCGGATGGTCAATGAGCCGCGCGCCTCATAAGCCAGATCGGTTTTGAACAGATCAGCGGTGAATTGTGCGGTCGGAAACTGAGTGCTGTCAAAGAAATCGGGCCCTATTGCCTGATCGGTTACCGTCCCCAAGCTCAGCGATCCGATGGCGACCGTAACATCCACGGATCCTGCCGGCCCAGGGGCGGCTGGGTCCTCGAAAGTGATGGCGGCGGTCCAGTCGGAGAACGCGCCGCTGACCGGGCTGCCCAGCTGGGTGATGGTGATGCCCAGCGTTCCATCCTGAACCTGCCAGTCCGATTGCACCTGTTCCAGTTCGGCCGACGCGTGCCCTTCGGTCGAATGGCCGGAATAGGCACCGTTGAACCAGCCGACGGCAAGTGCTCCGCACCAGATGACAACGGCAGCAACTGCGGGAGCCGGCGAGTGCCATTGCTGCGGCGGTTCCGGCAGATCGATGCGCCCCGGCAGCATACGCCGCAGGGTGCTGTCTTTGTCGATCACATGGTGCTTAAGCGCGCCGACAATATGAAGCGCTATGGCAACCAGCAGCACCAGAATTAAAACCTTGTGCAGCCCTGCAGTGACCTCGGCCAATCCCACTGACTTTGGGATGAATGGCAGGTTTTGGCCGAAAGGCCAGAGGATTGGCGCAAACCCTTCGGTCGCGGCATGATGGACCCAGCCTGTCAGGGGAACGAGAACAAGCGATCCGTACAGCAGCCAGTGGACAGTTTCGGCGGCAAAAGCTTCGGGTTTGTTGTCGGCGTTCAACAGACCCGGTTTGGGTTGGCTCAGCGCCCACAGGATGCGGGCGAGGGCCACGATAAACACCGTAACACCGATGGTTTTATGCAGCGAAAACAGTTGTGCCGCGCGTTCCAGGTCCTCTGGCGTCGTTTGGATCGCAGGGTCTTTTATCGCCCATGCGATGTTGTTGGCGATCCAGCCCAATGGCACGGCTGTAAAGATGAGCAGGGCCGTCAGCCAGTGAAAGGTTTTGGTAACTCCCCCATAGCTGTGGGAGGTATTGGCAAGGGACATGTGTTTCGCGCTCCGGTCGATTAGCTGCTGTCACCCTAAATACAACGCCTTCGGACACAATAGCGCATCGCGCACACAAATGGTGTCAGGATGCAGAGCTTGTGCCGGGTGGCCTCTCGGTTTACACCCCGCCGCAACCTAACGTCATCCATGAGGTTGCAATGACACGCGCGTTCGTTTTCCCGGGGCAGGGTGCCCAGACCATCGGCATGGGCAAGGCACTGGCTGATGCCTACCCAGCTGCGCAGGCCGTATTTGACGAGGTCGACGAGGCGCTGGGCGAAAAGCTGAGCAGTCTGATCTGGGAAGGTGACATCGCTGAACTGACATTGACGCAGAACGCGCAGCCCGCATTGATGGCAACATCGATGGCAGCAATGCGCGCACTGGAGGCCGAAGGCGTTTCAGTGACGGATGCAGCCTTTGTAGCCGGCCATTCTCTGGGTGAGTATTCGGCATTGGCCGCCGCCGGGGCGTTGTCGGTTGCAGACACAGCGCGCCTTTTGCGGACGCGCGGGCAGGCGATGCAAAGTGCCGTACCGGTGGGCGAGGGCGCAATGGCCGCCATTCTGGGGCTCGACCTTGAAGCGGTGCGAGCCGTTGCAGAAGAGGCCGCGCAGGGCGAGGTCTGTCAGGCCGCGAATGACAATGATCCGACACAGGTCGTTGTTTCGGGTGCCAAGGCCGCGGTGGAGCGCGCTGCCGAGATTGCAAAGGAAAAAGGTGCAAAACGCGCAGTTATGTTGCCTGTAAGTGCTCCATTTCACTGTGCGCTGATGCAACCTGCTGCAAATGTAATGGCAGAAGCGCTTGCTGCCGTCGAAATCAAGGCACCCGCCGTGCCTTTGGTGGCCAACGTGCGCGCCGAAGCGGTCAGCGATCCGGATCTGATCCGTCAGTTGCTGGTTCAGCAGGTGACCGGTTCGGTTCGGTGGCGGGAAAGCGTGCAATTTATGGCGGCGCAGGGCGTGACTGAAACGTGGGAAATCGGTGCTGGTAAGGCGCTGTCCGGCATGATCCGCAAGATCGATCGTGCCATCGCGGGCAAGGCTGTGGGCGCACCGGAAGATGTTCAAAAGGCCGTTCAGGTCGAATCGTAAGCTGTATATGCGTCGTGACAGACGCAGTAAGAGGGAAACCGAATGTTTGATTTAACGGGTAAGAATGCGCTGATCACCGGTGCTTCGGGCGGTATCGGAGGCGACATTGCACGTGCGTTGCATGGCGCTGGCGCGACGGTTGGGTTGTCCGGTACACGCGTCGAACCGCTGCAGGCTTTGGCAGGCGAACTGGGCGAACGTGCACATGTGCTGCCCTGCAACCTGAGTGACCCAGAAGCCGTAGAGGCGTTGCCAAAGCAGGCGGCTGAGGCGATGGGATCTGTAGACATCCTTGTAAACAACGCCGGTATCACGCGCGACAACCTGTTCATGCGCATGTCCGACGAGGAATGGCAGAGCGTCATTGACGTGAACATGACCTCGACCATGAAACTGTGCAAAGGTGTGATCCGGGGCATGATGAAGGCACGCTGGGGCCGGATCGTGAATGTCTCGTCGGTGGTGGCTGCGATTGGTAATCCGGGGCAGGCGAACTATGCTGCGTCAAAGGCTGGCATGATAGGCTTTTCCAAGGCTTTGGCCCACGAAGTTGCAACGCGCGGGATTACCGTGAATGCGGTGGCGCCGGGCTTTATCACCACGGCAATGACCGAGAAGCTGACCGAGGAACAGAAAAAGGGTCTGTTGCTCAAGGTTCCGGCCAATCGCATGGGCGATCCTGAAGAAATCGCGGCAGCCGTTCTGTATCTTGCCAGCCCCGAAGCGGGTTATGTTACCGGAAGCACCTTGCATGTGAACGGCGGTATGGCCATGTTGTGATCTCGACAGGGGCGGCGCGAAAGCGTTTGCCTCTTGCGCCGACTATGCTATAGGCGGCGCATCTATGCGGGGCTGGATTTTCAACCGGCCTTCTAAATCCCGGTTCGCCGGGACCCAAACCGCCCGAAACGGGCAAATCAAAGCCAACCCGTGCGGGCAAGGGCAGAATCGGGCAGACCGCCCTGTAAAGGAATGAGGAATAGACATGAGCGACGTCGCAGATCGCGTTAAGAAGATCGTTGTTGAGCACCTGGGTGTTGAAGAAGATAAAGTCGCGGAAAACGCGTCCTTCATCGACGATCTGGGCGCAGACAGCCTGGACACTGTTGAGCTGGTTATGGCCTTCGAAGAAGAGTTCGGCATCGAGATCCCCGATGACGCAGCCGAAACCATCCAGACCTTTGGCGACGCCGTAAAGTTCATCAGCGAAGCGTCCTAAGCGTTTCCTTCTGATCAAATGCGGCGCTTCCGGGCAACGGGGGCGCCGTTTTTTTATGCCTGTTCAAAATTCATGCTTGCGCGGTCATTTTTGGACGCGCACTGTTTCCATTGAGGCGAAATTCCAAGTGGACAGGGCATGATAAGATCCACTCCCATGATAAATACCGCGCGTTTGACGCTGTGTGCCATGCGCCCGGAAGACTTTGACCGGTTCGCCGAGATCTGGCGGGACCCTTGCATTGTACAGCATATTGGTGGCTCTCCCCGTTCAAGGGGCGAGGCGTGGGATTCCTTTCTGCGCAATGCCGGGCATTGGCAGATGGCCGGGTTCGGCCAATGGGGTGTGCAGCAGCAATCGAATCGCAAGCTGATCGGACAGGCTGGATTCTTTTATGGGAACCGCAGCATGGGGGAAGACTTTGACAGCTTTCCCGAAGCGGGCTGGGTATTGGTCCCCGAGGCTCAGGGGCAGGGCCTGGGATATGAGGCAGCCAAGGCGGCACATGACTGGTTTGATCGTGTGATTCCCGGTCCTTTGGTTGCGATGGTAAACGCGTCGAATGCATCGTCTCAGAAACTGGCGAAAAAATTGGGTTATGTCCTGATGCGTGAGGGCGAGTACAAAAACACCTCCGTACACTTGCTGCGCAGAAATGGTCCGCCTGCGCGGGTGTAGTTGCGCCCGGGTCTGAGCATGCCGCAAAACGATCAAACTTTGCCGATCCCGGTCTAAACGGGAGAAATTTGAGCGTGTATGCTACTGTGGATTTCAGATCGGTTGAGCGGAGGACCAAGCTCATGAGGATTTACCCCACGATGGAACTACAGAACGGCCGGTGTGTCTCGTTGGACAAGGGCCGTTTGGAGGACGCGATGATCTGGCACGTGAACCCGGCTGAGACGGCACGTAGCTGGGGTGCGGCCGGAGCCAATTGGATGCATCTGACGGATTTCGACGCGATCGAGGGCCGTGATACCAACGCCGAACTGGTCGAGGAAATCATCCGTACCTCCGAGATGTCGGTGCAATTGGCTGGTGGTATGCGCACCCGTGAACAGGTGGAGTACTGGATCGATAAGGGCGCGGCGCGCATCGTGATCGGTACGTTGGCAGCCTGGGATCCGCAATTGGTCAAGGAACTGGCCAAGCTGTATCCGGATCAGATCGTTCTGGCAGTCGACGTGTGGCAGGGTTTCGTAATGACCGAAGGCTGGCGCAGCCAGAGCGCGTTTACACCTGAGGCCTTCATCGACGCCTTTGCCGATACCCCGTTCGCCGCAATTCTCGTGACTGATATCGACAGCGACATGGAAGATGTCGAAGCGCAGCTGGGGCTGATCTCGGGTCTGGCGCAGCATTCCCGTACTCCGGTGATCGCCAGCGGCGTTGTGCGCACGGCGGACGATATCTCGAGGTTGGCGTATATTCCCAACATTGCCGGTACCTTGGTCGGTCGGGCGCTGTTCCGTAAATCGCTCGATCTGTCAGAGGCACTTGATGTCGCAAGCACAGCACACGAGCCTGTGGCGCAGTTTCAGTAAACGCCACCTTTTGAGTATCAAGCCGCCTCTGCGAGAGATCGCGTGAGGCGGTTTTTTGTTACACGCAGACAAATTTACCCCGCTTTCGGCATGGTCCCGCAGGTTTTGCGGCAGGATGCTGACGCGGAATCCGCCGTTGCTCTTGCCCCCGCACCCCGGGGCGGGGTATGAGCGGTTCTCATAACAGGAAGCAGGCAAGAGGCACTTCATGCGCAGAGTCGTTGTAACCGGTCTTGGATTGGTCACTCCTTTGGCCAGTGGGGTCGAGGAAACCTGGTCGCGGCTGCTGGACGGAGAATCCGGCGCTGGCCCTATCACGCATTTTGATGCGGAAGGCAGCGGGGTCACAACGACCTATGCCTGCGAGGTACCGCGTGGGGACGGAACCAATGGAACGTTCAATCCCGACGATTGGATGCCGCTGAAAGAGCAGCGCAAGATCGAGGATTTCATTCTGTATTCCATCGCGGCCGCTGAAATGGCCTGCAAGGATGCGGACTGGTTGCCTGAAGACGAAGAGTCACTGCTGCGCACAGGTGTTCTGATCGGCTCTGGCATCGGTGGTTTGGGGTCGATCGCGAATACAGCCAATCTGATCCGCGACAAGGGCCCGCGTCGGGTGTCGCCGTTCTTTATTCCGGGCGCGCTGATCAACCTCGCTTCGGGGCAGGTGTCGATCCGCCATGGCTTCAAGGGGCCGAACCATTCGGTCGTTACGGCGTGTTCCACCGGTGCGCATGCCATTGGCGACGCGAGCCGTATCATCCGTGCAGGTGATGCGGACGTTATGGTTGCAGGTGGCGGTGAGGGCTGCATCTGCGAGATTGGTATTGCCGGCTTCAACGCTTGTAAGGCGCTGTCGACCAAGTATGCCGATAACCCCAAAGCGGCCAGCCGCCCCTATGACGTGGATCGTGACGGTTTTGTCATGGGCGAAGGCGCGGGTATCGTCATTCTGGAAGAGTATGAACATGCGAAAGCCCGCGGAGCAAAGATTTACGCTGAGGTGCTGGGTTACGGCATGTCAGGCGATGCTTACCACATCACTGCGCCGTCCGAAGACGGCGACGGGGCCGAGCGCTCGATGAAGGCGGCGCTGCGCAGCGCCGGGCTGGAGCCGAAGGATCTGGACTATATCAACGCGCATGGCACCTCGACCATGGCGGACACGATCGAGTTGGGGGCTGTGGAACGTCTGCTGGGCGATCACGCGGCGAATGCAACGATGACCTCGACCAAATCGGCAACCGGCCATTTGCTGGGGGCTGCGGGCGCGATTGAGGCGATCTTCTCGATCCTGGCAATCCGTGATCAGGTTGCGCCACCGACGATCAACCTGGACAACCCGGCGGTTGAGACGCCGATTGACCTGGCCCCGAACGCGAAGCGTGAGCGTGAGATCAACGTGGCGCTTTCGAACTCGTTCGGGTTTGGCGGCACCAATGCCAGCGTGATCTTCGGAAAGGTCAGTTAAATGTGGCGGGCCATTGCATCGAACGCGCTGACCATCCTGGTGGTCGGCTTGTTCCTGATGGGCGGTCTGATCCTTTGGGGGCAGACCCAATACAAGGCCGAGGGCCCGCTTGAAACCGCAATCTGTCTTCAGGTCAGAAGCGGATCGAACATGACGCGTGTCAGTCAGGAACTGCAAGAGCAGGGCGCGATCCGCAGTGCCACGATTTTTCGGATGGCGGCCGACTATACGGATCAGGCGCAACGTTTGAAAGCGGGTAGTTTTCTGGTGCGCGAAGGGGCGTCGATGGAGCAGATCATCGACGAAATTACCAGCAGCGGTGCCAGCACCTGTGGGTCCGAGATTGAATATCGCATCGGTGTGACACGTGCTCAGACCCGGGTGCGCGAGTTAAACCCGGCGACTCTGGATTTTGTCGAGATCGCGTCGTTTGATGCTGCGGAAGAAGAAACGCCCGACGCTTATACAGAGAAACGCAATGAGGCGGATACGCGGTATCGCGTGTCGCTGGCCGAAGGCGTGACCTCATGGCAAGTGGTGGAAGCGTTGAAGTCCTTCGAAGCCCTGACGGGTGAAGTGACCGAAATTCCGGCTGAGGGTATGCTTGCCCCTGACAGCTACGATGTAGTGGCGGGGCAGGATCGTAATACTATTCTGCAGGCAATGCAGGATAAGCAGCAATTGCGGATCAATGCCGTCTGGGAAAGCCGTCAGGACGGGCTGCCGCTGGAAAACCCCGAAGAGATGCTGATCCTTGCGTCGATCATCGAAAAGGAAACCGGCGTTCCGGACGAACGCGGGCAAGTGGCCAGCGTTTTCGTGAACCGGTTGAACCAAGGGATGAGACTGCAGACGGACCCGACCGTGATCTATGGTGTTACCAAAGGGCAGGGCACCTTGGGCCGTGGTCTGCGGCGCAGCGAGTTGAACCGTCCAACGCCATGGAACACCTATCAGATCGATGGATTGCCACCGACGCCGATTGCAAACCCAGGTTTGGCCAGCCTTCAGGCAGCCGTCGCACCGGAGGACACGAATTTTGTGTTCTTTGTTGCGGATGGCACCGGTGGGCATGCGTTTGCCGAGACTTTGCAGGAACACAATCGCAATGTCGCAAAATGGCGTGAGATCGAAGCAGAGCAGAATTCAGGAAACTAATCAGAACGCAACGAATTCGCGTTCTCAAGACAAAGCCAACGCCGATTTCTGAAACGGCGTTGGCTTTTTGTTGGTGCAGTTCAGGCCTCAGGCCGCCGGACGTCTGCGGCGCGGGCGACGTCGCTTTGCGGACGAAGGCTTACCCTCGCCATTGGCGGGTTTGGGTTTGAACCCCCGACGGTGGTTGTTCGAGCGGCGCGATGGTTGCTCGGCCTGAACACCTTCCGGCATTGTTCCACTGGCGACCGGAATTTCGATCTTCATCAGCTTTTGGATCTGACGCAAAAGATCAACTTCTTCCGGGGCGCAGAAGGCGATGGCTTCGCCCTCACGCCCGGCGCGGGCGGTGCGTCCAATGCGGTGGACGTAGTTGTCGGGCACCTCGGGCAGATCAAAGTTGATCACATAGGCGACGCCCGGAATGTCGATGCCGCGTGCGGCGACGTCGGTGGCCACCAGAATGTTGATCTCTCCGGCGCGGAAGGCCTTGATGGCGCGGTCACGCTGGCCCTGACTTTTGTTGCCGTGGATCGACGCGGCGTTGTAGCCGTCAGCGACCAGCCCTTTCATCAGCTTCTCGGCCCCGTGTTTCGTGCGCGAGAAGACAAGGGTCAGGGCATCGGTATCCTGCGACAGGATTTCCCGCAGTTTGCTGGGTTTTCCCGGTTTGCTGACAAAATGCACCGATTGGGTGATCTTGTCCGCGGCCTTGCCTGGAGGCGAGACCTGCACGCGCTGTGGGTTGGTCAGATACGCGCGGCTGAGTTCTTCCATCTGCTTGGGCATTGTGGCCGAGAACAGCATGGTTTGGCGCGGGGTACCCAATGCGGGTGCAATTTTGCGCAGCGCGTGGATGAAGCCCAGATCAAGCATCTGATCAGCCTCGTCCAGCACCAGATGGCGTACCGATCCGAGGTCAACGGCGCCACGCTCCATCAAGTCGATCAAGCGGCCAGGTGTCGCGACCAGAATATCCGTGCCTCGGGCGAGGAACATGATTTGCCTATTGATCGATTGGCCGCCCACAACGGTGGCCACGCGCAGCTTGGTGCCTTTGGTCAGGGTACGCAGGCTGTCTGCAATCTGGTTCACCAACTCGCGGGTGGGGGCGAGGATGAGCGCTTTGGCAGTTTTGGGATCGGGTTTTCCCGGCTGGGCCAGCAGGTGATTGATCAGAGGCAGTCCAAAGGCCAGCGTCTTACCGGTGCCGGTTTGGGCGAGTCCGAGAATATCGTGACCGTTCAGAGCCAGCGGAATGGCCTGGTTCTGGATCGGCGTGGGTTGCGTGAATTTGGCGTTCTTCAACGCCGTGTTAAGCGCCGGGGCGAGGCCCAGCATATCGAAGTCGAACAAATAACTATCCTTTACGGCCCGGAGCAGTGGCCCGTGGGCAGGTCATGAGGGGCCGCACGCTGGCGACCGGCAGGGGTTGTGCGAGACCTCGGGACGAGCAGGTGCATCCTGCGTCATCCGGCCGTCGCGTCAAGAACCCTGCGTGATGGGGAACTATGGTGTGGATCGGGCGCTGTGGGGCGGAAGAGGTCCGCGCGAGCTCACGCAGCAGCGCTTTGTTTCAGGGCACATGAGGGTTGGGCAAGGGAATGTCAAGCATGGGTGCGGTTTTAGAAGGTTTTTCGAGATGAAATTGACACTCAGTTTGGTTGCAAAGGGCAGTTGATTTACGGCGTTAAACCTACAGCCCTGTTGATCGCGATACCGGTATTCACTGCATGGTAGGTCGGAAATGGCATCCGCCCGGTGGTATCGATTTCGCGCCGGAGCCAATCGTATTCCTCCAACTGATGCAGTGAGGAAGACAAGGCCCGATCCGTTATAATCGTCAGGCCAGATTTGATGGCCGAAAACCGATGCGGAGTGCCTGTTAGGGCGAGAACCGGCACGGTCCAAGTTTTCCGTAGAAGCTGGATTTCTTCTTTGTCGTGTGTGGCGCTGAGTATCTTGCTGGCGATTTCCGCAGCCTCGATCCCAGTTGGTGTCAGTCGGAATTCAGGGCGCAAAGGATGCCCATGGCCGGGGTTTCTCTCGATCAGATCAAGGTTGGCTAGGTGTGTCAGGCTGGCTGCAAACGCAGTTCGGCTTGCGTTGGTCGCAGACAAGAGCGGAGCTTGTCGGCCCGGAACTCCGGCGTGCAGTTGAGCAAGAATGTTCAGTGACCATGCCCGCGAGGTCAGCTTGACAAGAGTAATAATGTCCATAAAGTATAGTAACTATATTTTAGGAAAAAGGAAAGTTCTATGCCACTCGTTTCATTGAAAAACACCATCACGCTTGCGTTGTCCGTCAAGGATCGACATGCCAGCGCGAATTGGTATGCCGACAAACTTGGGTTCGAGCTTGCCCACCACATTGACGAAGCGGGCTGGAGTGAAATGCACACCAATGTTGACGGGGTCACTTTGGGACTTGGTGAGCAGGCCGAAGCTTCGCCGGGCAACTGCGTGCCAGTATTCGAAGTCGCAGATATTGTGGAAGCCCGCGGTAAATTGGAGGGCGCCGGAGTGAAGTTTGACGGCGAAACGGAGACGATTGAAGGGATGGTCAGCACGGCCACGTTTTATGATCCGGATATGAATGCGCTGATGCTTGCGCAGGATTTGACGGGCGGTTAATCTTAATAAAGCGCACGGTGCGTGTTGCGTGAGTGTTGCGTAACATATTGACTTTGCGAACTTTTCAACGTATTGATTGCGTCATGCTAGAAGAAGTGGGCAACGGCCCCGGGGCAACCCGGTGGCCGTTTTTCGTTTCTCTCGTGCGGAGAAAACTCACGCATGAGGTCACAGGCAAACATGACTTTGATTACCCCGGAAGAGCGGATTTCCCAGACGGCTGACTTGTTGCAGTCGCTTGAGAGGTCCATTCGCGATCTGCGGCAAGCGGCGGAAGACCTGCGCAAACAGATCGGAGCCGGGGAGGATGCAGATCTTGCTGGTTCAGCCAGGCAGCTCGGGCAGCTAGAGGGGCTGATCCGAAGTTGTCAGAAAGTGGAGACAAGCTTTGTCGAACAACATCACAGACAAGCCGGAATTGCCCAAGGAGGTTATGCGCTCGACCTTGAGCGCGCTCGATTTGAAGTCGGGTGCAGGTTGGCTCGCCTCCGCCGATGCTGCGGTGCGGGAGAGATTTCTGAGTGAGATCGGGAAGGGGGGGCTGTGTGCCCTCCCTTTCCTGTTCGAGTTCTGGGCGTTGCCGCACCAGTTGCCGCCCGAAGGCGACTGGCGATCCTGGGTGATCATGGGCGGGCGTGGGGCTGGCAAAACGCGGGCCGGGGCCGAATGGGTGCGGTCGATAGTTGAGGGGTCTTTGCCGTTGGATCGCGGTGAGGCGTGTCGCGTGGCTTTGGTTGGTGAGACCTTCGACCAGGTGCGCGATGTGATGATCTTTGGCGATAGCGGGATATTGCAGTGCTCGCCACCGGATCGGCGGCCTGCGTGGAAGGCATCAGAACGCAAGCTGATCTGGCCCAACGGGGCCGAGGCGCAAGCGTTTTCGGCGCATGATCCGGAGGGGTTGCGGGGGCCTCAGTTCGATGCGGCTTGGGTGGATGAATTGGCCAAGTGGAAGAAAGCTAGTGAGACCTGGGACATGTTGCAATTTGCGCTGCGGTTGGGGGACCGGCCTCGGGTCTGTGTGACCACGACGCCGCGCAACGTGAAGGTTTTGAAGGAGTTGCTGGCGTCTCAGTCCACGGTGCAGACCCACGCGCCGACCGAGGCGAACCGGGCCAATCTGGCGGACTCGTTTTTGGTCGAAGTGCGCACGCGCTATGCGGGCACGCGGCTGGGGCGGCAGGAGTTGGACGGGGTGCTGCTGTCGGATGCCGATGGGGCGTTGTGGACGGGTTCGATGCTGGAGGCGGCGCGCTGTGCACAGGTGCCCGCGTTGGACCGGGTTGTTGTGGCGCTTGACCCGGCGGTGACAGCAGGGTCGGATGCGGATGCCTGCGGGATCGTGGTTGTGGGCGCTCAGTTACAGGGGCCGCCCGAGGCGTGGCGGGCCTATGTGCTGGCCGATCGGACGGTGCAGGGCGTTGGCCCGGCGGGCTGGGCGCAGGCGGCGATTGACGCGATGGATGAGTTCGGGGCCGAGAGGCTGGTGGCCGAGGTTAATCAGGGCGGGCAACTGGTGGAAGAGGTCGTGCGGCAGGTGGACCCTCTGGTCCCTTATCGCGCGGTGCGGGCGTCGCGCGGCAAGGTCGCGCGGGCCGAGCCTGTGGCGGCTTTGTACGAGCAGGGGCGGGTGCGCCATGTGGCCGGGCTGGACGCGCTGGAGGAGCAGATGTGCCAGATGACCGCGCGGGGGTTCGAGGGGCAGGGCTCGCCTGACCGCGTGGATGCATTAGTCTGGGCGCTGCATGAGTTGGTTGTGGGGCCTGCGGGGGTTTATAGGCGGCCGAGGGTGCGGAGCCTTTGATCGACATCAAAAATGAACTGTGCTATTGCTAACTTGTTTTTATGAGAGACTATTGCCATGCATACATTAAAGAGCGCCGGGCGTTTCATTTTCATCTTTTCGATTTTAGTTCTGTTTTCGGCATCTTGTACTAAGCCAATTGATCCGACAACGTCGTCAATTCTAGCGGAAATGTCAAAGCGAAATGACAAGTATTTCAGCTCGTTAATTAAGGACTATGGGACATCGAAGTGTAGGTTTAGTTCTGAAGCGAGTAAGGAGTATTGGCGAGAAACCAACCAAGATCTTCGAGTGGTAGACGCGAGGTTTTCAGCGCTGGAGGCATTGGAAAAAATTTCTAGTGAATACGAATTACTAAAAACGGCCTACGATAAAACAGAAACAAACCTCAAATTGTTTGATGAGAAACCGGTCAAATTACCAGATGGAAGTCTCTCATATTGTCTCGACCCAGAAGCTCTTACCCCATTGTGGATAAACATCCAAAGCGCAACGGGAGATCTTGGCCAGATATCTAATTTCAAGTAAATTGAGGAAAACACAATGTCGGTATTTGACGTAGAAGAAAACAGGAAAATTATTGGAAAAGCTTTTGCAGAAGCAATTGGGGTTATTTTTGATCAGCCGGAACGAGAAGCAGGGTTGTCCGTTGCTAAAGCTATCGACCTTTGCAACGAACGAGTCGCTTCTGGAGAATGGACAGGAGAGCATGCGGAGGCTTACATAGAGGCAATAACAGCCGCCGAAGCAGCGGCTGTAGCTGCGTCCCGGGCTTTGCACGGTATGATGGTTCGACGAGCTTTCATAAATGTTCTCCTTAGCCTTGCTCAAGTTGCCAACAACTCCATCAGATGGCCTATTATTCCTACTTAAGCGGCTAACATTGTCTTTTTGTCATTGTGCATTTGAAATCATCTTGGGTTTCGTAGGGTAATGGAGTAAGTGGATTTGGCTTAAGCCCCGTTGCCCACCCCCCGTACGCCCCATTCCCAAGCCTTAAACTTCTTTCCGTCATAACTCCTTTCAACAAGCCGGGCAGAGCGGCGGCAGAAAGGAGCACAGATGGTATTCGATTTCTTGCGTCGTGGATCGGCGGGCGAAGCGCCCGAGGCGAAGGCGAGCGCGGCGGGGCCTGTGGTGGCGTGGCAGACGGGCGGGCGTGTGGCGTGGAGTCCTCGGGATGCGGTGTCGTTGACGCGGACGGGGTTTTCGGGAAACCCGGTGGGGTTCCGCTCGGTCAAACTGATTGCCGAGGCGGCGGCGGCTTTGCCACTGGTTCTGCAGGATCAAGCGCAGCGGTTTGATGCGCATCCGATCCTCTCGTTGATGCGCCGTCCGAATGCGGCGCAGGGGCGGGCGGAGTTGATGGAGGCCTTGTTCGGGCAATTGCTGCTGTCGGGCAATGCCTATGTCGAGGCTGTTCAGGCAGAAGACGGCCTGCCGGTTGAGCTGCATGTCTTGCGCTCGGACCGGATGAGCGTGGTCCCGGGTTCGGATGGATGGCCCAAGGCGTATGACTACGCAGTGGGCGGCAAGAAGCATCGGTTTGCGGCGGAGGCGATCTGCCATATCAAGTCGTTCCATCCACAGGATGACCACTATGGGTTCTCGCCGATGCAGGCGGCGGCGATGGCGATTGATGTGCATAACAGCGCTTCGCGGTGGTCGAAATCGCTGCTGGACAATGCGGCGCGGCCTTCGGGGGCGCTGGTGTGGAAGGGCGATGGTCACGGGGTGATGGCCGAGGATCAGTTCCGGCGCCTGTCGGATGAGATTGAGCAGAATTATCGTGGCGCGCGCAATGCGGGACGACCGATGGTTCTGGAAGGGGGGCTGGATTGGAAGCCGATGGGGTTCTCTCCGTCCGACATGGAGTTTCAAAAGACGAAGGAAGCCGCCGCCCGCGAGATCGCGCTGGCCTTTGGGGTCCCGCCGATGCTGCTGGGGATTCAGGGCGACGCGACCTATTCGAACTATCAGGAGGCCAATCGGGCGTTCTATCGCCTGACCGTATTGCCTCTGGTGACGCGGGTGGCGGCGGCGGTGTCGGAGTGGCTGGCGGGATTTACCGGCGAGGAACTGGTGCTGAAGCCCGATCTTGATCAGGTGCCTGCATTGTCGGCGGAACGCGATGCGCAATGGGCGCGGGTCAATGGGGCCGATTTCCTGACGGATGCCGAGAAGCGCGCGTTGCTGGGGTTGCCGGAACGTGCGGATGTCTGAGGGGTATCCTCCGTTCGAGTGTGCGCCGGGCCTGCGTCTGGCCGCCCATGAGCGGGTGGCCGAGATTCAGCATGCGCATTTGTGTCGGCGGCTGGATCAGATCGAAGAGATGATGGAGCGGCTGGAGCGGCGGCTGTGGCTGACGGTCTATGGCGTGGCGGCAGTAATCCTGGCGCAGGCATTTCAGTCACTCCTCGTCGTTACACCATGAATTCAGTGGGTTGCATGGAGAAGTTTATGGATTTGGAGCACAAGTTCGCACAGTTCGGGGACGGGTTGTCAGTGACCGAGGATGCGGTGATTGAAGGCTATGCCAGCTTGTTCGGGCAGGTCGATCAGGGCAGCGATGTGGTGCAGCGTGGGGCTTATCGCGTCTCGCTGGCCGGGCTGGTAAAGGCGGGTCAGCGGGTCAAGATGCTGTGGCAGCACGACCCGGCGCAGCCCATCGGTGTCTGGGACGAGGTGCGTGAGGACGACAAGGGCCTGTGGGTCAAGGGGCGTCTGTTGGAGAGTACTCAGAAAGGCCGTGAGGCGGCGGAGTTGATCCGCGCCGGGGCGCTGGATGGCCTTTCGATTGGCTATCGCACCAAGCGGGCCGTGAAGAATGACAAGGGCCAGCGCGTCCTGACCGAACTGGAGCTGTGGGAGGTGTCTCTGGTGACCTTCCCGATGCTGCCCAGTGCGCGGGTGGCGGCAAAGGGGACGACCCCGGACGCCGAGGACACCCTGCGCAGTATTGCCGAGGTGTTTGACAACGCCCGGCAGGAGCTGGCGCGGACCTAGCGCGCCTCAAATCCACTCAGAACAGGACATGCTGATGAGCAAGACCGAGACCCCGGCCTTGACCGGAGAGGGTGCGCCCCTGGTTCAGGAGGTGAAGCAGGCGATGGCTGGCTTCGTGAATGAATTCAAGGGCCTGAAGGCTGAAGTTAAAACCAAACTGCAACAGACAGAAGAGCGACTGACCATGCTGGATCGTAAATCAACCATCGCGGCGCGCCCGCATCTTGCGGCGTCCATCGAAGACGGCGCACCGCATCAAAAGGCGTTCGACACGTATGTGCGTTCGGGCGATGACGACGCGCTGCGTGGGCTTGAAATGGAGGCCAAATCGCTGTCGAGCGCAGTCAACAGCGATGGCGGCTTTCTAGTCGATCCGCAGACCGCAGAGGTGATCAAATCGGTGCTGAACTCGACCGCTTCGATCCGTTCGATTGCGTCGGTGGTGAATGTCGAAGCGAACTCGTTCGACGTATTGATTGACCATACGGATGTAGGCGCGGGCTGGGCCGATGAAAACTCGGCCACGGCTGAAACCGGGACCCCGTCGATAGATCGCATTTCGATCCCGCTGCACGAGTTGAGTGCGCTGCCCAAAGCCTCGCAGCGTTTGTTGGATGACAGCGCCTTTGATGTCGAGGGTTGGCTGGCGGGTCGAATTGCGGACAAGTTCGCCCGCGCCGAGGCGGCCGCGTTTATTGGGGGGGACGGTGCTGACAAGCCCAAGGGTATTTTGAATCATGCCAAGGTGGCCAATGACTCGTGGGCCTGGGACAACATCGGCTATGTTGCGACGGGCGTCGACGGCGGTGTCAACGCGGATGCCATTGTCGATGTGGTCTATGCGCTGGGTGCACAATACCGGGTGAATGGCACCTTCGTGATGAATTCGAAAACCGCCGGTTTGATCCGCAAGCTGAAAGACAGCGATGGCCGCTTCCTGTGGTCGGACGGTTTGGCTGCGGGCGAGCCTGCGCGTCTGATGGGTTATCCGGTGTTGATTGCCGAAGACATGCCGGATGCGGCGACCGACAGTTTCTCGATTGCCTTCGGGGACTTCCAGGCGGGTTACACCATTGCCGAGCGTCCTGATCTGCGCGTGCTGCGCGATCCGTTCAGCGCCAAGCCGCATGTCCTGTTCTATGCGACCAAGCGCGTTGGCGGCGACGTGAGCGACTTTGCTGCGATCAAGCTGATGAAATTCGGCACGTCCTAAGACGGGTTGAATCCGGGGGGCCGTTGGCCCCTCGGGCGGCGGGCGCGGGCCGGGGTGAGATCCCCTGCGTTGTCTAGCTGCTCCCCTCCGTCCGAGCAACGTGGGGCGGCACGTGCCCGTCATTTTCCAAGGATACGGCCCCCGGAGGGGTCCGAGATTGCGGAGTGAATGGATGATGTTGATCGAAGAAACCGCCATCGCGGATGCGGCGCTGCCGGTGGACCAGTTCAAGGCGCATCTGCGGCTGGGCACCGGCTTTGCCGAAGCCAGCGTGCAGGACGAGGTGTTGAAGGGTTTCCTGAGGGCCGCGATTGCGGCGATCGAGGCGCGTACGGGCAAGGTGCTGATCGAACGTGGATTTTCCTGGAGTGTGAACGGTTGGCGGGATCGCCGCGGTGAGGTCCTTCCGGTCGCACCAGTGAAGGCAGTGACAGCCGTGAAGGTGACGGATGCGGCGGCGACCGATAGCACAGTTCCACCTGGTGCATATCGGTTGGAGCGCGACAATCAGCGGCCCCGACTGCGCCCTACTGGAACCGCGTTGCCTGTGATTTCCAGCGGTGGTTCGGTGAAGATCGTTTTTACCGCTGGAATGGCTTCCGGCTGGAGCGGACTGCCCGCCGATCTGGGGCAGGCGGTTCTGTTGCTGGCGGCGCATTACTACGAATACCGCGATGAAACCGCGCTGGGCGCAGGGTGCATGCCGTTCGGTGTCACCAGTCTGATTCAGCGCTATCGCATTGTGCGTTTTGGGGCGGGGGTTTCGCAATGAACGTGCCGCATCTGAACCGTAAGCTGGTGCTTGAAGCACCTGTGCGCAGCGCAGATGGGGCGGGCGGTTACACCGAGACCTGGGCCGCGAAGGGGACGCTGTGGGCTGAGGTAACTGCGCGCAGTGGGGCGGAGCGGCAGATCGCCGGCGTGCCCGTATCGCGTGTGGGATATCGTATCGTGGTGCGTGGCGCGCCTGAGGGATCTTCGATGCGCCCTGCGCCGGATCAGCGGTTTCGCGAAGGCAACCGCCGCTTTGTCATCCGCGCCGTGGCGGAGCGCGATCCTCGTGGACAGTACCTGACCTGTTTTGCAGATGAAGAGGTGGCGGCATGAGCTACGGCGTATCCGCCGCTTTGCAAGCGGCCGTGTATCAGAAGCTTTCCTCGGACACCGCAGTAAGCAGCCAATCTGGCGGAGCGATTTATGACGCGATGCCCACAGGAACGGTTCCCCAGACCTATGTGGCGCTGGGGCCGGAAGAGGTGCGTGACGCCTCGGACCGGTCGGGCGGTGGAGCGGTGCATCGGTTTACCGTTTCAGTCGTCTCCGAAACCGCGGGGTTTGGCGCGGCCAAGACCCTGGCCGGGGCTGTGTGCGACGCACTGGACGGTGCAACACCGACATTGGCGCGCGGGCGGCTGGTGGGGCTGTGGTTCGAGCGGGCCTCGGCCCGGCGTACCGGAACCGGCGGTGCTATCCGCCAGATCGACCTGAGATTTCGCGCTCGTGTCGAAGACGATTAAAGCAATCAACGGAGAGAGCACATGGCTGCCCAAAACGGAAAAGACCTGTTGGTCAAGGTAGATATGAACGGCACGGGCCAGTTTCAGACCATCGCGGGTCTGCGGGCTACGCGGATCAGCTTCAACGCTGAAAGTGTGGATGTGACGACACTGGAAAGTCAGGGCGGTTGGCGCGAGCTGCTGTCGGGGGCGGGGGTCAAGTCGGCCTCGATCTCTGGTTCGGGTGTGTTCAAGGATGCCAGTACGGATGAACGCACACGGCAACTGTTCTTTGATGGTCAGACGCCGAATTTTCAGGTCATTATCCCCGACTTTGGCACTATCAAAGGACCTTTTCAGGTGACCAGCATCGAATATGCAGGCTCGCATAACGGTGAGGCGACCTACGAGTTGAGCTTGGCCAGCGCCGGTGCTCTGACCTTTACGGCGCTTTGATCTGATGGCCAATCCGTGGACGGGCGAGGTGGCTTTGACCATCGATGGAGAGCGGCGGGTGCTCAAGCTGACGCTTGGTGCTTTGGCGGAATTGGAACAGGAGTTGAGCGCGGGCTCTCTGGTTGAGCTGGTGCAACGGTTTGAGGGCGGGGCGTATTCCAGCGCCGATGTACTGGCCCTGATCGTCGCTGGTTTGCGGGGTGGTGGCTGGACCATCACCCATGCCGACCTTCTGCATGCCGAAATCGAGGGTGGCCCCATGGCCGCGGCCAGAACCGCAGCCAAGCTGCTGGCCCGCGCCTTCATGGTGCCGGAGGGCGCATGAGCGGGTTCGACTGGCCCGCCCTGATGCGGGCCGGGTTTCTGGGGCTGCGGCTGACGCCGGATCAGTTCTGGCGTCTGACCCCGGCCGAGCTTCGGCTGATGCTGGGTCAGGGCGCGGGGATGCCAGCGATGAACCGGGCCGGGCTGGACGCGCTGCTGGCGGCGTATCCGGACAAAACACAAGGAGAGCGTGATGATGGATCGTGATGGGTTTGACGACCTGCAAGAGCGGGGAGAAGCGTTGGGCGATTCCCTGGGCGATGCTGCGACAATGGCAGCCGCTTTTGACGGCCAGATGAAGCGCATCAGCGCCGCGTTCGAGGCAACCGGCAAGGATGTCGCCACACTGGAACGTGGCATGTCCAGCGGTTTGCGCAAGGCCTTCGACGGTGTGGTATTGGACGGGATGAGCCTTTCTGGTGCGTTGGATGTCCTGAAGAACTCTATGATCCAAACGGCTTATGCGGCCGCGATCAAGCCGGTGACGAACCATTTCGGCGGGATGCTGGCCGACACAGTTGGTGGGCTGGTGAAGGGTATTTTGCCTTTCGCGGACGGTGGCAGTTTCAGCCAGGGGCGGGTGATGCCCTTTGCCAACGGCGGCGTCGTCAGCAGCCCGACCATGTTTCCGATGCGCGGTGGAACCGGGCTGATGGGTGAAGCGGGCCCCGAGGCAATCATGCCGCTTGCGCGCGGTGCGGACGGTAAGTTGGGCGTGCGAACGCAGAGCGGCGGGCGCGCGGTGAATGTGGTGATGAACATCTCTACCCCAGACGTGCAGGGTTTCCGCCGGTCTCACGGCCAGATCGCGGCACAGATGAGCCGCGCTTTGGGCCGCGGCAATCGCAACAGATAAATCAGGGAGCAGCTGATGAATTTCCATGAGGTGAGATTTCCCGCCAGTCTGAGCTTTGGCTCGGTCGGCGGTCCAGAGCGGCGCACGGATATTGTGACGCTGGCCAACGGTTTCGAAGAACGCAACACGCCGTGGGCCCATTCCCGACGTCGTTATGACGCGGGCATGGGGATGCGGTCGCTGGACGACATCGAGATGCTGATTTCGTTTTTCGAGGCGCGACAGGGTCAGATGTTCGGATTCCGCTGGAAGGACTGGTCGGATTTCAAATCCGGCAAGCCGACATTGGACGTCGGTTTCAGAGATCAGCTCATTGCCAAAGGCGATGGCAAGCAAACCGGGTTTCAGTTGATCAAGACATACAGCTCGGGCGGGGTCAGCTACGCGCGACCCATCGTAAAACCCGTTCTGGGTACGGTGCGTCTGGGGCTGGGTCAGGACGAAGTCCGCGAGGGCGTGGAATTTGTCGTGGATCTGGCAACCGGCAAGGTCGTCTTTGCCGATCCGCCTCCGAAAGATGTCGATGTTACTGCCGGGTTTGAATTTGATGTGCCGGTGCGGTTCGACACTGACAAACTACAGACCAGCGCTGCCAGTTTTCAGGCGGGCGAGGTGCCGAACGTTCCTGTGGTCGAGGTGCGCGTCTGATGGCAATGGATGCACAGGGACTACACGGGCATTTGCAGAGCGGGATGACCACTGTGTGCCGCTGTTGGGCGATTAAGCGTGCCGACGGTCAGGAATACGGGTTCACCGATCATGATATAGAGCTTGGCTTTGACGGTTTGACGTTCAAGGCCAGCTCTGGCTTGACGGCTGCGGCCATTGAACAGGCCACTGGCCTGTCCATCGACAATACAGAAGCCATGGGTGCGCTGTCTGACGCAGCCATTCGTGAAGAGGACATTGAGGCGGGACGTTTTGATGGGGCCGAAGTGCGTGCCTGGCTGGTCAACTGGGCCAATCTGGATCAGCGCATCCTTCAGTTCCGAGGATCGATTGGCGAGCTGCGCCGTTCGGGCGGTGCGTTCCATGCGGAATTACGAGGCCTCACCGATTTGCTGAACCGGCCTTTGGGGCGCGTTTATCAAAAGCCTTGTACGGCGGTGCTGGGGGATCGGGAATGCCGGTTCAACATGGACACGCCGGGGTATTGGGTCGAAGGTGCGATCTCGGGCTTTGATGGCGGAACGGTTCTGCAAGTTACGGGGGGGCAAACCCTCCAAGACGGCTGGTTCGAGAGGGGGCGCGCGGACGTCGTATCCGGTTCTGCCAAAGGGCTGTGGGCTTCGATCAAGCACGACAAACGGACAGCGACAGGACGGGCGGTCACCCTTTGGTCTGGATTTGGGGTAGGCCTTGCGATTGGCGACAAGGTGAAACTGCGGGCAGGGTGTGACAAGCGGATGGAAACCTGCCGTCTGAAATTCAAAAACATTCTGAATTTTCAGGGTTTCCCGGATCTTCCAGGCGAAGACTGGGTCATGGCTGTTCCCAAGAAAGGCAAAGCCAATCGCGGGGGTAGCATAAGATGACAACGCACAGAGAGGACATTGTGGCAGAGGCGCGCGATTGGCTTGGAACGCCTTACGTGCATCAGGCCTCGGTCAAGGGGGCAGGTGCGGATTGCCTGGGGCTGTTGCGCGGCGTGTGGCGAGCCGTGATCGGACGAGAGCCTGAATCCGTTCCCGCCTATAGCCTGGACTGGTCCGAACCGCAGGGCGAGGAACGCATGTGGGCGGCGGCCAAGCGTCATTTGATCGAAAAACCAGTGAACAGATTGGCGGTGGGAGATGTGCTGTTGTTTCGGATGCGCGACGATAGCGTGGCCAAACATCTGGGCATCGTCAGCGTCACGCAATCCGAGGCCCGCTTCGTCCACGCTTACTCCGGCCACGGCGTCGTGGAAAACGCTCTGAGCAGCCCATGGCGTCGCCGTGTCGTTTCCTGTTTCGAATTCCCGATGGAGAAGCTTTGATGGCTACTATTCTTCTTTCTGCAGCCGGGGCCGCGCTGGGCGGTTCGATTGGCGGCACGGTCGCAGGCCTTTCAACCGCGATCATCGGACGGGCTGTTGGTGCAACGGTCGGACGGGTCATCGACCAGAAGTTCTTTAACCAGTCGGTCATGGGCAGTGGCAGCGAAGTTGTCGAAACCGGGCGCATGGATCGGTTCCGGTTGACGGAGACCGGCGAGGGTGCGCCGGTGACCACTGTTTTTGGCCGTATGCGCGTGGGTGGTCAGGTCATTTGGGCCTCGGACTTTCTGGAAACTCAGACGAAAACCACGGAAGGCGGTAGAGGTGGGGGCAAGGGAAACAAACCCAGGACCCCTGAGGTGACGACTGTCACCTATAGCTACTCGATTTCTCTGGCGATTGCCGTCGGTGCCGGTGAGATTGCTGACGTCGCGCGCATTTGGGCGGATGGGGAAGAGCAGGAGCGCTCTGGCCTCAACATGCGGATTTATCACGGTACAAAGAATCAGCTGCCGGACCCGTTGATCGAGGCAACCGAAGGCGCAGGTACGGTTCCGGCCTATCGCGGGACAGCCTATGTTGTGATCGAGGATTTTCCGCTCGGCTCCTTCGGAAATAGGGTGCCGCAGTTTTCGTTTGAAGTGGTTCGACCTGCGCAGCGTGAAATGCCCGATCATAGCAGCAGCGTTTCGCAGACCGTGCGCGGAGTCGCCATGATACCGGGCACGGGAGAATACGCTCTGGCCAGTTCTCAGGTGAATTATTCGCAGCACGGCAAAAGCTGGGCTGCCAATGCGCATTCTGCATCTGGCGTGTCCGACCTTGTATCCTCGATCCGTTCATTGAACCGTGAATTGCCAAATTGTGATGCCGCATCACTGGTGGTTTCGTGGTTCGGTGACGATCTGAGATGCGGTCAGTGCAAAATCCGGCCCAAGGTCGAGCAGCGAGAGATCGACAGCAGTGATATGCCTTGGATCGTGTCTGACCAGACCCGAAGCAAAGCGGGGCTCGTTGTTCGAAAGAATGGCCGCCCGGTTTACGGGGGTACTCCGGCTGATGCAGCGGTGGTTGAGGCAATCCGCCATCTGAAAAAGTCGGGAAAACGGGTGATGTTCTATCCCTTCATCCTGATGCAGCAGTTGCAGGGTAACGCGCTGCCTGATCCCTGGTCGGGCGCTTCCAGCCAGCCGCACCTGCCGTGGAGGGGGCGGATTACGCTGAACGTGGCCCCGGGACGTGCAGGGTCTGCGGACCAGAGTGCGGCAGCTGATGCGCAAGTTGCCGCGTTTTTCGGAACCGCGCGCGCGCAGGACTTTGCGATCAACCAGGACACGGGTGGATCAGGAAGTACCTACAGTACGGTAAGCACCGGTCCGGTGCAGGGTGGCAGACCTGACGACAGAGGGTCGACCGGGGTAACTTGGGTAAACGGTGGCAGTAACCTCGGCGGATTGCTGGGTGGCCAAAGCAAAACCGCCAAAGAGGTCATTACTTACTCGGGCCCTCAGGAATGGGGTCTGAGGCGCTTCATTCTGCACTACGCAATGCTGTGTAAGGCTGCCGGTGGTGTTTCGTCTTTTTGCATCTCATCTGAGATGGTTGGCCTGACCCAGATAAGGGGGGCTTCGGGATTTCCCGCCGTGGCACAGCTGCGCGCCTTGGCGGCCGAGGTGCGTAAGATATTGGGACCGAATACCAAAATCGGCTATGCTGCCGATTGGAGCGAGTATTTCGGTTACCAGCCGAAAGGTACGGGCGACAGGTACTTTCACCTCGACCCGCTTTGGGCGGATAGCAATATCGATTTCATAGGCATCGACAACTACATGCCGCTGTCCGATTGGCGCGATGGCGAAAACCATCTGGACGCAAAGGCGGGCGCACCTGCGATCTACGATCTGGACTATCTTCGCAGCAATATCGAGGGTGGCGAGGGTTATGACTGGTACTATGCGTCTCCGGAAGCGGCTAAGGCGCAGGCCAGAACGCCTATTAAAGATCAGGGTCATAATGAACCATGGATCTGGCGCTACAAGGATCTGCGCAACTGGTGGTCCAATCCGCACCACGAACGGATCGGTGGGGTGCGACAAGCGCAGCCAACCGCTTGGGTGCCCGGTTCAAAGCCGATCTGGTTCACCGAACTGGGCTGTGCCGCCATCGACAAGGGCACGAACCAACCGAACAAGTTTCTGGACCCGAAGTCTTCTGAATCACTGTTGCCGGCGTTTTCGAACGGGATGCGGGACGATTTCATTCAGGTTCAGTACCTGACGGCGATGCTGAGCTATTGGAGCGATCCGAATGTCAATCCTGTATCACAAACCTACGGCGCGCCGATGCTGGATTTAGCGAACGCTTATGTCTGGGCCTGGGATACGCGCCCTTTTCCGACCTTTCCCAACCTGCAAAGCCAATGGGATGATGGTGAGAACTATCCCAGGGGGCATTGGTTGAACGGCAGGTCCGGATCGCGCACTCTGGCATCCGTTGTGACGGAAATCTGCCGCGGAGCCGGGGTGACGGATATTGATGTGTCCGGTCTTTATGGCGTGGTCCGCGGATATGTCATCGAAGATGTGACAAACGCGCGTTCGGCTTTGCAACCGCTGATGTTGCGCTATGGCTTCGATGCGATCGAGCGGGATGGTGTCTTGCGGTTCCAGATGCGCGATGGGCACGGTGCGGTTGCGCTGAACCCCGATCAACTGGCGGTCAGCAAAGATCTGGAAGGTGCCGTTGAGCATCGTCGTGAAGCCGAGGCCGAAATGACCGGGCGTGTCCGCCTGCGCTTTGTGCAGTCAGACGCGGATCACGATGTGGTCGCGGAAGAGGCGGTTTTGCCACAAGACAGAACCCATTCGGTATCAGTCAACGAAATGCCGCTGTCCATGACACGCACGGAAGGCCGACAGACCGCCGAGCGCTGGCTGAGTGAGGCCAGAGTGTCTCGCGATACGGTTCGGTTTGCATTGCCACCATCCCAAACGCATTTGGGCGCAGGTGATCTGATCCGGCTGTCGGAAACTGGTACCGGGCCTGTCTATCGGATTGACCGGTTGGAATCCGCTGACTTGCAGTTGGTCGAAGCGGTTCGGATCGAACAGGGCGTTTACAAGGCCGCAGAATTGAAAGACGACCCGGTAACGGTCAAGCCGTTTGCCGCGCCGACGCCTTTGCTGCCGGTTTTTCTTGACTTGCCTTTGATAACCGGAGCTGAAGCCCCTCATGCGCCTTATCTGGCCGTAACCGCAGATCCCTGGCCAGGGGCGGCGACGATCTATTCCTCGTCCAGCGACGATGGGTATATTCTGAGCGACGTGATCAGCGGGCGCGCTACCGTTGGTGTCACCGAAACACCGTTAAGACGGGCCAGCGTCGGAGTATGGGATGATGGCCCGGCATTGAAGGTCAAGCTGCTTGCCGGTCAGTTGGAATCGCGCCCACGCGGATCTGTTCTGAACGGCACCAATTTGGCTGCAATCGGTGACGGATCACCCAACAACTGGGAGGTGTTTCAGTTCTCTGAAGCCAAGCTGGAGGCTCCGGGAGTGTACGCCTTGTCCGGGCGGCTCAGGGGGCAGCTTGGGTCTGACGCTCTGATGCCGGATGTCTGGCCGGAAAGATCGGTTTTTGTTCTGCTGAACGATCACGTGCAGCAGATAAGCCTGCTGCGAAATGAACGGCGCTTGGCCAAGCATTACCGTATCGGACCTGCATCCCGCAGCTATGACGATCCGTCATACCAACATCTGATCGCCTCGTTTGATGGCAATGGTTTGCGCCCGTTCGCGCCTGTACATCTGGGGCTTCGGTCCAGTGCGGCCGGGGACGAATTCAGCTGGATTAGACGTGCCCGGGCCGATGCGGATGACTGGTCGGGGTTGGAAATTCCGTTGGGTGAGGAAAGCGAATCCTATTTGGTGCGTGTTGTCGTAGGAGGAGACCTTGTGCGCGAAGACCTGACGTCTGTGCCTAGGTGGAGCTATTCAGCTGCGATGAAAGCGGCCGACGGTTTGACCGGGCAATACCATATCGAGGTGGCGCAGGTCTCCGCCGTGTACGGACCGGGTGCCTGGGCAAGACTGGTGGTTGGGTAAGCGGCCTGATGCGCCCTGTTTTTCATGGAGATGTGAGTGCTGTGGCGCGCGCCTTGCTGGCCGTGCCGCAGCCGGATCGAGAGGCTTTGTGTGTCCGTATGATTCACGAGGCGGAACTGGCCTGCAAGCATTTGGAATGCACAGGCAAACTTCACCCGGTTTACGGCAACGGTTCACTTATGGCTGTTGCCCGAAATCGGATTTTGGTCGATGAGCCGGGGTTCGACGATCTGCAATATTGCCAATGTTTTGAGACGGTTCTGCATCAACTCGCCAGGTTTTTGGTTAACCGGACGCGCAACTGACGCATTTGCTGGCGGCCAGATCCAGGTTTAGCCGCCCATCCGGAATGCGTTCTCCGCAGTCTTCGCAATACCCGAACTCACCTTCGTCCAGCCGTGTTAACGCAGCCCGAAGTCGGAGCGTTTCCGTATCGCGATTGGTCTGTTGCGCTTTGGCCATGGCCTGGTTTTGCAGCGCGTCCATGCGGCTTAGCCTGCCTACAGCCTGTTGATCCAGCTCGACAACGGCCTGCGCCTGCTGACCCGCGGCTGACAACTCTTCAAGTTCCGCCAGTCGCTCGCGAATTCGTGTTTCAAATTTGGTGCGCTCTGACTCATTCATTTTCGTTACATGACCGATCATGGGTTTGCGTTTGGTCTTTTTGCCACTAAATGGCATTCTAGGCGCAGCAAAGGATCAAAAGCCATGTTTGAAAAGCGCAGCCACGTGACACCGGTCGATCCGGTTTGGAGCCGTATAACATCCGAGGCCCAGGCAGCCGTTGAGAAAGAGCCCCTTATGGGTGGACTTGTGCACGCCTGTATCCTGCATCACCGCAGCCTTGAACGTGCCCTTTCGTATCGAGTGTCGGCCAAGCTGTGTTCGAACGAAATGTCAATGATGGTCCTGCGCGAGATCGTGGATGAGGCTTATGCCGACGATCCGGGATTGCTGGAAGCTGCCCGCGCGGATCTGATGGCGGTGTACGAACGTGACCCGGCCTGCCACCGGTTGTTGCAGCCGATTCTGTATTTCAAAGGCTATCAGGCCATGCAGGCTTATCGCGTGGCACATTGGCTGTGGCGTCAGGGGCGCAATGACTTGGCGTATTTCTTCCAGATGCGTTCGTCTGAAATCTTTGGGATCGATATTCACCCTGCCGCGAAAATCGGCAAGGGCATCATGATCGACCATGCCCATTCCATCGTGATCGGTGAAACCGCGATTGTCGGGGACAATGTCTCGATGTTGCATTCGGTCACGTTGGGCGGAACCGGCAAGGAAGAAGAACAGCGCCATCCCAAGATCGGCAACGGCGTTCTGATCGGGGCCGGTGCCAAGGTGCTTGGCAATATCGAGGTCGGCCATTGCAGCCGTATCGCTGCCGGTTCGGTGGTTCTGCAAGAAGTACCGCCGTGCAAGACCGTGGCCGGTATCCCTGCCAAGATCGTAGGTGAAGCCGGATGCGATCAGCCGTCGATTTCGATGGATCATATGCTGGGCAAGGACCAGTAAACAAACCTCAGTTCGAGCGGTTGGAGCGTTTTTCCAACCGCTTGCGCCGCCGTTCTTCCCGTTTCTGTTTTCTCAATTCTCTGCGACGATCTTGTTCAGCTTTCTGCTGAGCAACTGCAGCCGGATCGTTTGATTTGAACTTCGAATGTTCGCCCGGATAGCTGTTCGGTTTCGCGTCAGCCCTATCAGGCGCAACCCCAGTCAGAAGAGCCAAAACAATCAGGACTTGAATGGGGCTTTTCCAGAACATCGCGCACCTTCTTTCTATCTGAAACTTTAGAAGAAGGTGGGACACCACGCTGTGCTGGACAATTGCTGCCCCGATCACGCGGGCTCAATTCAATGCCAAGAAATGAGACTGCCCTCGCCCAAAGTGTTTCGAGCGAGAGCGTGTTTAGGATCTTCAGGCCAGCATGACCATCGGGTTTTCCAGGTTGTCGACGATGGCCTTGAGCAGTTCCGCCCCCAGCGCACCGTCGATGACGCGGTGATCGACGGACATGGTAACAGACATCACCGTTGCCACGGTCAGTTCACCATCCTCCCCGACAACCGGCTTTTTGACACCGGTCCCCACGGCCAGAATACCGGCGTGGGGTGGATTCACGATGGCGTCGAAATTGTCGATGCCGAACATGCCAAGGTTTGAGATGGCAAATGTGCCGCCCTGATATTCATGCGGCGCCAGCTTGCGTTCGCGCGCCCGAGAGGCCAGGTCTTTCATCTCGGTTGACAGCGCAGACAGGGATTTCATGTCAGCGTCCTGAAGGACTGGCGTGAACAAACCACCCTCGATCGCGACAGCAACGGCCACGTCCGAAGGCTTCAGTTGCAATACCCGGTCGCCTGCCCAGACCGCGTTACAGGCCGGGACCTGTTGTAAGGCGTTGGCGACGGCCTTGATGATGAAGTCGTTGACGCTGAGCTTGACGCCGCGCCCTTCCAACTGCTTGTTCAACTGGCTGCGGAATTTCAGCAACGCGTCCAGCTTGATATCGCGGCGCAGGTAGAAATGCGGGATGGTCTGTTTAGCTTCACCCAGACGCGCGGCGATCGTCTTGCGCATCCCGTCAAGTTTGATTTCCTCGTATTCCCGACCCTCATACATCCGCGCGACCATATCGGCGGATGGACCAGCCGGAGCCGCTGCCGGCGCAGCAGCAGGCGCTTCGGCGGCTGTGGCCGGAGCGGGCGCTGACGCGGTTGCAGACGCGCCTTCGACGTCCGCTTTGACGATACGGCCATGCGGGCCCGAGCCGCTGATCTGCGAAAGGTCCAGACCTTTCTGCGCAGCGATCCGACGGGCCAGCGGCGAGGCAAAAATGCGACCGCCATCCGCCATGACCGGAGCTGCCGGAGCAGGGGCGGGCGCCTCGGATGCTGCTGGCGCGGCAGCCTCGTTGCCCGCGGCGGCTGGTGCCGCCTCTGGGGCCTTGGCCGGCGCAGCGGCAATATCGTCGGCGCTTTCTCCGTCTTCCAGAAGAACCGCAATGGCGGTGTTGACCTTGACCCCTTCGGACCCTTCGGGGATCAGGATCTTGCCGATGGTGCCTTCGTCAACGGCCTCGAACTCCATCGTGGCCTTGTCGGTTTCGATCTCGGCCAGCAGGTCACCGGAGGAAACGGTGTCGCCTTCCTTGACCAGCCATTTGGCGAGCGTGCCTTCCTCCATGGTCGGTGAAAGGGCGGGCATCAGGATTTCGGTGGGCATGTCTTCATGTCCTCTTACTTCGAAAATGAGTAAATCAGCGTTGCGATATCGATCAGGAGAATGGCCGCGCAGAAGGTGACAAACACCCCCACGACCACAGAGCGCGCCTTAGACACGCGCGGATGGTTCTTTTCCAGCCACTCGGTGAACTGACCAAGGGCAGCGGCGTCGCTGTGTTCAACAGCGGCCAGATAATCCATGCCCAGTTGCAGGCGTTGCTGCTCGAGCACAATGTAAATGACCGAAGCGTACGAGACGACGCAGGCGACACAAAGCATGGCTCGGATAGGCCAAGCGCTGGTCAGGCTGCCCTCGACCGACAACAGATCGAAGGATATCTGGTCGAAGGCCTCTAGGTTGAACGCAATGCTGACAAAGGAAACCACCAGGAACGCCGCACATACATAAAGCAGGTTGCGGTTGTTATCCTTGCGCGCGGAGACCAGGCTTTCAAATAGCCAGTCCACGCCCGCAGGATTATGTACGTTCCCGGGGGTCATCGCCTATCGGTAGGTCACTTGTTTGACGGCTGCGATCACCTCATCGGTGGTGATCAGCGCCAGCTTTTCCAAGTTCGCGGCGTAAGGCATCGGAACATCCTTGCCGGTGCAATTGATGACCGGCGCGTCGAGGTAATCGAACGCCTCTTGCATCACCACCGAGCTGATGTAGCTGCCGACCGAACCTTGCGGCCAGCCTTCTTCCACGGTCACCAAACGATTGGTTTTCATCACCGAGTTGATGATCGCGCCGGTGTCCATCGGGCGGATGGTGCGCAGGTCGATCACTTCGGCGCTGATGCCTTCCTCGGACAGCTTGTCCGCGGCTTCCAGCGCGTATTGCATACCGATGCCAAAGCTGACGATGGTCACATCGGAACCTTCGCGCCAGATGCGGGCCTTACCCAGTGGGATGGCCAGGTCATCGACTTGCGGTACGTCGAATGTGCGGCCGTAGAGGATTTCGTTTTCCAGGAAGACAACCGGGTTGGGGTCGCGGATCGCCGATTTCAGCAGGCCTTTGGCGTCTGCAGCCGAGTAGGGCATGACGACCTTCAGGCCCGGGATCTGCATATACCAAGCGGCGTAGTCCTGACTGTGTTGCGCGGCCACGCGGGCGGCTGCACCGTTGGGACCGCGGAACACGATGGGGCAACCCATCTGACCGCCAGACATATAAAGTGTCTTGGCGGCCGAGTTGATGATCTGGTCAATCGCCTGCATGGCGAAGTTGAAGGTCATGAACTCGACAATTGGTTTCAGACCGCCAAAGGCCGAACCGACGGCGATACCGGCAAAACCATGTTCGGTGATGGGTGTGTCGATCACGCGCTTGGAGCCGAACTCGTCCAGCAGGCCCTGGGAAATTTTGTATGCACCCTGATACTCGGCAACTTCCTCGCCCATCAGATAGACGTCTTCGTCGTTGCGCATCTCTTCGGCCATCGCGTCACGCAGGGCTTCGCGCACGGTCTCGGATTTCATCTCGGCATCGGCAGGCCAGTCGGGAGACATGTCTACAACGGGCGCTACGGGAGCAGCAGCGGCAGGAGCGGGGGCCTCAACCGCCGCCGGGGCGGCCTCGGCCACCGCTGCGGCTGCGGGCGCAGCAGCAGGCAGGGCGGAGGCGTCTTCGCCGTCCTCGACCAGCACCGCAATAGGGGTGTTGACCTTGACCCCTTCGGTGCCTTCCGCGATCAGGATTTTGCCGACGATGCCTTCATCGACAGCTTCGAACTCCATCGTCGCTTTGTCGGTTTCGATCTCGGCCATGATATCGCCGGAGTTTACGGTGTCGCCTTCCTTAACCAGCCATTTGGCCAGCGTGCCCTCTTCCATCGTGGGCGAAAGGGCGGGCATGAGAATTTCGGTTGCCATGTCTTATTCGTCCTCTCAGGCGTAAATATCGGTCCAGAGCTCATCCAGCGACGGCTCAGGGCTTTCTTTCGAGAATTCAGCGGCTTGATTGACGACCTCTTTGATCTCTTTGTCGATCGCCTTCAGGTCGTCTTCGGTGGCGTGTTTGCCGGTCAGCAACAGCTCGCGCACATGTTCGATCGGGTCGCTTTGCTCGCGGACCTTCTGAACCTCTTCGCGGGTGCGGTATTTGGCCGGGTCGGACATCGAGTGGCCGCGGTAGCGGTAGGTTTTGACCTCAAGGATGTAGGGGCCCTTGCCCGCGCGGCAGTGGGCCACGGCCTTTTCGCCAGCTTCCTTGACCGCCAGCACGTCCATGCCATTTACGATTTCGCCGGGGATGCCGAATGCTTCGCCGCGAACGTAGATGTCCTGGGTAGAGGTTGAACGCGCCTGAGCGGTGCCCATGGCGTATTGGTTGTTCTCAATGACGAACACCACCGGCAGGCTCCACAGGGCGGCCATGTTGAACGTCTCATAGACCTGACCCTGGTTGGCCGCTCCGTCACCGAAATAGGTGAAGGTCACGCCGCCGTTTTCTTTGTACTTATCGGCAAAAGCCAGACCGGCACCCAGCGGAACCTGAGCGCCGACGATACCGTGGCCACCATAGAAATGCTTCTCTTTCGAGAACATGTGCATCGAGCCGCCTTTGCCCTTGGACAGGCCGCCTTCGCGACCGGTCAGTTCGGCCATCACGCCGCCCGGGTCCATGCCACACGCCAACATGTGGCCGTGGTCACGGTAGGAGGTGATACGCTTGTCGCCCTCTTTGGCCGCCGCCTCGAGCCCAACAACAACCGCCTCTTGTCCGATGTAAAGGTGGCAGAACCCGCCGATCAGACCCATGCCATAAAGCTGGCCAGCCTTTTCCTCGAATCGACGGATCAGAAGCATTTCGCGGTAGTATGTCTTGAGTTCTTCCGCAGAAACATTTGGTTTCTTTGTGGTTTTTCGCGCAGCCATAGTGGCGATCTCCCCCTTTCGGCAAGATAGTTTAGCGTTAAACTATCTCATAAAGCATTTAACGCTTTCTGGCGAGGGGAAATGTGACGCAGCGTCCGGGCACGCGCGGCTTAGCCGAAAAACAGGGCAACGCCACATTGTTCAGAAGCTTTCCGAGGACCGAAAATGTTCAGCGGATTACGATTTCATCTGCCCGGATCATACCCAGAACCGAGCGTGCCTGCTGGTCCAGCAGGTCAAGATCAAGATAGGTGTCAGACAGACGTCGAGTCAGGTTATCCATTTCGGCGATCTCGGCATTCAGCTTTTCCAGATCGCGTGACAGAGCGTCCCGTTCCGCCGCTATTTCGACCCGTCGGAACAGGCCATAGTCGCCTTGCACGGCGGCGAAGGTGAAGTACACACCCAGCATGAAAGCCACCGTGAAGAAAACTACTGCGCCCAAACCGGGCCGATGGGAACGGGACACTCTGTTTACCGCCGTATGAAAACTTGCCTCAAAACGTGCCCTTTCCGGACATCTGATCGCACTATGTCACAGGTGATTCGGGTTGTGAATCCCCTGATTCGATTTTTTCTTCAGTAATTTATGCGTGCTCTGATCCGCGTCAGCGCCAGGATTCCAACACCTGATTTCGCGCGATGGTCTGTTCTTCCATACAGGTCCAGTAGAACATCGGGGCAGCGCTGCCGCCCCCGGCCAATTCCTTGTCGCAGGAAGCGTCCCGGGCCTGCAACCAAGCGCGTTGTTCTCTCAGAAGGGCATCACCGTCGCCGCGCGCATCGGCGGCAGGTTTGATCTCTGCCCACAGTCGGTTGAGTTCGCGATCAGCGACCTCCCATTGTTCCTTGGCGCAGAAATTGGCGTCAAGTTGGGTCTGACCGCCGCAACTGGATTGAGCAGCGGCAGAGCAGGGCAGCATGGTCAGGACAAGAAGGTAAATTGGCTTCACGGTAATATCCCCCGTTCAAAAGGAGATAATACCATGAACTATATCAGGCGACCAAAGGTGGTCAGCGACGCTTACTGATCCAGTGCAGCAACACCGGGCAGCGTCTTGCCCTCCATCCATTCCAGGAACGCGCCTCCTGCGGTCGAGATGTAAGTGAAGTCCTTGGCGGCACCCGAGGCGTTCAGAGCAGCAACCGTATCTCCACCCCCGGCGACCGAGATCAGCTGTCCTGAACGGCTGAGGGCGGCTGCTTTCAGCGCGGCGGCATTGGTGGCGGCGTCGAACGGTTCCAGTTCGAACGCGCCAAGCGGGCCATTCCAGATCAGGGTTTGGCTTTTGTCGAAGATCTCGGTGATCGCAGCGACACTTTCAGGACCGGCATCAAGGATCATGCCATCCTCGGGGCATTGATCTGCTGGCAGAACCTGATGCGGTGCGTTGGCTTCGAATTTCTCAGCCACTACGACGTCGCGGGGCAGAACGATCTGACAGCCCGAGGTTTCGGCCTTGGCCAGAATTTCTGCTGCCGTGTCTTTCATCGCAGTTTCTGCGAGCGATTTGCCAACACTGATGCCTTGCGCGACCAAAAACGTATTCGCCATGCCGCCACCGATCACCAGATAGTCGACCTTGTCGATCAGGTTGCCCAGCAGTTCCAGCTTGGTCGAAACCTTCGCCCCGCCGACAACAGCGGTCACCGGACGTTTGGGCGCACCCAACGCGCTTTCCAAAGCTTGCAGTTCAGCCTGCATCAGACGACCGGCGCAGGCGGGCAGCAGGCGCGCAATGGCCTCGGTCGAGCTGTGCGCCCGGTGCGCTGCCGAAAAGGCGTCGTTGCAATAGATCTCACCCAGCTTGGCCATGCCTTCGGCCAGATCGGTGTCGTTCTTGGTCTCGGCCGCGTGGAAGCGTGTGTTTTCCAGCAGCAGCACCTGACCGGGCTGAAGTGCCTCGGCTGCCAGTTCAGCCTCGGTGCCAACGCAATCCGCCGCAAACAGGACCTGCGCGCCAAAAGCGCTTTCCAGAGTCGGGACCAGTTGCTTCAAAGACAGGTTCTCGCGCCGCTCGCCTCCGGGGCGGCCGAAATGGGCCAGAAGGATCGGTTTGCCACCAGCGGCCAGAATATCGCGGACCGTCGGAACGATCCTCTGGATCCGAGTGGCGTCGGTCACAACGCCGTCAACAACAGGCACATTGATATCCACGCGCACCAGCACGCGTTTGCCGTTCAGGTCCATATCGTCCAGTGTTTTCCAGCCCATCTTGCGATCCTCGTCATTGGCATCCGATTTAGGCGGTTCTTTTCCTGCATTTTGCCCTCAGGTCAATGCGTCACTTGGCATTCGCACGCGTGCGTCATAGGTATTTGCGCAAGACAAACGACAGGAGGGCCTCATGGCCGAGATCAAAGATCCCGAAAACACCATCATCATCGAGCTGAAAGACGGCAATGTCGTCATTGAGCTGCTGCCCGACGTGGCACCGCAGCACAGCGCGCGCATGAAGGAACTGGCCCGCGGCGGAGAATATGACAATGTTGCCTTTCACCGTGTGATCGACGGTTTCATGGCGCAAACCGGCGACGTGCAGCATGGCGACATGGAAGACGGCTTCAACCTGCGTATGGCGGGCACTGGCGGCTCGTCGCTGCCGAACGTTCCGGCAGAGTTTTCCAAACTGCCCCATGATCGCGGCACGCTGGGCGCTGCCCGGTCGCAGAACCCGGATTCGGCGAACTCGCAGTTCTTCATCAACTTCAAGGACAACCACTTCCTGAACGGCCAATACACTGTATACGGCCGGGTCATCGATGGCATGGAACATGTAGATGCGATCGTACGTGGTGAGCCGCCTGCGAATCCGGATCGCATGATCAGCGTCAAGGTGGCCGCAGATGCATAAGCTGGCCGCAGCCTTTGCTTTGCTGGCAAGCCCTGCACTGGCCAGCGGGTTGCAGATCGAGGTCGAGGGGGAAGGGGCCAATGGCACGATCTCAATTGACCTGTTCGAAGATGTCGCGCCCAAGCATGTGGAACAGATCACCGCGTTGGCTGCTGACGGTCAGTATGATGGTGTTGTGTTCCACCGTGTGATCGAAGGCTTCATGGCGCAAACCGGCGATGTGGAATACGGCAATTCCGGCGCTAATGGGTTTGACATGCGCTATGCCGGGCGTGGCGGATCCGACCGCCCCGATCTGCCCGCTGAGTTTTCCGATGTGACCTTTGACCGGGGCGTTGTGGGCATGGCCCGCTCGAACGATCCGAATTCGGCCAATTCGCAATTCTTCATCATGTTCGAACCTGGCCCGTTTCTGGATGGCCAGTATACCGTGGTCGGTCAGGTGACCGACGGTATGGACGTGGTTGATGCGATCAAGCGCGGCGCTGGTCAGAACGGTGCCATTGTCGGCGCGCCCGATGTGATGAAAAAAGTCACCGTCACCGAATGAACAGAAAAAGCCCGGCGCTTACCAAAACGCCGGGCTTATTCGTATCGTTGGTCGTGTGAACCAGTGTCAATCGTCGGGTGACATGATTTTCCAGATCACTGCCCCGACAGCGGCGCCGATCAACGGGGCCACCCAGAACAGCCACAGCTGCGCAAGGGCAGGGCCGTCGGCAAACAGGGCAACACCTGTAGAACGGGCCGGATTGACCGAGGTATTGGTGACCGGGATCGATATCAGATGGATCAGGGTCAGACCCAAACCGATGGCGATGGGAGCGAAACCGGCTGGCGCCTTGTCCGAGGTTGCACCCAGAATGATCAGGATGAAGAACGCAGTCATCACGATTTCGATCACCAGAGCGGACATCAGAGAGTATCCACCGGGCGAGGCCTCACCATATCCGTTTGATGCGAACCCACCGACGCCGGAGAAATCGGGCGCGCCGCTGACGATCAGGTACAGGACGATGGCGGCCGCGATTGCTCCGATAACCTGAGCGACCCAATAGGGCAGCAGATCTTTGGCCGGAAACCGACCGCCAATCATCAGGCCCAGGCTGACCGCCGGGTTGAAATGCCCGCCCGAGATATGGCCCACTGTGTAGGCCATTGTCAGAACAGTCAGGCCAAAGGCGAAGGACACACCAAGCCAACCGATGCCGACATCCGCAACGCCCGCCGCAAGGACGGCACTGCCGCAACCCCCAAGAACCAACCAGAAGGTGCCGAAGAACTCGGCAAGTAGTTTTGATGACATGAAAAATCCTCCACGATGCAATGAGGTTAACTGTAATTCAAAAATTAGCTTTTGTTAAATTTTGGTGAACGGGGAATTTCCCGAATGCCCTCTCACCCGGGGCTGAAAATGTTTAGTGCCATTGTGCAGGATCTAGGTGAAACAGTTTTGACAACTGTTTGTATACGTCCGGAGCAGAGTTGCGCAGCGCCCTGGGGCGCTCAAAGAACACTTCAACCGAAACGGCAAAAAACTCCTCGTGCCCTTCCGCGCCATAGGGGTCAATTACCGTTGGCTGCCCTGTCTCAACGGCGTGCACATGGGCGTCATAGGCTGTCAGAAATGCGGCCTCCCACTCTGAAAAGCTCTGATCGTCGCTGAGGACAGGCACCCCATTTGCCGACCCTGTCAGGTCGTCGATCTGGTGGGCGAATTCGTGAAAAACAACGTTTTGCCCGTCATGATCGTTCATCGCCCCGCGCTGGCTGTGCGCCCAGGACAGGATTACCGGGCCGCGGTTCCAGCTTTCTCCTGTGCGCACGATTTCCTTCTCGGTGACGACGTAACCGCTGTGGCGGCTCTGTCTGGATTTGAATGCGCTGGGGTAGATCAGGATGGTAGTCAGGTTGTCGTACCAAAGCTCGGTATTCACCACCAGCAGACAGGCCTGCGCGGCGATGGACATTTGCATGTCTTCGGTAACGTCCAGACCGTCACATCCGATGAATTCAACCTGATCCAGGAACAGGTTAATCTTGCCCTCCAGATTTGCGCGCAAACCTTGTGGAAGTTTCCGCAAGATCGGGACCTGAGCGTCGACAAGATTCCGTTGCTGATCGGTCAGCGGCGCGGCCAACAGGGTGCGGCGCGCCTGCCGTTTGGACCAGAAGTAGTAAGCCAACCCTCCGGCGATCAGCGCAACAAGTGTCAGGAATATCAACATGGCTTGACCCTAACGCGATCCCGGCGGGATCAAAACCGGTTTCCCGGGCAGGGCAGTTACCAAAAAAGACGCCACTGGTCTCCCAGTGGCGTCCTGTTTTGACCTGAATGGTCTGATTATTGCTTGACGTCTGCCGCGGGGTTCGATCCGGCTTTGGCGCTGCGGCCCGGGTTCAGCGGATCGTCCTGACGTTGGACAGAACCTTCGAAATGCGCGCCGCTTTCGATCGCGATGGTCTTGTGGATGATGTCGCCTTCGACGCGCGCGGTCGAGGTCAGACGTACCTTCAGGCCACGCACGCGACCGACGATACGGCCGTTGATTACAACGTCATCTGCGGTGACTTCACCTTTGATCGTTGCCGATTCCCCGATGGTCAGCAGATGTGCACGGATGTCGCCTTCGACGGTGCCTTCCACCTGAATGTCACCAGAGGTCTTGATGTTGCCGGTGATGTGTAGATCCGAGGACAGAACCGATGCAGGCGGCTTTGGCTTGGGCGCCGTGGCAGGTTTCGACTCGGTCGGTGCAGGGGCCGCTGGGGTCGCCGGAGCGGCAGGTTTGGCCGCCTCAGGTGCCTTGGATGCGGGCTCGTTGATTTTGCTTTTAGAAAACATTTCTCGCAGCCTTGATGTAAGTCATTGGGTTTACCGGTTTTCCGTTCACGCGCACCTCATAGTGCAGATGCGTTCCGGTCGACCGTCCGGTGCTACCCATATCAGCAATATGATCCCCGCGCGAGACCCTTTGGCCAACCTTCACGTTGATCTTGGTGTTATGAGCGTAAAGTGTCTCAATTCCGAAGGCATGCTTGATCTTCACAAGCCGTCCGAAACCCGATTGCCAGCCTGCATGGGTGACCACTCCGTCCGCGGTCGCAAAGATATCCGTGCCATGCGCACCGGCGAAATCCGCGCCGTTATGCATCCGGCGACCACCGGTTTTGGGGTCGCGACGTTTGCCGTATCCGCTGGTGAAACGAACCGCTGCGTTGACCGGGCTGGCGAAGGGGGCCTTTTCCGCAGCAATCCGGTACAGGTTCAGTTGATCCATCTGTTGCAGAAGGATATTCGCGCGGGCCTCGTCGGCGGACAACTCGTCCTCCTCGCCGCGCGTGCTAAGGGATAAAGGGGTCAGCGGACCGCCCATACCGCTATATCCGCGCCGGACCTCTTCGATGATGCGATCTGTCGGCATTCCCGCCTGGCGGAACATTTTGTCCAGCGGCTCGACCGAGATCACCATGGCGTCTTCCAACTGGCGGAAGATCGCGTCACTGCGTTCCTGCATCAGACGGATTTCCAGCTCCAGATCATCACGCTGATCCAGTGCTTCCTGTGCGTCTGTCGCGATCTGGTCGCGTTCCTCGGCTGTACGTGCCAGAGCTTCGGTCATGAAGGCCATCTGCACCGGAGCGCTGGAGGCTGTGACATACATATCTGTGTCGCTGGTTTCCTGCTGCAGCGTCGCCAGTTCCGTGCGCGCCTCTTCCCGCTGCTTCATGGTGCTGCGCAAAGTGGTTTGGATGACTTCGATACCGGTCTCAAGCTCGCGGCGGCGATTTTCCGAGGCAAGCAATTCGGATTGCATGGCGGAAATCTGTTCCAGCGCGGCGTTGAACCGATCCTGTGCGGCAAGGGCTTCCTGCGCACGCATGTCCCGTTCTGCTGACAGGATATTCAGACGTTCCTGATAAGTTGCCTGATCGCGTTTCGCCTGTTCCCGGAAGTTGCCCGATCCGATGCTGTCCATCAGCAAAATTGCCGTAGCAACTGCTGTCCAGCCAACCATGACGGCAACTCCGGCCACTGCAATAACCTGAGTTTCCGAACTGAGCCGGATAAAGCGCGTATCTTTGTCAGATTTCAGAAAGACCCGGCGTTCCGGGAAGTACCGTTCCAGTACCGAGTGTATTTTTATTGCCAGACGTGTTCTCACGCGTCCTACCTCTCATCCCCAAGATCGGGGCCGGTCGTGAGTGCCTGCCGCCCCTTGGGCCGATTGCATAAAGGGCAGGCTGCGTTCGGGCAAGTTTGTTGACCGGTCTGCGGCAAACGGCGCAGAAATCCCGCGAAAGATCGGCGGGAAATCGCCGAAATCAACTTAAAAGTGTCAATTTGTGACTTCACCGGGCGCAGGCAGGTCCTCGGTCAGAGGCCAGTAGAAGTCGGGGGGCAATCCGGCCTCGGCCCGTTTTTCCTCGTTGAACGGAGGTTTCAGAGCGCCGTGGAAATACCGCCGGACCAATTCGTGAAATACATCCTTGGGATCGGCGTTTTCCCGGCCACACAAGAAATGGAACCATTTCGAACCATAGGCGACATGGCCAACCTCTTCGGCATAGATCACCTCCAGTGCGGCGATGGCTTGCTCTGCTTTGGCCTTGCGGAAAATTTCGATCATGCCGGGCGTCACGTCCAACCCGCGCGCCTCGAGCACCATGGGCACAACGGCCAACCGTCCCATCAGATCCTCGGCCGTATCTTCGGCCGCGCGCCACATGCCGGCATGGGCGGGCAGGGCGCCATAATGGCTGCCCATCTGCTCCAGACAATCGCATACCATCTCGAAATGGCGCGATTCTTCCTCGGCGCATTTCACCCAATCGTCATAAAACCCGATCGGCATCGGCACATGCCCGAAACGCGCGATGATGTCCCAATGCAGATCAACAGCGTTCAACTCGATATGGGCCACTGCGTGCAGCAAGGCGATGCGTCCTGCCTCCGTGCCCGGTTTGCGCTTTGGCACTTCACGCGGCGACAGAAGCTCTGGCTTGTCCGGGCGCGTCGGGTTCAATGGCGGGGTGGCCGTTCCGATCTCGATAGGTTCGGCCTCACCCTTGCGGGCAGCGAACCATGCGGCGGCATGGGCTTTGGACAGGGCGGTCTTGGCCCGCCCGTCCGCTGTTGTCAGAACCTCTGTCGCCATCTGTGTCAGTGTTTTGGGCACCGGGTTGCTCCGCCTCTGTCGTGTCGACGCGGGTGATAAACCGGATGGCACGGCAGGTCTAGAGGGGCTTAGAGCGCCTTTACCTCTTCCAGAACGGCCTCCACATGGCCAGGCACCTTGACCTTGCGCCAGACCTTGGCAATGCGGCCTTCGGCGTCGATGACAAAGGTGGAGCGCTCGATGCCCATCGACTTGCGGCCGTACATGTTCTTTTCAACCCATACGCCATAGTCCTCGCATACGGTCGAGTTCTCATCGGACAGGAGCGGCGTGGTCAACCCGTGCTTGGCGACGAACTTGTCATGCTTGGCGACGCTGTCCCGCGAGATGCCGAAAACTTGAGCGCCCGCATCCGCAAAGGCCTGAAGTTGTTCCGAGAAACCAATGGATTCCTTGGTGCACCCCGGCGTATCATCGCGGGGATAGAAGAACAGAACCACGGTGCCACCGCGCAACGCCGAAAGCGTCACCTCGCCGCCGCCGTCGCGCGGCAAAGTGAAGTCGGGGGCCATGTCTGAAACGTCGGGCATTGGAAACTCCGCTAAAGGTTTTTAAAGGCTGCCTGATATCATAGGGCAACGCGTGCGGGTTGGAAGGCGTGGATAGCAAATTGAATCAGCTTAAAGACGGCGATGAAGCAGAAACGGGCAAGCCCGTGCGCCGTCGGTCGCGTCGCCGGGCCGCGGGCCTCTGGGCCATGCGCGGTGTCGTCGTGCTGGTGCTTTTGGCGTTGTTCACTGCGTTCATGGTCGTGGGGCAAAGGATGTATGCGCCTGTCTGGTTACAGGACAGGGTCGAAGCGCGGCTTGAAAAGGCGCTGGGCGGGCTGCAAATCCGGTTCGGTGATGTCAGTTTCATTATCAACGAAGGGTGGCGGCCCCGACTGCGACTGACCGATGTTGTCATCAAGGACGCTGCAGGTCAGCAGATCGCGCAGGTGTCCGACATGCGCGCCAGTCTGGCCATGCGTCCTTTGTTGCGCGGACATGTCCGTCCCAAGCGGATCATTCTGAGCGGTGCGCAAATCGCCGTGACCCGGGACAAGGACGGTGCGTTGAGCCTGACCGTGGGGTCCGGCAGTGCACCGGTGCAGGAGGCCCCGAACCTGGCGCAGTTGATCGAAGCGTCGGATCAGGTTTTCCTGTCTCCGGCCCTGTCGGCGCTGACATCAGTCGAGTTTGATGCGATCACGCTGGATTACCGCGACCTGCGGCAAGGGCGGTCCTGGATTTTGGATGGTGGGCACATACAGGCCAACCGCAGCGACAATGAAATGCGGCTGGCGACCGGGTTCTCGGTTCTGGCGGGGCGTGACTATGTCAGTGCCATCGAGGCCAACTATACAAGCGTTCTGGGTACACCTGCTGCGCAGTTTGGCATATCGGTCACCGACCTTCCGGCCGAGGATATTGCAGGCCAATCGCCCGCTCTAGCTTGGCTGCAAGTTCTGAAGGCCCCGATTTCAGGTGCATTGCGGGGCGGCGTCGATGAAAGCGGAGCAATCGGGACTGTGTACGCAACGCTCAATCTGGGGGCAGGGGCGGTACAGCCCAACCCGGAAACCCGCCCGGTTCCTTTCGAATCCGCCCGGACATATTTCACCTATGATCCTGCCAGTCAGACGCTGGACTTCAACGAAGTGTCCGTAGTCTCGGCCTGGGGTGACGTGCAGGCTGACGGAAAGGCGTTTCTGGAAGGCGCAGAAGACGGTGTGCTGGACAGCTTGTCTGCGCAGTTGCGACTATCCGGCATCAACGTGAACCCTGCGAACCTGTTTCCGGAACCCATTCAGCTGTCACGCGCCAGTCTGGACTTCAAGATGGCGTTGGACCCGTTCCAGTTGCGTCTGGGGCAGATGACCATCGAAGATCCGGGTCACACAGTGCGTGCCTTTGGTGTTCTGAATGGACGGCCGGATGGCTGGGCGGTCGAGCTGGATGCGCATTTGAATCAGATGACGTCCGACAAAGTTCTTAGCTATTGGCCCGAACGTCTGGCCCCGAAACCGCGGGAATGGGTGACGGAAAACCTGTATGAAGGGGTACTGTCGGATATGGACTTTGCCCTGCGCTTGCTGCCAGGGTCAGAGCCGGACCTCTATCTGGATTTCGGTTTTTCAGAGGCCAAGATCCGGTTTGTCAAAACTCTGCCGCCGATAGAAAAAGCGCAGGGTCAGGCCAGCCTGATCAATCGAAGGTTTACGGTCACGGCGGAGCAAGGGGTTGTGATCGCGGATGACGGCGGTGCGGTAGACGCGTCGGGGACATCTTTCATCATACCCGACACCGATATCAAAAAATCCGCCCCCGCAATTGCGCGTATTCAGGCCACGGGCAGTGTGACGGCTGCGTTGTCCTTGCTGGATCGGCCCCCTCTGTCGCTGCTAAGCAAAGCCGGGCTGCCCGTTGATGTGGCCAAGGGAACAGCATCGCTTTCCGGAACGCTGTCCCTGCCGCTGAAAAAGGGTCTCAAGTTTCAGGACACTGAGTTCCACTTCAATGGCAATCTGGCCAATCTGTCCAGCGATCGGCTGGTGCCCGGATTTTCCGTGAGTGCTGATCTGCTGGATCTTTCTGGTGATCAATCCGGGGTTCAGATTCAGGGGCAGGGACGTTTTGGGGACGTGCCGATGACGGCGCTCTGGCGGCAGCCGATTGATGGCAAATCCGAACAGCGCAGCACGTTAACCGGACAGATCGAGCTGTCTCCGCTTTTGATGGATGAAATCGGAGCCGGCCTGCCGTCGGGTATGCTGACCGGAAAAGGGACGGCGGACATCACTCTGGGTCTCGGGGCGGGGTCGCCGCCTAATTTGTCGGTTGAGTCAGATTTGCAAGGGGTGGCGCTGGCCATCCCCGAGCTCGGGTGGCGCAAAGGGGCAAATTCGACGGGTACTTTGACGGCCGAGGCGACTTTGGGGTCGCAACTGAAAGTGGATAGCCTGCGCATCAATGCTGCGGGGCTGCGTACTTCAGCCTCAATTACGTTTCGCGAGAATGGCGAATATGACCGGGTTCGGTTCAGTTCCTTCGATCTTGGCAACTGGCTTGCGGTCCCGGCCGAGCTGATCGGGCGCGGCGCTGCCATGCCGGACATTCGTGTCCTTGGTGGCGTGCTGAATATGGGGCGCGCCAATTTCGGGACAAGCGAAGGATCGGGCAGCGGTGGTGCCGGGCCGAAACTGGATGTGGCGCTTGATCGCCTTCAGGTCACGGAATCGGTCGCGTTGACGGGGTTTCGTGGTGCCTTTCAAACCACCGGGGGCATCAATGGCAACTTCGCCGCGCGGGTGAATGGCGGGGCGTCAGTCAGCGGACAGGTGAGCCCCAGAGGGAACCGAAGCGCCGTAAACCTGACCTCGAAGGATGCGGGGGCCGTATTGCGGTCAGCCGGGGTTCTGACCCAGGCGCGTGGCGGTGACATGAACCTGAAGCTCGAGCCTGTGGCCGCACCCGGCAGCTACGATGTGATCCTGAAAATCGTCAACACGCGGATCACCGATGCCCCGGCCATGGCTGCTTTGCTGAACGCGATCAGCCTTGTCGGCCTGCTGGATGAGATGGCGGGGCAGGGTATCTTTTTCTCGGCCATTGATAGCCGGATGAGGATCACCCCGACGGATATCAAAGTGCTCAGCGGCAGTGCCGTAGGACCGTCCATGGGCCTGTCTTTTGACGGCACCATCGATACGGTGAACGAAATGCTGAACCTGCGGGGGGCGATCTCACCTATTTACCTGCTTAATGCGATTGGCAGTGTGTTCACACGCAAGGGCGAAGGGATTATCGGGTTCAATTATACGCTCACCGGTCCGCTCGCCTCTCCCAAAGTGTCGGTCAATCCGCTGTCCGGTCTGGCCCCTCTTTTTCTGCGAAACCTTTTACGTGCGCCCGCGCCAAAGGTTCAGGATGGTCCGAACGCGGCTCCTCAGAAGCCCGATGAACCGAAACGTACTTTTGGAGCATCTCCCAGCGATCGCTGACAGGATATGGCCGAATCTGATCCAGAGTTGTAAGGCGCGGGCATGAAGCTCAGCGATTTTGATTTCCACCTGCCCGATGACCTGATTGCCACGCGGCCTGCCTGCCCGCGTTCTTCCGCGCGCCTGTTGGTGGCGCAGGGGGATGCAACGACGGACAGCCACGTGTTCGACCTGCCTGATTTCCTGCAACCGGGCGACCGGTTGGTGCTGAACGATACCCGCGTCATCCCGGCGCGCCTGAACGGTCGTCGCCACCGGGACAGCGCACAAGGCCCGGTTTCGGCGGGGATCGAGGCCACCTTGCTGGACCCGCAGGCCGATGGCACCTGGTCTGCATTGATCAAACCGCTGAAGAAAGTGAAGCCGGGGGAAGAGATCGCCTTTTCCGACGACCTGAGTGCAACGCTGGATCGGGTCGAGGACGGGCAGGCCTATCTGCGCTTCAACCTCAGCGGCGAGGACTTCGACGCCGCGCTAAATCAGGCTGGTGCAATGCCCCTGCCGCCTTACATCGCGGCCAAACGCCCGGCGGACGAGCAGGACAAGACCGACTATCAGACCATTTGGGCCAACCGTTCCGGCGCCGTGGCCGCCCCAACGGCGTCACTGCATTTCGATGAAGGTTTGATGCAGGCACTGACGGAAAGCGGTGTGAGTTTCACACATGTGACGCTCCATGTAGGGGCTGGAACTTTCCTGCCGGTCAAGGTCGAGGACGTGACAACCCACAAGATGCACGCCGAATGGGGGCAGGTCAGCCCCAAGGCTGTGGCCGAGATACAGGCGACCAAGGCTGCAGGCGGGCGCGTGATTCCGGTGGGCACAACAGCCCTGCGTCTGATCGAAAGCGCAGCGCGGTCCGGTGTGATCGAACCGTGGGAAGGCGAGACGGATATTTTCATCTATCCCGGTTTCAGGTTCAACGTAACGGACGCGTTGATGACAAATTTCCATCTGCCGAAATCAACGTTGCTGATGCTGGTCTCGGCGCTGATGGGGCAGGAGCGTATGCGCGAGGTCTATGCCCATGCCATCGCCCGGAAATACCGGTTTTTTTCTTATGGAGATGCGTCGCTTTTGATCCCGTGAAAGACGTGTATTCAGTATCAATAATCGGGAATGTCGTAGACAAGCTCGACAATGGCGGTCTTTGATCGCACAACGAATCTCAATTCAGGTTGGCATTTCTCGGAGGCCCCAATGATTCAGGTCCTTTCCAGCGCATGGGCTTTGTTGCTCGGCATGGGGTTGTTGATGATCGGAAACGGTCTTCAGGGTACGATCTTGGGTGTCCGGGGTGAGATCGAAGGCTTTTCGACCTTTGAAATGTCCGTTGTGATGTCCGGCTATTTCCTGGGTTTTCTGGGCGGCTCACGCCTAGCGCCCGAGATGATCCGGCGCGTCGGCCATGTACGCGTGTTCGCGGCGCTGGCGTCATTCATTTCGGCAGTGATGATCATGTACCCCTTGCTGACCGACCCGATCGCGTGGACCCTGGGCCGGGTATTGATCGGGTTCTGCTTTTCGGGCGTCTACGTCACTGCGGAAAGCTGGCTCAACAACGCGGCAAGCAATGAAAACCGCGGGCAGGCGCTGTCGCTTTACATGATTGTCCAGATGGTTGGCATCATCAGTGCGCAGGCACTTGTGCTGATTGGCGACCCCGCCGGATACGAAGCCTTTGTGATTGCCTCGATCCTGGTTTCGGTGTCCTTCGCGCCCATTCTGTTGTCGATTTCTCCAACGCCGGCCTTTGACACCACCAAGCCGATGACACTGAGGAAACTGTTGGAAACCTCGCCCCTGGGCTGCGTTGGTATGTTCCTGTTGGGCGGCGTGTTTTCGGCGCAGTTCGGTATGGCGGCGGTTTACGGCGCACGGGCTGGGTTGTCCCTTGTGGAAATCTCGACCTTTGTTGCGACGTTTTATATCGGCGCGGTCGTGCTTCAATACCCATTGGGCTGGTTCTCGGACCGCATGGACCGGCGCTTTCTGATCCTTCTTGTGGCGCTTGCCGGTGGTTGTGGCGCAACGATCGCTATGATGATGGGGGGATCGTTTCCAATTCTGCTGGGTTCGGCTTTCCTGATCGGCGGCACCTCCAACCCGCTTTATTCGCTGCTGATCGCGCACGCGAACGACTTTTTGGATCACGAGGATATGGCGGCTGCCTCTGGGGGGCTGGTGTTCATCAACGGCATGGGCGCGATCGCCGGGCCGCTGATCACCGGCTGGCTGATGGGGGATGCCATTTTCGGACCGGCAGGCTTTTTTCTCTTTATTGCGGCATTGTTATTCGCGATGGCGCTCTACGCGTTGTACCGCACGACGCAGCGCGCTTCGGTTCCGGTGGACGAAACCGGCACAATGTCGACGCTGTATCCTACGGCCTCGCCAGTTGCGTTTGAAGTGGCGCAGGAAGTCGCCATCGAAGCGGCCGAAGCCGAGCAAGCTGAGCAGGAAGACGCCTAGGACACAGGTTTATGTCGCAAGTGTTGCAATATGTTACTGTAACAGTTCTGTAAAACGGCCTTAAATGACCTTACGTCCCGGGTGCGGGCACAAGACGGAGTTTAAGGCAATGGTAACGCCTGAAGAAGTATTGAGTTTTTGGTTAGATGAGGTGGGTCCTAAGGGCTGGTATTTACAGGATGACGCGCTGGATGCAGACATCCGCAAACGTTTTCTGTCAACGTGGGAGGCGGCGACCGAGGGCAAATTTTCGCTCTGGCTGACCTATCCAAGTGGATCACTGGCCTACATTATTCTGACGGACCAATTTCCACGCAACATGTTCCGGGGTCAGGCGCGTGCATTCGCGACAGATCGCGCTGCTTTGGCGGCTGCAAAATGCGCGGTCGACAAGGGCTGGGACAAAAAGATCGACGAACCGGCCCGGCAGTTCTTCTACCTGCCGATGATGCATTCTGAAAACCTGTGCGATCAGGAACGCTGCGTGCGTTTGATGTGCGAGAACATGAGCGGCGATACAAGCAATCTGCTGCACGCCCGCGCGCATCGCGAAGTAATCCGCAAATTCGGTCGGTTCCCGTATCGGAACGAAGCGCTGTCACGTAATTCGACGCCACATGAAGAGGCTTATGTCGATAAGGGCGGTTACGGCGTCACTGTGCGTGAGCTTCAGACGGCAGGTTGAAATCGCCGAAACAGGCTGGAACCGCGACAATAGAACTGGCCTGATTTAGGATTGCGGCTCACATCTCTTGAGCGCCAACACTCGTTCGGATGCGATGTCTGCTCCGGTCTGTATGGTTTGAGCGATCAGCACTTCTGGCGTTTCCGCAAGTTCAGCGAACCGTTCCTGCACCGTCTGCAGCCTCTGTTCAACTGCATTCAGACGGCTCAACGTTGCCCGGATGTTTTGCGCCGCTTGAACATCCGTGATCTGGTTCTTCTGCGTCAGCGTTGTCAAATCACCGCGCAATGCAGCAAGCTCATCCCGAATGCTCTTCGCCTCATCCCGAATTGGGGTCAGAACCTGCACCGTTTCCGAGAACTCTGCCGTCACGCTTTCTACTTTCGATGCCAGCTTCCAGCCAAGAAACAGGCACAGGGCCACAAGTATCAATGTCGCGTTGAGAAGGGCGAGCAGCAAATCCTTCAGTGTTTTGGCCATGGTAAGTCCCTTGAATTAAATGTTTTCAGAAATGTTCGAGCGGCCTCGGTGTTTCTTTTCTAGCCATAGCTTTGACCGGCGTATAGGCTGAAATCCGCAAATCCAGGTGCGGTTTACCCTGCGTTCCATTTGTCGCGGGAACTGTATGTTGATGCGTTTCTGAAAATAGTTTAATGGTAAACTAAATTTTCTGACACCTGCGCCGAGAGGGACACATGGCTGCACAATCCTATGATCTGATCGTAATCGGGGCTGGCCCCGGTGGCTATGTTGCTGCCATCCGCGCGGCCCAGCTTGGTCTGAAAACCGTTGTGGTTGAACGCGAGCATCTAGGCGGCATCTGCCTGAACTGGGGTTGTATCCCCACCAAAGCATTGCTGCGGTCGTCCGAAGTTTTCCATCTGATGGAACGGGCCAAGGATTTCGGCCTTAAGGCTGACAAGGTTGGCTACGATCTTGACGCGGTCGTCAAACGATCGCGCGGTGTGGCCGGCCAGTTGTCCGGCGGCATCGGTCATCTGTTGAAAAAGAACAAGGTTGCCGTAGTGATGGGCGAGGCCACGATCCCTGCCAAAGGCAAGGTCAGTGTCAAAACCGACAAGGGCACCGAAGAATTAACAGCCAAGAACATCATTCTCGCAACCGGCGCGCGGGCCCGTGAATTGCCCGGTCTCGAAGCGGATGGTGATCTGGTCTGGACCTACAAGCACGCCTTGCAACCGCCTCGGATGCCCAAGAAGCTGCTAGTCATCGGCTCGGGCGCAATCGGCATCGAATTTGCAAGCTTCTACAACACATTGGGCGCTGACACGACCGTGGTCGAGGTGATGGATCGCGTGCTGCCTGTAGAAGATGCGGAAATCAGCGCCCTGGCCAAGAAGGCCTTCACCAAGCAGGGCATGACCATCATGGAAAAGGCCATGGTCAAGCAACTGGATCGTGGCAAGGGCAAAGTGATCGCTCATATCGAAGTTAAGGGCAAGGTTGAAAAGCACGAATTCGACACAGTGATCTCGGCGGTCGGTATCGTCGGGAATGTCGAAAACCTCGGCCTGGAAGCTTTGGGCGTCAAGATCGATCGCACGCATGTGGTGACCGATGAATATTGCCGGACCGGTGTCGAGGGTCTCTACGCGATCGGCGACATCGCCGGCGCACCCTGGCTGGCGCACAAGGCCAGCCATGAAGGCGTCATGGTCGCCGATCTGATCGCGGGCCAGCACGCCCACCCGGTCAAGCCTGAAAGCATCGCCGGATGCACATATTGCCAGCCTCAGGTGGCGTCGGTGGGGTATACCGAAGCGAAAGCCAAAGAGCTGGGGTACGACATTAAAGTTGGCCGTTTCCCGTTCATCGGCAACGGCAAGGCCATTGCTTTGGGTGAGCCGGAAGGTCTGATCAAAACGGTGTTCGACGCCAAGACAGGTGAGCTACTCGGTGCGCATATGATTGGTGCAGAAGTCACCGAACTGATCCAAGGCTATGTTGTGGGGCGTCAGTTGGAGACAACCGAAGAAGACCTGATGAATACGGTCTTCCCGCACCCAACGCTGTCAGAAATGATGCACGAGAGCGTGTTGGATGCGTATGGCCGCGTGATCCACATGTAATATGTACGTGTGTTTCGGTCGGGCAGGGTGCTCTGCCCCCGCCGCGCTGCGCGCGCCTCCCCCGGGATATTTTGGGCCAGATGAAGCAGGGATCCTCTATTCATCTGGCTGCAAATATCCCGGAGCGCGAGGCAGAGCCTCGCTGAAAAACCCTTACTTGTTCAAAGCATCAAGAATACGGGCCCAGGAGCGGATGCCCTTGTGGAAGCTCTTGACGTCATATTTCTCATTCGGGGAATGGATGGCGTCATCTTCATTGGCGTAACCGACCAGCATCGAATCAAGCCCCAGAACAGTGTTGAAATAACCGACGACAGGGATCGAGCCTCCCATGCCGGTAAACACCGCTTCGCGGTCCCATTCGTCCGACAATGCTCCGCGTGCGGCTTCGAACTCCGGACGGTTGATGTTCATGACCGAGGCGGGCGAGCCTTCCAGATCGTTGTCCCAGACCACTTTTGCATCCGGCGACAGACGATCTTCTACATGTTTGCGGATCTTGGTGCGCAATGCGTCAGGGTCCATATCGCCGACCAACCGGCAGGTGATTTTACAATGTGCTTCCGATGGTATCACGGTTTTCGAGCCAGCTCCGTTGTAGCCGCCCCACAGACCGTTCATCTCGAGTGTCGGGCGTGCCCATTGTTGCTCGAGCGTTGAATAGTTTTTTTCTCCGTGTGGTTGGGTGAAGCCGACCGAGTTCAGGTAGTCCGCCTCGTCGAATCCACAGTTTTGCCATTGGCGCAGCTGGTCTTCGGGTACTTCGTGAACGCCTTCGTAAAATCCTTCTACCGCGACCCGTCCGGTTTCGTCATCGTAGAAAGAGGCTACGATTTTCGACAATTCACGCAGGGGGTTCAGACCCGGGCCGCCATAATGGCCGGAGTGCAGGTCGATGCGGGGGCCGACGATGGTGAATTCGTCCTTCAACATACCGCGCAGCTGCGCGGCAATCGACGGAACACCACGCGATACCATGGATGTATCACAAACTAGTGCCAGATCCGCTTTCAGTTCAGCCGCGTTTTCTTCGAGGAACGGGACCAGTGAGGGCGAGCCGGATTCTTCTTCGCCCTCGAAGAAGAAAGTGATGCGGCAGGGCAGGGAACCGTGCACCGCTTTCCACGCGCGGCAGGCTTCGACAAAGGTCATCAACTGGCCTTTGTCATCCGATGCTCCGCGTCCACGAATGACGGGGCCATGCTCGGTGTCTTCGATGGCAGGATCGAAGGGGTCGCGTGTCCATAGGTTCAATGGATCAACGGGCTGCACGTCGTAATGCCCGTAAAACAGGATATGCGGGGCATCTGTGTCTTCGCCCACATGGCCCACGACCATCGGGTGACCCGGAGTTTCCCGTTTCTCCGCCGCAATTCCGATGCTGTTCAGATCGGCGACCAGCCAGTCCGCGGCGCGGTCGACTTCGGCCTTGTAGGCGGGGTCGGTCGAAATCGAGGGGATGCGCAGCAGTTCCATCAGGCGGTCGATCGAGGTTTGCAGATCTTCGTCGATTCGGTTCAGCACGGTGTCTAGCGACATGGGGGGCTCCTGCTTGTCAAAGTTTGGGCGAACCTAGCAGCGTTATCGGCGCCGTCCAGAGTGGTTGACCGGAAATACGCCCCACGAATAGTTGAGCGATGCGACGGGGCCTGCGTCGTTTCCACGCGTCCTTTGGCCGGAACTATACTTGCCGTAGGTGATGTGACCTTATATTTGATGCAAATCAAAGTTGGGTTCACCTGTTCGGCTGTAACCAGCTGAATAAAGGAACACAAAGCCGCTGAAACAGGTTAAACTGTGGGATGTGGCAGACTAATTGCCCGAACGGAGACCGGATCGGGCATTCAAGGAGGGTCCGTTGGACTATACTGCTCAGCTCGATTCAGCGATTGCCAGGCTGCATGATGAAGGTCGTTACCGGACTTTCATCGATATCGAACGTCGCAATGGACATTTCCCCCACGCGGTGCGTACGCGCCCGGATGGGTCCCAACAGAATATCACCGTGTGGTGTGGCAATGACTATCTGGGTATGGGCCAACACCCTGTTGTGCTGAACGCAATGCACGAGGCGGTTGATGCCGCCGGTGCGGGTTCGGGCGGTACACGCAATATTTCGGGCACCACGGTTTATCACAAGAAGCTTGAGGCCGAGCTGGCTGATCTGCATGGCAAGGAAGCGGCGCTGTTGTTCACCAGTGCCTATATCGCCAACGACGCCACGCTCAGCACGCTGCCCAAGCTGTTCCCGGGCCTGATCATTTACTCCGACGCGCTGAACCATGCTTCGATGATCGAAGGCGTGCGCCGCAATGGCGGTGCCAAGCGCATCTTCCGTCACAACGACGTGGCGCATCTGCGCGAATTGCTTGAGGCGGACGATCCTGCCGCGCCCAAGCTGATCGCCTTCGAGTCGGTCTATTCCATGGACGGTGACTTTGGTCCGATCGAAGAGATCTGCGATCTGGCCGACGAATTTGGCGCGCTGACCTATATCGACGAAGTTCACGCTGTTGGCATGTACGGCCCGCGTGGCGGTGGTGTGACCGAACGGGATCGTCTGGCCCATCGTATCGACATCATCAATGGCACCCTTGCCAAAGCCTATGGCGTGATGGGCGGCTATATCGCGGCCAGCGCCAAGATGTGTGACGCCGTGCGTTCTTATGCGCCGGGCTTCATCTTCACCACATCCCTGCCGCCTGCCGTTGCCGCAGGGGCCGCGGCATCTGTCGCGTATCTGAAAACGGCAACTGAGCTGCGCGAACAGCATCAGACCCAGGCCAAGATCCTCAAGCTGCGTCTGAAAGGGATGGGCCTGCCTTTGATCGACCATGGCAGCCATATTGTCCCGGTCATCGTTGGTGACCCTGTGCATACCAAAATCCTGAGCGACCGGTTGCTGGACGATTATGGTATTTATGTGCAACCGATCAATTTCCCGACCGTCCCGCGCGGAACCGAGCGGCTGCGGTTTACCCCTTCTCCGGTGCATGGACCCGACGAAATGAACCGTCTGGTGCAGGCGATGGACGAACTTTGGTCACATTGTGCGCTAAATCGCGCCGAACTTGCCGGATAACCTCACGCCAAAGTGTGCAACGAGTTTGCCGCGTGTTAAGCTTAGGCTAACAAAAGAAGTGAACGAATCATTGTGGGGATGATTCGACGCTTACGCGAAACACGCGACGGGCAGAATGGGGCAGCAGGGATGATTGGGCGCAGATCACAGCGCAATTCCGAAGAGGACGTGGATGTCAGACCAAAAGGGTTTGACGACTACGAAGTTCGCCTGGGCGATAAGATGCGCGGTGAACGCGCGACGATGGGCAAATCTCTTCTGGACGTTCAGCGCGAACTGCGGATCAAAGCCAACTACATTGCTGCCATCGAAAACGCAGATCCCGAAGCATTCGACACACCCGGCTTTATCGCCGGGTATGTGCGTTCTTATGCGCGCTATCTGGGAATGAACCCGGATGAAACCTTTGCATCCTTCTGCGAGGAAAGCGGATTTGAAGTTGCCCATGGCATGTCGGCCGAAGCCTCGGTCGTTCGCAAACCCTCTGGCGCGTTACCCGCACGAGGTCCGATGGGGCGCGATCCCTTCATTTCACCCAACACGCCTTACACTCCGGGCCGGGAATCTTTTGTCAGCCAGATTGAACCCCGAGCCATTGGCTCGTCGCTGGTCCTGCTGGCGGTGATTGGCGGTATTGGCTATGGCGGCTGGACTGTTCTGAACAAAATTCAGCAAGTACAGGTCAGCCCGGTGGAACAGGCACCGGTGGTTCTGTCCGATCTGGATCCGCTGGATGCGGCGCGCAGCAGCGCGTCAGAGGATGTTGCTGAGACGGCAAGCGCCGAAGCTCTGGACCGTCTCTATCGCCCGCAGGCGCTGGATGTGCCGGTTCTGGTTGCACGGGATGCTCCGATTTCCACGCTCGACCCGCGCGACGTAGGAACCTTCCGCCCACCGGAATTGCCAAAATTCGAAGTGGCTGAGGTTCACACAGTCGAAAGACCGGCCTTGCCGCAAGTGGTTGAACAGATCGACACAACGCTCAAGATCGTTGCCGTTAACCCCGCATGGATGCGCGTGACCGCAGCTGATGGAAGTGTGATTTTCGAAGGCACGCTGGGCACGGTTGAGCAGGGCAGCGTGTTCGAAGTGCCCCTGACGGAAGAGCCGCCATCCCTGCGCGCAGGCGCATCAGGTTCGGTCTACTTCTCGATGAATGGCGAACACTACGGGCCAGCGGGTGCTCCGGGCACTGTAGCCAAAGGCGTTGTTCTGTCGAAGGACGCGGTGTCCGAAACCTATGCCGTTGCCGATCTTGAGGCAGAGCAGAACAGCGCGCTCAAGCAATTGGTGGCTGAATTGCAGACCGAGGCGACAGAAGCGCCCGCTGAGTGATCTAGCCATTGCGGTAACCCGGTTGCCGAACTATCTACAGTCGCAACTCAGGCAGACGCGGATCCGTCCTTATGTCCCTCAATCATGTACGCCCCTGGCGCGACATTTATCGTCGTAAATCCCGTCAAATCATGGTCGGTAACGTCCCCGTTGGTGGCGACGCGCCCATTGCGGTGCAGACCATGACCAACACGCTGACCACCGATGTCGCTGCCACCGTAGCGCAGGTGCAGGCCGCGGCCGAGGCGGGTGCTGATATCGTGCGGGTTTCGGTGCCCGATGAGGGTTCGTCCAAGGCGCTGAAAGAGATCGTGCGCGAAAGCCCGGTGCCCATTGTGGCGGACATTCATTTTCACTACCGACGCGGCATCGAAGCCGCCGAAGCTGGGGCTGCCTGTCTTCGCATCAATCCCGGCAATATCGGGGACGAGACCCGCGTGAAAGAGGTCATTCAGGCCGCCCGCGACCACAACTGTTCGATCCGCATCGGCGTGAACGCGGGAAGTCTGGAAAAGCACCTGCTTGAGAAATACGGCGAACCGTGCCCCGAGGCGATGGTTGAAAGCGGCTTGGAACATATCCGCATCCTGCAAGACAACGACTTTCACGAGTTCAAGATCAGTGTGAAAGCCAGTGACGTTTTCCTGTCCGCGGCAGCCTATCAGGGCATTGCCGAAGCCACAGACGCCCCCATCCATCTGGGTATCACCGAAGCTGGCGGATTGGTCTCTGGCACTATCAAGTCCGCCATCGGTCTGGGTAATCTTCTGTGGATGGGTATCGGTGACACGATCCGTGTCAGCCTTTCCGCTGATCCGGTGGAAGAGGTCAAGGTCGGGTTCGAAATCCTCAAATCCCTTGGTCTGCGCCACCGGGGTGTAAACATCATCTCATGCCCATCCTGCGCGCGGCAGGGCTTTGACGTCATCAAAACCGTCGAGGCGCTGGAGCATCGGTTGGAACACATCAAAACGCCGATGTCTCTGTCGATCATCGGCTGCGTGGTCAATGGACCGGGCGAAGCACTGATGACCGATGTCGGCTTTACCGGCGGCGGTGCAGGCTCTGGCATGGTCTATCTGGCGGGTAAAGCCAGCCACAAGATGTCGAACGATCAGATGATCGATCACATCGTGGAGCAGGTCGAGAAAAAGGCGGCTGAACTGGACGCAGCGGCAGAAGCCGCCGAGTAATTTGCGCGTTTGGCTGCTAAGTTAAAGCAGATACAGCTGCCACACTCACTCCTTGCCCTTGGGCCACCCCTGTTGCACACTCTTATGCACAGGATGGACGTCTGTTCACCGCCGGTCCTGGTGGTAAACAGACCAGCGCGGCGCCATGCATTGGGAGGAGTGTGTCATGACATCCGACACCGCAGGTTCCACACCGCCAGACAAACTCACACCGCCGCAGCAGGCCATGCCCAAAGTCAACAGGGTTACTGCAGATGATATCACCGCGTCGCTGAAGGCCGGGTTTTCCGACTTTCTGTCGCGCCCCTTCATGAGCGGTTTCTTTGGTCTATTCTATGCTGTGTTTGGCATCCTGATGGTTTGGAGCCTGGTCTGGCTTGGCAAGATCTGGATGATCATTCCCGCTATTGTCGGCTTTCCTCTGGTTGCGCCTTTCGCTGCCGCCGGGCTGTACGAGATATCCCGACGGTTGCAGAAAGGCGAGCGTTTCGGGTGGGTTGAAATCCTCACCGTCATGGCCAATCAACGCAAACGCGAAATGGGCTGGATGGCCTTTGTTACCCTGTTCATATTCTGGGTGTGGATTTACCAGGTGCGGCTGTGGCTGGCGATTATCCTGCAGAAAGCGTCTTTTTCGGATTTTGACGGGTTCTTGAACATCGTCTTCTTCACGCCACAGGGTTGGACATTCCTTGCGGTTGGCACCTGCGTCGGCGCCTTCCTGTCGGCTGTCCTGTTTTCGGTGACCGTCGTCGCCATGCCCATGCTGCTGGACCGGGAAACCAATTTCGTTTCCGCCATGTTAACGTCTTTACGCGTCGTATCGGAAAGCCCGGTGGTCATGCTCAGCTGGGCGGCAATCATCTCGGTAACCATGCTGTTGTCGCTGGTCCCGGCGTTTCTCGGCCTGATCTTTACCCTGCCGATCCTTGGCCATACCACATGGCATCTATACCAACGGGCAGTGGAACCGAAGGAAGAGTGATTGTCGGTCTTTGATTTTGGAAGGGGCGGATGAACCGCCCCAAACACTCAGCCCTGTTCAGCGCGCACGCCATCAACAATCTGTTGCATCTGATCAGCGGGCAGGAAACCACGCAGCATCTCGGTGCCCAAAACGAACGAGGGCGTTCCAGAGATCTGCATCCGTTGTGCCAAAGCGCGGGTGCGGGTGATTTCGTCGGTAACACGGTCGCTGTCCATCGCCGCGACGATTGCATCGCTGTCCAAACCCAGACCGTCCGAAATGCGGCGCAGCGAGATTTCGGTCGGCTCGCCCGTGAATTCCAGCAGGGCGTCGTGGACCTGCTTATAGGCATCGTCGCCCGCCACGTGCTTGGTGGCCACGGCAAAGCGCGAAGACTGAACGGATGCTTCGCCCAGAATGGGGAATTCCTTGATCACAAGCCGGATATTGCCGTCTTCAGCCAACAGGCTGGCCACTTCGGGCACGGCGCGACGGCAATAGCCGCAGCGGTAATCCATGAACTCGACCAGTGTGATGTCGCCATCCGGGTTGCCACCGACCCAGCTAAAACCATCGTTGAACAGCTCATCCGCATTGGCGACAACCAGTTCTTTATCCGCTGCCGCTTCGGCGACAGCATTGCGCTGTTCCAGAATGTTGATCGCTTCGATGATCACTTCGGGGTTTTCCAGCAGGTACTCCCGCACCTGCGCGCCGAACTCGGCCTTTTCGGCATCACTCATCGCGTTCAGGTCCAACGCCTGCACTGAGGTGGCTGCCAAGGAAAGCCCCAGAAGGGCGGCTGCAGCATGTCTGAGGATCATTTCCGTTTCCTTTTGTTTTTCTTGAATCGTTCCGAAGCAATCAGCACGTCCTGTGCCCGTTGCCAACCCGGAGAGCCTTCGGGCAGTTGCCCGATGGCCCGTTTCGCGTGAATTCCAGCGTCATCCAAACGCCCTTGCAACGCATAGCGTTCTGCCGTCACGGTCGACGCCATCCCGTTATTGCCAATTTTTGAATAGGCAACACCCAGATCCTGCATCAGCCTGACATTTCGGTAATCGCGCGCACGGGCTTTTTCCAAGGTGGTCAGGGCTTGTTTGGTTTGCCCCTGTGCCAGTAAGGCGCGCCCATATCCTGCAAGGATCAGCGCATTGTTGGGGGCCATTTCAACGGCGTTCCCATAAGCTTCAACAGATTCGTTCAAGCGTCTGTTTTCCAGTAGTATTTGCCCTTTGAGGTCGTAGTAATAAGGGTCGTTTGGGCGCAGCGCGAGAGCCTCGTCGATGGCGGCACGGGCACGGCCCAAATCGCGGTTCTGATGATGGGCCGAGGCCACTCGCATCAGACGGATATCCGGATCGCTTTCCTCTTTGGCCCGCCGTAGCGTCCAATTGGGAGACCGCAAAAAGGCCGATAGTTTGCCTTTGACACGGGCAAACCAGTAATCTGCATTGGCATTTGGAACAGTCTTGTCACCAAATTCATCCAAAAAGGCTTCGGCGGCGCGCAAACGTTCCCGGCTGGTGGGGTGCGACCGCATATAGGGGTCCTGATTGGCGGTGCTCAGCAATTCCTGTCCTGCGAATTTCCGGTGCAAGGCGACCATCCCGCTGGGCGAAATTTCGGCCCAGCGCAGATAGCTTGCAGCGCTTCGGTCGGCCGAGGCCTCTTCGGCGCGGGTATGACCCAGAAAACTGCGAAGCGCCGCGCCCTGTGTGCCTGCGGCGATGCCAACGGCCGCTTCGCCGCCGCCTGCCGCAGCAGCCAGCAGGGCCAATGCGGTGCCAAGGCCGGCCTTACGCTGCGCGGCCCGAAAATTTTCGACCCGGCGCGCAAGATGACCATTCGCGATATGGGCGGCCTCATGCGCGATCACGGCTTGCAGCATTTCGGGGCTTTCGACCGTCAGAATCAGCCCGTAATTCACATAGATGGCGTTGTAGTCGATGACGAATGCGTTGAACGTGTTGTCATTGACGACCAGAATCTGAACCCGGTTGGTGTTCAGCCCGGCGGCCCGCAAGACGGGAAAGGCCAACTCACGCAGCCCATGTTCGATGTCGGGATCACGGATCAGGCCTTGCGCGTGCGATTGTGCCGCTGCCGACAGCCAGACGACAACCGCAAGCATCAGGGCCGGGATTGACGCCAGCCGGGATACGCGTTCAAAAGCCATGGCTGCAACATGGGAGATGGGCATGAGAAACTCAACCCGGTCCGGGGTCGATCCCTTCATCGTGATGGACGTGATGGAGGCGGCGCGCAAAGCCGAAGAGGCAGGGCGTCATGTGATCCACATGGAAGTCGGCCAGCCCGGCACCGGCGCGCCAAAAGGCGCAACCGAAGCGCTGGCGAAGGCGATGGAGCAACACCCGTTGGGCTATACGGTGGCCTTGGGTCTGCCTGCGCTGCGCAAGCGGGTCGCGCGGCTCTATGGCGATTGGTACGATGTCGACCTGAACCCCGAACGTGTGGTGATCACCCCTGGATCGTCCGGCGGTTTTCTTTTGGCTTTCACCGCTTTGTTCGACAGCGGCGACCGCATTGGCATCGGCGCGCCGGGATACCCTTCGTACCGCCAGATTCTCAGGGCGCTCGGGCTGGTGCCGGTCGATTTGCCAACCGCGCCGGAAAACAGGTTGCAGCCCGTGGCCGCGGATATTCAGGGCATGGACCTGCAAGGGCTTATGGTTGCCTCGCCTGCGAACCCCACCGGCACAATGCTGGATCACGCTGCTATGGGCGCGTTGATCGAAGCAGCGCACGGGCAGGGGGCGTCGTTCATCAGCGATGAGATTTACCATGGTCTGGAATATGAGGCCAAGGCCGTTACCGCGCTGGAACTGACGGATGAGTGCTATGTAATCAACTCATTCTCGAAATACTTTTCGATGACCGGCTGGCGCGTGGGCTGGATGGTGGTGCCCGAAGATCAGGTGCGCGTGGTCGAGCGGATCGCTCAGAACATGTTCATCTGCGCGCCACATGCCAGCCAGCTCGCGGCACTGGCGGCGATGGATTGCGAGGAGGAGTTGCAAGCCAATCTGGACGTGTACCGCCAAAACCGCGCTTTAATGCTGGAAGGTCTGCCCAAGGCCGGGTTTACCAACATCGCTCCGCCGGATGGGGCGTTTTATGTTTATGCCGATGTGTCTGACCTGACCGATGACAGCCGCGCCTTTGCCGCCGAGATTCTGGAGAAGGCCGGTGTGGCGGTCACGCCGGGTCTGGATTTCGACCCGCAACGTGGGCATACGACCCTGCGCTTTTCCTACGCGAGGGCGACTGCCGACATAGAAGAAGGGCTTGAGCGTTTGCGCTTGTTCATGGCCGAGCGTGGAGCGGTCCGGGAACAGGCCTGAGCCGTTCACAAATCATCCCTTGTGGTATAGGCTGCCCGCCAAACGATCTCGGGAAAACTTGAGGCCATGAGCAGGATCTTCTTTTGCATAGCGCTGATCTGGGCGCTGGCCAGCGCCGCCGTTGCGCAGGACTTCAGCGCTTTGGCACGCGTTCAGCCCGATCAAAGTCGCATCTCGGATGTCGGGCGGACCGGCGTTCGGGTGGATATCGGCCTCAGCCAGGGCGTCCCGTACAGGATTTTCACCCTGCAAGATCCCTACCGTATGGTTCTGGACTTCAATGAGGTGGACTGGACCGGGCTGAACCGAGAGGATTTTCTGCAGTCCGAACGCGTCAGCGGTGTGCAATTCGGGGCCTATGTTCCCGGATGGTCACGCCTGGTGCTGGAACTGGGCGCACCGATGGCAGTGGATACGGCCGAGATGTCGGTTGCAGAGGATTCGGGAGCTGCGCTGTTGTCCCTTAATCTCAAGGGTACGGATTTCGATGCGTTCAACGCGACCGCAGGCGCGCCGCGCAATCCGGGTTGGGATTTGCCAAAGCCGGCTGAAGTGCCGCAGGTAACCTCGCGCTCTGCTGACCGGCCATTGCGCGTGATGCTTGATCCGGGGCACGGGGGTATTGATCCGGGGGCCGAAATCGACGGGGTTGATGAGAAGACCCTGATGCTGACCTTTGCGCGTGAGTTGCGCGAAGTTCTATTGCGTTCAGGTGGTTACGAAGTCGTTCTGACGCGGGTTGACGATCAATTCGTCTCGTTGGAACGCCGGATTGCCTTGGCGCATCGGGCCGGAGCGGATTTGTTCATTTCGCTTCATGCGGATTCGTTGTCCGAAGGGCAGGCACATGGTGCTGCGGTCTATACCCTGTCAGCGGATGCATCGGATGTGGCCAGTTCGAAACTGGCCGAGCGGCATGATCGAGGAGACCTGATTTCAGGCATCGATCTGAACGGAGCGGACGATCAGGTGGCCGATGTTCTGCTGGACATCGCGCGTCAGGAAACAGTGCCGCGCACAAAGGCGCTGGCGGGCGCGATTGCCAATGGAATGGCCCAGCAGGGCGGGCCGATGAACCGCAAACCGCTGCGTACGGCTTCGTTTTCAGTGCTCAAGGCGGCGGATATCCCGTCCGTTTTGGTCGAACTTGGGTTCCTGTCCAGCCCCAGAGATCGGAAAAACCTAAAGGATTCCGAATGGCGGGCCAAAATGGCCTTGGGGATTTATCAGGGGCTTGAAGACTGGCGTCAGCAGGATGTGATCCGCAAATCCCTGATTGGTCAGTGACCTTGCGGCGCAAACCGGCTAGAATACGCTTGGTGTTTTGACCCTTGGGCGGTGCGACACTATATAGGCGGCACCGCGAGTAAAAGGCAGTAACGTGATCCGGTTCATTCTTTCGTTTTTCGGGGCGATCTTCAGTATCGTCACCTTGGGTATTTTCATGGTCGCACTGGTGATCGGTGCGGTGTTCTGGATGTATGGTCGTGACCTGCCCAGCCACGAATCCCTTGCTCAGTACAAGCCCCCGACAATCAGTCGGATTTACTCCGGCGAAGGTCAACTGATCGACGAGTTTGCACAAGAACGCCGCCTTTTCACCCCGTCCGAGGAAATCCCCGATCTGGTGAAGCAGGCCTTCATCTCGGCGGAAGACAAGAATTTCTATACCCACCAGGGCTACGACCCGCGCGGCATTATCGCGGCAGGGGTTGAGGCTGTTCGGACCAAAGGCGAAACCGTGCGCGGGGCATCGACCATCACCCAGCAGGTGATGAAGAACTTCCTGCTGTCGGGCGACCGACGGGCCGAGCGCAAGATCAAGGAGATCATCCTCGCCACCCGGCTTGAGGATACTTTGGACAAGGAACAGATCCTCGAACTCTATATGAACGAGATCTTTCTGGGGCAGAACTCCTATGGTGTGACCGCCGCCGCACAGACCTATTTCAACAAGACGTTGCAGGAACTGGCACCGCATGAGGCGGCGATGCTGGCCGCGATGCCCAAGGCGCCTTCGGATTATCACCCGGTTCGTCAAAAAGAACGTCTGCTGAACCGCCGCAATTATGTTCTGCGCGAGATGAACCAGAACGGCTATATCGATCAGGCGACCTATGAAACTGAGGTCGAGATGCCGCTGCGTTCGGTCCAGAATGGCGATTTCGAAAGCTTCCGCACCGCTTTGCCGCCGCGCGACTATTTCACCGATGAAATCCGCCGCCAGCTGAGCGAGGATTTCGGCGAGGGTGAGTTCTTTACCGGCGGTTTCACCGTCCGCGCTTCGGTTGACGAGGAAATGCAGGTCGAAGCCGCCCGCGCGCTGCGTGAGGCTTTGCAGAAATACGACCGTTCGCGCGGCAGATGGCGCGGCACGGGCGAAGTGATCCCGGAAGAAACGCTGGCGGATGAGGCGCAATGGCGCGAGGCGCTGTCGATCATGGAGATCCCGCGCGACGTCGCCCTGCCAACCCGGTGGTATCCTGCGGTGGTTTTGGGTGTCGCTGATCAGCAGCTGACCGTCGGGATCGAAAATGGCCCCGCAGACGGCGTCATTCCGCGTTCTGACATCAAATGGATGCAGGGTGACTTTGCCGCGAACTTCAAACGCGGCGACGTGATCCTTGTGATGGCCGGCGAAGAGGGGCAATGGTCTGCTCGTCAGGTGCCCGAAGTGCAGGGCGGCTTTGTCGCGATGGATGTGAACTCGGGCCGCGTTCTCGCGATGCAGGGCGGGTTCTCGTATCAGGATACAGTGTTCAACCGCGCCACCCAGGCGCAGCGTCAGCCGGGATCATCTTTCAAGCCCTTCGTCTATGCCGCCGCGCTGGACAGCGGATACAGCCCCGCGACCATCGTTGTGGACGCCCCGATTGAGGTGAACACGCCGCAGGGCCTGTGGCGACCAAAGAACTCAACTAACAAATTCTATGGGCCCACGCCGCTACGCACCGGGATCGAGCAGTCGCGGAACCTGATGACCATCCGCCTCGCGCAAGAGGTCACGATGCCTGTGGTTGCGGGCTATGCGGAACGCTTTGGCGTCTATGACCGCATGGGCGCGTTTCTTGCGAACTCGCTGGGCTCCGAAGAGACGACGCTTTACAAAATGGTTGCCGCCTATGCGATGTTCGCCAATGGTGGCCAGCGGGTTGAACCCACTCTGGTCGACCGCATTCAGGACCGGTTCGGCAAGACCATCTATCGCCATGATGACCGTCAGTGTCTGGACTGCAACTCCACATGGCTGGAGCCCGACGAATCCCCAACCCTCGTGACTGACCGCGCGCAGGTCATGGATGCGATCACCGCCTATCAATTGACCTCGATGATGAAAGGCGTTGTGGATCGCGGTACCGCCTCGCGCGTTGTGAACCTGCCAGTGCCGACAGCGGGCAAGACCGGAACCACTAACGAATCCAAGGATGCGTGGTTCATTGGGTTTACCTCGAACATCGTGGCAGGCTGCTATATCGGCTATGACCGCCCACGCCCGATGGGTCGGGGCGCTTATGGCGGCACCATGTGCGGTCCGGTGTTCCAGAGCTTCATGGAAAAAGCCGTTGAGAAATACGGTGGCGGCCCCTTCGAAGTGCCGGAAGGTGGTCATTTCATCAAGATCGACCGTTTCAGTGGTGCCCGCCTGCCGGACGACGCCAGCGGTGAATATGTTGTGGCTGAATTCTTCCGCGACGGTGTCGATGGGTTTATCGACCGCGTTTATGACGGTGGCTTTGCCATTGGATCGGATCTGCCCTTGTTCGAGGAAGTACAGCGTGCAGGCGTGCAGGTACAAACCTCGACCGGTCAAACTGTTACAGTCGGGCCAAAAGCCACCCAAGGCGACCTGAGTACCGGCGGCCTTTACTGATCGGCTACGTTTAGAAGCAGGCTTAACAGGTCCGCTTCCGGGTCGTTTTCGATGGCCCCGTCGGATCGCCAATAGATGGACAAGCCGCATTTTGCGGCGGCCCATTCTGCCAGCCGCGTCTTCGGCACATTCAGGGCTTTCGCGTAGAGCGACAGGCAGGTTTCGATCTGCCGAGGATCGCGCACCAAATCAGGCATGCCTTTCGGATGCCGCAGTGCATTTGCCAGCTCAAAGGCCGGATCTCCGACATACCCTTTTGCATCAAAAGCCCGCGGGCCAGTATTGGTAAGAATAATGTTGTCCGGGTGAAGATCCCCGTGAAGAGACGCGGGTGTGGGTTGGCTGTTCAACAGGTGCTTACCCATACCTATGGCGGACTGCATGTCATTGCGCAGAAAGGCCGGACATGTTGGCGCAAAGGTGCAGTCAAACAACGGGGCGAAAACCTGATCCAGGGGTTTCAAACCTTTGGTTGGGGCGGTGGTCTTCTCATGCAGGCGCGCTGCCGTTTCGGCAAGGATTGCAACAGCGTCTTCCGGGCGTCCTGCTCGCGCGATGTCTCCCAAAGACGGACCTTCCAGCCATTCCATCAGAACAGCGTTCCGTTCCTCGTTGAAAACCCGAACCGCACTCCGATCTCGCCACACGTTCAACAGTGCGGTACCGGCAGCTTCATTGCCGCGATCCAGCCTGCGATAGAGTTTAAGGGCGGCGGGCCCGTGTTTCGACTGTACTTTCCACACTTGCGCCTGACCGGTCTTGGCAACCAGCTCTGGCTGTTGCAGGTCCCACCTGTCCAGAAACTCGTCGCATGTGTTTTGCATTCCCGTCCGGCCTGTCTTGTGGTGTCTCGCGCCTCTTGCTATCACGCAGGCCTGATTGAGCAAGTTGGGACAAGACCATGCGCGCCGAAACCCAGAACATCGTGGCGGAAATCGAAAAGTCGCTGGAGCTGCTGGCGCAGCGTATGGACTATGAAACCGCGCCGCATCGCCTTGAGGAATTCAATGCGCGCGTCGAAGATCCGAACCTGTGGGATAACCCCGAGAATGCGCAGAAACTGATGCGCGAGCGGCAGATGCTGGTCGACGCGATCGAGACGTATGAGACCATCAAAACCGACCTCAGCGACAATATCGAACTGATCGAACTGGGTGAGATGGAAGAGGACGAAGAGGTCGTCCAGGACGCCGAAGCCGCCATCAAGAAGCTACAGGCCAAGGCCGCCAAAAAAGAGCTTGAGGCGCTGCTGGACGGCGAGGCCGACAGCAATGACACGTTCCTCGAGATCAACTCGGGCGCAGGCGGCACCGAAAGCTGCGACTGGGCCTCGATGCTGGCGCGGATGTATGTCCGCTGGGCCGAGAAAAAGGGTTATACGGTCGAACTGCAATCCGAGACCGCGGGCGAAGAAGCAGGGATCAAATCTGCTGCTTACAAAATCTCCGGTCATAACGCCTATGGCTGGCTGAAGTCCGAAAGCGGCGTGCACCGGCTGGTGCGGATTTCGCCTTATGACTCGGCGGCCAAGCGGCATACCTCGTTCAGTTCGGTCTGGGTTTATCCGGTGGTGGATGACAATATCGAGATCGAGGTAAACCCGGCCGATATCCGTATCGACACGTACCGGTCATCCGGCGCGGGTGGTCAGCACGTGAACACCACCGACTCGGCGGTTAGGATCACGCACATCCCGACCGGGATTGTTGTGACCTCGTCCGAGAAGTCGCAGCACCAGAACCGCGATATTGCGATGAAAGCGCTGAAATCGCGTTTGTACCAACAGGAACTGGATCGCCGGAACGCGGACATCAACGCCGCGCATGAGGCCAAGGGGGATGCCGGTTGGGGCAACCAGATCCGGTCCTACGTTTTGCAGCCGTACCAGATGGTAAAAGACCTGCGCACCAATCATGAAACCTCTGACACCAAAGGTGTTCTGGATGGCGATCTGGACGGGTTCATGGCGGCGACGCTGGCACTGAACGTAGCGGGTAAAAGCCGGTCCGAGGCGCAGGGCGACAGCTAAGGTGCAGCGCCAGAGTTCTTATCTGGACCTGCTGAAAGGGCACTGGCAGCTTATCCTGATCACAAGCCTTGTCTTTTTGCTCTGGAACACCCCTGTTGTGGTTCCTCTGAAAATTCTGGTTGTCTTTCTGCATGAGTTGTCTCACGCAGTTACGATCCTTTTGACCGGCGGCTCTGTCGAAGGCTTCACGATCTCGCCGCAACAAGGTGGAATGGTTGTCGGCCGGGGTGGCAACCGGTTTCTCAGCCTGTCTGCCGGATACCTTGGTTCGCTTGTGCTGGGCATGGTTCTGCTGATCCTTGCCTTGCGGACAAAGGCCGACCGCGCTGTTCTGGCGGTTTTCGGCGGCGTCATGTGTCTGGTTGCCGTGTTGTATATCCGCGACCTGTTTGCCCTTGTATTCTGCATAGGAACCGGGGCGGCGATGATTGCCACCGCATGGTATCTTCGCCCTGACGTGAGCGATCTGGTGCTGCGCGTGATCGGGCTGACCAGCATGATCTATGTGCCTTTCGACATCTTCGATGACACGATCCGACGGTCCGGAGTGCGTTCGGACGCTTTCATGCTGGCCGAGGAGTTCGGCGGCACCACCATGTTATGGGGTGGGATGTGGCTGGTGCTGAGTTTCATCGCGATTGTACTTTGTCTGCGATATTGGCTTGGGACGGACAGTAACTTGCATTTTCGCAAAACAAGTCGCTGACGCTGTCTTTAGGTGCGTCCACGAAAAGATACATTCAAACAGTGGGTTTAAATGATCTGAACCGCCCGCTAGGCTGCCGGAAACAACAGTAGAACGGCGTGTTATGGACCTGACCCGGATATCGGCCACGGATCTTCTGAAACAACTGACCAACCGGCAGGTTTCGGCCGCAGAGGTGATGCGCGCCACGCTTGATCGCATTGCCGCAGTGAATGGCGAGGTGAACGCCATCGTTGCAATTCGGGACGCGGACGATCTGATGGACGAGGCGCAGGCCTGCGATAACCGCCCGGTCACTGGCCCGCTGCACGGCCTGCCGATAGCGGTCAAGGATCTCGTGAATGTGGCCGGAGTTGTTTCGTCGCAAGGATCACCTGTGTTTCAAGGCTGTGTGCCGGACAGCGACGACCTGATAGCAGCCCGGATGCGGGCAGCAGGCGCTATCCTGATCGGCAAGACAAACACGCCTGAATTCGGGTTGGGCTCGCACACGTTCAACCCGGTCTATGGCACAACGCTCAATCCGTATGGCGCAAACTACACCTGCGGCGGGTCGTCCGGCGGGGCGGCGGTCGCTTTGGCAACGGGCATGGTGGCCTTGGCCGATGGGTCGGACATGATGGGCAGCCTGCGCAACCCGGCGGCATGGAACAACGTATACGGCTTTCGCCCAAGCTGGGGCAGGGTGCCCTCTGACCCCATTGGCGACAGCTTTCTGCATCAGTTGTCAACGCTAGGCCCAATGGCGCGCAGCCCTGAGGATCTGGGCGCTCTGCTTGATGTGATCTCGGGGCCGGACCCACGCCTGCCTTTGGCCATCGAAAGCGCGCCAGTGTCGCCGGTGACCGCAGCAGACCTGAATGGGTTGCGAATTGGCTGGCTTGGCGATTGGGAAGGGGCCTTTCCGACCGAACCCGGTATTCTTGAACTATGCATAGATGCGATGCACGTGTTTGAAACACTCGGCGCGCGGGTTGAGGCTGTCGCACCGCCTTTCGACGCCGAACAGCTATGGACCAGCTGGATCACCTTACGGTCGTTCAGCGTGGCGGCGGGGCTTGAACCACTGGCGTCACAAAGGGAGCATTTGAAAGACACGGCCCAATGGGAACTGGATCGGGGGCTGGCGTTGTCCGCGATGGAGGTGCAGCACGCCAGCGTCATTCGATCAGACTGGTTCCGCCGCGCGGCGGACCTGTTCACTCAGTTTGATGCGCTGGTCCTGCCATCAGCTCAGGCTTGGCCCATTGGGGTTGAAGTGCCGTACCCGACCAGCATCGCGGGCCGGACCATGGACACATACCACCGGTGGATGCACGTCACGGTGCCGGTCAGTCTGATCGGCTTGCCCTGTCTGGCCGCGCCGGCGGGTTTTGGGTCTCAGGGCCTGCCGATGGGTTTCCAACTGTTCGGACCACGAGGCGCGGATCAGAAACTACTGTCGGTTGGGGCGGCTTACCACGCCGAAACCAACTGGCCAATCAAGAGGCCAGCGATGTCATAACGCCGGTCACGGAGGAGGAGACAACATGGAAAAGCCCTTTGGCGTTCCGGACATGCGACCGGTCGATACGGCAATGCTGCGCACTGCATTGCGGCGGGCCTGGGCCGACTTTCGCCGCGCACCGGCATTCGGCCTGATCTTTGCCGGGGTGTACGTGCTGGCCGGTTGGGCGATGGCCTGGGTGACCGTTCAGACCGGAACAACCTTCTGGTTGGTGTTGGCGGCCATCGGCTTTCCGCTGATCGGCCCGTTTGCCGCCGTCGGCCTCTACGAGGTATCGCACCGGCTGGAGCAAGGTCAGTCACTGGACTTGGGCGCGATCTTCGGGGTTGTGCTGCAACAAAGCCGCAGGCAGTTGCCTTCGATCTGTGCGATCATCGTAGTGGTGTTTCTGTTCTGGTTTTTTCTGGGCCACATGATCTTTGCCCTATTCATGGGGCTGGCAACCATGACCAATGTGTCGACGTCGCTTGAGGTGTTTCTGACATTGAACGGCCTGACAATGCTGGCGGTTGGCACGGCCGTCGGGGCGGCCTTTGCAACCATTCTGTACATGATCACGGTTCTGTCGATTCCCTTGCTGCTGGATCGGGAACTGGATTTCGTCACGGCGATGATTGCCAGTTTTTCCTACGTGTCGAACAACTTCCCGGTCATGCTGGCCTGGGGCGCGTTCATAGCGGTTTTGACATTCCTTGCCATGGTGCCGTGGTTTCTTGGGTTGCTGGTCGTCTTGCCGCTGTTGGGGCATGCCAGTTGGCATCTGTACAGGCAAATAACGCAGAACGATGGCGGGGAAGCCGCGGCCTGAGAACCGATTAGGTGTGCTGCGCCACATTGTTGGTGGACAGACGCGCCGCAGCAAAAATAGCTGTCGAGTCGTGACCCAGATATTTCAGAACAACGGGTTCGGGCTTGGTCGAATTTGCGGGGCTGATGACCGACCCGCGCCACTGAACTGCCGTACCGGTCGGGTCAGGAGAGATCAGATAAACCCTGCTGTTCTGACCTTCGCGCTGCGAAGTCAGCATGTAGATTGTATCACCGCTTGAGGCTGCAATTCCCTGAATTTCCCGCGCTTGAGGCGTTGCCTCGGGCATTGCCGCGCGTGACACATATCCGCGTATCAACGTGCATTGGGCCAGCGGCCGGGCGTGTAGAAGCGTCATGCGATGTTCCGCCGAAAGGCTTTCGATCACGGCGTAGAAACCGGGCGAAAACGGGGACTTTTCGATTGCATCCGCACCCGACCCCAGAAACTCTGTCAGGGCCGGGGTTGCGGGGTGGTCTTCGATCCTTTCGATCTCGTCCAACGGTTTCAGAAGAATGCGCGCATCCACATCGAAGAACCGGCAAATACGATCCAGAACATCCGGTCTGGGAACGCTTTCCCCCGAAAGATATCGGTTGAACTGAGTGCGGTTTACACCAAGCTTACGACACAAGGCTGAGATCGAGCGGTATCGCTGCGATAATTGCCGAAGGTTCGCACCGAACATGGCGCGAAGTTCAGCGGGGCTGCGAATGTCGTCGGTCATGGGTGCCCACGCCTTGCTTCGTTTCCGGATGAAACCATCAGTGCACTGGCGCCAACGCCCAGTGCGCATTGAATAATCGTACAGAATGACCCCAAGCAACGTATCCCCACGTCGCGTTGCGAGCACAAGGCTAACGCGCTAAAGCGTAAAGGCAATAGGCTTTATCTGAAAATGCCTGATCTTTATCTGGAAAAGCTGACCCTATGGCAATTTTAGCGCATAGGGGTCATTGGGGTTGAATTCACCGTATCTCATCAACCTCAAAAGTGATCCCGCCCTTGGTGCAAGTAGGCCCGAGGGCGGGATAGACCGTTCAGTCGCCGCGCAGCAGGGCTGCCACGCCGGTACGTGCGATTTCCATCAGGCCCAGCGGGCGCATCAGGTCAGCGAAGGCGTCGATTTTGTCGGGCGCACCGGTGATCTCGAAGATGAAGGAGTTGAGCGTGCTGTCGACCACGTTGGCGCGGAAGATATCGGCCAGACGCAGCGCCTCGACCCGTTTGTCGCCTTCCCCCACGACCTTGATAATGGCCAGTTCACGTTCGACCGAGGGGCCCTCGACTGTCAGGTCATGCACGTCATGGACGGTCACGATCCGGCCCAGCTGCGCCTTGATCTGCTCGATCACCTGAGGGGTCCCGGTGGTGACGATGGTGATGCGGCTGAGGTGCCCGGTATGATCGACCTCGGCCACGGTCAGGCTTTCGATGTTATAGCCACGGCCCGAGAACAGACCGATCACACGGGCCAAAACGCCCGGTTCATTCTCGACCAGAACGGCAATCGTGTGCTGCTCCTGCACGTCCGAGAACGTAGGGCGTAGGTTATAGGCGGAATGGCGGGTAGCGCCTTTTTTGATATGTAGGGCAGACATTTATGTCCCTTTCATCATCCTTGAGATGTCGGGCGCAGCAAAGCGCCCAACCAGATCCGTCGAATATTGTTAAACCAGAACCGATCCCTTGGAATCGATCACGCCTTGCGTTTCGGCCTCGCCCAGCAGCATCTCGTTATGCGCCTTGCCCGACGGGATCATCGGGAAGCAGTTCTCGTGCTTTTCGACCAGACAGTCGAAGATCACCGGACCGTCATAGTTGATCATTTCCATGATCGCATCATCCAGATCGGCCGGGTCGGAACACAGGATGCCCTTGGCACCAAACGCCTCAGCCAGTTTGACGAAATCGGGCAGGGCCTCGGACCAGGAATGCGAATAGCGCTCGCCATGCAGCAGCTCCTGCCACTGGCGCACCATGCCCAGACGTTCATTGTTCAGGATGAACTGCTTTACCGGCAGACGGTACTGAACGGCGGTGCCCATCTCTTGCATGTTCATCAGCCACGACGCCTCACCGGCGACGTTGATGACCAGCGCATCGGGATGCGCCATCTGCACACCGATAGAAGCAGGGAAGCCGTAGCCCATCGTGCCCAGACCGCCCGAGGTCATCCAACGGTTGGGGTCTTCGAACCCAAGGTACTGGGCGGCCCACATCTGGTGCTGGCCGACCTCGGTGGTGATATAGCGGTCGTGCTTTTTGGTCAGCTCTTCAAGACGTTGCAGCGCATATTGCGGTTTGATCGACTTCTCGCTGTTGGTGAAAGCAAGGCAGTTGATCTTGCGCCATTCGCTGATCTGGTTCTGCCACTGCTTGACCGAGGCCGCATCGGTTTTGCGTCCGCGCGATTTCCACACTTTCAGGATGTCTTCCAGCACATGGGCCACGTCGCCAACAATCGGGATGTCCACACGGATCACCTTGTTGATCGAGGAGGGATCGATGTCGATATGCGCTTTTTTCGAGTTGGGCGAGAACGCATCGATGCGCCCGGTGATCCGGTCGTCAAAGCGCGCGCCAACATTGATCATCAGATCGCAATCATGCATCGCCAGGTTGGCCTCATAGAGGCCGTGCATCCCCAGCATTCCCAGCCAGTTTTCGCCCGAGGCAGGATAGGCGCCCAGACCCATCAGGGTCGAGGTGATCGGGAAACCGGTGGCATCCACCAATTCACGCAGCAGCTGGCTGGCCGCAGGACCCGAGTTGATGACCCCACCGCCCGTATAGAAAACCGGCTTCTTGGCGGTTTCCATGGCGGCAACCAGTTCTGTGATCTCTTCCAGATCGCCTTTCAGAACCGGCTGGTAATGCGAGGTCGAAGGTTTCGGGCTGGTATATTCGCCCGAGGCGAACTGCACGTCCTTAGGAATGTCGATCAGAACCGGGCCGGGGCGGCCCGACGTGGCGACATGGAACGCCTCGTGCATGGTTTCGGCCAGCGAATCCGTGTCCTTCACCAGCCAGTTGTGCTTGGTGCAGGGGCGGGTGATGCCGACGGTGTCAGCCTCTTGAAACGCGTCCGAGCCGATCATGAAAGTCGGAACCTGTCCGGTCAGAACGACCAAAGGGATCGAATCCAGCAGCGCATCGGTCAGGCCGGTCACGGCGTTGGTTGCACCCGGGCCAGAGGTTACCAGTGCGACACCCGGTTTGCCGGTTGACCGCGCATAGCCTTCGGCGGCGTGGATCGCACCCTGTTCGTGACGCACCAGAATGTGGCGAATGTCGTTTTGCAGAAAGATCTCATCATAGATCGGTAGGACGGCGCCTCCGGGGTACCCGAATACCGTGTCCACGCCCTGATCCTTGAGGGCCTGAACCACCATCTTTGCGCCGGTCATCTCACGTGTCATCTGCTTTGCTCCGTTCGCGACATGTGTCTTGCGTTTGACAAAAAAAAGCCCCCGATTTTTTCGGAGGCGCATGGGTTCGATTATGGTTTACCGTTACCGGCCCATGCGCGTGGTTCCTACGATTACGACTAGCGTTTTCATCGCCAGAGGCTCCTTCTTTGCGTGCAGGGACATTATTGTCGGGGGGAAGGGGCGTCAACAGTCAATTGCACCAATTTTCTATCCCCAGGGCGGTATTTTCCGACATTTTATTGCGCAGATTGCCGCATGCGGGGAACTTCCGGAAAAAATGGGCTGAATCCCGCCGGATTGCCGGTCGATTTGGTGGTCTGAAAGCGTCAGGCCGATGTCCGAAACTGGCATGATCATCGGTTTTTTCTGCGCCACGCTGCTTTTCGTGAGCGCAAACGACGGAGGCAGAGCATGTTGCAGGATCTGGTGAATCTTGGCCGGTATCCGATCGATCGCCCGGATTCGGCGGCATATGACCGAATGATCAGGGATTTGAGGCGCGAGTTGGACCAGGATGGATGTGCTGTTCTGCCCGGATTTGTGCACCCGCAAGGGCTCGAGCTTTTGGTCGAGGAGGCTGACAAGGTCGCACCAAAAGCGCATCGGTCTTTCAATCGCACCAACGCCTATTTCACCAAGGACGACCCCCGGTTCGGGATCGCCCATCCGATCCGACGATTTTACGACCGCTCAAATGCCTTTGTCCCGGCTGACAACTTTTCTGCTTCTGGGCCGCTGCGACGCATTTATGAATTTGACAGTTTCCTTCCCTTTGTTCGCGATGCGCTGGACGAACCCGAAGACCGCTTCTTTCGCTATGACGATCCTTTGGCTGACGTAATCATCAATGTTGTGGAAGAAGGGCAGGGCTTTCCCTGGCATTTCGACACCAACAACTACACGGTGACGCTGGCCATCCAGAATGGCGAGGAGGGCGGCGCTTTTGAATACGCCCCCAATTTGCGCAGTGCAGAGGATGAGAATTTCGGCCAGGTCGCCTCGGTTCTGGACGGTGACATGACGCACGTTCATCAACTGGAGTTACAGCCCGGGGATCTGCAGATTTTCAAAGGCCGCTACTCTTTGCACCGGGTAGCTCCGGTCAAAGGCACACGCCGCCGCTATGTGGGGATCTTTTCCTTCGTCGAGGCCGAAGGCATGTGTGGCGGGGTCGAACGAACACAACAACTCTATGGGCGTGTGTTACCGCATCATTATGAGCGTGCAGATTTGCGGAAGGATCAGTTGCTGGATTGAAAACCCAACGTGGGTAGACTGCAGTTGTTTCTTGCTGGGAGATTCAGATGCCTGAGATTTTGCAACTTACCCCATTTGTTTTGTGTTCGTCTTTACAAAACCAGATCGACTTTTACTGCGACCGACTTGGGTTCACCTGCGGTTTCACGCAAGACAACTATGCTTTTCTGTCGCTTGGGCCCGTGGCCATCCGTCTTTTGGAGTGCCCGCCGCGTGACGATGGGAAGCCGTTGGGGGATGATCAGTCGTTCTACATAGATGTAAACGATATCGATGCGCTGTATGACAGCCTGCGTGACGGTTTGGCAGATTTGCCCGAGGGGCGTGTGCGGCCGCCGTTTGATCAGCCCTATATGCAACGCGAGTTTCATGTGTTGGATGAAGACGGGACGCTGGTGTTCTTTGGTCAGGATATCAGTTCCAGGGCGTAAGCGCTCTCGCCCATCGTCGACGCGCCCAAGGCGCGTCTTCTCTGGTTGGGCCAGGCAGCGCTGCGCGCTGCGGTTGCGCGTAAATCAGAAGCCGACGCCGGTCCCTTGTAGCACACCATGTTCCAACGCGTAGCGGGTAAGCCCAGCAGTCGAGGAAATGCCCAGTTTGCGCTTGATATTCTTGCGATGGGTTTCGACCGTGCGCACAGAGATATCCAGGGTCAGGGCGACCTCTTTGTTGGATTTTCCTTGCGCCAGTTCCAGCAGGATTGTCTGTTCCCGTCCTGTCAGCGCCTCACGCGTATCATCCCCTTTGGGTTTCAGCGACCCACTGGCACCGGTACACAGGTATTGCTCGCCCCGCATGACGGCATCGATGGCCTGTTTGATCTCTTCTGTGGGAACATCCTTGAGCACATAGCCTTTAGCCCCATGGCTGAGAGCCGTCGAAATATACTCGGGGCTGTCATGCATCGACAGGATCAGGATACGCGTTTCCGGCAGGCGTTCCAGGATGATTTCCGTAGCACTCAGACCGCCGAGACCTGGCATGTTCAGATCCATCAGGATCACATCGGGGGCGAGGCTGACACCATTGTCTACCGCAGCCTGACCACTGCCGAGCGTGCCAACGACCTCGATATCGTCATAACTTTCGAGAATGGACTGAATGCCTTCGGCCACCATCGGGTGGTCGTCGACGATAAGAACTCGGGTGCATTCGGCGCTCATGTACCGGCCTTTCGGTTCGGAGTTGCGTCTTCCTGCGGCGGCAGAAGATGGCTGAGTGGCAAGCTGGCTTCGATGGCTGTGCCACCGTGCGGTCCGCGTGATGACAGAATGCGCAGCGATCCGTCAAGCTGTTCGATGCGTTCCTGCATGTTCCGCAAGCCAATCCCGGTGCTTGGTGTTCCGGTCTCGACCCGTAAGCCACGCCCGTTGTCGGTGATCCGCATCGTTGCGCCTTTCTTGTGCCCGCGCAGGTCGATTGTAACACGCGTGGCGTCAGCGTGGCGTTCGATATTGGTCAGGGCCTCTTGCGCGATGCGATAGAGGGCAATTTTGCTGTCCTGATCCAATCGGTTGCGAAAAACTACGGTTGTGAATTCGGTCTCGATCCCGGTGCGGTCTCGGAAATCGTCGGTCAGTGCCTTGAGTGCGGGGCCGAGGCCCAGATCGTCCAGAACACCGGGGCGAAGGTCGCGGCTGATGCGGCGGACTTCGGTAATCGCGGAGCCAAGATGGTCGATGCCTTTTTCCAACGGGTCGCGTGCGCCTGCGTCGTCGCCGCGGGACAGACGCCGACGCGCGTTGTCCAGGGCATAGCGCACGCCGACAAGTATCTGGCTGATGCCGTCATGCAGTTCACGGGCAACCCGGCCGCGTTCTTCTTCCTGCGCATCGAAGACGCGCTGGGTGAGTTCCTTCAATTTGGCATCCGCCAGTCTCCGCTCGCGGATGTTCAGTAACATGCCGGATGCAAAGACAATGAGCACGGCCGCCACAACGATCGCTCCGATATACATGAATGTGCGTTGAACGCGGGCCTCGACCTCGGCCCTGGCATTGGCGACCGTTGCGACGATGTCGTCGATGAAGACACCGGTGCCCACAACCCAACGCCAGTCTTGCAGGCCCACGACATAGGCGATCATCTGCGCCTCTTCCCCGGTCGAGGGTTTTTCCCACATGAAACTGTGCCAGCCAGATCCCTGCCGGGCGAGGCGAATGAACTCGTCAACGATGGGTGTGCCATCACTGTCTGTCAAACCTTCCCAGTTCTGGTTGATGTACTCTGTCTGGCGGGGGCTGACCAGATTGTTGCCGTCATAGTCGTAAACAAAGAAGAACCCATCTTGGCCGTAGATCATTGCCGACAGGATCTGCGACACGAGGTTCTTTGCCACCTCATCATCAGGTGAGGCACGGCCATATATATAGGCAAACCCGTTGCGGGCCTGTGTCACGTAGTTGCGCAACTCTTCCTTCTTGGCTTCGATCAGGCTGCGTTCCAGGGCCTTGATCTCACGTTCGGCGGTCGCGCGGGCCTCATACGTGACAAGCATGGCGATAGCAGCCACGGCCACGACCAGCGGGATTGCGGCGACCAGAGACAGCTTCTGCGCATAGGTCAGCGAAACCAGATGTCGGAATCTTTGCATGACGAATCGATACGCAAGCGGCGGCGAAAATGCAAAACGATTAGGCTTTTTACAGTGTTCTCAAAGAACACCGCTGCAATTGCAGGAGTTTGCTGCCCCATTTCTTGTCTGAAATCGCAAAGAAATCGATTCTCTACGCAGTAGTAGGTATTCCCTTTCACATCCGTGTGATTAGGCTGACGCGCACTGAATGCGACAGGTCCGGTTCTGCCGGACAATGACTATTAAGGGGAGGAACACTCATATGGATCGTCGTTCATTTCTGAAAAAATCCGCGTTGGGCGGCTCGGCTGCTGCTGCAACCGCTCTGGCGGCACCGGCCTATGCGCAGGGCCAGCGCACCCTGACCATGGTGACTTCTTGGGGTCGTGGCGCGGCGGGCGTTTTCGACAGTGCTCAGCGTTGTGCCGACACGATCAATGCCATGTCGGATGGCAGCCTGAATGTTGACATCAAGGCATCGGGCGAACTGGTCGGCGCGTTCGAAGTGTTTGACGCGGTGTCGTCGGGACAGGCCGATATGTATCACGCGGCTGACTATTACTTTGTAGGTCAGCACCCGGGCTATGCGTTCTTCACGGCTGTGCCTTTCGGCATGACCGCGCAAGAGCAGGTGAACTGGTACTACCATGACGGTGGTATGGAGCTGCACGATGAGCTGGGCGAAATCTTCGGCCTGAAATCCTTCCTGGCCGGTAACACCGGTGCGCAGGCGGGCGGCTGGTTCTCCAAGGAAATCAACGGCCCCGAAGACTTCCAGGGCCTGAAGTTCCGTATGCCGGGCCTGGGTGGTCAGGCGCTGGGTAAACTGGGCGCGTCGGTCCAGAACATTCCGGGTTCGGAAGTGTATCAGGCGCTGTCGTCCGGAGCCATCGATGGGACAGAATGGATCGGTCCGTGGGCCGATGAAAAGATGGGCTTCCAGGAAATCACCAAGACCTTCTACACTGCAGGCTTCCACGAGCCGGCAGCGGGCCTGTCCCTGGCGACCAACCGCGACGTGTTTGACGAGCTGACACCGGCACAGCAGAAGATCATTGAGATTGCTGCCGCCGAGGCGCATCAGTGGAACCTGGCACAGTTCCTTGCCAACAACGGTGCAGCGCTGCAGCGCCTGCAGGCCGGTGGCGTCAAGGTTCTGGAATTCCCGGACAGCGTCTGGGATGCCTTTGGTCAGGCCAGCCAGGAAGTTCTGGACGAAAACATGAGCGATGAGCTGTTCAAGAAAATCCACGACAGCGCCATGTCTTCGATGGCTGCTTCGTCGGCCTGGCTGAACAAATCGTCGGGCGCTTACACCACTCAGCGTGACCGTGTTCGCGGCTAAGCCTTTCTGATCCAAGGCAAACCGGTTTCCCCGCTGCATGCGGGGAAACCTTTCCCGTTGCGCTAAGGGCTTGGGCAAGCAACAATAATCCCACGCGCAACTGAGACGACCTGGGGACAACATGCAGGACGAAAACGGTATCTCGTTCTTCGGCGCCCTGTGGAATGGACTGGTCTGGTTCATTCAGAACATTGCCGAAGCTTTCTATAATTTCGGATACGCGATCACGCATCCGCAGCTCTGGCTGGACTGGTCCGACAAGGCGTCGATCATGCGCTTTGTCTATTACGGCGGTTCGGTCGAATTCTTCTTTGTGGTGTTCACCTTCTTTCTGGTTCTGACGGCCGTCGGGGTCTATTACCGGAACTTCATGTGGGCCATAGTGCGGGGTCTGGAAGGGTTCGCAAACACCACCGGGCGTTTCTTTGCCTGGGCCGGTCTGCTGATGGTGATCCAGCAGATCATCATCGTTTTCATGCAGCGTATCTTTACCCGGGCCGACATGGCGTTCGGGTTTGGTATTCCGCTCAGCAAAGACATCAGCTGGTATTCCGAGGAACTGAAGCTCTACAATGCCATGGTCGTGTGCCTGTGCTGTACCTATACGTTTGTGCAGGGCGGTCACGTGCGCGTTGACCTCATCTATGCCGGGATCAGTCACCGCGCCAAACGCGTGATCGACATGCTGGGCGCGCTGCTGTTCATGATGCCCATGGCGGTACTGACCTGGATGTATGGCTGGTTTTTCATGTGGCGGCACCTGATTGTGCCGAAGCCGTCGGCCAGTGATACGTTGGACCGTCTGGTGGCCAAGTCCCGCGCGCTGCGCTGGAACGTGGAGACCATCGGGTTCAGCCCCAATGGCTTCAATGCCTACTTCCTGTTCAAGATTCTTCTGGTGGCCTTTGCAGCCATGGTGTTCCTGCACGCCATTGCCTTCCTGTACCGGTCGTATCTGGAATATGTGGAAGGACCGGAAAGCACCGGAAAATACCTCGACAAGGACAGCCTTGGTGAGGGCGAAGAAGCCTATGAAGGCGCGCATTAAGGACGGAGAACCAGACAATGCTATTCGGACTTGATGGCGTCGAGATAGGCCTCATTATCGTATTCTTCTGCCTCTTCGGGGGCATCCTTTCCGGCTTTCCGGTGGCCTTTGCCATCGGCGGGGCCGGGGTGATTTCCTTTGGGATCATTGCGGCGCTCGACAGCGCCGGGTTGTTGATCCATCAGGCAATCGACACAAGCTCGCAAGCCTATCGGGATCTGGTGAATTCCGGGGTCAAGGCGGATGTCATTTCCGTGTTCCGATACCCGGACTTACCGAGGATAGCCGAGCCGGTCTTTGTTTCAGGCTGGGAAACCGCGCTGGATCGCAACGTTTCGTTCATCGTAAACCGCATGAACGAACGCGTTCTGGCGGGCCAGTCCATCGAGACTCTGCTGGCCGTGCTGATGTTCGTTCTGATGGGCATCACGCTGGAACGCTCGAAGATCGCGAACGACCTGCTGACGACCATGGCGCGCGTGTTTGGTCCGCTGCCGGGTGGTCTGGCCGTGTCGATCGTGGTTGTGGGGGCGTTTCTTGCGGCGTCTACCGGCATCGTCGGGGCGACGGTTGTGACCATGGGCCTGTTGGCGCTGCCAACCATGTTGCGGAACAACTACTCACCTGAACTTGCGACGGGTGTGATCGCGGCCTCGGGTACGCTGGGGCAGATCATTCCGCCGTCGATCGTGATCGTTCTGCTGGGCACACTGGCAGGTGATCTGTATTCGACGGCGCAGGAGACGCGGGCTGTTGAGGCCGGGTGTACCGATGCGCTGACCTATCTGGGGGAACCTGCGGTTGTCTCGGTCGGGACATTGTTCCAGGCCGCGTTGTTGCCGGGGATCATGCTGGCCCTGCTTTATGCGCTGTATGCGTTTGGCTATGCGTTGCTCAATCCACACAAGGCACCTGCCGTTGCAATGTCGGGTGGATCGGGTGAGCCGATCACCCGGTCCGAAGGCCTAACCTGGCTTTTGGGTGCACCGGTCGCGCTGATCGTCGGTGCGGTGCTGCTGGGCAATGTGGGCGTGATTGGAAGCCAGAACATTTCGGTCTCGGCCTTCTCGGACATCGGGCAGGGCGCATCCCTGCGCACCAATGTGTCAGAAGAATGCAAACTGTCGATGATCGACCTGCATGGACAGGCGGCCTGGGATCAAGCCGTCGCCGAGCAGGAAGCCATTGACGCGGCAGGTGGCACAACTGAATCGCAGCGCCTGACCGAGGAAGAGCTGGCCGCCGCGCAGCAGGAAAGGATTGCAGCAGCCGCGCCAATCGGCACCGGTGTTGCGATCACCGTTGTTCTGCTTGGCCTGACGCTGGTTCTGGGACGTGGCATCGCACCATCGCGCGCGCCGCTGCCGCTGATCCTTGGGGCGATAGGTCTGTTGCTGATGGTGTTGGTGGATATCCTGATGATCTCGCCGACGACATCCTCAGGCGCGACCTTCCTGTTGCTTGCCTTGCCGTTTGCGCTGGCCATGTATGGCTGTAAGGAGGCGGCAGCGCGCTGTGCCACGAATGATCTGATCCGCGTCGTCTTTCCACCGCTGGTTCTGATCATTGCCGTGCTGGGATCGATCCTTGGCGGTGTTACCAACCCGACACCTGCAGCCGCGCTGGGTGCGGGTGGAGCGATCATGCTGGCGGCTTATCGCAAGCTGCAGGATCAGGGCCGGTCGGGCAAAGTGATCATCTGGTCGACCTTTGCGGTGATCATTGCGTTGCTGATGGGGGTCAACTTTGACCTGCGCATCAATCAGGGCAATGTGGCGCTTGAAACCTGGGTCGCCTTCATCATTGCCTATGCGGCCTATCTGTATGCCTTGTTCGGGCTGCTGTTCGGGTGCTGGGTGCTGTATTCCAGCGGCGTTTTGACCCCGGTGGTGCGCGAGACCGCCAAGGTGACCTCGATGGTGTTCACCATCCTGATCGGATCGCAATTGCTGAACCTTGTGGTGATTTCGTTTGGGGGGGAGCACTATATCCAGCAATTCCTGAAGAGCTTCGACAACGAGTTCACGGTCTTCCTGATCGTGATGCTGGTGCTGTTTATTCTGGGCTTTGTGCTGGATTTCCTCGAGATCATCTACATCGTGATCCCCATCGTGGGCCCGGTGATTTATGGCGGGTCGTTTGATCCGAAATGGGTGACGATCATGGTTGCGGTGAACCTGCAGACGTCGTTCCTGACGCCGCCGTTCGGGTTCGCACTGTTCTACTTGCGAGGGGTGGCGCCGAAAGAGGTCACGACCGGCCATATCTATCGCGGGATCACACCGTTTGTTCTGATCCAGGTGGTGGGGATCGCGATTCTGTGGTTCTTCCCGGCGATTGTCACAATTGTGCCAGATCTGATCCCGAACTGATCTGGTTGAGCTAAATGCAAAGGGGGCCTGGTGGCCCCCTTTTCTTTATCGGATCAGGGAAGGGGCCAGCCCCTTCTTGGCCTGCGGCCAATTCATCCCCGGGATATTTTTGGCCAGATGAAGGGGCGGATCAGGAGAATTGGATCAGGTCCCAGCGATTGCCGAAGGGATCGCACCAGACGGCGACACTGCCATAGGGCTCGTGGCGTGGGGCCTCTTCGAAGCGGACGCCTTTGAAAAGCATCTCTGTGTAATCGCGATGGAAATCATCGGTTTGCAGAAAGAAACCGACGCGGCCTCCGGTCTGATTTCCGATGGCGGCGTGCTGTTTTGGTCCGTCGGCCTTGGCCAGTAGAAGGGCGCTGCCGTCGGACCCCGGTGGTGCGATCAGGACCCAGCGTTTGCCTTTCCCAAGGTCGATATCCTTCAGGAGTTGGAAGCTGAGGGTCTGCGTATAAAACGAGATGGCGTCATCGTAATCCGGCACCACAAGGGTGACGGCATGCAGGTTCTGTTTCATGGGATGGTTAGCCCTTGGTCGGGTGACGGTCTGGAAGCTGGATATTTGCGACTTGTTCGGCAATCGGAGCGGCAGACAGGGGATGCTGTGACGAGCCGCAAAACGCGTTCGGGTCGCTGATCTTTTGCCACTGACCCTGCACATAAGCCTCAAGCCCCGAAAACTTGGCTTTGTAGCCCATCTTTGGGCTGCCGGGGACCCAGTAGCCCAGATAGATATAGGGCAGGCCGGCTTCGCGCGCGATGTCAATGTGATCCAGTATCATATAGGTGCCCAGAGAATTCTGAGGCTGATTTGGATCATAGAAGGAATAGACCATGCTCAGCCCATCATCGAGCACATCGGTCAGGCTGACAGCGATAAGGTCACCTGTTTCCGGGTCGGCATATTCCACGACGCGGCTTCGGATCGGAGTTTCTTCGATCATGGCCGCGAATTCGAACACGTCCATGTCGGCCATACCACCATCGGCGTGCCGGGTGTCGAGATAACGGCGGAACAACTCGTATTGCTCGTCCGTGGCCCAGGGCGAAGTTGCGCGGCGTTGCAGATACCCATTGCGTTTTACCGCGCGTTTCTGGCTTTTGGTCGGGCGGAAGGCCGAGACGTCGATCCGGGCTGACAAGCAGGCTGCGCAATCGGTACAAGAAGGGCGGTAGAGCACATTCTGGGATCGCCGAAATCCCTGTTGCGACAGGGAATTGTTCAACTGTTCCGCACCGTCGCCCTGCAGTGCGGTAAACAGCTTACGCTCCATCCTGCCGTCAAGATACGGGCAGGGTTGCGGGGCCGTGACATAGAATTGTGGCGCAATTGGCAGCGTGTGTCGCATGAAGATCCCATGTAGCCTCGGGACGGATGATAGCAACCGTTCCCGAGGCCGCCAAGTGATTCACGCAACTGCGCCTCAGGCTCTTTGATTGATCATGACCGTGCCCAGAAAACTGTCGGTCAGACCCTGGCCGCGGGCGCTGGTCAACATCATGATCACCGAGATGATCTGGATCACGGCGAAGGCCATGCTGACGAAATAACCGGCTGTGTGGGCGATCGCCTTGCCCATATCCATCCGCTCGCCAAACGCGTCACGAAGCTCGATCCCCATGAAGCGCATCCCCAGCGTGGCTGAGCCGTTGGTGATTGTCACCACGCGGTAGACGAAGCTGACAATTGCGTAGATCAGGGCCAGAAAGAACAGACCCAGGCCGGCCGTCAACAGGATCGCCACCGTGCAAAGCAGCGAGATAAAGGCGACATCGAACAGCCACGCTACAAAGCGCTTGGTCGTAACAGAATCGTAGAATTCCGGTTGGGTGTCCGGGTTAGGCAGGTGGTTCATACGTCAGGTCCGAAAAAAGGGTCAAATTACCCTGTCCCAGAATGCGGGGACAGGGCAAGGTCTGTCAGGCGGGTTCGCCTTTGCCGTCTTCTTCATGGTTGTCGCGGGCGCGTTCATCCATGAACTGGTCGAACTCGGCCTTGTCCTTGGCATCGCGAAGGCGGCGCAGGAAGGCTTCAAAGTCCTGCTGTTCGCGTTCCAGGCGGGCCAGGGTATCCGCTTTGTAAGCGTCAAAAGCGCTGTTGCCTGATGGCTTCATTGCGCTCATGTGGCTGTGCCAGGATTTGCGACGGCTGCAGGATTTGCTGAACATGCGTTTGCTCCAGATCATGTAAGCCAGAAGGGCAAGGCCCACGGGCCAGAAGAAGATGAAACCAAGGACCATTGCGGCGATCCAGGCCCCTTTGCCTTTGTCATCCAGCCAGGCCTCAATTCGGTAAAGCCATCCCGGATTTGCGGGGACGGCGGGGTCGGACAGTGCGGTCATGAAAGCTCTCCTGGGTTGATGTAAATTCGTTTCACATTGTCTAGATGGGGTGTCTGTTTGACGTTGCAAGGGGATAATGTGAAAAAGATTTACATTCCGAAATTCGGTTGACGACGAAGATCTTCAGCCGCAGGTTGCCGGAATGGATGTAGCGCGCCACGGTTTCTTTCAAATTTTGACACGGTTGTTTGCAGCAACTCGTTTTGGCGAATTTCGGTCTAGTAGCGCGCTGTTGGTATTTCCGGCCGGGTAGGGAAGCCGTCGGGGGCTGGGACGTTGTTCGCCGTCAGCCACTCTTTGATCCGAAGCCATCTGTCCTGCGATCCCGCTGTAAAACGGAAGCTTTCCAGAGTGGCCATCTCTCTTTTCAGATCCGCGAACCATAGGAGCTTCAGGTGGAGCTTGTGGGTTTTGGCCCAGGCACGTAGGGCGGACTGCCAGTCCATCGCATCGCGCGCCTGCATCTCGCATTCCAGGTCGTAAGGGATGGTATTGGGCCACTTGCGCACGTCTTAGTTTCCTTCATTCAGGCGGGCTTGGTGTTTAACTGGCGTCCGGTGCGACCGTTTCAACGATCTCTTTAAACGGTGCTTGTGGGGTCGAGGCGCAGGATTTAAACACATTCTCTTTAAACGTCGCCGCTGACAAACTCGCGCCCTGGGCGGTGCGGTAGCCTTCCAAAAAGCCGATCGCTGCGCCCAGATAGGCGATCCCGGAAACGGGGGATGACAGCCCGGTGTTGTCCATCGGGTTGTCAATTCGCTTCAGCACATCGGCGCATGTGGCCTCAGTGATCCACGCATCCGGTGCCGCGTCCTGTGCGGCAGTTTGGGTTGTGGTCAGAGCGAGTGCCAGAGCGGCCGATGTTGCCATTTTCATGAAACGGGGTTCCTTCGTTCAATCAGTCGAGTTTGAAATTGGAGGCACGCAGATCGCCTAGTTTGGCCTGTCCCAACGAAAGAAGTGGTCAGATTCCTGTAGCGAACGCTTCTGGAGCAAATTCTTGTTCTTAAGTTCTTTCAGGCCAAATTTAGCCTTTCCTTGGATCCTGCTCGGTCGCACCGATGCGTATGACGGTTGTGTGTGTCACTTGAGGAGCGGGCTTTGGATCGAACAGCTCCACATCACCTTGATCAATTTCTACGGTTTCGTCGTCAAAACGAAAAGGGCGTTCCGAATATACAGAATTCGGAGAACTTGGATGCGCAAACAAACGAACTTTTTGTTTCACCTGCGCGGAAATCCCGCCGTTACCATGGTCCACACGTTCCAAAAGTTGAACACCAGATTGAGGTACCCACGAACTAAAAATATGGAGGCCGTTCATTGAAAAGGCACTGATGTTTCCATCTCGAATGTCACACATTGAGAAACTTGTGTTATCCATTTTTTCCACGCGAAAATCGGCTTTGCGTGCCGTTACGGAAAACCGAGCATCCGACAGGTCAGAACCTGAAAAACTACTCCCAGAACACTCACTGCTAAAGAAGTGACAACCTTCCATGTGATGAATATTTGTTGCTGACCCTCCTTCAAAGTTGCAACAAAAAAAGTCTGTTCGTGTCAGCACGGCATTGTCGAGTTGAGCCCCTATCAACGAACAGAACTTAAATCTGACGCCTGTAAGATCGGAACCTTGGAAATTGGCTCCGTCAAGCTGACACTCTTCGAATGTCGCTTCGCACAAGTTAACTCCTGCAAAATCGACTTTCTGCAGATTGGCACCTGTAAACTTCATTGAGGATGTCACGAAAGCAGATTTCTGTCCGCTAAACCTTTCAACGCACCTATTGATAACGGAGATGGCCGCCTGTGTGTCAGGACGGGGTCTTTTCAGTTTCTGCGCCCAGGCACGAGTAGATTCTTGATTAAATGGATCAAAGCGTTTTGCAATCTCAGAGTCATCTTCGTCTGTATTGAACCTGACAAGTGGCGGATAAGGGAATTCGTCGGCTTTGTGAGAGTTGTTGTTTACATAGGTTACTAAAATTTCGAGTATCTGTGCGCGATCTGACGCGCTTTCCTTGGCAACTCGTTCAAGAGCATAGATAGAGCCGATACGTACTTCTAAATTGGGTTCAGTGATTTCATGAAAAATTGGGTTCTTGTAGTCAAGCTGACCTGCTCTGTCGGTGTCATAGAGCGGTATGCCTTTTTTGTTCGTTCTTTGGCGTCTTACGTTTTTTTCAGCACCAAGGCCCTGTACTGCCGTGTTTATTTGATCTGTGATGTGACCCTGTTGCGCAACATCAGCTTGACGCTTTGCGGTCCACGATCTCCATGCCACGAATGGTGCGCCGATTGCTGCCACAATAACCAAACCTATGTTTCGAATAGCCTCATCGGTAGGTTTCCCTTCATATGGGCCTAAGTTGAAAGCCGCCGCAAACAAGTTGTCGAGAATACCGAGGAAGGTAATTGCAAAATACAAACCCAAAATGAATATTAGAAACCCAAGAATCTGACCCAAAATCCGGGTCTTTTCAAAGCTGGTTTCAATGTAGGGCCACAGCCATTTTACGCCGTTCGGTCGGTTCTCTTCGGACATAAACACCTCAAAAATTTCACGTAATATTGCCGCTCGCGTTCAATTCAGCAAGTAAGGACAGCACAACTTTTCCGACGAGAAATTAGCCCGTAAGTACCTGTCGCAAGCTTGCATATCCGTCCCGGTACTCAAACGAACCGAATTGCCCGCCGATCCGCACGGCGACGTAGAACACGACCGACAGAACAAGAGCGGCCGGGATGGCGACCAGGGCGAAAGGCCAGCGTTGCGTCAGCGCGTCTTTGGTCATGGCAACAAAGAACTTCCAGTCACAACGGGCGCGATCCCAACGATCACCGCCGACCACATAGCCGAAGTCGTGGTGCCGCCAGCTTGCATCCTTGAAGAACCAACTGGCGGTGTGCGTGATCAGTTTCCGAATCCTGTCCGGCAGCCAGAACGGGCCGACGCCGTTGCCGAAATTCTGTTTTTGCTCTTCGGTCAGATCGTCAAAACTGGGTCGCTTCATGACTTTGCCTTTTCGTTGTCTCTTTCGGCTTCAAAACTGGTGGTCAGGGTGCTGGCCAAGCGGCGGGTAACACGGGTCACCAGCCATTCGCCTTCCAACTCGGGGTTTACCCCGCGCAAGTGGACCTTTGCCTCGGCCGACAAATCGCCACGGAATCCGGCGAGGGTCATGCTGATCTTACCTGACGCCCGCTTGGCCCGATCCAGCGCGGCCTGAGCGGCGCGGCGCGCTTCCTCGGCCGAGCTGTGAGGGTGACGCAGGGCCAATTGGGGTTGTTTGTCACCGACCTGCACTTTGCGAACCGCTGCCGAACCCAGTTCGGCCCACTCAGCCACGACGCTTCCGTAACGGCGGCGTCCGGTGATTGCGAACGTGCCCCGTGTGAAATCAGACAGGTGAAAGTTGAAGGCGGGCAGGGCGCTGCCATCGCCGGATTTGGCCTCGCCGCGTTTGACGAAGACCAGGGCACCACCCGCCGGTTTCGCAACCGCATCCAGATCCTGCGCAAGCCGCGTCAGGAAGTTCAGATCGCTTTCCGACGTTTGCGCCAGATACTTGAAGACCTGTGTCTTCAGGCTGTCGCTGATAACTGCCTTCAGGCCATGTTCCCCGGCGATCTGCGTTACGATGCGCTCGATCGAGAAACCCGGCCAGTCGCGCGTTTTTCGGGCGCGGATTGCGCCCAGCATGTCAGCCGCCTTTGCGTCGATCGAAATCGTGGCCGGGTTGAAATCGCCCGACAGCTCATCGACCACGAAACGGCCCATCGACACCAGATTGCCGGTAAAGCCCTTCGCTATTTCCAGCGCCGCTCCGGTCCGGGGCAGAGCCACTTGAAAGTTGCGGTTGTCCACGCTGATCCGCGCGGTGTCGGACTTGGACCCGGCTTCGTCCGTGATCGTCATACTGATCAGGCGATCCTGAAAAGCTGATGTGACGTCAGTGCCGTCTGCGAGGATGCGATAATCGACTTCCATGCGTCAGCCCCAGAGCCGCTTTGGCGTCCGAACCGGGTCTTGCTTAACAACCGGCAGGTTGATCACCAGCCCTTTCGGCAGGACAGGCCCCATGGCTGCCAAGCCGGGATTGGATTCGTAGACGACAACGGCAAAATCCTCGCGGCCGTAGTGGGCCTTGCAGATATCATCCACCATGTCACCGTCGATAGTTCGGTACGTTGTCACAGTAGCCTCCCAATCAAGCCTGTGAGGCCCTGAGCATCAGGACCGTAGGATTTCAGTGTCAGAGAAAACTCGATCTGGCGGGGCGCACCGTCAGCCATGAAGTAGCTTTTGCGCTCTTCAACCTGAACAATGACCCAGCGCTTCCAGACCCAGCCCAACCCGTCGACCATCATCAACGGCGTTTTCAACGCGGCCTGCGCACGCATCAATTCCACCTGCCGCAAGCCACCCTTGAAGTGCGGGTAAATGACCCCTTCAATGGTGATTTGCTGGGCGCTTTGGCCTGAGTATTGCAGGGCGGCTTCCCGGCCGATCCGGTTGACCTCGGTCCAGCGATACCCGGCACTGCGCGCCATCTTCTGATAGGCCCCGTTCGACATGCCAAACCGGAACACACCGAGGGCCATCATCACACCGCCAAACTGCATTAGTAATCCACCCCGTCATGAAGGTCTGCGTTGCGTTCCCGTTTCAGACGCTCCAACTCTTCCCGCACCATGCGGGCGATCTCGGCCGGGTCTGCTCCTGGCGGCGGCGCGATCGAGATGTTGAACGTGTCGCCACCTCTCGCGCCACGAAGGCCACCCGACAGGGTCGAAATTGGCGGCCGGGTGTCGATCATACCCGACAGATCGTTTGCGTTCGGTGCCACGCTTGCCACGGAACCGGCCAGAGCTGACGCCGCCAGAGCTGATTGAATGACACGGGTGGGCAAGATCGATCCCGAGACACCGGGCACGAACAGCTCACGACCGCGTTCTCCGACCATGTAAGGGACGCCCGCCCTTACCGGCCCGCCGCTGTCCCGGCCGGGAATGCTTTCTTCGTTGCCGCCACCGACCCAGCCCTGCAGATCGCTGAGCCATTGCGGTTTGAGCGCTGACAGCTTTTCCCCGATCGAGCCGACGAGCTGATCGATCAGGGAGAGCATGCCATCCCACAAGGATTGCATCCAACTGACACCCGTGTCCCACAGGCTGAATTCGTTGAAGCGGGCGATGATCTGTTCGGGAACACCGACCAGCTCCATCAGATAGCCGATCAGCCCCTGCGCGCCTTCGATCATCAGACGCCATGGGTTGAACTCGGCCAGCACCTGAAGAACACCGTTCAACAGCCCTTCGTCAAAGGCCGCGCGGACGCGATCGATCTTCTCGGTGACGTAGGAAACAATCTGGTCCCAGTTGTCATAGATGACATAGGCCAGACCGGCGATGGCTGTGATCAGCACCCCGATCGGGTTGAGACGCGCGATCGCCCCGAGGCGAAGCAAGGCTTTGCCAAGAAGCCCGGCACCCGCGATTGCCCATTTGATCGGCGCAACCGACAGCCACGCCAACAGTCGGCCGAAGCGTAGCAGGTGGCGTGAAAGAAATCCCGTCAATCGCAGAAGGCGGCTGAGCGGGCCAACCGTCAAAGTTGCCAGCAAGCGCCCCATGCGGGGCAGAATGGTCAACAACCAGCTTCCTGTCCGGATCACATGCAGGAGCGGACCCATCATCGATGTGAAGGCGAAGGCCGCAGCCAACGCGCCGAATTTCACGACCAACAGGCCACCCGCCACTTTGAACAAAAGGCTGATCAACTCAGGATGGGCCTGCGCCCAATCTGTGAACATGGTGACAAACGGGGCGACCGTGGCCATCAGCTCGTTAAGCTGGGGCAGGACAACCGTACCGATCACCACAGACAGCCCTTTGAGATACTCAAAGAACTGCTGGCGCTGCGCGTGTGTTGTTGCCGCCTGGCGCTGATATTCCGCTTCCATCAGGCCGACGAGCTGAGACGCATCGGCGGTCTTCAACAGCGCCTCGCGTAGCATCTGGGTGTTTTCGACCAGCGGTGTGATCGCGCCTTTTGCTTCTTCCCCGAACAGATCCCCGATAAGCGAGTTGCGCCGGTAGGGTTCGATGTCCTTGAAGGCTTCCAGCACGGACAGGATTGCCTCGCTGGCATCCTCCTGCATCAGCTTGGACGTAGCCGTCGCATCCAGCCCCAACGCCCGCCAGACTTCCTGCTGTCGCTTTGTGGCGCTTTCGCCTCGGGTCAGGGCGTTGGTGAAATTCTTCAAACCGGTTGCGGCAATCTCGGGCGGTGCCCCGGCCGCGAGCAACGTTGCGCTGAGTGCGGCGATTTCATCCGTCGCCAGACCGGCCGTCTTGGCGACCACGCCCTGGCGATTAATCACCTGAAGAATGTCGGCCTCGTTGGTGGCCATAGTGTTGCCCAGCAGGTTGACGGCATCCCCCAGCAGCATCGCCTGTTCATGGGACAATCCAAGGTTCTGGCGCCACCTAGCCAATGTCTCGCCCGACTCGTCGGCCGAGATCCCGAAGGCGATCGCCATCTTGCTGGCGTCGGCTGCAAACTTCAGCAGCTCGGCGCGCTTCTGGGCGTCGGGCAGGTTTTCGTCGACAACGCCCATGCGACCGGCGGCGGCAACAATGTCGGTGATCCCTTCGGCCGTTGCCCCGACCAGATCAGACGTGACCAGATCCCGGATATCGTCAGCAAGGAGCTGAAAGCCGTTCTCGCCTTTGAAATCGACAACCTTTGAAATCTCCGCCAACCGTCGCTCGGCCTGAATGGCCGGTTCTGTCAGGGCCAGAAGACTGCCGCCCAGGGCAATGACGCCAAGCGCCTCGCCCTGAAGGGCCTGTTGCCGCGCGCGGTTGGCTTCGAGCTGACGGTTTGACCAGTCCACACCGGCGCGGCCGATCTGTTCCGAGGCGTCACCGATCCGGCCCAGAGATCCCAAGACTGTTTTCGCAGGCTGTGTGACCTGGTCCACCAGTTTCAGGATCATCGCAATGTTCAGGTCAGCGGCCGCCATTTGCCATTCCAGTCAGTTGATTCAGAACACCAGGGTCCACCTCAGCCCGCGCTCGTGCCTTTTCACGCCACCGGGCCAGCTCCTCGATCGACATCTTGTCCATCACGTCTGGCGGCCAGTGGAAGATTGAGGCGATGTCAGCCATCGCCTCTTCCACGTCCTCGGGCAGCTTTAATCCGGCGTCTGAAGCTGACCGGGACGGGCGAAAAAAAGCGACGGTTTGACCTGCCAGTTGAGTGAAATCTTCAGTCTCGACCTCGGCCGACAATTGCTGTTCCGAGACAGGCGGCCGAGTGATGCGCGGCAGCAGCTTGAACATGGTAGTGATGTCCATCTGCAGGATGTTCACCATGTTCAGCCCGCGCAGCTCTCCCGCCTTGGGTTTGCGCAGGGTGATCTCGGTGACTTTCTCGCCATCGATCTCAAGTGGATTGGACAGGGTAACAGTGCGGGTTTGGACGGGTTTGGTCATTGTGCAGCTCCGGTTTAAACAGGTTTGAAAAGGGGTGTTTCAGGGCGGATTGAACCGCCCTGATCATGGGGTTCAGAAACCCATGGCTTTGCGCATCTCAGCCAGTTGATCGACGCCGCCGATCACGCGCTTGCCCGCTTCGACATCGATCTCGAACAGTTCTTCACCGTTGCGCAGCAGGCGGAAGTAATCGACCTCTTGCTTGAGTTTCAGAGGCGCGTCCGAACCGGGTTTCAGGTCTCCGAAATTGACCATCGACCAGCGCCCGCCAAGCGTTGCGACAAAGCTGTCGGCCGAGAAATCATGTTCGCCCATTGCGCCGGGTCGCAGAACCAATCGACGGCGGGTGCCAATGATTTTGATCAGTTCGGGTGGCCACTCCATCAAAGTGATTTCCGACTTCAACGCTTCCATGCCCATATCCACCGCGATCGGGGCGTCCATGCCGCCGCCGCGATGGTTGGCCAGTGTCAGGTTCAGTTCGGGATCAAGCCAACAGTTGAAGCCCAGCAAAGCACCCTGATTGACGAGCCCTTGACCAAACGCCTGAACGCTGTCGCGGATGTCCTGGAACAACTGGGCGGACATGGGACGATCCATTGCCCACAAAAGCGCGTTCTCGATGCTTTCGTAGATGATATCGGCAGTTCGGCGCACCGAAAGGAAAGCCCACTGCGGATCGCCCACGATGGTCTGCACGAAATGGACCAATACGATCACCCTTTGGCGGTTTACTCAGTTGTGACATTCGGCGGCAAAACCGTGGCTGGAGGCAGGGCGGTGAGTTGTTCAAGCGACTGGATGGGGTGGACATATATGCTCAATGACGCCCGATGACGGAAGCTGCCCCTCATCCCTGACAATCTGATGGATCATTACCCCGATCAGGACACTCATTGTGAATGCACCAGGCTCGTGATTGACAATGCCAGTCTCGACACTGAGGCGAGGGCACTGGCGTTGAAGGCCGTCGTGTTCGGGCTTTGCAACATTACAGGTCGCCATGGTGGTCAATGGCTTTTGTCCTAGTCGCCAGTCAGCTTTGGCCGCTTGCTGCGATCGATGGGGTACGATGCGATCCCCGTCGGAGAGAAGTACAGCGGCGTTGAAGACGGCCGAGCGTTTAGGGCTTTCAAGATGCTTGGTGACCCGAGCGTCAACAAGCAGTTGTGTAGCTCAATGATGGTCGATCGCAGAGCTGAAGTGGGAACGTCCACACTTTTGGAGCGGTTATTGGCGACTGCCGCATAGCCCAAAATCCGTTCCAAGAATAGCCGAGGGTTACGGCAGCCTCGAGATCAGGCAACCTGTTATTTACAAAGAATAAAACCGTTTTCTGGGAAGTTGCGGCCGAACCGGGTGGGAAATTTCCCGGTTCCGGGCGCTACAAACTCGACGAAAACACCTATGGCGTAACCGATAACTGCGCCTCGTACGCCTTGTTTATATAGGAATTGCCGCAACCTTAGGGTTTGCAGTTTTTGGTGTCACGTTTTTCAGCGCAAAGGCGTAAACGCCCATTTTAACGGCTTTTGAAAACCATTAAGCTTCAAGCCAATTTTGGGGAGGTACTTGGCGATGCGCCTTTATTTCAAACGCCCTTCCGGCAACTTCCGGTATCGTCTGGCCTCTTCCGAGTTCCTGAAATAATAAGTGTCACACAACAATGGATATGACAGAACCCAAAACGGCACCGACACTAACTGAAATTCTCGACCTGGAAACACAGGTCTGGAGGGCGCTGGTTGAGGGTAATGCAAGCGCGGACCGGGCTTTGCTGAGCGCTGATTTTCTGGGGGTTTATCCGACGGGGTTCGCCAATCGTGACGATCACGTTGGGCAATTCGCAGACGCGCCGACGATGGCGGAGTTTGATCTGAGCGACGCGCGGTTGCGCGTTTTGACATCGGAAATCGTATTGCTGTCCTATCGTGCCGATTACTTGCGCCCCGGTACGACAGAGCGCGAGGCGATGCTGATTTCGTCGCTCTGGGAGCGGCGAAACGACGTCTGGATCAACAGTTTCAGTCAGGACACGCCGGTTCAGAAAACCTGATCAGATTGCCCCATTGACGATCACGCGCCGCGATGCGCAGTTTGCGAGCATGACTGACGCTCTTGCCATTACCCGACTTCCACGTGCTTTTGATCCCTCTCTGGGGGATGAGGCGCGGGCTTTGATGCCAGAACTATCTCAGGAGTTAGGGGAGCTGGTGGCGGGCACTGCCGGGTCGAGCCCCTATCTGAAAGGTCTGATCGAGCGTGAAAAAGACTGGTTGCCTGAGGCGCTGATGCACCCGGATCAAGCGCTGGCCGAGGTCATGACCGCCGCGCGTGATCTGCCGCCGGATCAGTTGAAACCCGGCTTGCGGCAGGCCAAGCGACGTATGGCACTGCTTACGGCCTTGGCCGATATTGCAGGTGCCTGGCCATTGGAGAAGGTCACGGCGGCCCTGACTGATTTCGGGGCGCTTGCGGCGGATGTAGCGGCCAAAGCTGAGATCGCAACACTTATCCGGCGCAAAAAGCTGCCGGGGATGACCGAAGATGATGTCGAAACCGCTGCCGGTTTGGTCATCCTGGCGATGGGGAAAATGGGCGCGCATGAGCTGAACTACAGCTCGGATATCGATCTGATTGTCCTGTTTGATGAGACGCGCTTTGACCCCGACGATTTCTACGAGGCACGGCAGGGCATGGTGCGGGCCACTCGGAACTTCTGCGCCACGCTGAGCGAAAAGACGGCCGATGGCTATGTCTTCCGGACGGATTTGAGGCTGCGCCCCGATCCCGCCGTGACTCCGGTTTGCATGGCGATGGAGGCCGCTGAGCGGTATTACGAAAGTCTGGGCCGCACCTGGGAACGTGCCGCGTATATCAAGGCGCGGCCCTGTGCCGGGGATCTGTCCGCGGGTCAGCGGTTCCTTGACAGCCTTCGCCCTTTCGTCTGGCGACGCCATTTGGATTTTGCTGCCATTCAGGACGCCCACGATATGCGCCTGCGCATCCGGGAAAACAAAGGCACGGGCGGTGCGTTATCGATCCCCGGTCACGATATGAAGCTGGGGCAGGGCGGTATCCGCGAGATCGAGTTTTTTACTCAAACCCGTCAACTGATCGCCGGTGGTCGGGATGCCGACCTGCGGGTGCGTGGCACGGTTCCCGGGTTGGCGGCGCTGGCCTCAAAAGGGTGGGTCCCGCAAGACGTGGCCGACAAACTGACCGATCATTACCGCGCCCACCGTGAGGTCGAACACCGCATTCAGATGATCCATGACGCACAGACCCATAAGGTGCCGAAATCACCCGATGGGATCGAACGCGTCGCCTGTCTGATGGGGATCAGCAGCGCCAAGTTGACGCAAGACCTGACGAACCGTCTAACCGAAGTGCATGAGTTGACAGAAGGGTTCTTTGCCCCCGGCCCGGGTGCCGCGCCCGCACAGGTGCAGGATGTGGAGTTCGACAAAACCGTTCTGGCCCGCTGGACGACCTATCCGGCCCTGAGATCCCAGCGAGGCGCGCGGATTTTCGAACGTCTGCGGCCCGAGCTGCTGTCGCGCCTGGCCAAGACCGCCAAGCCTGATGAAGCCTTGATGGCTTTGGACGGGTTTCTGGCTGGTCTGCCAGCGGGGGTGCAGCTGTTTTCCTTGTTCGAGGCAAATCCGCAGCTGATCGACCTATTGACCGATATCGTTGGTACATCGCACGCTCTGGCCTCGCACCTGTCACGCAACGCGTCTGTTTTTGACGCGGTGATCGGAGGCAGTTTCTTTGCTGAATGGCCGGGTCAAGAGGAGCTGCAGGCTGAATTGGCACAGGCTTTGTCAGAAGAAACAGACTATGAAACCCAACTCGACCTTGCGCGGCGCTGGTGCAAAGAATGGCATTTCCGAATTGGTGTGCACCATCTGCGCGGCCTGATCGACGGGATCCAGGCGGGCCAGCAATATGCCGAGCTTGCTCAGTCGGTCATTGCCGCGATCCTGCCTCACGTCACCGAGAATTTCGCCCGCAAACACGGGCCTGCACCGGGTCGTGGGGCCGCTGTATTGGGTATGGGCTCATTGGGGGCAGGGCGGATCAACTCGCAATCCGATCTGGACATGATCGTGATCTATGACCCGCTGGATCAGGACATGTCGGATGGCCCGCGCCCTCTGGCCACACGCACCTACTACGCGCGGTTCACGCAAGCGCTGATCACGGCATTGTCCGCGCCGATGTCGCAGGGGCGGCTTTATGAAGTCGACATGCGGTTGCGCCCGTCGGGCAATCAGGGACCGGTGGCAACCAGTTGGGCCAGCTTTACCAACTACCAACAGAACGAAGCCTGGGTGTGGGAACATCTGGCCCTGACCCGCGCGCATGTTGTTGCCGGTGATGCCGGGCTAGCCGATGAAATTGAAACCTTCCGTACCGAGTTTCTGTCTCGTCCAAGAGATCACGGCAAAGTTTTGCAAGAAGTGGCCGAGATGCGGACACGTCTGGCCGCAGCCAAGGCTCCGGCCGGTATCTGGGATGCCAAGAACGGACCCGGCCGTTTGATGGATATCGAGTTGATGGCCGAAACCGGTGCCTTGCTGGCGGGGTCCGCGCAGCGCGACGTGGCGTCAGGATTGGAGGGTGCGGTCGCAGCCGGATTACTGGATGTCGCGCAGGCGCAATCCCTGAAAGTTTGCTATGACTTATGCTGGTCCGTGCAATGCGCGGCGCGGTTGCTGTCGGGCAAGGTCATCGAGGCCGACAAGATCGGCGAAGGCGGCGCGGCCTTTTTGTGCCGGGCGACCGGGTTCGAACAGGTCGAGGCGCTGCAGGCGGCATTGCAGGAGAGTTACACAACCGCAGCCGATCTGATCGGGGGCGTGATCAAAGGGGGCAAAGATGGCACGCAGCACTGATCCCAACGACCACAAGGGCCTGATCCTTGAAGCCTATCGTATTGATGGCATCACCCTGCCGGAATGCCGCAGCATCTTTCTGGACTGGGCGCTTAGCCTGCCAGCGGAACGCGACCAGAATACAGCGCTGGCGGAACTGCACGCGGGTTACGCAGAACAAAACCCCGATCACCCCATGACGCAGGTCCTGACCGAGGGGCTTCAGGCGGCTCAGGCTCCCAAACGCCGTGGTGGCTGGCGATCCCGTAACCGCTAGGGCTTTTCCACCGGCGCGTTCACGACTATGAGGGCGCCATGACCCAATCTGCTGACCGCCCCCGTATCCGTCTGAAACCCAAGGCCAACGCGCGCGGCCTGCGCCATGGCTTCCCCTGGGTCTACGCCAATGACATCGTCACTGACCGCCGCACCCGCAAGATCCCGGCGGGCGCATTGGCCGTGCTTGAAGACGACAAACGCGCACCCATCGCGCTGGTGGCTGTAAACCCCGAGTCCAAGATCATGTGCCGGGTGCTGGATCGCGATATCGACGCGCAGCTTGATGCGGCGTGGTTCGAGACCCGCTTGCAGCGCGCCCTTGAGATGCGCGAGCGCCTGTTTGACGCCCCATATTACCGCCTGATCCATGCCGAAGCGGACGGTTTTCCCGGTGTGATCATCGACCGCTTTGGCGAGGCCTGTGTCATCCAACCCAACGCGGCCTGGGCCGAGGCGCATCTGGACCTGCTGACCGAAGCTTTGGTCAAGGTCACGGACGTGACCACGGTGCTGAAAAATGCCTCGGGTCGCACGCGCGGGCTTGAGGGGTTGGACGACGTCAACCAAACCCTGCGCGGCACTGCGCCCGATGCGCCGCTGCCGGTGCCCATGAATGGTGCCACCTATATGGCCGATCTGACCGGCGGGCAAAAAACCGGCCTGTTCTATGACCAGCGCCCCAACCACGCCTTTGCCGCGCGGCTTGTGCATCCGGGCGCGCAGGTGCTGGACGTGTTCAGCCATGTGGGCGGCTTCGGTCTTGCGATGCTCGCGGGTGGAGCCGGTCAAGCGCTGAGCGTCGACGGCTCAGCCGCTGCACTGGAACTGGCCGCAAGTGGGGCCAAAGCTTCGGGCCTAGCCGACAAGTTCCAGACCCGACAAGGCGACGCTTTCGATGTGTTGACCCAATTGGGGGAAGAGGGTGCGCAGTTTGATGTGGTGATCTGCGATCCGCCCGCTTTTGCACCTTCGAAACAGGCGCTGGATGCAGGGTTGCGCGCTTATGAACGGATCGCCCGACTGGCCGCGCCTTTGGTCAAACCCGGTGGTTATCTGGGTCTTTGCTCATGCTCGCACGCCGCTGATCTGGGCCGTTTCCGCGACGCCTCGTCCCGAGGGATCGGTCGCGCCGGGCGACAGGCGCAACTGATCCACACCGGGTTTGCGGGCCCGGATCACCCGCAATTGCCGCAACTGGCGGAAAGCGGCTATCTCAAAGCGGTGTTTTACCGCCTATGAAAGCCGTGCTCGACACCTGCGTCATCTACCCCACGGTGATGCGCGAGATGCTATTGGGCGCTGCCCGCCTTGGCCATTTCACCCCGATCTGGTCCGGGCGGATACTCGAAGAATGGGCCCGTGCCGCCCGCAAGCTGGGTCCAACGGGTGAGGCGCAAGCCCGCGCCGAAATCGCGCTGACACAAGCCAATTGGCCAGAATCCAAGCGCGCTCCGAACGAAGGGCTGGAAAACCGCCTGTGGCTGCCCGATGCGGCCGATATCCATGTGCTGGCAACGGCTATCGTGGCGTCCGCCGATATGATCGTTACGGTTAACGCAAAGGATTTCCCCAAAAACATCCTCGCGGAAGAAGGGCTCGACCGCATCGACCCCGACGGCCTGCTGCTCGGCTTCTGGCAATCAAACCCAGAGGGCATGAGCACGCTGGGCACTCAGGTCCTTGCCGAGGCCAACCGTCTGTCAGGCGATCAATGGACCCTTCGCGCACTGATGAAAAAAGCCCGCCTCCCACGGCTCGGCAAAGCCCTCAGCGCCTAAACAGGATCCATCTTCATCTGGCTAAAAATACCTCGGAGAGCGCGAGAGGCTGGCCTCTCGCTGACCGACATCAGCCACGCGCCCAACGCTGTTCAAGCTTCTCAAGCGCCGCAATCCGTTCATCCGTCTTAGGGTGGCTCATCAACCACGCGGGAACAACACCAGCACGCTGCTGTGTCAGGTCTTCCAGCTTGTGAAACAGTGACTTCTGCGGTCCAATTCCGATGCCGGCCTTGGTCAGCAAGGCCGCCGCATATTCATCCGCCTCATATTCATCCCCGCGCGATAGACGAGAGGCCAAAAGGGCAGTCAGCGCGTTTGCGATCATCGCGCCGATGAAGGGGATGAAGCGGTTCAGAACCAAAATCAACGCTGTGCGCATCGCGTTTTGACCGGAAAAATCAATCATCCGCCGCCGCGCATGTCCTAGGGCCACGTGCCCCAGCTCATGCGCGATCACACTTGCCATTTCCTCGGCCGAAACCTCACCGTTGCGGAATTTACGATAAAACCCACGCGTGATGAAAATCCGCCCATCCGGGGCTGCCAGCCCGTTCACCGGGTCGATCTCATAGACATAGACCGGCACCCGATCGATACCCAAGGCCGCAGCCAGCCGGTCCGTCATCCGTTTCAGCGCCGGGTCGGCAAGTTCGGTCGACTTCGCGTCCAACTCGCGATGGGTGCGCCAGACGGATATCCTGTACATCGCCAGACCGTACAGTACAGCCAAAAGGATCGGGGTGAGTTTGATCATTGGCTAGATATGGGGCTGTGATCGTCTAAGGGCAACTGTAAACCTTTTAGTGTTCCGCATTTGGTGAAGGGCGCAACTCAAGACGTCGTGCATGACCTTCGAACAAGGATCAAGCCAACTGAACTAGGTTTCAACAAGGTCGTAATGCTTGATCGTTCTGCTCTCAACCAACTCGGCCTCGGCAGGATCAACATGCGGGTTTGTGTAGTCCTCGCCAACGAACGCTTTCAAGGCATCAAGGCTTTCCCAAACCATTACGAAACTGAATTCTCTGGGGCTTTCCTTACGTGCCGCGCCCGGTAGAACACTCACAATTCCTTTAGTGCCTTTCATCAGCGGAATGGCCGTTTCAAAGAAGAAACGGCTAAACTCCTCCTCTTTTCCAGGGTGCGTCACAACTTGGAAAATTCGGATGATCATCGCGGTAACCTCCCAATAGTGAGAAAGGCTTATGATACCACGATTACTTACCTGGCGCTGGAAGCTCCAGGTTTTCATGTAGGTCAGCCAGAGTTTCGGCGGTCAGCGTGGAACCTTTGGAGGCCTCAAAGAACGCGTGTTCAGCCTCTTTTTGTGCCACGAGGCTATCCGTCCTCAGATCTCTGACATCGGCACGCAGCTCGTCCTGAGCCTCCTCAAAGGTCTGCGCGTCCTGCAGCTCGTTTTCCAAAGTGTCGAGCTTGTCGTTGTAGTCCGGGTCTCCGGGGTCAAGCCTCGCAATATCATCGGCAATCTGATCGCTGCTTCGCCCGTCGTAATTTTCGTTCAGGTCCCGCAAGTCTTTCCGCGCGTCGTTTAACTGATCACGCAGGTCGTAATACTCCGCTGCGGCAGCTTGATAGGTGGCGATCTTGCCAACATTGCTGTTGGGTGCAGCGTTCTGGAAGGCCGGAACGGCCGCCTTTGATGCGTTCAGATTGCGCAGCTTGTCCGAGCCATAAGGATCGGTGATTGCTGCTGCCAGAGGGTCACGATGGCGGTGTTTCTTGCGACCATCCAAATCTGGGGTGCCATCATACCGGGCAACCGGACGCAACGAGCGTTCGATCGGTTTGATCGAGGCAGATTTGTAAGTGCGCGTCTTCTTTGCGGCCTTAGTGTTGGACGTCTTTACAGATTTACCATTGGTTTTCTTCGAAGGCTGTTTCCCAAACAGCTGTTGAACATCTTTCTTAAACTCTCGCCCGAAGTCGCCAAGCGAGACTCGCTTGGCTTTTTGGTTTCCGCCTACGCCAGATTTAGACTTCTTTGCCTTGGCAGCGTGTTGTTTCTTGGAACCAGAACTTTTCTGCGAAACTGAGACCTTGCCTTTGGCTTTGTTTTTGCCCCCACTATTGGCATGGGATCCTTTTGAGGAATTTCCCTTTCCTTTGTCGGCTTTTCCGGAATTCCCCTTACCACCGCCGTTGGCTTGGGATCCCCCTGAAGAGTTTCCTTTTCCCTTGGATCCGCCGCCATTATCGGCTTTTCCGGAATTCCCTTTGCCGTTTCCCTTGTCGTTCTTTGCAATTGCGGTATCCGGCGCGAGTGCAAAAGTCGCTGCTGCCCCAAACGTAACAATCAGTGATGTGGCGGTTGCCATAGATGCAAGAAGATTTCGCAGTTTGAGATTGGTCATGTCTGCCCCCAGCTTCGACCCGCTCGTACCTTATCACGAAACTGTAATTCGAGGAGTCTTAAGGTGTCTTTTGTCCATGTTTCGTGAACGCTGAGTGCTTTGGGAGGCTTAATTTTGATATTTGTTTGTAAATTGGAAACAGTAAGGCGACACTTGACGCCTCAAATTTGCTAACGGGTAAGATCCCTCATGCCCTGTTCCAGACCGGCCAGCGTCATGGGAACCATGCGATCTTCAAAGATTTCGCGGATCATGCCGATGGAGTGGGTGTATTCCCAATATTTCTCGGGCACCGGGTTGATCCAGAGGTTTGATGCCCACTGTTCACGCGCGCGTTCCAACCACACCTGACCGGCTTCCTGGTTCCAATGTTCATTCGCGCCGCCGGGATAGGCAATCTCGTAGGGGCTCATCGAGGCGTCACCGACGAAGATACACTTGTAATCACCGCCATAGGTGCGCAGAACCTCGTGCGTTGGGGTCTGCTGATCCCAGCGGCGGCGATTGTCGCGCCACACGCCTTCATAGAGGCAATTGTGGAAGTAGTAATATTCCAAGTGTTTGAACTCGGTCCGTGCGGCCGAGAAAAGCTCCTCGACCACCTTGATATGCGGGTCCATTGATCCGCCGACATCCAGAAACAGCAGCACCTTGACTGCGTTGTGACGCTCGGGGCGCGTTTTGACATCCAGGTAGCCATGTTCGGCGGTGGCGCGAATGGTGCCGTCCAGATCCAGCTCCTCGGCGGCCCCTTCACGCGCCCAGCGACGCAGGCGTTTCAAGGCAACCTTGATGTTGCGGGTGCCCAGTTCAACTGTGTCGTCTAAGTTCTTGAATTCCCGCTTATCCCAGACCTTGACTGCACGCTGGTGTCGGCTTTCTTTCTGGCCGATGCGTACGCCTTCCGGGTTGTAGCCATAAGCCCCGAACGGAGAGGTTCCGGCAGTGCCGATCCACTTGTTGCCGCCCTGATGGCGGCCCTGCTGCTCCTTGAGACGCTCGCGCAACGTTTCCATGAGCTTGTCGAAGCCGCCAAGCGCTTCGATTTCGGCTTTTTCTTCTTCGGACAGGTGCTTTTCAGCCATTTTGGCCAACCAGTCGCCGGGGATGTCGACGGCCTCCAGCACCTGTTCGAAACTGATCTCGTTCAGCCCTTCGAAACTGGCGGCAAAGGCACGGTCGAATTTGTCGATGTTGCGTTCGTCCTTCACCATCGACACACGGGCGAGGTAATAAAACGCCTCGACATCATAGGTGGCCAAACCCTTTTTCATGCCCTCCAGAAACGTCAGATACTCCCGGAGCGATACCGGGATGCCTGCTTTGCGGAGGTTCTCGAAGAAGGGCAGGAACATCGCGTCAGGCCACCAGCCGGACCAGAACCAGTGAAATCACCAGCCCGACCAAGGCGAAAGCGATTCCGTACCCGGCAGCGTATTGAGCCATATCGGCCCGGTCGCCATTGCGTTTTTTAGCGGTCAGGGCGCCCAGGATTGCACCCAGTATCGCCATTCCCAGAACTACCACCATATGTGTGTCATCCGTCTTTCGTGCTGTCAGAGCTCTGGCGGCCACCACCTTGTACCAGCGATTGAACCACCAGATCCGAGCCAAACCCGTATCGCGCCCATCCTATGCTGTCCAGCCTGACGGCACGTGCCTGCTGCATCTGCCCCGCTTGCTTCAGCGCTTCTGATTTCAGCAACAACAGCGTGGCCAGCAGCGAGGCGTTTTCGGCGCGGGTCATGACATCGATGGCTTTGTCCAACTCCGGCAGAACACTTGGCCCCTGATCCTGCGCCAGTGCAAACGCAGCGGTTTGGGTGGTGACGTAGGCCTGATGTACTTCTGTTCCAGGGGTGGCTTTCAGGAACTGTTGTGCAATCTGAAACTGGCGTTGGGCCTCTTGCGGGTCCTGAAACTGCTCCATCCGGCCCATCAGATAATGGGGATAGGCGCGGCGGTGATCCGTCCACCCCAGTTGTTGACCGATCCGCGCCGCCTTTTGCGCAGCCCGCATCTGCTTGGGTGAACCGGGGCCCGGTCCCAGTGATTTCTGAATCGCGTCGATCCATTGGCGCGGCGTTTCTGTGAACGGTTGCGCGGGCAGGCTGTCGCCGCGCGGGTTCAGGCGGCTGAGAACGCCGGGGATAACGGTGGCGACCTGGTCGCGAGTCATACCGGTGCGCAGTTCCGGCGCATAGGCGGCGCGCAGGATCAGCATGTCAAAGCCGGTCAGTACGGTATGAATATTGTCGTCGTTGAATACTGAATCCGGCAGATGGTAGAGGTCGTTCAGCGGCCCAAGCGCTTGTGCAAGTTCTTCATGCAGACAGTCGCGCATTTCCTGTGGACTGACGTCATAAGGAATGAAAATTCCCAGCCGTTCACGCTTTCGCAGTTCGGTCCAACTGCTTTTGATTTTACGGCGGTCGCGACGGTACTCTTCCAGGCTTGAGGCATTCGGCACCACGAAACAGGCCGCATTAGGCAAAATGCGCAGAATGTCTTTCTGGCTGACCGCTTCGATGGTGATATTGGCCTGACCTTCGTTGACCTGCCGTATATCGATACCGGCTTCGCGCTTCAGCCGATCAAGCAGGCGGGTCAGATCCTGCTGCATGCTTGCCGTCGGTGAACCGGTCAGGCGCACCGTGACCGGCGTCTCAAACCGTGTGAAAACGGGCAGGGCCGCACCGCTTTCCAGCTCGAAATGCAAGGACACGAAATCCGAGGCGATGTTTTTGTTGGACCGGGCAGGTGGCGAGGGGCGGGCCGACGAAAACGACTTGGCCGGCGGCAAGGCCACTTCGACAGTTTTGATCTTGTCCGGAAGCTCGATTGTCTCAACCGTAGCGCAGCCAGCGACACCCAGCGCCAGCAATAGGACACCAAATCGCTTCATGAGCGGGCGTATTTGATGAACGGTGTCAGCGTGCCGATGCGATCATACAAGTGTCGCGCTGTGTGGTTGAACTCCTGTGTCAGCCAATAGACCGCTGGGGCACCCTGACGGTCGGCCTCATCGTAAACCGCCTGAATCAGCGCGCGACCTACGCCTGTTCCCCGTGCTTCGGGCCGTGCGAACAAGTCCTGCAGGTAGCAGACATTTTCCGCCTTCCAGGCATGCCGGTGAAACAGATAGTGCGTCAGACCGACCAAGGCACCATCCTGTTCCGCAACAAAACAGGAAAAATCCTGAGGGTCCTCACCGAGCAATCTGGAAAACGTGGTTTCGTAGATGTCATCGGGCAGGGCGGTTTCATAAAACGCCAGATAGTCCCGCCACATATCGGCCCATTGGTCTTTGTCCTCGGCACGCAGGGTGCGGATTTTCAGTGCGTTTGCCAAGCGATGCATCCAGTTCTGTGGGGTTGAAACTCTGTCACGTCAGATAGCCCGATGCTGACATTCGGGTAGGCCCAAGGCAAGCCATGATCACCAACTGTTCACATACCGGCTAGCGTTTGCCGCGCGCCATGAAAGCCAGACGCTCGAACAAATGCACATCCTGCTCATTCTTCAGCAGCGCACCATGCAGTTTTGGTAACGCGCTGGCACCGTCACGCTTCAGATCCTCGGCCGTCAAATCTTCGGCGAGCAACAGTTTCAGCCAGTCCAGCACTTCCGAGGTCGACGGCTTTTTCTTCAGACCCTGCGTTTCGCGGATTTCATAGAATTGTGTCAGGGCGGTGGTCAGCAGTGCATCCTTGATGCCGGGATGATGTACTTCGACGATCCGGCGCATCGTGGCCTCGTCAGGAAAGCGGATATAGTGGAAAAAGCAACGGCGCAGGAAAGCGTCGGGCAATTCCTTTTCATTGTTAGACGTGATGATGACGATCGGACGGTTCTTGGCCCGGATCGTTTCACCTGTCTCGTAGACGTGGAACTCCATCTTGTCGAGCTCCTGCAACAGGTCGTTGGGAAACTCGATGTCCGCCTTGTCGATCTCGTCGATCAGCAGAACGACCTTTTCATCAGCCTCGAACGCCTGCCAGAGCTTGCCCTTGCGGATGTAGTTCGACACGTCGTGCACACGTTCTTCGCCCAGCTGGCTGTCCCGCAGGCGGCTGACTGCGTCATATTCGTAAAGACCCTGCTGGGCACGGGTTGTGGATTTCACATTCCACTCGATCATCCGCAGACCCAGCGCACCGGCCACCTGTTTGGCCAGTTCGGTCTTGCCCGTGCCGGGTTCGCCCTTGACCAGCAGAGGACGCTCCAGTGTGACGGCGGCGTTCACGGCAATGGTCAGATCGTCGGTGGCGACATATTCGGCTGTACCTTGAAAACGTGCGGTCATGGGCCTCTCGTGTGGTTTTTCGTGATCTGCGGGCTGTATGTGTTTTCCGGGTTACAGAGGGGCAACGATTTTGACAACCCGCGTCCCTGCGTCGGCCGAGGCGATTTTTGTAACAACTCCAAGCCCTTTTGGTTGATTCGGGCGCCGAGACTTTTTCTGCGGTTTAATGTCCGCCCTAAAAAGGCCTGTTAAATTTCACAGAAAAACAAGGTTTTGCTGTTGTTTGTCTCATATTTAGACAAAACAACATGGCGGTGTGCTGATGGAACGTTTGTGTAGTGACAATCCATCGCCCGTCGGCTAAACGCTGCGCAGAAGGGGGTGCCAAATGTCAGGTGATACTACCGCGACCGACGTTTCTGGCCATACCGAGGGAGCAAATATGAAGCAGGAAGTTTTTCTGCCGGAAGATTACCGTCCGGCTGAAGATGAACCTTTCATGAATGACCGTCAGCTTGAATATTTTCGCCGTAAGCTGTTGGATTGGAAGAATGAACTTTTGGCGGGCAGCCGCGATACGATCGAAGGGCTGCAGGACAACACTCGTAACATTCCGGATGTTGCCGACCGCGCAAGCGAGGAAACAGATCGCGCGCTGGAACTGCGCACCCGCGATCGCCAGCGCAAGCTGGTCGCCAAGATCGACTCGGCCCTGCGCCGGATTGATGAGGGCGAATACGGGTATTGCGAAAAGACCGGCGACCCGATCTCGCTGAAGCGTCTGGACGCACGTCCGATTGCGACAATGACGCTAGAGGCGCAGGAGCGTCACGAGCGCCGCGAAAAGGTTCACCGCGACGATTGATCGCCGGTTTGACCTGAAAATTCTGAACGCCGGGGCCTGTGGCTCCGGCGTTTTTGCGTTAAGCGGGTGCCATGAATATTGACGGGTTGAAATTCTGCGTGATTGGCGGTGGCATCGGTGGCCTGGCCTCGGCCTTGGCGCTACGGCAGCGCGGGGCGCAGGTCACGGTGCTTGAACAAGCCCCGGCATTGACCGAGGTCGGCGCCGGATTGCAGATCAGCGAAAACGGCATGTGCGTTTTGCGAGCGCTTGAGGTGGCAGATCAGCCAGTCGGGCAGAAATCCGATGGTACGATCCTGCGCGATTACCGAAAGGGCCGCGTCGTCAGCCGGTTACCGGGGCCTGGGGCCGGCCCGACCTTTTACTATCACCGTGCCGATCTGGTGGATCTGCTGCACTTGGCCGCCCGGAAAGCCGGTGTGGATATCCGTTTGGGTACCCAAGTGACCGGCGTGCTAAAGCACCCCAATGAGGCTGAAATCGTTTTGCAGACCGGTGAGCGGGTGCCTGCCGAATGCGTCATTGCAGCCGATGGTGGTCGGAGCACGATCCGCCCTGTTCTGAACGGGCCTGAGACGCCGAAGTTCACGCATCAGGTGGCATGGCGCGCTACGATTCCCTGGCGACCGGGTTCTGAGGCGGCCACGGCCTCCTTGACGATGGGACCGGGTCGGCATGTCGTGACCTATCCATTGCGCGACCAAAGCATGATGAACATCGTCGCGGTCGAAGAGCGTTCGGATTGGCGGGAAGAAGGGTGGAAACTGAAGGGTGAACCACACGAGTTGCGGGGACGCTTTGCCGATTTCGGAGGTCCGGTGCGAGACGTTTTGTCAAAGGTGACCGAGGTGAATCTGTGGGCCTTGTTCCTTCGCCCCGTTGCGCAAAACTGGCAGAATGGCCGTCTGGCCTTGTTGGGGGACGCAGCGCATCCGACCTTGCCCTTCATGGCGCAAGGCGCTTGCCTTGCGCTGGAAGATGCCTGGACACTTGCGCGATCATTCGATGAACAATCGGGTGTGGCCAGCGCGCTTGCAGCCTACGAAGCCACGCGCCGCCCGAGAGCGCAACAGGTGGTCGCGGCCGCCGGTGCCAATGCACGTAACTTTCACCTTTCAGGACCAGCCCGCTTGGCAGCTCAAAGCGTGCTTATGGTCGCTGGTGGGAAACTGTCTCGGCGCTACGAATGGATCTACAGCCATGACGTCACGGCCTGATGCATCATAGGTCGAGATCAACCCAAACAGGTACGTGATCAGACGGTTTTTCATGCCCGCGCACGGCCGCATCGATCTGGCAATCGCGCGTAAGGTCTGCGGCTTGTGGTGTCAGCAGGAAGTGATCGATCCGAATACCGTCATTCCGGTTCCATGCACCGGCCTGATAATCCCAGAATGAATAATGTTCGGGCCCTTGGGTCGTGGCACGGAACGCCTCGGTAAATCCAAGGTTTAGGATCTTACGAAATGCGGCGCGACTTTCGGGGCGGAACAGCGCGTCCTCGCGCCATGCATCCGGGCGTTTGGCGTCTTCCGCCTGCGGAATGATGTTGTAATCCCCCGCCATAAGCGCGGGTTCTTCTGACGCCATCAGGTCCCGTGCGCGGTCGTAGAGCCGTTCCATCCAGGCCAGTTTATAGTCATACTTGGGGCCGGGTACCGGATTGCCGTTGGGCAAATACAACCCACAGATCCGCAGAGCTTTCCTGCCTACAACCGTAGCTTCGATCCAACGGGCCTGTTCATCCTCATCATCGCCGGGAAGACCGCGTGAGACATCTTCCAAAGGCAGTTTCGACAGGATGGCAACGCCGTTGAAACTTTTCTGCCCATGGGTTTCCACGTTGTATCCACGCTCTTCGAACATCTCGCGCGGGAAGTTCTCGTCGACGGATTTGATCTCTTGCAACAGAACCACATCAGGCTGGGCTTCGTCCAGCCAGCGTGGCAGGGCCTCGGCTCGCGCCTTGATGCCATTGATGTTGAACGTGGCGATTTTCATGCGCGATCCTCCGAAATCTTGGGGCAATCTATCGCGCAGATCCAGCCCAACGGCAAGTCGGAGATCGGGCTGGCGAGGCTCTGCCTCGCGCTCCGGGATATTTTTAGCCAGATGAAGAAGCGGATCCTTAACCAATTTTCTTGAAATTGAAGAGGCGGTACAGGCGGGGGCACCGATGACCGCGCCAGATGAAGCTCCCCGACATTTCGGTCAGAGAGCGGATCCCTGCTTCACCTGGTTAAAAGTATTCTGGGGGTGTGGGGGCAAAGCCCCCACCGGTTACATCGAAAACGAAGTGCCACAACCGCAGGACGAGGTGGCGTTGGGGTTATCGATCACAAATCGCGCGCCGATCAGTTCCTGGGTGAAATCAATAACCGCGTTTTCCAGAAATGGCAGAGAAATCGCGTCAACAATAACTTTCTGACCTTTACCTTCAAGAACCAGGTCATCGTCTTTTGGCGTGTCCAACGCGATTTCGTATTGAAAGCCCGAACAACCGCCGCCTTCCACTGCGACGCGCAGGGCCTGACCCTGATCCGCAGCGCCGATCTCGGCCAGACGTTCGAAGGCGCGTTCAGTGACTGTTGGGGGCAGATTCATGCCGCTCTCCAAAGGTTTATTTCCTCAGCAACCTACAATATATGAAACCCAAGGACAGGCCACAAGGACAAGACCTTTGGACAGAGCAGGTTTTGCCTCGGATCCGGCGCGCGCAAGAGGGCGGCTGGTGCCAGAGGATGAGAGCAGTTTCCGGTCGTGCTTTCAGCGTGACCGGGACAGGATCATTCATGCCAGCGCGTTTCGGCGGCTCAAGCACAAGACGCAAGTGTTTGTTGAACATGAAGGCGATAGCTATCGCACCCGCCTGACCCATTCCATTGAAGTGGCGCAAGTGGCGCGAACCATTGCCGGGGCGCTGGGCCTGAACCCGGAACTGACCGAGGCAGTGGCCCTGGCCCACGATCTGGGGCATACGCCGTTCGGCCATACCGGCGAGGACGCCCTGCACGCGTTGATGGAGCCCTACGGTGGCTTTGATCATAACGCTCAAGCCATCCGGATCGTTACCAAGCTGGAGCGCCACTACGCAGGGTTCGATGGTTGCAACCTGACCTGGGAATGTTTGGAAGGCATTGCCAAACACAACGGTCCGGTTGTGGGAGACTTGCCGTGGGCATTGGCCGAGTGCAATCAGAGTTTCGATCTGGAGTTGCACACTCATGCCAGTGCAGAAGCTCAGGTTGCGGCCCTGTCCGACGATATTGCCTATAACAACCACGATCTTTTGGACGGCTTGCGCGCGGGGTTGTTCTCGGATGATGATTTGCGAGACCTGCCGATTGTCGGTGCCTGTTACGCAGAGGTGGATGCGAAATACCCAAATCTGGATCCGTATCGTCGTCGTCACGAAGCGTTAAGGCGGGTGTTCGGGGTCATGGTGGCCGATGTCATCAACACATCCCACGATCTCATTGCCGGGTCCGAGGCGCAGTCGGTCGAAGATATCCGCCATCTCGGCTATCCCGTCATTCAGTTTTCGGATCACATCTGGGCGCAACTACGCGAAATCCGCGCGTTTTTGTTCACTCGCATGTACCGCGCGCGCAGCGTGATGAAAGTGCGCGAAGAGGTCGCAAAGGTCGTGGATGACCTGTTCCCGATCTACCTGAACGACCCCAAACAAATGCCATCGCGTTGGCACGGTGACATTGAAGCCGCCAGGGATGAGACCGCTTTGGCCCGCATTGTATCGGATTACATCGCGGGTATGACCGACCGTTTTGCCCTCCAGGATCATGCGCGTCTGACGGGCTGATCACTCCACAGCGATATAGGCGATGGCCCAGACTTGCTGACCAGCCTGTTTTGCGGATTGGTCGGCATCATCGGTAGGTGGGAACACGATCATCGTCGGGCCATACCCTCCAATCCCCATAGGCGCACCATCGGCATGCGTGGCGACGATTGGTTTGTGCGTGGCAATGCTATCCCACTCGATTTCGGCCTGATATCCATCCAGCGCCATGGGCAGGGCCTTTTTCCCTTCGGCCCCGGCCATACTCATAACTTCGGACAGCAGAGGGCCGGAAAAGGCGTAGTCCCGTTGATTGCCCGGAGGTCCGTAGGGGATATTGATCTCAAACTGCTGCAACCCGTCCAGCATTGCGGCATCAAACCCGGCTGCTCCGTCATGGGTGACTTCCAGGTAGCCCAGCAATCCGCCGTCATTCTCGCCCCGTGCGGGCAGGTTGGTTTCGCTGACAACGCCGCCAAGCGTCAGCAACACGTGGCCCTGAGGTTCCGGCATCTCTGCCAGAACAGGAAAAGCGGTGGTCAACAGCAATGCTAAGGGAAGGGTGCGGCGCATAAGAGGTCTCCGGATGCTCGATTCATGCCGAGATTAGCGTGCCGTGCGTCTAAACCAAGCTTAAACATTAGGCGTCCATTGACCTTGCTGCTTTGCGTGGTAAACCGCCGGGCAAGCAAAAGGACATCCGAAATGAACCTGTTTTCCGAGATCCGCGGCCTGGTATTGGACGCGCTGGCACAGATGCAGTCCGAAGGCGCGTTGCCCGATGGGTTGAGCTTTGACAATGTGGCGGTTGAACCGCCGCGTGATGCGGCGCATGGAGATATGGCAACCAACGCGGCAATGGTGCTGGCGAAACCGGCCAAGATGAAGCCGCGCGACATTGCCGATGTGCTGGCCGGAAAGCTGGCAGCGGATGACCGGATCACCAGTGCAGAGGTGGCCGGGCCGGGATTCTTGAACCTGCGGCTGGCAGCTTCGGTGTGGCAAGGGGTTCTAGCTTCAGTGCTGGAAAAGGGCACTGATTATGGCCGCTCAAGCATGGGGCATGGCCAGAAAGTCAATGTGGAATACGTGTCCGCGAACCCTACAGGACCGCTGCATGTGGGTCATACGCGGGGCGCCGTGTTTGGGGATGCTCTGGCCAGCCTATTGGCCTATTCCGGTCATGACGTGACCCGTGAGTACTACATCAACGATGGTGGCGCGCAGGTGGATGTGCTGGCGCGGTCAGCGTACGAACGGTATCGTGAGGCCAACGGGCTGAGCCCTGAGATTGCCGAAGGTCTCTATCCCGGCGACTACCTGATCCCAATCGGTGAGGCGCTGAAAGAAAAGTACGGCGACAGCCTGATCGACAAGCCCGAGGCCGAATGGCTTGAAGACCTGCGCAATTTCGCAACTGACGCGATGATGGACCTGATCCGCGCCGACCTGAAGGCGCTGGGCGTCGAGATGGACGTGTTTTTCTCGGAAAAATCGCTCTATGGCACGGGACGGATCGAGGCCGCGCTGCAATCGCTGACCGACAAGGGCCTGATCTATGAAGGCGTGCTTGAGCCGCCCAAGGGCAAAAAACCCGAGGATTGGGAGCCGCGCGAACAGACCTTGTTCAAGTCGACCGAACACGGGGATGACGTTGACCGCCCGGTCAAGAAATCGGATGGTTCGTGGACCTATTTCGCTCCCGATATCGCCTATCACTATGACAAGGTGACACGTGGTTTTGACGCGCTGATCGATGTGTTTGGTGCGGACCATGGCGGCTACGTCAAACGGATGAAGGCGGCGGTTTCTGCGCTGTCTGACGGCAAGGTGTCGCTGGATATCAAGCTGACGCAACTGGTGAAGCTGTGGAAGAATGGCGAGCCGTTCAAGATGTCCAAACGGGCAGGGAACTTTGTCACCCTGCGCGATGTGGTTGATCAGGTCGGGCCCGATGTGACCCGATTTGTCATGCTGACCCGCAAGAACGACGCGCCGCTGGATTTCGATTTCGACAAGGTGCTGGAACAAAGCCGCGAGAACCCCGTGTTCTACGTGCAATACGCCCATGCCCGCGTCATGAGCGTGCTGCGCCGCGCGGCTGAGGCCGGGATTGCCGCCGATGATGCAACCCTCGCGGGCGCTGATCTGAGTAAAAACGACCATGCTTCGGAATTGACCGTCGCCAAGAAGCTGGCCGAATGGCCGCGTCTGGTTGAGATCGCCGCACGGACCAACGAACCGCACCGTGTTGCTTTCTATCTCTATGAACTCGCCGGGGATTTCCACGCGCTGTGGAACAAAGGCAACGAAGAAACCCAGCTGCGTTTCATACAGGATGGCGATGTTGCCACAAGCCAGTCAAAAATCGCATTGGCCCGGGCCGTTTCTGTTGTGATTTCAGCGGGCTTGGGTATTCTTGGCGTCACTCCGGCGCAGGAGATGCGGTAACAAATATCGCCCGAACCGCCGGTACGAGGTAGGCAAGAAATGACCCGCGCGCCTTATTTTCAGGCGCGATACGGGCAGTGAGGCGGACATGGCGAGTTACGATTACTCGGGGCACCAAAGCCCCGGGCAGATGCATTACCCGAATCAAGCGCATTCTGAGGATGCGTATGATTATCCCGAAGATATGCCGGACTATGACGCGCCACGCGGTGCCTTTGGGCTGGGTCGGGCGGTCAATTTTCTCGGTGCCATTGCATCGCTGGCGCTGGTCGCCGGTGTCGGAGTTTGGGGATACAAACTTGTCATGCGCGATGTCAGCGGCGTGCCGGTTGTGCGCGCGGCTGAAGGGCCGATGCGGGTGCAGCCCGAAAATCCCGGCGGAACACCCGCCGATCATCAGGGCCTTGCCGTCAATGCCGTCGCCGCCGAAGGCAGCGCAGCCGCTCCGGCTGATCGTCTGATCCTCGCGCCGCGGCCTGTTTCGCTGACAGATGAAGACGTGCCCGCCGCTGATCTGAATCCAACCCCTGCGCTGCATGTGGTGGAAGAACCGATCTCAACCCAGGAAGCCGCACGACTGCGTCAGAATGCGGTGGACGCGCTGGTTGCGGAACTGGCCGGTGAGGCCGCCAAATCGCAGCAAGAGTTCGAAGATGGCGTGCAGCTGGCGTCCTTGTCTACACCCGAGGAAGAGCCTGCAATTGACCCGGCCGACTTTGCGGCTGCCTTGCCGGACCCGGCCATTGCGGAATTGCCGGGCGTGCGCCGGTCTTTGCGTCCCCTGACGCGTCCGGCCCGTGCCGCGCGCAGCCAGGTCTCGCCCAGCGAAAGCTCCGAAGGCGCAATCAATGCGGCTGTGAAAGCTGCGGTTGGGTTGGACGTTGACCCGGACACCCTGGCCAAAGGCACCCGTCTGGCGCAGCTTGGGGCTTATGACAGCACGCAGGTGGCGCAGGTCGAGTGGGACCGTCTGAACGGTAAGTTCGGGGAATATATGTCTGGAAAGCAACGCGTTATCCAGAAAACCTCAAGTGGTGGCCGTACCTTCTATCGCCTGCGCGTGCTGGGATTTGAGGACCTGAGCGACTCGCGCCAGTTCTGTGCGGCGCTGGTTGCGCAAGGGGCCGATTGTATCCCGGTGGCCGTGCGGTGAAATTCGGTGCCACGATCACCGACGCCGAAGGCCTGCGTCTGACGCAGAAGGAAAGAGACCTGTTTCGCCAGATGAACCCGTTCGGGTTCATCCTGTTTGCCCGCAATATCGAAAGCGCCGATCAGGTGCGTGCCTTGTGCGACGATTTCCGCGAGGCCGTTGGGCGCAATTGCCTCATCACCATTGATCAGGAGGGCGGACGTGTGCAGCGCCTGCGCGCCCCGCTGGCCCGCGAATGGTTGCCGCCGCTGGATCATGTGGCAAATGCTGGCGAGCAGGCGGAGCGCGCCATGTACCTAAGGTACCGTCTGATCGCTGATGAACTGTTCGGGCTGGGCATCGACAGCAATTGCGCGCCCATGGTGGATGTCGCGCGGGCTGAGACTCACGCGTTTCTGAAAAACCGCTGCTATGCTTCTGATCCTGAACTGATTTCCCGGATCGGAAAAGCGGTGGCACAGGGTCATCTGGACGGGGGCGTTCTGCCGGTGATCAAGCATATGCCCGGTCATGGTCGCGCGACGCTGGACAGTCATCACGACCTGCCGCATGTCGATTTGCCCTTGGACGAGCTGGAACGCAGCGATTTCGCGCCTTTCCGTGCTTTGAAAGACCTGCCGATGGGGATGACGGCACATCTGGTCTATGATCAGATCGATCCGCAGCCTGCCACGATTTCCAGGACGATGATGGGCGTGATCCGCGAAAAGATCGGGTTTGACGGTCTGATCATGACCGATGACATCGGGATGAAAGCGCTCAGCGGAACACCGGCGGATGTGTCGCGGCAGGCCATAAGCGCAGGTTGTGATGTTGTCCTGCATTGCAACGGCAGTTTTGCGGACCGCGCCGAGGTCATGGAAGCGGCCGGAGAGATGACCGATGTGGCACAAGCCCGCGCAGATCGGGCGCTGGCGATGCGCAAACCTCCGCAGGAACTTGACATCCCCGCCGCCGAGGCGGAACTATCTGCCCTAATGGGCGGGCAGGTATATGAACGATAACCTCTTTAACGAAGACCCTGTCTCGGTCGCGGATCGTCTTGCGGCCGAAGCGCTGATCGTTGACGTCGATGGGTTCGAAGGCCCATTGGATGTGCTGCTGACGCTGTCGCGCACGCAGAAGGTGGATCTGAGGAAAATCTCGGTTCTGGCGCTGGCTCAGCAATATCTGGCCTTTGTCGAAAAGGCCCGCGCACTGCGGATCGAACTGGCCGCCGACTATCTGGTCATGGCCGCCTGGCTGGCCTTTCTCAAATCTCGTTTACTGCTGCCGCCCGACCCCGATGACGAGGGGCCGTCGGGTGAGGAACTGGCGGCACATCTTGCGTTTCAATTGGAACGCCTTCAGGCCATGCGGGACGCTGCCGCGCGGTTGATGGCACGCGATCAGTTGGGTCGCGACTTTTTCAAACGCGGGCAGGGCGAGGATATCACCCGCATCCGAACCGTGACCTATTCCGCCACGCTGCTGGATCTGATGCAGGGTTATGCCCGCATTCGCACCCGTGACGAATTCCGCCCCTTTGTGATGGATCGCGACTCGGTCTTTACGATGGAACAGGCGCTCGAGCGGATGCGCCCGCTGATCGGCTTTGCCGGAACGTGGACCGATATGGAGACGTACCTGCCCGATGGTTGGGACGCCGACCCGGTGCGCCGCAGGTCTGCAACGGCGGCGACCTTCGCGGCCTCGCTGGAATTGGTGAAAGAGGGACATATGGAGATGAAGCAGAGCGAAACTTTCGCTCCGATCCATTTGCGCAAGAGGACCGAAACACGTGACTGACGCCCCTGAAGAGACCGGTACTCTGTTCGAAGCTCCTCCGCTGGCGGAACAAGAGCGCATGGTGGAGGCTGTGCTGTTTGCCAGCGCCGAGCCGGTGACAATCGCGGATCTGGAAGCACGGATGCCCCATGGCAGTGACGCGGCGCAAGCGGTTGAATTGCTTCAGAAACGCTATGAGGGCCGTGGCGTGCGCGTGGTGCGTGTGGGCGAAGCCTGGGCCATCCGAACGGCCCCAGATCTGGGTTTTCTGATGCAGAAAGAAACGGTCGAGACCCGCAAGCTTAGCCGGGCGGCGATCGAGACTCTGGCCATCGTGGCCTATCATCAGCCTTGCACGCGGGCCGAGATCGAGGAAATCCGTGGGGTGTCGGTTTCACGCGGCACCATCGACCAATTGCTCGAGATGGAGTGGATCAAGCTGGGCCGCCGTCGCATGACACCGGGTCGTCCAGTGACCTTTGTTGTAACGCCTGAATTCCTGGACCACTTCGGCCTTGAAAACGCGCGTGACTTGCCAGGCCTGAAAGAACTGCGGGCGGCGGGGTTGTTGGAGAATCGGCCTCCTCCGGGTGCCATTCCGCTGGGCGAAGGGCGCGAGGACGACGCCGACGAAGACCAGACCGAACTGTTCGAGGAAGAGTGATCGCGCAGCCCTTTTGTTGCCGCATAAATCGCCTATCTTTGACGCAAGGACAGGGAGTTGAGCAATGAATGCAAACCGGATCATCGATATGATTGTGCGTCAGGTCATGCGTCGCCTGGTCAACAAGGGCATCGACAAGGGTATTGATATGGCCAGCCGTAAGGGCGGCAGCTCGGGTACAACAAACGGGCCGGGTCAAGCCAGCGCACCCCGTCATGCGCAGAACCTGCGGCAGGCGCAACGCCTGTCCCGGCAAATGCGCCGCTTCATGAAGTTCTGAGGGTCAGCCTACCGCCTTGAAGTGCTTTGACAGTTTCAGACCTTGCCCCTGATAGTTCGAAGCAATCCCCGCACCATAGAGCTGCGTCGGCATCTCGGCCATTTTTTCGTAAACCAGACGCCCCACAACCTGCCCATGCTCAAGCACGAAGGGGGCTTCGTGGCAGCGCACTTCAAGGACGCCGCGTGATCCGGCGCCACCGGCGGCTGCATGACCAAAGCCGGGGTCGAAGAACCCGGCATAATGCACCCGGAACTCGCCAACCATCGCCAGATAGGGCGCCATTTCGGCGGCATACATCGGCGGGATATGCACCGCCTCGCGGCTGACAAGGATATAGAACGCGCCGGGATCGAGGATGATGCAACCATCCTTAGTGCGCACTTCCTCCCAATAGTCCTGCGGGTCGTATTCGCCGATTCGATCCAGATCGATAACGCCGGTATGGGGTTTGGCGCGATAGCCGACCAGGTCGGTATCGGGAAGTTGCAGGTCGACCGAAAAGCCCAGACCATCCTGGATCACAGCGGGGCCATCGACCAGCGGAGACTCGGCGTGCAATGCCTTTAACTCGGTATCCGACAACACGGCCTGACCCTGACGGAACCGGATCTGGTTCAGGCGCATCCCGGGGCGCACCAGAACCGAGAAGGAACGCGGGCAAATCTCGGCATAGAGCGGACCGGTGTATCCCGCAGGCACCCGGTCAAACTCGGTCCCGCCATCAGTGATGGTGCGCGTCAGAAGGTCCAGCCGCCCGGTCGAGCTTTTGGCGTTCGCCACCGCGCTCATGTCTGCGGGCAGGGCGAGCGATTCCATCAGGGGTACCAGATAGACGCAGCCTTTTTCCAGAACAGCGCCTTCCGAGATATCGATGCGATGCATCTCAAACTCGGCCAAACGATCCGTGACGGTCCGACCTTCACCTGCCAGGAACGAGGCGCGTACCCGGTAAGCGACTGTTCCCAGACGTAAATCAAGACTGGCGGGCTGTATTTGTGCAGACAGAACCTCTGGGCTGGCGGCGATCTCATCGCGCGCGATCATCGCCTCTAGTTGCTGGTTTGGGCATACACCTGTCATCTCGATCCCCTCTGGTGCCAGAGTGGGATCTGGCCTGTGTGCCATAAACGTCGGTGTGATTTGGTCGGGCTAGCAGGACTCGAACCTGCGACCTTCCGTCCCCCAGACGGACGCGCTACCAGGCTGCGCCATAGCCCGACGTTGGGGTGTTCATAAAGGTTTTCCCGGCAGGAGCAAGAGGAAAACAATGCCTTTTTTCCTAACCCGTCGCCTGTGTTTCGACGCGATCCAGCCAGCGGCGCAGGTCTTTTGCAACCGGCGCGATGCGGCGTAGCAAATCGTCGTCAAACTCGGCCCGGTTCCACGCCAGTGAGGTGATTCCACCCATCAGCGGCGCGGTATCCAGTTCGGGTTCGGGATGTGCTGCCGCTGCGGGTTGGGCGTCGATCTGCGCCTTTTCCTTCACCTGCGGCTTGGACGGTTCACCCAGATCCATACGAATCTGTTCTGTGCTGGGTGCCGGTTTTGGTTCGAACGGTACTACGGTGTCCTGAACGGGCTCGACCGGGGCAGGGCCCGGTTCGTCCAGAGACGGGGACAGCGAAGCGACATGCGCGACGCCCTGTTCCCGTAGAATGCGTTGAACGCCCTTGATCGTGATACCGTCTTCGTGCAGCAGTTTCTTGATGCCGCCCAGCAGACGCATGTCATTGGGTCGATAATACCGACGCCCACCGGCGCGTTTCACCGGCTTCACCTGCGTGAACCGGCTTTCCCAGAAACGCAGCACATGGGCCTGAACGCCAAGCCAATCCGCAACTTCGCTGATGGTGCGAAACGCGTCGGGAGACTTGCTCATATCCGCGTAACCTCGGGCTTACTTGCGATTCCCGGCTGCGACGCGATCCTTCATCAGATGCGACGGGCGGAAGGTCAGCACGCGGCGCGGCTGAATCGGAACTTCTTCGCCGGTTTTGGGGTTGCGGCCGACACGGGCGGTCTTGTCACGAACACTGAATGTACCGAAGGACGAGATCTTGACCTGCTCTCCGCGCACAAGAGCGTCGGACATGTGGTTCAGAACGCTTTCAACCAGCTGTGCGCTTTCGTTCCGTGATAATCCTACTTCACGAAAGACCGCTTCGCTCAGATCCATTCGAGTCAGTGTTTTGTCGCCCATGCTATTTCCCCTGTTGCTGTTGAAGCATATGGGTATGGCAAATTCGCTGTCAATATCAATGAATTGCGGGCGGCTGTGTAAGCTGGATTGCGCCGGTTACCAGCGCAGAACCACAGCGCCCCAGGCCAGACCGCCGCCAATGGCCTCGGTTACGATCAGATCGCCGGGTTTGATCTGACCGCGTTGCTTGCCCACAGACAGAGCCAGGGGAATCGATGCTGCCGAGGTGTTGCCGTGATCCTGAACGGTCACCACAACGTTTTCCATCGGCAGGCCCATTTTCTTGGCGGTGCCCTGGATGATGCGGATATTGGCCTGATGCGGCACGATCCAGTCTACGTCCGAACTGTTCAGCCCCGCGTGACCCAAAGCCGTTTCGGCTGTTTTGGCAAGTTTTTCAACGGCATGGCGGAATACCTGATTGCCCTGCATGCGCAAATGGCCTGTGGACTGGGTTGAAACGCCGCCATCGACATAGAGAAGGTCTTTATAGCGCCCGTCCGAATTCAGATCGGTTGCCAGAATGCCCCGATCCTCGGCGGTGCCATTGCCGTCCTGACCTTCCAGTATCAATGCGCCGGCTCCGTCGCCGAACAGCACGCAGGTGGATCGATCGGTCCAGTCCATGATCCGAGAGAAAGTTTCGGCCCCGATCACAAGCACACGTTTGGCCTGACCCGAAACAATCAGGGCGTTTGCGTTGGACAGGGCAAAAACGAATCCCGCGCAAACGGCCTGCACATCAAAGGCAAAGCCCTTGGTCATGCCCAACCGGGCCTGAACCATGGTGGCTGCAGAAGGAAAGGTCAGGTCCGCCGTCGAGGTCGCCAGAACAATCGCATCGATATCGTCCGCCGTCAGGCTCGCATCGGCCAGCGCGGCTTCGGCGGCTTTGGTCGCCAGATCGGATGTTGTTTCGTCATCGGCAGCAAAATGGCGGCGTTCGATCCCCGAGCGGGTTCTGATCCACTCATCGGTCGTATCGAGCGACTTTTCAAACTCGGCGTTCGGAACAACACGCTCAGGCAAATAGTGCCCAACACCAACTACAACGGAACGGCCTGCCATTTTGGGTTACTGCCTTTTTTGTTATTTGTCTGTTTGCGGCGCTGTTTGCGCGGCATCTTGTGCAAGCTGGGCAGTGGATGCAACCCGTGCGGCCAATTTTTCGGAAAAGCCGGATTGCGCCAGAGTGAAGGCCAGTTTTATCGCAGCCGAAACACCAGTCGCATCTGCGCCGCCGTGGGATTTCACCACTGTGCCGTTCAACCCAAGAAACACACCGCCATTTACACGCCGCGGGTCGATCCGCTTTTTCAAACGGTTCAGCGACGTGATGGCCAGGATCGAAGCCAGCCGGGACAGGGGAGAGTACTTGAAGGCCTGACGCAGCAGGTCGCCGATCAGGCTGGCTGTGCCTTCGCCGGTTTTGATCGCGACGTTGCCGGTAAAGCCATCGGTTACAATGACATCCGCCTTGTCGCCGGGAATGTCGCTGCCTTCGACAAAACCCACAAAATCGAAATTCGCCTGCTCTGCGAATTCCGCGATCATCGAGTGCGCCTCTTTCAGTTCCGCGCGCCCTTTGTGTTCTTCGGTGCCGACATTCAGCAACCCGATCCGGGGGCGGCTCTGCGCCATGCCGTTGCGCGCGTAGGACGCGCCCATCAGGGCGTATTGCAGCAAATCCTTGGCGTCGGCGCGCACGTCCGCGCCCACGTCCAGCATCACGTTGAACCCCTGCGGGTTGCGTGAAGGCCACAGTATCGCAATGGCCGGTCGGTTCACGCCCGGCAGTTTGCGCAGGCGCATCATCGACAGAGCCATCAACGCACCGGTGTTGCCGCAGGAAACTGCGCCATGGGCTTCGCCCTGGCGTACCGCTTCCAATGTGGACCACATCGAGGTCTGCTTACCGTTGCGCACAACCTGACTAGGCTTGTCCTCCATCGTGACTACGTCGGGGCAATCACGAAAAACGACGCGCCCCTCAAGGACACGCCGTTTGGCGACTAGCTTGCGCAAAACCTGTTCGGGCCCGTGCAGCAAGAACCCGATATCCGGGTTCTTGTCCGCTGATTTCGCAAGACCTGCAACAACGGCTGAGGGACCTGCGTCCCCACCCATAGCGTCGACCGAGATGGTGATCCGTCCGGCGTGCGTGGGCTGTTCAGTCATGCCTTGGTCTGCGCTCGATCAGGCTTAGGCTGCGTCTTCGTCCAGATCGATTTCGTCGGCCTGTGCGACGACTTCGCGATCATCATAGTGGCCGCAGGATGCGCAAACGTGGTGCGGGCGCTTCAGCTCGCCGCAGTTCGGGCATTCGTTCGGGTTTGCAGCAACCAGAGCGTCGTGTGCGCGACGGTTGTTGCGACGCGACTTGGAAACTTTGTTCTGTTGGACGGCCATGGTCTCAACCTTTGTCTGACTGGGGGCCGCAGATTCGCTGCCGACCCGGGTTTCGTAGTTCGTTTTATCGTGGTTTGACGCGCGTTTAGGCGACGAGCCCCGCAATGTCCAACCCAAAATCCGATGAGCGCGCGAAAATACTGCGATTCTCGACATGTTCAAGCGATTTTTCTGACCGCCTGCTATGACAGGAAATCACCCCTCTGTCACTCGTCTTTTTTCAGCGCATCGCGCAATCCCGCCAATCCGGCAAAGGGTTTGACATCTTCGTCCGTCATCGCCTGCTTTCCGGGTTCGGTATAGTCCGCCTGGCCCAGCTCCGCCCCGTCCTTGCGGGGGTATTGCGGCAGGGCCAGCGACAATGCCTCGATCATCACTAAGGCCGGGTCGATTTCAGGTCCCAGGGGCTCGGATTCGTCATCTTCCGGAATTTCGAACTCGGGTTCATCGGGATCGGCCCAATCGGCCAGAAATGTGCGATGAACCGGAACGTCGATCCGGGTTGTGACGGGTTCCAGCGTTACGACACACGGTTGGATGACGGTCGCACCAAGTTTGCCATTCAAAACCCAGTCCCGCTTGCCCTGCGCACGAACCTCGCCTGAAAAGCTGAGTTTGCGCAGCCCCTGCAAACCCAGGTCCTGCCTGATCTCGTCCAAAGCGGCGGTCGTGGGGCGCAGTTCAAAGGGTGTCGGGGCGTTTTGGGGCAAGTCCGCTACCCGAAGTGATGTAACGTTGCTCATTCGTGAGCCTTTCCTGTGTTGAACCGTGGCTGCGGTTTCTGTAATCGGATAGAAGCCGCAAGAGGCCAAGGCAAGAGGGTGCGTATGTTGAAGGTAGTAAACCGGTTGAAACCAGCGACCAAATCGCTTGTGTTTGTTGCCTGTCTGGCCGCGGCCGGGGCTTGTACGCCGATCTTCAAGAATCACGGCTATGTGCCACCGGCCGAGGATTTGGCGGCAATCAAAGTTGGTGTAGACACCCGCGACAGTGTGGAAGAGGCCATCGGTGCGCCGGGCGTTTCGGGTGTTGTGCAGGATTCGGGCTATTACTATGTCCGTTCGCGGATTCGCCATTACGGCCCGAAACGGCCCGAGGTGGTATCCCGCGAACTGGTCGCCATCAGCTTTGATCAGCGCGGTGTCGTCAGAAACATCGAGCGATTTGGCCTGGAAGATGGGGTCGTGGTTGAACTGGAACGCCGCGTGACCGATTCCAACGTTCAGGACAAAGGCTTCCTGCGCCAGTTGCTGGGCAATATTGGCAACTTCAATCCGGCCAATATTCCAGGTGTGAACAACTAATTTGCGCTTGAGCCGTGCGGTGGTCACAAGACAGTCACATGTCTTGTGCTAATGGTGTTGCGACGACAACAATGGGTCAGCAACCGTGGAGGATGCGACCGTGGCGACGGCAGTTTTGTTGAGCAAAGGGCGCTATCGCGCCCGACTGGCGCAGTCGGCCGAGGATATCGCTGCCGCGCGGCGTCTGCGAACGCTGACTTTCGCCACCCGGCACCTGGACGGCGACGACTTTGACGCACGATGCAATCATATTCTGGTGGAGGATATGCAAGCAGCGGAGCGGCTGGTCTGTTGTTTTCGGATGCTGACCATGGATCATGGTGGCGAGATCGGAGACAGCTATTCGGCTCAGTTTTACGACCTGAGCTCGCTGGAGGATTTCAGTGGACGCATGGTGGAAATGGGCCGGTTTTGCATTCACCCGGATCACAGCGATCCCGATATCCTGCGCGTGGCGTGGGGTGCGATGACGGCCTATGTGGATCGGAACGGTGTCGAGATGCTGTTCGGATGTTCCTCGTTTGCCGGAACCGAGACCGGGCAGTATCTGGATGCCTTTGCGATGCTCAAGCATCGTCATTTGGCGCCGAAACGGTGGTTGCCGCAGGTAAAGGCGCCGCACGTGTTTCGTTTTGCGTCGCGACTGCGGCGCAGGCCGGATGTGAAAAAGGCAATGTTGCGGATGCCGCCATTGCTGCGGAGCTATCTGATGATGGGCGGCTGGGTCAGTGATCACGCGGTTGTGGATCGCGACATGAATACGCTGCATGTATTTACCGGTTTGGAAATCCGGGCGATCCCCCCGGCGCGGAAACGTCTGCTACGGGCGGTGGCCGGGTAGATTGAGTATTTCCGAAAAGGTGAAGCAGAGGCGTTGACGCGTTGTGCCAGCCGGTTTAGCTGGCGGGCATGGCGAGAATTCCTTTGTTGCAGATGTCCGGCATATCCCTGACCTTCGGGGGTGATCCGGTGTTTTCCGAGCTTGATCTGGTGGTTCAGCCCGGCGACCGCGTAGCGCTGGTTGGGCGCAACGGGTCGGGTAAGTCTACCTTGATGAAAGTGATGGCCGGATTGGTCGAGGCGGATCGGGGTGAGATTGTCATCCCGCCCGGGAAGTCTGTGGGATACATGGAGCAGGACCCTACGATGCAAGGGTTTGCGACGCTGGGTGATTATGCGTCCAGCGGGTTGGAGCCAGGCGAGCTCTACAAAGTTGAACGTGCGGGAGAAGGGCTGAAGTTCGATCCGTCACGCGCGGTCGAAACGGCCTCGGGTGGAGAGCGGCGGCGGGCCGCGCTGGCCAAGTTGATGGCCGAAGCGCCGGATCTGATGTTGTTGGACGAGCCGACCAACCATCTGGATATCGAGGCCATTGCGTGGCTGGAGCGGGAGCTTGGGGCGACTCGTGCGGCGTTTGTGTTGATCTCGCACGACAGGGCCTTTTTGCGCGCGCTGACAAAGGCGACTCTTTGGATCGATCGGGGGGCCGTACGTCGGCAAGAGCAGGGTTTTGAAGCGTTTGAAACCTGGCGGGACAAAGTTTGGGAGGAAGAAGACCAGCAACGCCACAAGTTGAACCGCCTTATCAAATCCGAAGCGAAATGGGCGGTTGAGGGCATCAGCGCCCGACGCAAGCGCAACCAGGGCCGGGTACGGGCCTTGCAGGCTTTGCGGGCTGAAAAGGCGGCGCAGATCAAGCGGCAGGGCTCGGCTGCGATGACGCTGGAGGCCGGGCCGAAATCGGGCCGAAAAGTGATTGAAGCCAAAGGGTTGGCCAAGGGATTCGGCGACAAGCAGATCGTTCGGAACTTTGATCTGCTGGTGCAGCGCGGTGACCGAGTGGCCTTTGTCGGGCCCAACGGAGTGGGTAAGACAACGCTGCTGAAAATGCTGCTGGGACAGGTGGAGCCGGATGAGGGTTCGGTGTCGTTGGGGACGAACCTTGAGATTGCGGTCTTCGATCAGACCCGTGCCCAATTGGATCCTGAAATGACCCTGTGGGACAGCCTGACCGGCGACCCAGAGATGCGCGTCTCGGGCAAGGCGGATCAGGTGATGGTGGGTGGGCAACCCAAGCATGTTGTCGGCTATCTCAAGGAGTTTCTGTTCGACGAACGACAGGCAAGAGCGGCCGTTAAGTCCTTGTCTGGTGGGGAAAAAGCGCGGTTGCTGCTGGCGAAACTTATGGCGAAATCCTCGAACCTTTTGGTGTTGGACGAACCGACCAACGATCTGGATGTCGAGACGCTGGACCTGTTGCAGGAGCTTCTGGACGATTACGACGGCACGGTTTTGCTGGTCAGCCACGACCGGGATTTTCTGGATCGAGTGGCCACAACGACGATTGCGATGGAAGGGAATGGCCGCGCTACGGTTTATGCCGGAGGGTGGTCGGACTATATCGCGCAACGTGGTGATGTGGCCGGGAAAAAAGAAGAAAAAGCAAAAGCTTCAAAGCCAAAGATAAAGCAGGAAGCGAAGCCGAAAACTGGCCTTTCCTTCTCGGAAAAGCATCGGCTGGAAAAGCTGCCTGCCGAGATTGCACGCCTTGAGGCCGAGATTGCCAAATTGGAAGAGCTGATGTCCGACCCCGAGCTATTCACCCGCGAGCCGGTGAAGTTCCAGAAAGCGACCGATGCGTTGGTGGAGCGGCAGGAGAAACTCTCTGCCGCTGAAGAGGAATGGCTGATGCTCGAGGAAAAGGCAGAAAGCGCTTAAGTTTGTTTTGTACCCGTCGCCACTGGGGCAGTGCTGGGTTTGTACAAAAGAACAGCAGCGGTTTTACGTCCCTCAACGCATCCGCAGGGCACCGTCGATGCGGATGACTTCGCCGTTCAGATAACCCATCTCGACAATGAAACCGGCCAGTCGCCCGTATTCTTTCGGGTCACCCAAACGGGCCGGATTCGGAACGTCAGCGGCCAGCTGTTGCTGAATCTCTTCGGGCAAACCTGCCAGCATCGGGGTCATGAAGATGCCGGGCGCAATGGTCATGACTCGAATTCCGGTCGAGGCTAGGTCGCGCGCCATTGGTAAGGTCATGCCAACGACGCCGCCTTTGGAGGCCGCATAGGCCGCCTGACCTTTTTGCCCGTCATAGGCCGCAATGGAGGCGGTGTTGATGATCACGCCGCGCGCGCCGTCCGGTTCAGGGTCATTTTTTGCCATCTCGGCAGCGGCCAGCCGAGACACGTTGAAGGTGCCGACCAGATTGATGTCGATCGTTCGCTGGAACGCATCCAGAGGGTGGGGACCGTCCTTGCCGACTGTTTTGATGCCGTAAGCGATGCCTGCGCAATTCACCGTCGCGGTGATCTTTCCCATCTTGTCCATGCCGTGACGCACGGCGGCGGCCACCGAGTCTTCGTCTGTCACATCAGTCTGTGCGAAATGCCCGCCGATCTCGGAGGCGACCTGTGCACCGCGATCCGCATCGCGATCCAGAATAGTGACCTGCGCACCTTCTGAGGCGAAGTGGCGGGCCGTGGCTTCGCCCAGACCGGACGCGCCACCGGTAACAAGGGCGGCTGTGGTGGACAGGTGCATGGTGGACTCCTTCCAGAGATATGAACACTTGTTCAATAACGGTTTGGCAGGGGGTGTGTCCATATCTTTGAGGCTGTGGGCGGCAGGTTACCGCAGAAGGTAGAAAAACAGCGGTTCATACGCGGAGTTTCAAGACAACTTAATCCCCGCTTCACGAAAACGCGCCTGTTCGTGAGCGAAGAACCCAGAGCCTTTGTGTGTTTGTTCGCCAGGAGGATCTGTGATGGTAAAGAGTAAGAAACAATTGCTGGGCGTAGTTATTGCTGGTCCCGTTTTGGGAATGGTGATGGTTGGCAGTGCCGCTGCTGCACCGGAAACCTGCAACTGGAAAACGGCGCGAAATCTGGCCAATGCAGGGGATTATGCCGGGTTGTGTGATTGTGTGCAGGTGACGCCGAGTTTTCTGGACAGGCTTCAAAAGCGGTCCGACTTTGCCACGACGCTAAGTGTTACCGGGGCGCAATGCCCGGGGCTGGCCGCGTTGTTGACGGATTTGCCAACGGCAAACTTGACCGGCGCGGCAGAAAATTGGGGCGAAAGCCGAGGTTCTGAACCCGGTGAGTCTGGATTTGCGGATGCGGGTGCTGCTGCTGGTGGTGGAGCCGCTGGTGGTGGCGGCGAGACCGGCGGTGGTGGAGGTGCGTCTGGTGGTGGCGGCGAAACCGGCGGCGGCGAATCCGCTGGCGGTGGAAGTGAGTCCGGCAGCGGCGGCGGTGAATCTGGCGGTGGAGGCGAATCCGGCGGTGGCGGTGAAGCTGGCGGTGGTGGTGAGTCCGGTGGCGGCGGTGAATCCGGCGGAGGTGGTGAATCCGGTGGAGGTGGCGAGTCCGGTGGAGGTGGCGAGTCCGGCGGTGGTGAAGGTGAATCCGGCGGCGGTAAAGGCAAAGGCGAAGGTAAAGGCGGTAAGGGTAAAGGCGGTGGCAAGGGTAACAACGGCCACGGCAATGGCGGTGAAGGCAGTAGCCCGGGCCGCGGCAATAACGCCAACGATGATGAAAGCGGCGACCGGCCCGGTCGCGGCGGCGGAAAAGAACGCAGATAAGCGTGACATTCCAGAAGAAAAACGGCCACCCGCTTGGGTGGCCGTTATTCCTAGACACTATGAGAAATGTTAGCTCAGCTTAACTACAGCGTGACGTTTTTTGCCCGCAGATAACTTCAACTGCAGGTCTTTCGTCGTCTTCAAAATTTGCCCATTTGATCCAACAACACGTGCATGAAATTCACCGGTTGCCGTTTGATAAACCTCAAATTTTGAACCCGAATCTGTTAGCGGTGCGTCGTCCAGTTTGGCGCCGTTTTCCGCGATCAGACGCTTGGCCTCTTTGCCAGATTTTGCCAGCCCGGATTTCACGATTAGCTGCACGATAGATATCCCGTCGCCAATTTCATCGGGTGTAAGCGTAAGCGTTGGCAGTCCGGCCAAAAACTCAGGCGGAAGGTACTCACCGTCGCCTGCGGCGACTTTTTCGAAAACTCCCCTAGCAGTTTTTTCGGCATTTGCTGCCGCTTCGGCGCCGTGCAGCAGGGTGGTCACCTCATTGGCAAGGCGGATCTTGGCCTCGTTGATTTCCGATCCTTCAAGCGCGGCCAGACGGTCGCATTCGTCGACGGGCAGTTCAGTGAAGATTTTCAGGAACCGGCCCACATCCGCATCGGTGGTGTTGCGCCAGAACTGCCAGAACTCATAGGCGCTGAGCATATCTCCGTTCAGCCAGACCGCGCCGCCCTGGCTTTTGCCCATCTTGCGGCCGTCGCTGGTGGTCAGCAGTGGTGTGGTCAGGCCATAGATTTCCTGATCCAGCACGCGGCGGGTCAGGTCGATCCCGTTGACGATATTGCCCCACTGGTCCGATCCGCCCATCTGCAGAACACAGCCATAGCGGCGGTTCAGTTCCAGGAAGTCATAGGCCTGCAGGATCATGTAGTTGAATTCGAGGAAGGACAGCGATTGTTCCCGATCCAGACGCGATTTCACCGATTCAAAGCTCAGCATCCGGTTGACCGAGAAATGCCGCCCGATATCGCGCAGGAAATCGAGGTAGTTCAGGTTGTCCAGCCACTCGGCATTGTTCAGCATCAGCGCGCCGGTGTCACTGTCGTCGTAGGACAGGTATTTCGAGAACACCTGCTTCATGCCCGCGATATTGGCGTCGATCTGTTCGGGGCCCAGCAGCGGGCGTTCATCCGAGCGGAACGAGGGGTCGCCCACCTTGGTGGTGCCGCCACCCATCAGGGTGATCGGCTTGTGCCCGGTCTTTTGCAACCAGCGCAGCACCATGATGTTCATCAGGTGACCCACATGCAGCGACTGCGCTGTGGCATCATAGCCGATATAAGCCGTCTGCACCCCAGAGATCAGCGCGTCGTCAAGGCCCTGATAATCGGTGCAGTCGGCGAGAAAGCCGCGCTCGATCATCGTGGCGATGAAATCCGATTTGGGGTGGTAGGTCATATCGTGCCCTTTGGGTTACTATTGCGGGGCACTGTATAGGCGGCAGCGCGGGTGAGGAAAAGCCACCTTTTCATCTGAGGCGCGGGGTGGGATCAAGGGTGTCGATCCAGACACGCGTCCTGAGAAAAAAGCCTGGTAGCCAGATCAGAACGCTTGCCTTTGTCGCCCAACAGAATGCAGGTTGACTGGGCTGCAACCCAGAGGTGAAACCCCAGACCCGGATGCGGCGGACGATACAGCCAATTCAGGAGGCGGGCTTGGGCCAGACCATCAAAAAACACGGAGCGGTCCGGGCATTGGGCGCGATGTCCGGCACGTCGATGGACGGGGTGGACGCTGCGGTGGTGGAAACCGATGGGCATTCGATCTTTGGCTTTGGGGAGAGCGGGTATCGCGCCTATTCGGATGCCGAGCGAGATGTACTGCGAGCAGCGCTAGGGCGGTGGCATGGTCCCGAGGTCGATACAGCGGCAGAGATGGTGACCTTTGCCCATGCCGAAGCGCTGTCTGAGTTTGAAGACATAGACCTGATCGGCTTTCACGGCCAGACGCTGGCACATGAGCCGCGCGGGCGGGGGACCTTGCAAGTGGGCGATGGCCTCGGGCTGGCGCAGGCGCTTGGGCGTCCCGTCGTCTGGGATTTCCGCAGCGATGACGTTGCGATGGGGGGCGAGGGCGCGCCGCTGGCGCCGTTCTTTCACTTTGCCTGCGCCAAATGGTTCTGTGCCGACCGGCCCTTGTGTTTCCTGAATCTGGGCGGGGTCGGCAACCTGACCTATGTCGACCCGACCTTTGATGGCCCCGAAGCACCCGGCGCGCTGCTCGCCTTTGATACAGGGCCGGCCAATGCGCCGGTTGACGATCTGATGCAGGCCCGGCTGGGGCTGCCTATGGACCGCGACGGGGCGCTTGCGCGGGATGGTACCGTTGAGATGGGCGCGCTGGAGCTGTTTCTGGCCGAGCCTTATTTTGCCCGGATGCCGCCGAAATCGCTGGACCGGAACGATTTTGCGGAAATGATCGGTCTGGTGCAGGAACTGAACGACGCCGATGCGGTGGCCACCCTGACCGGGATGTGTGCCGCAGGTGTGGTGCAGGGGATGGAGCATTGTCCCAAACCACCGTCTTGCCTGCTGGTCACAGGGGGCGGCAGAAAGAACCCCGTGTTGATGGAGATGCTGCGTGTGTCGCTTGACTGTCCGGTCGAGCCGGTTGAAACGGTGGGGCTGGACGGGGACATGCTAGAAGCGCAGGCCTTTGCCTATCTGGCGGTGCGCGTCGCCCGCGGCTTGCCGACATCGTGCCCCGGAACCACCGGCGTTCAGGCGCTGGTCGGCGGCGGGGTTGTCAGTTCGGTGAGCGTGCAGCAGGCGGTTTGATAGCTTGCTCTAAAGCAACGCCGAGGACTACCTGCAAACCGGGCCGCTGCTGCGGCGGGCAGTATCGAAGTGGAAATGCCCTTTGTGATAGCGATCCGCGTCGGGGCCAAGCACGGTTCCGAACACGCCGCAGGCTCCGCTGTGCAGCTCTCGCAAAACGGCGCTTTGGTCGCTGTCGTTCCAGCCATCCTGGACGGTGATCTGCCTTCCGTCCTTTAGAACGAAGGTCGAGATATCGATCGCCTTTCCGCGCGCATGTTCCGAAATGCGCGCGCGCGGCTGGTTGTTCTGGCTCTTACAGGCATAGTGGCCGACGATCCGCATCCCTTTCAGCCCACCGCCCATATCGGCAAAGGCGGGTTTGGCGGTGTTTTCGATCCACGTTTTCAGCGTGACCGCAGTCTGACAGTCCATCAACGAAAATTGGCTGAGCGCGATATCCGCGACCTTGTAAACCCGAACCGGATTGGCGATCCCGCAGCCGCGGACCTTTCCGGCAAGGGGTTTGCGTACCTCCCCCAGAATGGTCCAGTCACCACAAACTGCGCCACGTTCAACCATGCGGGCGCGGCCCACTTCAAATTGCCGGAACTTGCAGGGCCGCAAGGCCGGACGTCTTGAGACCAGCACCGCAGGTTCTATGGCCTCAGCGGCGTCGAGATCCTCGGCGGCGTCTTCCCCGGTCAGTTCCGGTGCGGTCAGATCGGATGCAATTCGGGTTTCAGCGCAGGTGGGCTCGGCGCTTGCGAAAGCAGCGCTTTGACAAAGGAACAGGACAGACAGAAAGACCTGTTTCATTCTCACTCGTTACTCCGGTGCCTGTGACCACGGGTCCAGAATGATCAATAGGCAACTATCTGTAAACTCACCTTTTCAGAGGTCGCTCTGTGACCGGCTATACTTTGGGGATATCGAAACCCGGAGCGGCCAGTTCAAATCCTTCGAACTGAAATCCGGGGGATACCGTGCAGCTGACCAGAGTGTAGCCGCCCGTGCTGCGGGCGGCTTGCCAATGGCCTTGCGGGACGATCAATTGTGGCGCACCTGCGGACAGATCGGGTGTCAGCAAGTGTTCAGAGGCGGGGCCTTCGTCAGTCGCGCTGAGGGACAGCACAAGCGGCGCGCCTGCGTGATACAGCCAGATCTCGGTCGCATCGACACGGTGCCAGTGACTGCTTTCACCTGCTTGCAGCAGGAAATAGATGCAGGTTCCCGTGGGGCGGCCATCGTTTTCGGCGCGCCAGGTCTCGGCATACCAACCGCCTTCGGGGTGTTGTTGCAGGTTCAGGCGGTCGATAATCTCTTGTGCGGTCATGCTGTCCCTCTTGTTTGGGCGCGATTATGCACGGGCAGGCGCGATCCGCTATGGTATTCGTGCGCCCGAGGAATATGTTTGCGACATGACACTGACGATCCCTTTCGATAACACCTATGCCCGTCTGCCCAACGCGTTCTTTGCGCGACAGGCACCGGTTCCTGTACGCGCGCCGAAGATGATTGTGTTCAACGATGATCTGGCGCGGTTGCTGGGGATTTCCCCCGGAGAGGTGCAGGACATGGCCGAAGCCTTTGCGGGGAATAGTATTCCGACGGGGGCTGAACCCATCGCGCAGCTATATTCCGGGCATCAGTTCGGTCAGTACAACCCGCAGCTTGGCGACGGGCGCGCGGTGTTGCTGGGTGAGACTGTCGGCACGGACGGTGTGCGCCGGGACATACAGCTGAAAGGCTCGGGTCCCACGCCGTTTTCCCGACGAGGCGATGGCCGGGCGTGGCTGGGGCCGGTGCTGCGCGAATATGTGGTGTCCGAGGCGATGCATGCGCTGGGCATCCCGACCACCCGTGCGTTGGCTGCCGTGGAGACAGGCGAGACCGTGTTTCGCGAAAGGCCGATGCCCGGTGCGGTGCTGACGCGGGTTGCGACCAGCCACCTTCGGGTCGGTACGTTTCAGGTTTTTGCCGCGCGCGGCCAATTGGACAGCCTGAAACGCCTGACGGATTACGCCATCGCGCGCCACTACCCCGAGGCGGAAGGTCCAATGGGCCTGTTGCGGTCGGTGCGGGATGCGCAGGCCAGCCTGATTGCGCAATGGATGAGCGTTGGGTTCATTCATGGGGTGATGAACACTGACAATTGCTCGATCGCGGGGGAGACCATTGATTATGGTCCATGCGCGTTCATGGACGCGTACCATCCCAACACGGTCTACAGCTCGATTGACCGGATGGGGCGTTATGCCTATTCAAGCCAACCCGACATTGCGGTCTGGAACCTTGCGCAATTGGCGACGGCGCTGATCCAGCAGATGGACGCCAAGGAGGCCGCCGTGGAAGAGGCGACCGAGATCGTCCATGCGATGCCGGACCTCTTGCAGCAAAACTGGATGGCCCGATTCCGTGCGAAAATCGGTCTGACAACCGCCGAAGAGGGCGATCTGGAGCTGGTCACCGACCTGCTGAAGCTCATGGCCGAGGGGCAGGCTGATTTCACCAATACCTTCCGGGCGCTGGGCAGTGACGCGGCGCGGGATCAGTTTCTTGACCCGGCGGGTTTTGACAATTGGGAAGAGGGCTGGCGCGCGCGGTTAACGCGCGAAGAGGCACCACAGGGCGTGATGGCCGCTGCGAACCCAGCGTTCATTCCGCGCAATCACCGGGTCGAGCAGATGATCCAGGCCGCAGTAGCGGGGGATTATGGGCCGTTCCACCGGTTGAACGCTGTTCTGGCGCGGTCTTTTGACGATCAGGGCGATGCGGCAGATCTGAAGCGTCCCCCGGCAGAGAGTGAAGTTGTCCACGCGACGTTCTGCGGGACGTGACGATAGCACCGATCTATTTGCGTACGATTTCAAGTACAGCGGCGCTGACGATCAGGGTGGCGCCCAGAAATTCGCGCAGGCCAAAAGGTTCGCCTGACAGGGCGGCGGCCGAGGCGATGCCGACGACAACCTCGCTCATCAACAGCAGGCCGACCCGCGCAGGGGACAGTTTTGTTGCTGGCCAGATCGTCATGAAAACCATGGGCAGGACATAGAAGGCCGACAACAGGGCATAACCCAAGACGCGGGTCATTTCACCCTGGGCGATGTTCGGCAGGGCTTGGCCTCCAAGCACCGCAAGGCTGAGGAGTGACAGCAAAAGTGCGCCGATGATAAAGGCAAAGACCTGACCCGAGATGGTGACGCTGCCGGCCTTGTACAGACCCAGTGTGCCCAAGGCCCAGCAGATGCCCGACGCCAGTGCAAGCCAGTCGCCTGTATTCTGTGGCCAAGGCACAAATCCAGCGTCACCCAGCACAACAAACAGCCCACCGATCCCGCAAACAAGACCAGCAAGGCGCATCAGGCTGAGACGCTCGCCCAGAAACACGACGCCCAGAAGTGTGCCCCAGATCGGGGTGAGGTAGAACAGCAGGATCGACCGGATCACATCGGTGTAGACAAGGCTGATGGAATACAGGCTGAACGCCGCCCCCGTGAACATGCCACTGAGCATCAGGTCGCGCCATTGACGCACGAGGATACGCCTGTCGGTCCAGATAAAGGGGATCAACGCAATCAGGGCCGCGCAATACATCGCGATGCCGGGCCAGGGGCCGGTGAGCCCCTGATCAAGAAAGAACCGAACCGGGATCCAATACAGCCCCCATAATGCGCCGCCCATCACCAGAACCAGACTGGCGCGGGTGACGTTGTCCGACCGTGTTTGATGCACTTCCATCTCAGGCCCATTTAACCTGCTACGCTACTGCTTCCGGATAGAGCACGGGGTCACCCGGAACAATCCCTGCACAATCTGCCCAGGGTCTTTTGAGGACTTTTTGTGCGTTCTGTGTGGATGCGGGGGATTCACGCGCTTCCTGCCAGCTGAAAGAGAACAGAGGGGTTGCACCCCGCGTCAGGCATGGCACTTTGGGGGCAACCTGTTTTATCGGCTTACCATGCACATTTCGTCCACCCTGCGTATCGCAAGCTATAACATTCAAAAATGCGTCGGGCTGGATTTCCGGCGTCAGCCGCAACGCATTTTGCAGGTCATCGAAAACATGCAAGCGGACATCGTGGTTTTGCAGGAGGCCGACAAACGCCTGCCGCCGCGCCCGGCGGCCCTGCCGCATTTCATGCTGGATGAAGCGGGGTGGCAGATCGTTGATCTGGGGGGCGCTGGTAGTCTGGGTTGGCACGGCAATGCGGTGATCTGGCGGGGCGAGGGCATATCGGTTCGCCAAAAAGGGCACCACGAATTGCCGGGGCTCGAGCCGCGCGGGGCGGTACGTGTCGAGTTCGACACCCCCATCGGGCCGCTGCGTGTAATGGGGATGCATCTGGGGCTTTTGCCCGCATCCCGTCGGCAGCAGATTCTGCACATTCGGCGAAATGACGGTCATTTGGTCCAGATGCCGACGGTTTGGGCCGGGGATTTCAACGAATGGTCGCGTCAGCCGGTTCTGGATCATCTGGCGCCTGAGATGCGCTTTCTGCCCCCCAGACCCAGCTTTCCCGCCGCGCAGCCGCTGGGGGCGCTGGACCGGATCGCGCTGGGCACCGGGGTGCAGGCCGTTGCGCACGGGGTTCACAACGCGCGGCCCGCGCATATCGCCTCAGACCATCTGCCGGTCTGGGCCGATCTGTCACGTGCGGCCTGACGCGCCTGAAAAAGAACAAATCCCTGTAGCGAAACGCGCGCAGACATACTAAGACAGACACCCGAGCAATTCTGAGGGGCAGCATGTCGGAAACGATTATTGGGCGTTGTGAAGCCAAAGGGCTGCGCATGACCGGTCAAAGAAGGATCATCGCGCAGGTACTGGAGCAGAGCGCCGACCATCCGGATGTCGAAGAGTTGTATGCGCGTGCCTCTGCCGTGGACAAAGGCATTTCCATCGCGACGGTGTATCGCACGGTCAAACTGTTCGAAGAGGCCGGGATACTGGAACGCCTGGAATTCGGTGACGGACGGGCGCGATATGAGGATGCCGAGCGTGATCATCATGACCATCTGATCGACATGCAATCGGGTGAGGTGATCGAATTCGTCGACCCCGAGATCGAAGCCCTTCAGGAAAAAATCGCGGCAAAGCTTGGATATAAGCTGAAAGGGCACCGTCTGGAGCTGTATGGCGTTCCACTGGAGCAGGACTGATCCATCACAAAACGCGATTGATCCCCTCACGTTAATTCATCAAGCGTGACGGGAAATGTCTTGCCAGATGCCCTGTGTTGAGGTTGTTGTGCGTGAATAGGCACCAGACGTGCCCCTTTTCCTACGGACGCGCAAATGAACAACGTAAACGGCATTCTGCTGCTCATCGGGTCGATGGCTGCTTTCGCTCTTGAGGACATGTTCATCAAGGTTCTGTCGGGCTCTGTGCCGACAGGCCAGATCATGGTGTTTCTGGGTGTGTTTTGCGGGATGGTCTTCGCGACCATGTCAGTGGTCACGCGCAAGCGGATCTTTGATCCGGTCGCATGGAAGTTATTGCCGATGCTGCGCGCAGGGGCAGAAGGTTTAGGTGCGGTAAGCTTTGTGACCGCTCTGTCGCTGATCGATCTGTCGACGGTTGCTGCCGTGTTTCAGGCCTTGCCGCTGGCTGTCACCATGGGGGCAGCCCTGTTTCTGGGCGAGCAGGTCGGCTGGCGTCGGTGGAGCGCCATCGGTGTCGGATTTATCGGCGTTCTGATGATCATTCGCCCCGGTCTGGACGGGTTCGAGCCGGATTCCTTGTTCGTGGTCCTGACCGTCTTTGCAATTGCCGCGCGCGACCTGATCACGCGCAAACTGGATGCGCGGGTCGCCTCGTCCGTTGTGGCGATGCAGGCCTATATCGCGGTTGCTGCGGCTGGCCTGCTGCTGATGGTGATGTCCGGAGCGTCCTTCGTGCCGCTGCAAGGCGGCCAGACGGGTCCGTATCTGGGGGCCATCGGTTTTGGCGTTTTAGGGTATTACGGCATTGTCACCGCCATGCGGGTGGGAGAAGCCTCGGCATTGATGCCCTTCCGGTATACCCGTCTGGTGTTCTCGATCATCGCCGGGATGCTGATGTTCGGCGAACGTCCCGATTGGGTGATGCTGGTGGGTGCGACGCTGATCATCGGATCGGGTATGTACACCTTTATCCGTGAACGCAGGCTGGCACGCGAGATGGCAATCGCCGCAGCCTGACGGATCGTCGCACGTTGGCGCAAACACCGGTCGGAATGCGTGTTAGCGGTAACAATGACGGTTTACTTTTTGCCGCGTGCTGGTATGAGGCATGCAACTGATTGCATCCACAGGGACCGGCCTCATGAGCACCATCATCGACATTCACGCACGCGAAATTCTGGACAGCCGGGGCAACCCGACGGTTGAGGTGGACGTGATTCTGGAAGACGGCACCATGGGCCGCGCTGCTGTGCCCTCGGGCGCATCGACCGGCGCCTACGAGGCGGTGGAAAAGCGCGACGGTGACAAGGCGCGTTACATGGGCAAGGGCGTGCTTGAGGCTGTTGCTGCCGTGAACGGTGAAATTGCCGAGGAACTGGTGGGGTTCGACGCGACCGAGCAGGTGGCCATCGACCAGGCAATGATCGAACTGGACGGGACCGAGAACAAGGGTCGACTGGGTGCAAACGCCATTCTGGGTGTGTCGCTGGCGACCGCGAAGGCGGCGGCGGACTTCACCACGCAGCCGTTGTATCGCTATGTCGGTGGCACCTCGGCCCGGGTTCTGCCGGTGCCGATGATGAACATCATCAACGGCGGTGAGCACGCCGACAACCCGATCGACATTCAGGAATTCATGATCATGCCGACCGCGGCCGCGAATATCCGCGAAGCCGTTCGCATGGGCTCCGAAGTGTTCCACACGCTGAAACGCGAGCTGTCAGCTGCTGGCCTTGCCACTGGTGTCGGCGATGAGGGTGGTTTTGCACCCAATATCGCATCCACCCGTGAAGCACTGGATTTCATCCTCCAGTCCATTGAAAAAGCGGGCTACAAGCCGGGTGAGGAAATTCATCTGGCGCTGGATTGCGCGGCAACCGAATACTACAGGGACGGCAAGTATGTCCTGTCGGGTGAGAACATCTCGCTGACGTCCGAGGAAAACGCCGAATATCTGGCGGCGCTGGTCAAAGACTACCCGATCATCTCGATCGAGGACGGCATGTCCGAGGATGACTGGGACGGCTGGAAAGCCCTGACCGACGCCATCGGCGACAAGGTGCAGCTGGTGGGTGACGACCTGTTCGTGACCAACCCCGCGCGTCTGGCCGAGGGGATCGAGCGTGGCTGCGCCAACTCGATGCTGGTCAAGGTGAACCAGATCGGATCGCTGACCGAGACCCTGCGTGCTGTCGATATGGCCCACCGCGCGCGGTATACCAACGTGATGTCGCACCGTTCGGGCGAGACCGAGGATGCCACGATCGCCGATCTGGCTGTGGCGACGAACTGCGGACAGATCAAAACCGGCTCGCTGGCGCGGTCGGACCGGTTGGCCAAGTACAACCAACTGATCCGCATCGAGGAATCGCTGGGTGAGGTGGCGGAATACGCGGGCGCGTCGATCCTCAAGCGGTGACCAACGTCGCATAGTGATAGAACACTCCAAGGAACCCTCTTTCATCGAAAGAGGGTTCTTTTTTTGCCCGAGGTCATTTGGATGAGGTGAGAGTAATGAGAGTCGTATTTTGTGTGATTGGCGCCTTGATCGCCCTTGGGTTTCCGCAGATCGCGGCGGCGACCCCGTCTGCGAAAGTGGTGTGCCAGAAGATGATTGATGACGGTCGCGGTGGGTCGATGAACCTTACGGATTGCCTGTGCGCGTATCAGGTCGCCGACGTTGTCCTGGATGACGATATCAAGGCTTTGTTGTTCGAAGCGTGGTTTACGGGCGTCGGTAAGGAAAGCGAACTGGCGCATTTGCCCAACCGCCGACGGATCGAAAAGCAATTTCGGAAGATGGAAAGAACAATGAAGAAAAACTGTGGATTAGCGCCGTAAGCGAAAGTGCTCGGATAGGCTATTGGCAAGAATTCGCCGACATAAATATGCTTATGTGTGAACTTGTTCCTAACCCTGCCGGTGAGTCGTGTCCTAATCTGCCTGTATTGCGGAAAGGAGACGACGATGACTGTATCAAAATTCCTTCTGACACTCTCCATGCTCTCGATTGGACTGATGGCGGCCTGTGCCGGGCCGGGGACGTACCCGATTACCGGGGAAGAGGTCTCGGCGAATGACCCCGTACACGACATGAATCCGGCTAATATCTTCCGGGGCGAGTCGCGTTAAAGCGTCCTGCTCATCAGCATATATCTGTCGCGCTGTCTGAACCCGGTACGCAGGTAAAGCTTCTGAGCCGCTTCATTGTGCCGATCGACTTCCAGATGAAGGGCAGTCAGCCCCGCTTCGGACAATGCTTTGGGGAGATCCAGCAAAACTTCGGTCGCGATGCCGCGACCGCGCACGGCAGGGCGGATGTAGATTTCATCGACAAAACCGTCCAGTCCCCCGAATTCGACCGACCAGCCGAAGGTCAGGATGATATAGCCCAGCGGCGCGCGGCCCGGGCCGATCAGATAGACGCAACCGTGGGGGATGCCTTCTAGCAGTGGCAACAGGGCTTCGCGTCTTTGGTCTGCATCCTGCGCGATTCCGGCCTCGGCATGAAAGGCAGAGACCAGTCCCATCAGGCGGTCCAGGTCATCGGGGCGGGCAAGGCGAAGGGCGGCGCTCATAGCCGGGCCAGCCGTTCGGTGAGCAGGGCAAAGAAGCCATCGGCATCCAGATCGCCCATGAAGATCGCGTTGGGCGCGCGGTCGGTGACGCCCCACCAGTCGGCCACGGTCATACCCATGGTCAGTTCCGACTGGGTTTCAATCTCGACATTCACATGACGGCCCGAGAACAGATCGGGCCGGATCAGATAGGCGGTTACACAGGGATCGTGCAGTGGTGCGCCTTCGCTGCCGTATTTGTTCTTGTCGAACCGTTCAAAGAAATCCGTCATCTCGGCCACCGCAATGCCGACCTTGTTGCCAATGGCGCGGAAGGCGTCGTTGCGGGGTTTCGTGACCAGCGCCTTGTGCGTCACGTCCAGAGACATCACAACGATGGGTCGGCCTGATCTGAACACGATATCAGCGGCTTGCGGGTCGACATGGATGTTGAATTCTGCCGTTGGGGTGATGTTGCCTACCTCGAAATAGGCACCGCCCATCAGCACGATTTCCTGCACACGCTCGACAATATCGGGGGCTTTCTGAAAGGCCGTCGCGATGTTGGTCAGCGGGCCCAGAGGGCAGAGCGTCACGGTACCTGGCTCATGCGCGCGCAGGGTGTCGATGATGAAGTCGACGGCGTGGCCTTTGGCCAGCGGCATGGTGGGATCGGGCAGGTCGGGACCGTCGAGGCCAGTTTTGCCATGCACATGTTCCGCAGTGACCAGAGGGCGGTTCAACGGGCGGTCGCACCCGGCATAGACCGGTACCTCGGTATGGCCCGCCAGTTCGCAGACGATACGGGCATTCTTGGCTGTCAGTTCCAGCGGCACGTTCCCGGCGACGGCGGTGATGCCCAGCAGGTCGATCTCTTCGGGGCTGGCCAGCGCCAGCAGGATGGCGACGGCGTCGTCCTGTCCGGGGTCGGTGTCGATGATGATCTTGCGGGGGGGCATGGTCGTCTCCGGGGGTGGTGAAGGTCGGACACTGGCAAGTGTAACCGCGCTTGTCTACCCGTTTTACGTGTCGGCCACTGCGCTGACCGGCGGGAGTTTGCCGTTGGCGCGGTGTTCTTCGGTCTTCACCTCGTCCCACAGCGCGTCCATCTCGGCCAGATCGCTTTGCTGCGGGGTCTTGCCGCGCGTGGCCAGCCGCGCCTCGACCTGTTCGAACCGGCGGGTGAACTTGGCGTTGGTGCGGCGCAGGGCGGCCTCGGGTTCGATACCCAGATGACGGCCCAGATTGACCATGACGAACAAGAGGTCTCCGAATTCATCCTCAAGCGCGTCGGCGTCCATGCTGTCGCGCGCCTCTTCCAGTTCGGCGGCCTCTTCGGTGATCTTGGCCAGCACGTGGCTGGCATCGGGCCAGTCGAACCCAACGCGGGCGGCGCGTTTTTGCAGCTTGTGCGCGCGTAGCAGGGCGGGCAGGTTTGCGGCCACGCCGTCCAGCGCGCCTTTCTGTTCATTGCCCGCGCGTTCGGCGGCTTTGATCGCCTCCCAATCCAAGGTTTGCTGTTCCGCGGACTTGTCGCGGGATTCGTCACCGAACACATGCGGATGACGCACGACCATCTTGTCCGACATGGTGCGTACCACGTCCTGAAAGGTGAAATGCCCGGCTTCTTCAGCCATTTGTGCATGGAAGACGGATTGGAACAGCAGATCGCCCAACTCTCCTTTCAGCTCATCATAGGCTTCACGTTCGATGGCGTCGGCGACCTCATAGGCTTCCTCGATCGTGTAGGGCGCGATGGTGGCGAAATCCTGTTCGATATCCCACGGGCAGCCGGTTTGCGGGTCGCGCAGGCGGCGCATGATTTCCAGCAAACGCTCGATCCCAGCGTCACTGTCGTGAATCAGCGAAGTATCAGCCATTGCGAACCCTTTCGTTCCGGTGTCAGATGCATCCATCCCGCAGTCGTGATCAGGAGTCCACCCCAGATGCCCGTCGTCAACCGAATTGCCGATTTCGCCGCCGATATGGCCCAGTGGCGCCAGCACCTGCACACGATCCCGGAACTGGAGTTCGAATGCTATGAAACCGCCGCCTTCGTGGCCGAGCGTCTGCGCGAGTTCGGAGTGGATGAGCTGCATGAAGGGATCGCCAAGACCGGCATGGTCGCAATCATCAATGGGCAGGGTGAAGGGCCGACCATTGGCCTGCGTGCGGATATGGACGCGTTGCCGATCCCTGAGGAAACGGGTGTCGAGTATGCCTCGAAGAACCCCGGCAAGATGCACGCCTGCGGTCATGACGGGCACACCACGATGCTGTTGGGGGCGGCGCGATACTTGGCCGAAACACGGAATTTCGCGGGCCGAGTGGCGCTGATCTTTCAGCCGGCCGAAGAAGAGGGTGGCGGGGCCAATGTCATGGTGCAGGAAGGCATCCTGGACCAGTTCGGCATTGCCGAGGTCTATGCCCTGCACAATGATCCGGGCAAGCCCGAGGGCGCGTTCTATACGACTCCGGGTCCGATCATGGCCGCAGTCGACACGTTCGAGATTCACGTTCAGGGCATGGGCGGGCACGCGGCGTTGCCGCATCAGACCCGCGATCCGGTGATGGCGGCCTGTGGCATAGCGCAGGCCATTCAGACGATTGTCAGCCGGAACCACTATGCCGTCGATGATCTTGTCGTGTCCGTGACGCAGATCCATGCCGGGACGGTCAACAACGTGGTCCCGGATACTGCCTATCTGAACGGAACCGTGCGCACATTTGATCCGGCCGTCCAGAAAATGGTGATGGAGCGTATGGAACAGATCGTTGCGGGTCAGGCGGCCTCGTACGGGGTCGAGGCTAAGCTGGATTATCAGGTGGGTTATCCCGCCACGATTAACGACGTGCGGAAATGCGCCTTTGCCGCCGAAGTGGCCAGAGAGGTGTCCGGAGAGGACCGTGTGATCGATACGCTGGGGCGCGACATGGGGGCTGAGGATTTTTCCTACATGCTTCAGGCCCGTCCGGGGGCGTATCTGTTCGTGGGGCAGGGCGACACCGCTGGCCTGCATCATCCCAAGTATAACTTTAACGACGAGATCGCGCCGGTGGGGGCATCCTTTTTCGCGAGGATCGTGGAGAGGGCGCTGCCTTTGGCTTGACGTTTGCGTGCGTCGCCACCCAGCGGGAATTTTGGGGAGGAAAGAGACCCGATATGGCATTGGAAGATGCAAAGAACCAGGTGGATGAAGCATTCACCAACCCGGACCTGAAAGGGCTGTCATACGAAAACACGTTCGGTGGCGCGACATCCTTTCTGCGCCGCCTGTACACCAAGGATCTGAAAGGGGTGGATATTGCCGTGACCGGCGTGCCCTTCGATCAGGCCGTGACCAACCGGCCCGGCACGCGTCTTGGTCCACGCGCGATCCGCGAGGCCAGCGCGCTGCAATCGCCCGACGCACCCTATGGCTGGCCATATGATCCGCTGAGCGAACTGGCGATCGTGGATTATGGCGACATGGCCTATGACTATGCCAACATCCCGGCCTTTCCCGACACGCTGACGGATCATATCCGCAACATTCTGGCGGCGGATGTGGCCTCGGTCACGCTGGGCGGGGACCACTATATCAGCTTTCCGATCCTGAAAGCCTATGCCGAGAAATTCGGGCCCATGTCGCTGCTGCAATTCGATGCGCATACCGATACCTGGGCCGATGACGACATGTCCCGCGTTGATCACGGGACCATGTTCTACAAGGCGGTGAAGTCGGGGATCGTGGACCCGAATCGGTCCGTTCAGGTGGGTATCCGCACCACCAACGAGGATACGCTGGGCGTGAACATCATCGATGCGCGCGAGGTGTATGAATCCGGCCCCGCCGCTGTGGCACAGAAGGTCAAGGGCATTCTGGGCGACAGTCCCGTCTATCTGAGCTTTGACATCGACGGTCTGGACCCGGCCTTTGCCCCCGGCACGGGCACGCCGGTCTGGGGCGGGTTGAGCTCGATCCAGGCGCAGATCATCCTGCGCGACATTGCCGGGATCAACATCAAGGGCGGCGACGTGGTCGAGGTCTCTCCGCCCTTCGACACGTCTGGCGCGACGGCGATTGCGGGGGCCCATGTGGCGACGCAGATTATCTGCCTGCTGGGGTGGGACAAGCTGGCAGAGGCGAAGACGTAAATCCACGCAGGCCTCGTGTTAACCAATGGTTAGCCATAATACCGGTATGTGCTGGATCAATAGACTTACAGGGATGGGAACAAACGCGCATGACTGAATTCAATCAACCGGTCAGCGGTAATGATCTGGCGCGATTTTCGGGGCCGAACACGTTCATGCGCCTGCCGCAGGCGGCCTCGCTGGCGGGGCTGGATGTGGCGGTGCTGGGGGTGCCGATGGATATCGGCACCTCGTGGCGGTCGGGCACGCGGTTCGGGCCGAAACAGATTCGCAGTGAAAGCGCGATGATCCGGCCTTACAACATGGCCACGTCAGCGGCCCCGTTTGACAGCCTGCAAATCGCCGATATCGGGGATCTGGCGATCAATACTTTCTCGCTGGCCGACAGTTTGAAGATCATCAGGGAAAGCTATGGTGGGATTCTGGCGCAGAACGTGATCCCCGTGGCGATGGGGGGCGATCATTCGATCACCCTGCCGATCCTGCGGGCCATTGCGGCAAAGCACGGGCCAGTGGCTTTGGTTCATGTGGATGCCCATGCGGATGTGAATGACGAGATGTTCGGCGAGCGTGAGACCCACGGCACCGTTTTTCGCCGCGCCTATGAAGAGGGGCTTATCGTCCCCGACAAGACCTTCCAGATCGGCATTCGCGGTTCGGGTTATGCGGCCGCGGATTTTGCCGAGGCGCGGGATTGGGGGTTCAAGCAGTTTCCGGCGTGGGATTTGTGGCAGCAGAACCTGACCCAGATCGGTTCGCAGATCCGCAAAACGGTCGGGGATCATCCGGTTTACATCACCTATGATATCGACAGCCTGGATCCGGCATTTGCCCCCGGTACCGGTACGCCCGAAATCGCCGGGCTGACCACGCCACAGGCGCTGCAACTGATCCACGCGTTGGGCGGTGTGAATGTGGTGGGGTGCGATCTGGTCGAGGTCTCTCCGCCCTATGATCCGTCGGGGAATACGGCGCTGACGGCGGCGAACCTGATTTACGAGATGCTGTGCATCCTGCCGGGCGTGACGTCGCGGTAAACCGGGCGGCATCGGCTTGCCTCGGCGCCTGATCCGCATAGGGTTTGCCTAACGGGACGGAACGGGATGAAAAAGATGGTTCTTTGGGCGGTGATTGCGGCTGTGCTCGGGTTGGGCGCATTTATCCGGCTGGCCCCGTCAGATCCCGAGCGATGGCATATTGCGCCGGTTGTTGCCGAAAATAAGGACTTGCCGAACGGTGTGGTTCGGAGCGTTGAAACCGGCCCGGATGGGTTGCAGCGCCTTGACCAGATCGCGCGCGCCACACCGCGCACTTCGGTTCTGGCGGGGTCGGTAGATGATGGCATGATCACCTATGTCACCCGAACGAAATGGCTCGGTTTTCCCGACTACACCACCGTTCAGCAGGACGGAGACACCCTGCGCATCCATGGCCGTCTGAGGTTTGGTCGCAGGGATTTCGGGGTGAACAAGGCACGGGTTGATGGGTGGTTGGAGCAGTTTTGACTGTTCAATTGTCGCTCAGGACGCATCACTCGTTTCGAATTGATCAGCTGGTTCACTCTGCAACCCAGACGACAAGCATCCTTCCTGTACTTCGCGCCACATGGGCACGTTCAGGGACATCTGACATTGCGCGGTGAACATGCGGCCGTCGACTTGCAGGCAGATCATCTCACCCAGTTCTATCCGGGAGCCAGATCTGTCGGTGCAATAGCAATCGCGGGTCTTGCCGTCCGGGCCGATATAATCGGCGAAAACCGGAGTGGATGTCAGCAGCAGAGCAAGCAAAACCCGTTTCATGGCGGCAAGCTTAGCATGACGTTGCCCTTGACCAAAGCCCTTGGATGAGAGACACCGCCGGGATGATCCCCGAAGAACGTCTTGAACAGATAACCCAGCGTTTCCAATACCTCGAAGCAGCCATGGCCGATGGCGCGTCGGGTGGTGATATCGCGACGCTGGCCAAGGAATATTCCGACCTCAAACCGGTGGTCGACCAGATCATGGCCTGGCGCCAGTTGGTTTCCGATCTGGCCGAGGCCGAAGCGATGCTGGCTGATCCGGATATGAAGGAACTGGCCGAAGAGGAAATTCCCGACCTTCAGTCGCGCATCCCCGAGGCGGAACATGCGTTGCAACTGGCTCTGTTGCCGAAAGACGCGGCAGATGCGCGCCCGGCGATGCTGGAAATCCGCCCCGGTACCGGTGGGGATGAGGCGGCGTTGTTCGCGGGCGATCTGCTGCGCATGTATCAGCGCTATGCCGAGGCGCGGGGCTGGCAGTTTGAGATCATCGAAGAACAGGCCTCGGATCTGGGTGGGATCAAAGAGGTGGTGGCCCACATCAAAGGCGACAACGTCTTTGCCCGGATGAAGTACGAATCCGGCGTGCACCGGGTGCAGCGCGTGCCCGAGACTGAAAGCGGCGGGCGGATCCATACATCGGCCGCAACCGTGGCGGTTCTGCCCGAGGCCGAGGATGTGGACATCCAGATCGACGCGAATGATATCCGCATCGATACCATGCGCAGTTCGGGCGCGGGGGGACAGCATGTGAACACCACCGACTCGGCGGTGCGGATCACGCACCTTCCGACGGGGTTGGTTGTCACCAGTTCTGAGAAGTCCCAGCACCGCAACCGCGAGATCGCCATGCAGGTGCTGAAGACGCGGCTTTATGATCTGGAGCGGCAGCGGATTGACAGCGAACGCTCGGCAGATCGCGCCAGCCAGGTGGGCTCGGGCGACCGCTCGGAGCGCATTCGCACCTATAACTTCCCGCAAGGTCGGATGACGGATCACCGGATCAACCTGACCCTCTACAAGCTGGATCAGGTGATGCAGGGCGATCTGGACGAGGTCATCGACGCGCTGACCGCAGACGATCAGGCGCGGCTGCTGGCTGAGATGGCGCAATGACCGGCCTACAAACAGCAGCGCAGGCCATGGTGGCCGCAACGGCGCGTTTACGAGCGGCCGGCGTCGAAGACCCGGCGCGGGATGCGCGTTTGTTGCTGGCCCATGCGGCCCGGATCGAGGCCAGCCGAGTCACGCTGATAGCTCCCGAGGAATTGCAGCCCGAGATTGCCGAGCGCTATGACCAGTTGATCTCCTTGCGCGCCATTCGGGTGCCGGTGTCGCATTTGCTGGGCGAGCGCGAGTTCTATGGGCGCAGGTTTCGCGTCAGCCGGGATGTTCTGGATCCGCGCCCGGAAACCGAAACCTTGATCGAAGCGGCGTTGAGCGAACCGTTCGATTATGTTCTGGATTTGGGCGTGGGCTCAGGTTGTATTCTGGTCACGCTGCTTGCGGAACGCAGCAGCGCCTCGGGCACGGGCGGCGATCTGAGCGAGGCTGCCTGTCTTCAGGCCAGCGCCAACGCGGTGTACCACCAGGTGCAAGGGCGGGCCGAGATCGTGCAGTCGAATTGGTTTGAAAACATTGAGGGTCAATTTGACCTCATTGTTTCTAATCCGCCTTACATTTCGATCTCTGAGATGGAGGATCTTTCGCCCGAAGTGCGGGAACATGAGCCGCGCATGGCGCTGACGGATGAAGGGGACGGTTTGGGCGCGTATCGGCGGATTGCGGCCTCGGCCCCGGATTTTCTGTTGCCCGGTGGGCGGATACTGGTGGAAATCGGCCCGACGCAGGCAAATTTGGTGTCTGCCTTGTTTGACGCAGCGGGTCTGGTGGAAATCCGCGTGATCCCCGATCTGGACGGGCGCGACCGGGTTGTCGGCGCAAAAATGCCGGGTTGAAACGGTGATTTGAGGCCAAAAAACGCTGCCTTGAACAAAAAAGCTTGTGAAAACTCCAGATTCCTCTTGTCTGTGCGGTCAGGACATGTTTACTCAGGATTAGTCGGCGAGGTTGACGCTGTTGCAGCGCACCCCTGACGCCAAGCCCAAAAAAGTCGACATCCCGTCACGGCAAACGCCTCAGAGCAGTGCAAAACACGGGTTGAGCGACAGCGCATTGATAAGGCTGACGTAAAGTAAGATGAGATCTTCCAAATCCCGCTCGCGGGCCAAGAACAACCGCAATCGCCCCTCCGGCGGCAACGTCGTAAACCGGGTTTTTGACAGCTCGGGTCCCGAGGGCAAAGTGCGTGGCACGCCACAGCAGATCATTGACAAATATAACCAGTTGGCTCGTGACGCGCAGTTGTCGAATGACCGCGTGGCCGCCGAGAACTTTCAGCAGCATGCGGAACACTACCTGCGTATGCTGAGCGAAGCGCAGCGCGAGATTGAAGCGCGCCGCGAAGAGCAGGAACGCCAGAACCGCGAACGGCAGGCCGAGCGAGATCGTGAACGCGCCGAGCGTCAGGAACGTGAAGCAGCCCGTCAGGCTGATCCGGCCGAGGCCCCGCAGCCCGACGTGATGGACCTGTCGCATCAGTCTTCGGATCCGGACAGCGGTCTGGTCGAGACGCCGGAGAGCAAAGAGGCACCGGTTGTCGAGACGCCGGAAGAGGCCCCGCGCAAGGAAAAGCCTGCGCGCAAGCCACGCGCCCGCAAGCCAAAGCCTGCGCCTGCTGCGGCGGAAGAGGCACCTGCCGACAAAGGTGACGCTCCGGAAGCCGCTGAGTAAGATCAGTATCAGAAATGAAAAAAGCCCCGTGGTTCAGACCCGGGGCTTTTTTCATGCAATCAGGCTTTTTTGACTTCGCGTGCCAGAGCACAGAACGCTTCCAGCGGGACTTGTTCGGCGCGTTCTGTCGGTTGGATACCTGCGGCCAAAAGCCGGTCTTCGATATCCGGAGCCACCCCTTTGAGCGAGGCACGCAGCATCTTGCGACGCTGGTTGAAGGCGGCGGCTACGACACGGGACAAGGTTGCCGCGTCGGCAGGGTACCGGGGCTCGGGCAGGGCGGTCAGGTGGACCACGGCGCTGGAGACCTTGGGCGGCGGGGTGAAGGCACCGGGCGGCAGGGACATGGCGATGCGCGCTTCGGCACGCCATTGGGCAAGAATTGCGAGGCGGCCATAGGCTTTGCTGCCGGGTTGAGCCACGATGCGCTCGGCCACCTCGCGCTGGAACATCAGGGTCAGGCTCTGCCAGAAGGGCGGCCATTCCGGTGGTGTCAGCCAGCGCACAAGAAGCTCGGTGCCCACGTTGTAGGGCAGGTTGGCCGCGATGCGGATGGGGGGCGTCAGGTGGTCGAGCGGGTTGATTTCAAGCGCGTCACCGTTGATGACCTCGAGCCTGCCGGGATAGGCAGCGGCAATGTCGTTCAGGGCCGCGATGCAACGGGTGTCTTTTTCTACCGCCACAACTTTGCGCGCACCTTCGGACAGGAGCCCTCGGGTCAGTCCGCCCGGCCCGGGACCGATTTCCAGCACGTCGCATTCTGTCAGGTCCCCGGCCTGACGGGCGATCTTGGCGGTCAGGTTGAGGTCCAGCAGGAAGTTCTGCCCCAGCGACTTACGCGCCGAGAGCTGATGGGTCGCGATGACCTCACGTAGAGGGGGGAGGGTGTCGATAGCGCTCATGATCCGATTACCGTGGCGCAGGCCGCAGGGGCAGCGCCAGAGATTTTTTGCCTCCGGCGGGGATATTTTCAGCCAGGTGAAGGATCAAGAGCTTTGTGCCATGCGTTGGGCGAGTTTCAGGGCTTCGATCAGGCTGGTGGGGTTGGCGATGCCTTTCCCGGCAATGTCGAGAGCCGTGCCGTGGTCGGGTGAGGTGCGGATGAAGGGCAGGCCGAGGGTGACATTCACGCCGCGGTCGAAATCCAGCGTCTTGATCGGGATCAGAGCCTGGTCGTGATACATGGCGATGGCGGCGTCATAACGGGCGCGTGCGGCGGCATGAAACAGGGTATCCGCCGGGTGGGGGCCTGTGAGGACGACACCTTCGGGATTCAGATCGGCCAGCATTGGGGCGATCCAGTCAAGCTCTTCACTGCCCATCTTGCCGCCTTCTCCGGCGTGGGGGTTGAGGCCCGCAATGGCGATACGGGGGGTGGCGATGCCGAACTGATCGCGCAGGCCGCGCGCGGTGATTTCTATCGTTTCACGCAGAAGATCCGGGGTCAGCGCGGCGGGCACTTGTGACAGGGGGATATGGATTGTGGCAGGGACAACCCGCAACTGGTCGCTGGCCAGCATCATCACCACTCTGTCCTTTCCGGACAAGGCGGCCAGAAATTCCGTATGGCCGGGATAGCTGAACCCGGCCCCGTCGATCAGGGCCTTTTTGTGGATGGGTGCGGTGCAAAGCGCCGCAGCCTCTCCGGATTTCACGAGGTCAACGCCGGTTTCGATGGCATCGATCACCGAAGGTGCGTTGGCCGGGTCCGGTTGACCGGCCACGTTCGGAGCGGGGAAATCGAGTTGCAGGACGGGCAGGGCCTGGTCGCAGACTTCGAGGGTTTGCGCGGGGTTTTCGATTTTCGCAATAGGTGTGTCGGAGGGCAGGTGGCTGGCGTCGCCGACAAAGAAAAACGGACAGACACCGCGCAATTCTGCCCACGCCTTGGCTGCGATTTCCGGTCCGATTCCGGCCGGTTCACCGCAGCTGAGCGCGATTGGGCGGATCATTCCTGAACAATGACAGCGTCAGCCCGCAGCTGTTCTACCAGACTTTCGGCAAAGGCCTGCAAACGTTGTTGCGCCAGCGCATTTGCAACATCCGCCCGCGAGGTGTTTTCACCCAGATCGCGGGTGCGGTTGCACAGCATCAGGAACATCAGCGTCTGACCGTTGTTGCGGGTGAGAGTTGTTGATATCTCGTTCCGATCCAGCTTGGCCAGTTCCACGGCCACATCGCGGGGTACTTCGGATGGGGCTGCTTCGATACGGTCCAGAACTTCGGGGGGTTGATCCTTGGCGATTCCATAGAGGTCGTCGCAGGTGTCGATCTCTTCCCTCAGTTCGGCTGCGCGCGACAGCGTTTCGGCGCTGCGGCCACCTGGCATGTAATAGATGGCATAATCCAGTTTGGAGATATTGGGTGCGCCGCTCGCAACCTCTCGCAGCCCGCGCAGCTGGAACAGGGCAACGGCGTTTGGCAGCGAGATTGGATCGGTAATCTCACCGTTCTGGAGCCCCAGAATAACAGGTTGCAGCGCTGGAGGCAGGTCGGAGATATTCAGCCAGTCCAGCCGACCGCCTTCGCCGCGGGTTGCGGCGGCAGAATACTGGGCTGCGGCGGCGGAAAACGCGTCAACCCCTTGCAATTGCGAGATTTCCTGGGCCAGCAGCTCGGTCTGAGCGACAGTTTGCGGGTTTACCGGGATGATGATCTCGGACATCAAAGCCTGCAGGCCGCCGCCACCGGTTTGCCCAAGGGCGCGATCAATTTCATCTTCGGTCGGACGGGCCTGCGACAGGTAGCGAGAGCTGATATAGTCCCGCCAGGACAGTTGGTCTGCGACAAAATCACGGACAGTTTCCGGGTCCACGCCCTGTTGGCCCAGGAGTTGCAGGAACTGTTCTGTGGACAGTTGCCCGCGCGCAGCAAATTCGTCGATACCCACTTGGACGGCTTCGGGTGTGGCCTGCACGCCCGCATCGCGCATCACCTGCCTGCGCAGTTTTTCATTGATCAGGGCATCCCTGACGTCGGCTTCAGTGCCACCGGGAAGGCCCAGAGCGTTGAGGAATTGCAGGCGCTGTTCCAGCTCGTACCAGGTGACAATGTCCTGATTGACGCGGATCGCGGGTGAGAACAGGCTTTGTGCGCTGACCTGTGGTGTCGCAACTGCGAGGAGTGCGGCGGCGAGTGCCGGCGCTACCGGTTTGAGCCAACCGGAACGGAGAAACCTGGAGAAACCTGTTATCAACTGCATGTTCTCTTATATGTCTTGCCACCGCCTTCAACGGCATACCCTGTTAGGGACACGGTAAACCCGAATTCTGTCGAAGGCTCAATAGTGGATGTTGAAGTAAAGCGTCTGCTTACGGACATGTTAACCTGAACGCATTCATTCTGATAGGTCACACCAAGACCCAATTGGATCGGTTCGGACTGGCCCAGATCATAGCGGGCGTCGGCATTTGTCAGCCAGTTCTGGTCGATCTGGTAACGGCCTATCAGCAGGATCTCGGAGATTTCGTTCACAATGTTTTCGGCCGGGTCCGGTTCCTGCCAGATGTAACTGCCGCCCAAGCTGGCATTTTCGGAGTTCCAGGCTCCGCGCACTTCGGCCTTTACGAAACTGAAATCGCTATCGATCAGACCGCGCCCGCTGAGCGACCAGCCATTGGCTGTGGCAATCTGGCCGGCCAGCAACAAATCCGACGTTGTGCCCTGCAATCCGGATGTAAGCGTGAAGTTCGGATCGGCATCGGCCCGAAAAACCTGCCCCACAGTCGCAAGGGCCCGCCAGCCGCCCGCACCATATCGGGCCCAGTTCACGCCAATGACACCAGTAGCACCGTCTTCGCGTCGGTCGGGGGCGGGAAAACGGGACAGGGCCAGCAGGTTGCCCTGATCGAATTCCTGAAAGGTGCTTTCGTCGTTTGGAACGTTGGTGTCCGAGACATGGGTCCAGCCGAACTGTGCGATCGGTTCCAGAAACTGAACCGCGCCGGAGTCTTCGCGGCGGGTCATCGGGTAACGAAGCGTCAGGGCCGCGCGCGGGGTCGAGCGGGTGACGTTGCTGGGAAAGTTGCTGTCATGTCGAATGTTGAACGTATCGACAGACGCGCCCAATGTTGCATCCGCGCGCAGGCCGGATGCAAAGGTCCAACTGCGCAGCCATTCGGCATCGAATGTCGCCCGCGCAATGTCGCGGCCAACAATGTTGGCGTCCGAGGTGCGTTCATGCGCATGGCCGATAAAGGCCAGCCGAACTTCGCCTCCGACCATGCTTGGGAAAAACCGTTTTCTGTAGTTCAAATCGAAGACGCGCGATGGGATTTCATCCTGATTTTCGCTGTCGCGCAGCGTTTTATAGTGGATGATGCCCGTTTTGAACGCGGTGTCGCGCTTGATCCGTTCCAGTGCGATTTCGCTGCGCAAACGGTCCGGCGCCGGCAGGCCGTAGTCAACCAGATAGGCGTCGTCCGAGGCGGTTTGCAGATTGAATGTCAGCCGGAAGTCGTTCTTCAGGTTGAACCAGCCGTTGGCGAATAGATAGCCTCGATCCTGATTGGGCTGCACATCATCCCGGGTATAGGCACCTTCGACCTGAATACGCCCATTCACGAAAGCTTGGCGGTAGCGGTATCCCAACGTCGTGGTCTTGGCTGACACATAAGGTGTCAGCGTCAGGTCCTTGTGGTCACCCAGCTTGAAGAAATACGGGAGCTGAACTCCTGTGCCCAACTGTGACGTGCTGCGGATCGAGGGCACCAGAAATCCGGTTGCGCGTTCCAATGTGGGATCGGGCAGGCGCAGATAGGGGAAGTAAAACACCGGATAGTCCAGTACCCGCAACTGCGCCCCTTCGAAATACAGTTGCCGTTCCAATTGGTCATGCGTGACTTTGCGCGCCCGGATCTGCCAGAGCGGCGGCTTGCCATTGGCACAGACATGGCAGGACGTGGCCGAGACTTTGCTGAATTGCGTATAGCGGCCCGCGGCCCGTTTTGCCTGAACCGAGGCGATCTGGACCTGTTGGTCGAATACCATCCGAGCGCCGATCAGCAGGCCGTTCTGAATTCCGCTGTCCAATTGCCCCGAATCGGCCAAAAGGGTTGATTGCCCGCCCTGATCGACCCGAATGGGGCCTTCCAATGTCAGTTCACCGGTTTCGCGGTCATAGATGATGCGTTGGGCCGACAGTTTGGTATCGCCCTGAAACGCCTCGACATTGCCTTCGGCCACCAGCTTGCGCTCGGGTGTGATGAAGACCTTGTCGGCCACCAGCAGGGCCGGTTCTTCCTGCGTTTGCGCGCCTTGCTGTGGGGCAGCCGGGGTGGTCTGCGCTGCAAGAGCAATCGGAACGGAAAGAGCAATTGTACTGGTCAGCAGCAGAGGAAGTATGCGCCGCATCAGCCGTCCTCCGCATGAAGCAGAAGGCCAAGAGACAGTAGAATGGCGGCAAAGGGCGGTGCCCAGGCAGCGATATAGATGGGCAATTGTCCGTTTTCCCCAAGGATTTGCGCAAAGTTGCGGACGAAGTAGATGGCAAAACCCAGCAGAACCGCCGTCAGCACAGCAATTCCTGTGCCGCCGAAACGGACGTGGCGCATGGTGAAGGCAGCCCCGATCAGCACCATCGAAACCAGAAAGAGCGGCCGGGCCAGCTGCACCTGCAGCCAGACCTCATATTGCTTGGTCGAAAACCCGGCTTCGCGCAAATCCCTGATCAATTGAGGCAGGTCATAGACCGAGACCGAGTCCTGTTGACCCAACGTATCCATGATCCGCTGCCGGGTCAGCGAGGTCGGCAATTCCAGACGCTCGTGCTCGGCCGAATTGGTTTCAGGGTTCTGCCCGTCCTGCAAGTTCCAGATTTTGGCCTGATAGAGGACCCAGTTTCCGTCCTCCAGTTCGGCCCGGTCGGCGACGATTTGTTGGGTCGGTTTGCCGTTCCGCGCAAAGGTGGTGATCGTCACGTCGTCAAGGCCCAGGGTCTCTCCGTTCGAGGTGCCGCGGGCGTGGATGACAGCCTGACCGTTTTCCGCGGACTGGCGCAGCCACAGGCCCTCGCTGCTGATCGACAGGGCCGAGCTGCCGTTGTTCTTGTAAGAATCAGACAGGCGCTGAAACTCTTCGGACGTGGCCGCTGCGATGGGATTCAACAAAGTTACCGCCAGCGCGCCGATGATCAGCGCCAGGAATGCCGGGGCAACCAATGCGCGGATGCCGGAACGGCCCGTGGCGCGGGTCACCACAAGCTCTGACGTGCGGGCGAGACCGACGAACAGGGCGATGGTGGAGAGGATGACCAGCAAGGGCAGCATTTCGCTGATGGCTGCCGGTGTGTTCAACAGCGTCAGGTGCAGCAATTGACCGAAAGACAGATCAACTTCGTCAAAACGGCGGATCTGTTCGATCAGATCAATGAGAATCATCAGGGTCAGAAAGATGCCGCCAATAACCAGAAAGCTTTGCATGAAGCGGCGGGCAAAATAGCGGTCGAGGATCACGGATGGGCCCCCGTCATGCCTGTGACAACAGGGTTCAGGCCGAGATCGCGCGTGCATGGACTCATGCGCGACGGCGTATGCCTGCCCTCTCGTGTCACTTCTATCTCCCCCGAGCCTGCCGATTATTTTTTCGAGACCTTACTGCAATTGAATGGCGGGGAAAACTGCTATCTGGTCAAGCCGTCCGGTGCGGGCTAGGTCTTGGGGAACAGAATTTGAGGAGTTTACAATGAGCAGTCTGGTACCGATCCGCTTTCAGGAGTTTGACTTGGATGCGATGGCGCAGGCCGAAGGGCGCGTGGCCATAATTATTCCAGCCGACGGCAAGATGAGCCCCGCTGTCCGTCGGGCCAACCGCCTGACCAAAGGTGCCGTGGCGCGGCTTGTCGAAAGTGAGAAATTCGGGAAAGCCAAGACCGGCGATGTGATCTCGCTGGCGTGGCCGGCCGGGATGTCGGCCGAAGCGCTGGATGTTCTGGTTCTGCCGCGCCGTCCCGAGGCTGATGAAGCGCGCAAGGGGGGTGCGGCACTGGCCAAGCTGGCAGGTGGCAAGGACGTGCTTGTGATGGTCGGCAATCAGGTACGGACCGAAGAAATGGCGCTTGGAATTGCGCTGCGCAGCTATGATTTCGACGCGCATAAAACCAAGGAAAGCGAAACGTCTGGCACGGTCACGATCAGCCATGCGAAACCCAACGAGGCCGAAGCGGAGTTCGCACCGCTCTATGCGATTGCCGACGGCGTTCGGATGACCCGCGATCTGACCAACGAGCCTGCGAATGTCCTGACCACGACGGAATTCGCCGATCGTCTGGTTGAGATGCAGGAGTTGGGCCTTGAGGTCGAAGTTCTGGAGGAAGACAAACTGGCCGAGCTGGGCATGCGCACCTTGCTGAGCGTCGGGCAAGGCTCGGACAGCCCGTCCAAGGTGGTCGTGATGCACTGGAGGGGTGGCGACAAGGATGACGCGCCGCTGGCTCTGGTCGGCAAGGGCGTGGTGTTTGACACCGGGGGGATCTCGCTGAAACCGGCGGGCGGCATGGAAGAGATGACCATGGATATGGGCGGTGCAGGCGTTGTCGCAGGCACCATGCGGGCGCTGGCCAAACGCAAGGCCAAGGCCAATGTGGTTGGTCTGGTCGGTTTGGTCGAGAATATGCCGTCGGGCAATGCCACCCGTCCGGGCGATGTGGTCAAGTCGATGAAGGGCGATACGGTCGAAATCATCAACACCGATGCCGAGGGCCGTTTGGTTTTGTGCGACGTGATGTGGTACGCGCAGGAGCGGTTTGAGCCGGTGGGCATGGTCGATCTGGCCACTCTGACAGGGGCGATTATCATCGGGCTTGGTCATGAGAATGCCGGTGTGTTTTCTAACAATGACACGTTCTGCGACGCCTTCCTGAAATCGGCCAAGGCCGAAGACGAAGGCGCGTGGCGGATGCCGTTGGGCGATGCCTATGACAAGATGCTAAAATCGCGCATTGCGGATATGAAGAATGTGGGCGGACGTCCTGCGGGTTCGATCACCGCTGCGCAGTTCCTGCAACGTTTTGTGAAAGAGGAAACGCCGTGGATTCACCTGGATATCGCGGGTGTGGCCTCGGTGTCGTCTGAAACATCCTATGCGCCCAAAGGGGCCACCGGGTGGGGCGTGCGCGCGCTGAGCCGGTTCGTGCAGGACAATTTCGAGTAAGCCGATGGGCGCTGTCTATTTCTACCACCTGACCCGTCAACCGCTGGAGCACACCTTGCCGGTTCTGCTGGACAAGGCGCGGCAGGCCGGGTGGAAGATTGCCGTGCGTGGCACCGATCCTGCACGGATGGACTGGCTGGATGAAAAGCTGTGGCTGGAGCCCGAGGACGGGTTCCTGCCACATGGTCGCGCGGGCGGACCGCATGACGCGGCGCAACCGATTCTGCTGACCACCGGGCCGGAGGCCGCCAACGAACCGGCCTGTGTGATGGCCGTGGACGGCGCGCAGGTCGAGCCGGACGAGGTTGCGGCGCTGGAGCGGGTTTGCATCCTGTTCGATGGCAATGACGCGCAGGCTGTCCAGCACGCGCGGGGGCAGTGGAAGGCCCTGACCGGCGCAGGTTGTGCCGCGCAATACTGGTCTGAAGAATCGGGCCGGTGGGAGAAAAAGGCCGAAGCCTAGAGCTTGGGTACTCACAAGATCTCAGGAGACTGACGGATGGAAATGAAGCCTTTGGGCCGAACGGGCATCATGGTGACGGATCTGTGCCTTGGCACGATGACATTTGGCACGCAGACGTCCGAGACGGATGCTCATACCCAGATCGACATGGCTCTGGCAGCCGGAATCAATTTCGTGGACGCCGCCGAGATGTACCCGGTGAATCCGGTCTCGAAAGAGACCGTGGGTCGGACAGAGGAGATATTGGGGAACTGGAATGCTGCCAACAAGGCGCGTCGGGGGGATTACGTGCTGGCGACCAAGCATTCCGGCGCGGGATTTGCCCATGCCCGCGATGGTGCGCCGATTTCCGCGCGGACGATTCCCGAGGCGATCGAGGGCTCGCTGCGCCGCTTGCAGACCGAGTGCATTGATCTCTACCAATTCCACTGGCCGAACCGAGGCAGTTACATGTTCAGACAGAATTGGGACTACGCACCGTCAGGGCATAATACGGACGAAGTGCTGGACAATATGCAGGAATGCCTTGAAGCGCTACAGGCACAGATCGGCAAGGGCAATATACGCGCCTTTGGTTTGTCGAATGAAAGCGCCTGGGGTACGGCGCAATGGCTGCGGCTCGCCGAGCAGATCGGCGCCCCCCGCGTGGCATCCGTTCAGAACGAGTATTCGCTGCTGTGTCGCCATTTCGACACCGATTTGGGTGAGCTGAGTGTGCATGAAGATGTCGGCCTGATGGCTTTCTCACCGCTCGGTGCCGGTTTTCTGACTGGAAAGTATCAGGATGGGGCGGTTCCGGATGGTTCGCGTATGTCCTTGGTGCCCGAAATGGGGGGCCGCAAGGGACCGCGCGTGTTCGATGCCGTGGCGGCCTATCTTGAGATTGCCGCGCGGCATGGGCTGGACCCGGTGCATATGGCACTGGCCTGGTGCCGAACCCGGCCGTTCATGATGTCGGCCATTTTTGGGGCGACTTCAGCTACGCAGTTGCGGCATATTCTGGCCGGGAAAGATCTGCGCCTGTCCGATGACGTGGTTACCGAGATAAATCAGGCTCATCGCGCGCATCCGATGCCGTTTTAGGGGGCGCTGCCCCCGCCGCCCTTGCGGGCGGCTCCCCCGGGATATTTTTAGCCAGATGAAGGGGGATCCCGTCAGTGATGGGTCGGTTGCGTGCGGTCCTGTCTGAGGTCGCGGGCCGACAAGCCATGGGCGGTGCGGAAGGCGCGGGCGAAGCTGGATTGCGAGGCAAAGCCGGTGGCGATTGCCACATCCATCAGCGGCATGTCGGTATCGGTGACCAGGCGGCGGGCCTCGGCCAGTCTGAGTTGCAGGTAGTGGTCCTGCGGGGTGGTGTTCAGGCGCAGGCGGAATTGCTGTTGCAGGGTGCGGGAACTGGTGCCCAGCGTTTCGGCGATATCCGCCAGCGGCAGGGGATCGTCTAGAGAGGATTCCATCAGCGAATTGGCCTTGGCCGTCAGTGCGGTGTGGCGGTGCGGGGCTCCGGTACGGCTTTGCGGTTTGGCGGGGTCTGGTGCGCCTTCGTACAGGAAAAGGCCGGACACGCGCGCGGCAAAGCCCGCACCGTGGCGGGCGGCGATGATATGCAGCATCATTTCAACCGCCGGGATCGCGCCACCGGACGTCAGGCGGGTGCCCGAGACGGTGAACCGATCCGGGCGCACGTCGACCTCGGGGAAGCGGGCCGCGAAATTGTCGAGGTCTTCCCAATGGGTCGTCGCGGCGTGGCCGTCCAGCAGGCCTGCCTCGGCCAGCAGCCACGGGCCGCCGTCGATCCCGGCCATGGTGGCACCGGTGCCCGCGATGCGGCGCAGACCGGCCAGCAGGCTGGGCGTGGCATGGCGGGCCAGTTGGAACCCGGCCACAACGATCATCAGGTCGCAGCCTTGCAAACGGGCCAACGGGATGCCGGGCACGGTTAACGCGCTGGTCAGCATCGCGGGTTCCGTGGTGGCAGTCACATAGTCCCAAACGAAGGCCGGGCGATCCGCCAGCCGGTTCGCCGCGCGCATCGGATCAACCGCCGAGGCAAAGCTGAGCGTGTTGCAGTCGTCCAGCACCAGCACCGCCGTTTTCAGGGCGCGATGTTCGGGTTGGAGTATGTTTTTTGCGGATTTCATCAAGTTCGATTCGCATTCTGGCAAGTGTTTCCCCAAGGCTGCGTCAGAGTTGCAAGCAACGCAAATCGGAATCCGGGGAGAAGCCTGGGGAAAACTCAGGTCAAAACCGGGTATAACTTGGGGAAAACGCTATGCCTCTGGAAATGAACCGCGACGTCTTCATCACCTGTGCCGTGACTGGCTCGGGTGGAACGCAGGATCGCAGCCCGCATGTACCGCGCTCGCCGCAGCAGATTGCCGACAGCGCGATTGCTGCGGCCAAGGCCGGTGCAGCCGTGGTGCATTGCCACGTACGCGATCCCGAATCTGGTGCGCCCAGCCGCCGTTTGGACCTGTATCGCGAGGTGACGGACCGCATTCGTGACGCAGATGTCGACGTGGTTCTGAACCTGACCGCCGGGATGGGCGGGGACATCGTGTTTGGTGGTGTTGAAAGCCCGTTTCCGGTGAATGAAGCCGGAACCGACATGGTTGGAGCGTCTGAACGTGTCGCTCACATCGTGGAATGCCTGCCTGAAATCTGTACGCTGGACTGCGGCACCATGAACTTTGCCGAGGCCGACTATGTCATGACCAACACACCTGGTGCGCTGCGGGCCATGGGGCAGATGATGACCGACATGGGGGTGAAGCCCGAGATTGAGGCTTTCGACACCGGCCATCTGTGGTTTGCCAAGCAATTGGTGAAAGAGGGGATTCTTGAGCCAAACGCCCTGGTTCAGTTGTGCATGGGCGTTCCGTGGGGCGCGCCGGACGATCTGAACACTTTCATGGCGATGGTCAACAACGTGCCGGATGACTGGACCTTCAGTGCCTTCTCGCTGGGGCGCAACCAGATGGCCTATGTCGCGGCCACGGTGCTGGCGGGCGGCAACGTGCGGGTCGGCCTTGAGGACAACCTGTGGCTGGGCAAGGGCGTACTGGCCGAGAACTGGCAACTGGTTGAACGGGCCGGAACCATCATCGAGAACATGGGCGCTCGGGTCATCGGGCCGCAGGAGGTTCGTGAAAAGCTGGGGCTGACCAAGCGGGCGCCCGTGACGAAGTAATGGATGCCGGGAGGATTGGGGGCCAGCCCCCAAACCCCCGGAGTATTTCGAAAAGATGAAGATTGAGAATTGGGGCAGGTTGCGATGAAAACAGCGGCAATCATTGGTGGTGGTGTCATCGGTGGCGGGTGGGCCGCGCGGTTCTTGTTGAATGGCTGGAACGTGCAGGTGTTCGACCCGGACCCGGAGGCCGAACGTAAGATTGGTGAGGTTCTGGACAATGCGCGGCGGTCGCTGCCGGGGCTGAGCGATGTGCCTTTGCCAGTCGAGGGCGCGTTGAGCTTTCATGATGATTTGGCTGAGGCCGTGCAGGGCGCGACATGGATTCAGGAAAGCGTGCCCGAACGGCTGGAGCTGAAGCGGAAGGTTTATCAAGGTCTGCAGGAGGCATGTGATCCGGGCGCGATCATTGGGTCCTCGACCAGTGGATTCAAACCGTCAGAGCTGCAAGAAGGGGCGTTGCGCCCGGAACAGATCGTAGTGACGCATCCGTTCAACCCGGTCTACCTGCTGCCGCTGATCGAGTTGGTTCCAACCGACAAGAACGCGCCTGAGATGGTCGAGCGGGCCAAGGATTTGCTGTCTTCGGTCGGTTTCTTCCCGCTGCACGTCAAGAAAGAAATCGATGCGCATATCGCCGACCGTTTTCTGGAAGCTGTCTGGCGTGAGGCGCTGTGGCTGGTCAAGGACGGTATCGCAACGACCGAAGAGGTCGACGAGGCGATCCGCATGGGCTTTGGCATCCGCTGGGCGCAGATGGGCCTGTTCGAGACCTATCGCGTTGCCGGAGGCGAGGCGGGGATGCGGCATTTCATGGCGCAGTTCGGCCCTGCTCTGAAATGGCCCTGGACCAAGCTGATGGACGTGCCTGAATTCACCGACGATCTGGTCGATTTGATCGCCGATCAGTCGGATGCGCAATCGGGCATGCATTCGATCCGTGAGCTGGAGCGCATTCGCGACAACAATCTGGTTGGCATGATGCGCGCGCTCAAGGCGCAGAATTACGGCGCGGGGGCTGTGCTGAATCAGCACGATGCCCTGTTGAAGCCGGGGGCTTTGCCGACGCTGGATCGGGCGGATTTGAGCCAGCCGATCCTGACCCTGTCCCGTGCTGTGCCGCTGGATTGGACCGACTACAATGGCCACATGAACGAGGCGAAATACGTCGAGGCTTTTGCCGCCGCCAATGACCGGTTCATGGAGTTTATTGGCTGTGATATGGAGTATATCTCGACAGGTGGCAGCTATTTCACCGCCGAGAACCATATCCGTTACATGAGCGAAGCCCATGCGGGCGCCAAGATCGAAGTGCGCACTCAAATGCTGCTGGGGCAGGGCAAGAAGTTGCATCTGTTCCACAGCATGTATGAAGGCGAGGTTTTGTTGGCGACCGGTGAGAGCTTTATGCTGCATGTCAGTCTGGACAGCCGTCGGCCCAGCCCGCCTTCCTCCGAGATTGAGGCGGCAATGGCGCGGATTGCCGAGGCGCAGGCCGGGTTGCCGTACCCAGAAGGCGCCGGTGCCGCCATTCGGAAACCGTCGTGACCCGGCGTGTATTGGTGACGGCTGGCGCATCTGGTGTCGGCCGGGCCGTGGCCGAGGCCTTTGACGCTGCTGGTTATGATGTCTGGGTCACGGATATCGATCAGTCAGCGCTGGATACGGTGCCTGATCACTGGGCGGCGCATCAGGCGGATGTGAGCAGTGAAACTGACATGCGCGCGGTTTTTCAGGCTATCACGGTGGCGGGTGGGCTGGATGTGCTGTGCGCCAATGCCGGGACTGCCGGTCCGACCGATGCGATCGAAGACATCGATCTGGACGCATGGCGCGCCTGTCTGGCGGTCAATCTGGACGGGGCGTTTCTGGCAGCCAAGCACGCCGCTCCGATGATGAAGTCGGCACAGGCAGGCAGCATCATCCTGACCTCATCAACCGCCGGTCAGTATGGCTATCCCTATCGTGCGCCCTATGCGTCGGCCAAATGGGCGGTCATTGGCTTGATGAAAACGCTGGCGATGGAACTGGGGCCGCTTGGCATTCGCGCCAATGCGATTTGTCCGGGCGCGGTGGAAGGTCCACGCATGGAAGGCGTTTTGGCCCGAGAGGCAGAAGCGAAAGGCATGACCCGCGATGAAGTATACCGGGGTTACGCCTCGGGTACGTCTATGGGACGCTTTGTAGAAGCGCACGACATCGCCAATATGGCCGTCTTCCTTGCCTCAGACGCGGCGCGGCTGGTGTCGGGTCAGGTGATCGCAGTGGACGGGCACACGGTCAATCCCGACCCGAAACTGTAATTCAGCCCTGATTTGGGCCTCGGATCTGGCGGATGGTCTGACGGACCGCCTGCCAGTCCTGCGCCTCTTTCTGGTTTCCGGCAGCTTCGCATTCACGCATTTTCTGCGCGGCCTCCGCCTCGGCCTGGTCTCCGTGAGCAGCGTAGAGGGCGCGTGCGTATTGAGCGGTTTGAATTGCGTCCATTCCTGTGGTCCTCCGTTTGTGGTCGGAATGCCCTATGGTTCGCGCCAAGGGACGATAGCACAGGTTGTGCGCCGCTGCATTACTTGTTGCGGGAAACGGCCTTTCTGAGCTGTCGCAGATGGTTGGGGAAATCGCGGGCGGCCACGTCGGCCTCGCGTATCAGCGTGTCGAAATGGCGCGTAAACGTCTCGATCCGGTCCCGGTCGCGGAAGGCCATATAGTGGCTGCCTGCGTAAAACACGCAAAGCAGTGGCCCGAAAATCGTGACGGGCGCGGAATAAAGTCGTTTCGCGTCAAACAGATAGATTCGCATTCGGGGATAGAGCTGTTCGCACAGTTGCAGCAGGTGGTCGATCTGTTGCAACCGAACGTCAGGGCTGAGGCCGCAATAATACCCTGTGGCGCTGGAAAAGCTTTCGATCTCGAACAGTGGCATGGCGATTTCATAGTCGGACTGGGCGCTGCGCATCCAGGCCAGCCTGTCTTCGGAGGCGCCGATGGCCTGATCCGCGGTGCGCCCCAGATGCGGCGCGTATTCCCATTCTAATACTGCGCGCGTTTTGAGCATGTCGGGCAGGGTGGCCGGAACGTAGCGGATTTTGTATCCGGCGGCTTCCTTGTGCCACTCGAAAATCCGCTCGTCCACAAGGGCGCGGGGGGCTTCGGTAAAGGTCAGTGAACTGGCCAGAAGCTCGGCGGCGCTTTCTGGTCTGTCAGACAGGCTCAGCAGCCAGTCGGCCGAGACACCAAGCGCCGTCGCACATCCTCCCACAACATGTGCATTGGGCAGGCGCGCACCGTGGTCGGTCAGCAGTTGAGATACGGTCGACCGGTCGACGCCGATATGACGCGCGAGCGCGCTTTGGCTGACGTGACGCTCCTCCATCGCGCGGGCAAGGCGTAGACGAAATTGGGCGGCGCGGTCTCGTTTGTCGATATTTTCCTGCATATGATGAAAAATATCACATCTGATTAGTTTTGTTAATCATATTCAGAATTTTCAACACGAGCAATGCAAGGTAGCCCTTTGTAAAAGCAAAAAGAATGGGGTCCGGAATGGAAACGCGGCGAAGATCTGTCGTGAAAGCAATCGTGTGGAATGTCATGGGACTGGCTACCATGACAATGGTGGGCCTGATCGCCACAGGCTCGGCCGCTGTAGGTGGAGCATTGGCGTTGGTGAATACTGCCATCGGCCTGACACTGTACATTGTCTATGAAAGAATTTGGGCGGGGATCTCGTGGGGGCGCAATGGCTGAGCCCTCGACACCCAAGTCGCCCGAATGGGGTACGTTTTTCTTGATCGTTGGTTGTTATGCAGCGTGGCTGGCCGGGCTGTTTTGGCTGGCGGATGTTTCGTTGTGGCTGGCGGTGCTGGCTCTGGGTCTGGTTGCGGCGCTGCATTCATCTTTGACGCATGAGGTTCTGCATGGGCATCCGTTCCGTGCCAAATGGCTGAATGAAGCATTGATGGTGCTGCCGTTGACGCTGGCCATTCCGTACAACCGCTTTCGGGATTTGCATTTGGCGCATCATCAGGATGCCACCCTGACCGATCCTTATGACGACCCGGAATCGAATTATCTGGATCCCAACGTCTGGTCGGCACTGCCGCGTGGTGTGCAATTGGTGTTGGCCCTGAACAACACGCTTCTGGGACGGATGGTGCTGGGTCCGGCAATAGGGCAGGTTCTGTTTATGCGGGATGAGTGGCGAGGAGCGCGGCATGGCGACAGGGCGATCCTGCTGGCCTGGGCCTTGCACCTGCCGGGCGCGGCGGTGGTGCTGTGGGTCGTTGCGCAGTCGGCCATGCCGGTTTGGGCCTATTTGATCTCGGCCTATATCGGGCTGGGGCTGCTGAAAATCCGCACGTTTCTGGAGCATCGCGCCCACGAAAAATCCCGCGCCCGGACAGTGATTATCGAAGATCGCGGGTTGCTGGCGTTTCTGTTTTTAAACAATAATCTGCATGTGGTTCATCATATGAACCCTGCCGCGCCCTGGTATCGACTGCCCGCGCTGTACCGTGCCGGCAAAGACAGGTATCTGGCCTGCAATGAGGCTTATGTGTACCGATCTTACGCTCAGATTTTCCGGCAGTATTTGCTGCGTGCCAAAGACCCGGTGCCGCATCCGCTCTGGCCAAAGCACTGATTTGACGACACAACGGGTGACATGAGTCTCTGGATCCCTGTCACCATCGCCGCCGCCAGTTTTCAGACTGTGCGTTTCATGCTGCAAAAATCCTTGAGCAGCGTGAAACTGTCTGCTGCAGGCGCCACCTTTGCGCGGTTTGCCTATTCCATGCCGCTGGCTGTTGCCGGATTGTTGGTGGCGTTGCAGATCACGGGGGCAAGCCTGCCTCCGTTGGGTGGTATGTTCTGGATGTACGCGGTTATCGGCGGCACAGCGCAAATCCTCGCGACGATCTGCGTTGTGGCGCTGTTCAAACAACGCAATTTTGCAGTTGGCATCACCTTTAAGAAGACCGAAGTGATCCAGACCGCGATTGTCGGCTTTCTGGTTCTGGGCGACAGCGTTTCCGGCGGTGCGCTGGTTGCCATTCTGTTGGGATTGATGGCGGTGCTGTTGCTGTCGAAAACACCTGGCGGGGATGGAGCCTGGTGGCGACATCTGACGAACCGAGCGTCCCAATTGGGTCTGGGATCGGGTGTGTTGTTTGCGTTTTCCGCCGTCAGCTATCGCGGGGCCTCGCTGCAACTGGGCGATATCGACGCGTGGTTCCGGGCGCTGATCACGCTGGCCGCCGTTGTGACGTTCCAGTTTGTCAGCATGGGCCTGTGGCTGTTGTGGCGCGACCGGGCGGAACTGCGCGCGGTCTGGCAGACGCGATCCACCGGGGTCTTTGTTGGCCTGACCAGTCTGGGCGGGTCGTTCTGCTGGTTCTGGGCCTTCACCTTGCAGAACGCGGCTTATGTCAAGGCGTTGGGGCAGGTGGAATTGATCTTCAGCCTGATGGCCTCGATCCTGTTCTTCCGCGAGACGATCACCCGGCGTGAGATCGCCGGGATGATGTTGCTGGGTATCTCGATTTTGGCACTGGTGCTGGCGATTTAGCCCGCGCGACGCTCGTCAAAACTGAGGGCGATGAAGCTGGGCAGGTGATCGCCCATGCCCACAACGACCGGACCGTTGTCTTCTTTGCGACCCCGACCGCGGCCCTTGGGTTCGCGGTCTTTCTTGGTGTCCTTTTTACCCTCGGCGCCGCGGGCCTTTTTCTCAGGCTTCGGCTTTTCGGGTTTGGGTTCTTCCTTGACCGGATTGTCAATGCGCGGGATGTCTTTCTGGATCAGCTTTTCAATCGCATCCAATGCCTTTTCATCACGACCCGAACAGATCGTGACGGCCTTGCCCTCACGCCCGGCGCGACCGGTGCGACCGATGCGGTGGACGTAATCCTCGGCATGGCCGGGGACGTCGAAGTTGAACACATGGCTGACCGATGGAATGTCCAGACCGCGTGCGGCCACATCCGAAGCGACCAGCAGGCGCAGTGAGCCATCGCGGAACCCGTCCAGCGTTTTCATGCGCTGCGACTGGTCCAGATCACCATGGATGGCGGCGGCGTTATAGCCGTATTTTTTCAGCGACTTGGCGCAGATATCCACATCCGTCTTGCGGTTGCAGAAGATGATCGCGTTGGTGCATTTCTCGCCCTCGGCATCAATCAGCGCGCGCAGAACCTTGCGTTTGTTGCTGGCCTCGCGGTCACGGCGACCACCTTTGAACATGACGACGCCCTGTTCGATGGTCTCGGATGCGGTGGCCTGACGGGCAACCTCGATCCGGGCAGGGGCGGACAGGAACGTGTCAGTGATGCGCTCGATCTCGGACGCCATGGTGGCCGAGAAGAAGAGAGTCTGTCGCGTGAACGGCGTAAGCGAGAAGATGCGTTCGATATCGGGGATAAAGCCCATATCCAGCATCCGGTCGGCCTCATCCACCACCATGATCTGAACACCGGTCAGCAGCAGCTTGCCGCGTTCGAAATGGTCCAGCAGGCGGCCCGGGGTGGCGATCAGAACGTCGACGCCGCGGTCGATCAGCGCCTCTTGCTCTTTGAAGCTGACACCGCCGATCAACAGCGCTTTGGTCAGTTTCAGGTGCTTGGAATAGGTGTCGAAATTCTCGGCCACCTGCGCCGCCAATTCCCGCGTCGGGCACAGCACCAGCGAGCGTGGCATCCGCGCACGGGCGCGGCCACGGGCCAGCAACGTGATCATCGGCAGCGTGAAGCTGGCAGTTTTGCCGGTGCCGGTCTGGGCGATGCCCAAGACGTCACGACCTTCCAGCGCGGGGGGAATCGCACCTTCCTGGATCGGAGTTGGTGTTTCGTATCCGGCTTCCTCAATGGCTTTGAGGACCTTCGGGTTCAGGTTCAGTTCGTTAAACTTTGTCATGTAAGTCCGGTTTTTGCGGACACTTGACCTGGCCCGCGCGTCAAAGATGTGCCGGGCCCGGATGGCCATGTGCATAATGCGACATTTCGGCTTGCACGCGGACATAACAAAAACGTTGATCAGCGTCAAATGAAGAGAATTTCACCTTTGGCACACCGTGGATCACCGGGATTTTCGGCAACAATTCAGCAACTTCCGGGGAAGTGTTTCTGTAATTTTTCGTCCAGGTTCAAGGGGCGGTGGCGAAGCAGGTCGTGGCGGTCCAGATTGGCGCGTACCTCAGGGTCCGCGCCGCTCATTTCATTGTAAAACGCGCGCAGTCCTTCCATGCCCTGTTCGGCCTCGATCCAGTTGAGCAATTCATTCTTGCTCAGACCTCCTTTTTCGCGCGGAACATTGGTGGCCATCCCCGCCTGATAAGAGCCGCGATCCATGCGGAATTGGTAGTGGGCGATCCAGTGGTCCCAGTCCGGGGCATGACGGTGGCACAGCTCGACCTGGGGGAGTTCGTATTTGCACGGCAACAGCTTTTTGTTCTGAAACAGATTGTGGATGCGAAAACCCAGGTTTTCCATTCCGGTCCGAACAAACAGCTTGCCCTGCACATGGCTTAGAAAACCGCCCAAGACGAACGCGCCGTAGTTCGGGTAAATCGTTTCGACCAGCCCTTCGCGTTTGGGGCTGCGCGGAATATGCGCCTTGTACAGGTCGTCATCACCGGCCAGCGCCTCTGTCGGGCGAACGCGGGCGGCTGGTTTGTCCGCCGGAACGTCCTGCAACACTTCCGCTATTGGGGACGGAGACCACAGGAATTCGTCCACATCGATATGGGCGAGCCAATCCAGTTTGGTTTTGCGGTAGGCAAACGTGGCATGAACCGTTTGACGGACCTGATGTTTGTCGGGACGTTCACGTTTGCGTTTTTGCCAAAAAGCGTCGTCACAGACGTGAACCTGTACCTTGGGGTGCGTTCTGAGTGCCCGGTACGTGGGCTGATTGGGTTCGTCCATGAAGATATACATGCAGTCCACACCCAGATCGAGGTGATGGGCCACGAACCGAAGGACATCCTTGGTTGGGCCCCGAACCATCGAGACGATGCCCCAGGTGGTCATTTGCGCGGCGCGCGGGTGTCGCGCATGAGTTTGAGACGACGAAAGACACCGCCGGAGTCCTTGTTCAACTGGGTCATCAGATGATCCACCAGCGGAGCAATGGTGGGGTCGTTCATCGCCTTGGTCCAGATCGGGGCGACAAGATTGACGTCCAAGCCGCCTTTTTCAAAGGAGAACCCTTTCATTTGAAAGGGCAGCGGCACATGGTTCCTGTCCTTGAGCTGATACGGCGTTTCCGGGGCGAGTCCCGAGAAAAGCCGCTCGAACTCATAGAGCTTCATCATGCTGAAAAAGACGCGCAACGCATGGCCGACTTCGCGTTGCGTCGGCGTCTGCCCGTGATCGGCAAAGGTCTGGATCGAGGATACCAGCCAGCGCAGGTCCAGAGCAGAAAGAAGATGGCCTGATTGCTCTTCCCAAAGTCGGCAGAACAAGGCAGGAGCCTGTCGCGGAAAGGACCGCTTTCTGAGATTCGAAATCAATTGGGCGTTCAGGAAGGCAAGTTCGGACTTCCCGACAAATTCGCGCGCAATCGCAGCGCTTTTGCGATCCCAGGACGTGCTGCGGCCCGGTGGCAATTCGGTCGCGCTGTCGGGAACGATCCGTTTGGCCAGATCTTCGAGATCGACGTCAATCTCGGGCAGGGTCAGAGTGCCGAACTGAAACGGGCTGCGCCGGTTCTCATAGCTGTCCAGCATGTCGGGCAGACCACCGGGAAAGGTCAGTTCGTCATCATTCATGCGCGCAGGATTGCACAGGCAGACTCGCCTGTGCAATCAGTCAGTTGGATCACGCCATCATCTCTTTGGTCGCGGTCAGGCTCAGCTCGGGGTAGTCGCGGACGACCCGGTCGATGTCCCATTGCAGCCGCGTCAGATAGACGATGTCGCCGTCATGGTCATGGGCGATATGCTGCTTGTTGGCATTGACGAATTTGTCGACCGCAAGCTTGTCGCCGCTGACCCAGCGGGCCGAGGTGAACTGAGACGCCTCAAACCGCACCGGCAGGCCGTATTCCATCTCGATCCGGCTGGCCAGTACTTCGAACTGAAGCGCGCCGACGACGCCCACGATAAAGCCCGATCCGATGGAGGGTTTGAACACCTTGGCCGCGCCTTCCTCGGCGAATTGCATCAGGGCTTTTTCCAGATGCTTGGCCTTCATCGGATCGCCAGCGCGGACGCCTTGCAGCAGCTCTGGCGCAAAGGATGGGATGCCGGTTACGCGCAGCGCTTCACCTTCGGTCAGCGTATCGCCGATGCGCAGTTGCCCGTGATTGGGGATGCCGATGATGTCACCGGCCCAAGCCTCTTCAGCCAGTTCCCGGTCCGAGGCGAGGAACAGTACGGGGTTCGAGATTGCCATGGGCTTTTTCGACCGTACATGGGTCAGCTTCATGCCGCGCTTGAAGTGACCGCTTGCCATACGAACAAACGCCACCCGGTCGCGGTGTTTGGGGTCCATGTTGGCCTGTACCTTGAAGACAAAGCCGGCGACTTTCTTCTCATCCGGGGCAATCTGGCGGGGTTCAGCGGATTGTATCTGTGGCTGCGGGCCGTAAGCGCCGATGCCCTCCATCAGCTCTTTCACTCCGAAGGAATTGATCGCCGAGCCGAACCAGATCGGGGTCATATGCCCCTCAAGCACCGCCTGCGGGTCTAGCGCGGGCAGCAGCTCGCGCGCCATCTCGACCTCTTCCAGCAGTTTCTCAAGCAGATGTTCGGGCACGTGTTCCGCCAGCTTCGGATCGTCCAAACCGTCAATCTGAATGCTTTCGGCCACCTTGTTGCGGTCGGCGCGGTCCATCAGTTCCAGCCGGTCGCGCAGCATGTCATAGCAGCCGATGAAATCGCGCCCCACGCCAATCGGCCAGGCGGCGGGCGTGACGTCGATGGCCAGCATTTCCTGGATTTCGTCGATGATCTCGAACGTATCGCGGCTTTCGCGGTCCATCTTGTTGCAGAAGGTCAGGATCGGCAGATCGCGCAGGCGGCAGACCTCGAACAGTTTCTGCGTCTGGCTTTCCACACCTTTCGCACCGTCGATGACCATAACAGCAGCGTCCACGGCGGTCAGCGTACGATAGGTATCTTCCGAGAAATCACTGTGGCCGGGGGTGTCCACCAGATTGAACCGGAAGTTGTCATAATCGAATGACATGGCCGATGCCGAAACCGAAATGCCGCGATCCTTTTCCATCTGCATGAAGTCCGAACGCGTGCGCCGCGCCTCACCCTTGGCGCGCACCTGACCGGCCATCTGAATCGCGCCGCCATAAAGCAGGAACTTTTCCGTCAGCGTCGTCTTGCCCGCATCCGGGTGCGAGATGATGGCGAATGTCCGGCGCCGGGCGATCTCGGGCGGCAGGGTGGGTTGGTTCGAGGTATCAAGCATAAGCGCGCGTATAGGGGGGGAATCCTGCCGAGGCAAGACAAAGGGGGGTGGTTCGAATCGAGTGGTTATGGCAATAAGAACATATAGTGAACAAAATATGGAGTGGACCAATGGATTTGAAAGAAATCGCCAACGAACTGGTGGCCGGTTGTCGTGAAGGACGCGCCAAGGAAAATCTGGAAAAGCTCTATGCCTCGGATGCTGTTTCGGTCGAGGGGCAGGACTTTCAGGGAATGGGGCGAGAGACCAGAGGGATTGAAGCAATTCGTGGAAAACACGAATGGTGGGAAAGTGCGCATGAAGTCTCGGGCTCGTCGGTGAGCGATCCGTTCCCGCATGGCGATGACCGCTTTGCCGTGATCTTTGACGTTCAGGGTAAGGTCAAGGAAACCGGCGAGGCATTCGATATGCGCGAAGTGGGCGTCTATCACGTCGCTGACGGCAAGATCGTCCGGGAAGAGTTCTTCTACTGATCGACGATCCGTTTCTGGTCTTCCCTGTCTGGCCGGTGCTAGACATGCGGCAATGACTGACAGGGAGGATCCGATGGATCTGGGAATCAAAGGAAAACGCGCTCTGGTCTGCGCCAGCAGCAAGGGTTTGGGATTGGGGTGTGCCGAGGCTCTGGCCGCCGCCGGTGTTGATCTGGTGATGAATGCGCGCGGGGCCGAGGCTTTGGACGCTTCGGCTGACCGTATTCGTGCCGAACACGGCGTTCAAGTTCAGACGGTAACCTGCGATGTGACCTCGTCTGACGGGCAGGATCAGGTGATAGAAGCGGCGCAGGGTGTTGATATCCTTGTGACAAATGCGGGTGGGCCACCTCCGGGATTGTGGTCGGACTGGGACCGGGACGATTTCATCAAAGCGCTTGACGCCAACATGTTGACGCCGATTGCGTTCATGAAGGCTCTGCTGCCGGGGATGACGGACAAGGGATGGGGCCGGGTGGTCAACATCACGTCGCAATCCGTGCGTGCGCCAATTCCGGCTCTGGGTCTGTCCAATGCTGCCCGGACGGGGCTGACCGGCTATGTGGCCGGAACCGCGCGCCAGGTCGCGCCGCATGGCGTGACGATCAACAACCTACTGCCCGGTATTCATGCCACAGACCGCGCGGATTCTCTGGACGGAGGCGTAGCGGCGCAAAAAGGGATTTCGATTGACGAAGCCCGTGCAGAACGCGCGGCAACCATTCCAGCGCGGCGGTATGGGTCGCCGCAGGAATTTGGTGCGGCCTGCGCATTCCTGTGCTCGCAGCATGCCGGGTTCATCGTTGGTCAGAACATCCTGCTGGACGGTGGCGCGACCAATCTGACGATGTAACGATGGCCGAGACCTTTTCGCTCAAGGATCAGTTGTTCAATGCCGAAAAAACCCGCTATCTGGCGGGGTTATTTGCCAAGGCTGATCCATCCTTTGATGCGCCCGCGTTTGAAGCGCAGGTCATGTCCCGTCTGTTGGATCTGGAGCTAAAAGAGCGGATGGCCTGGATCGCCGAGTGCCTGAAAACGGCGGTTCCCGGAGAATTGCCTGCGGTCGCGCCGGTGATCTTGCGTGCCCTGCCGCCTCCGCTGGACCCTGACAAAACGGATGATGATTTCGGTGACTTCATCTTTGCGCCTTTGGGCGATTGGGTGGTGGCCGTGGGACTGGATCACCCTGATCTGGCGCTGGACGTGATCGAAGAACTGACCCAGCGGTTCTCGATGGAATGGGCTATCCGCCCGTTTCTCAACCGCTACCCCGATCAGGTGCTGGCGCGGATGCAGGAGTGGTGCGCGCACGGTAGCTATCACGTGCGCCGTTTGGTCAGCGAAGGCACGCGGCCACGTCTGCCTTGGGGGCAGGCGGTGAGGTTGGAGCTGACCGATCCGTTGCCCTTGCTGGACCGGCTGCACGCCGACAGCACACGCTATGTCACGCGGTCAGTTGCGAACCATCTGAACGACATCACCAAAAAAGACCCCGATCTGGTGCTGGACCGGTTGCAGGGTTGGGCGCGCTCTGCGCAGCAGGACCGGGCCGAACTGGATTGGATGACGGCGCACACGCTGCGCGGTTTGGTCAAGGCGGGGCATCCCGGTGCCATGCGGATGCTGGGATACGACCCGGATGCCGCAATTGACGTTGCCGTTCAGATCAAGGGCGAGGCGCGGATCGACGCAGCGCTGGAGTTCGACGTCAGCCTGAACGGTACCGTCGATCAGCCGATTTTGATCGATTATATCATTCACTTTCAACGGCCTGGAGGCAAAACCTCAGCCAAGGTCCACAAGTTGAAACAGGCAGTTTTGCGCGACGGCGTCCTGACGTTGAACAAAAAGCACAAGCTGAAGGGCAACGCCACGACGTTCAAACTGGTGCCCGGTGCGCACCGGCTGGAAATTCAGGTGAACGGTCAGGTGCGCGCAGGGGTGGATTTCGAGTTGCTGGGTCAGGGTCGCTGAATCCTCACGCTTTCGTCAATTTGCAGGCGTGCGGATTGCGTAAGGCACCGGGTTGCACTAGCTGCTTTGCAGCCACCGGGAAAAAGGAATGCCGCGATGAAGCATGAATCAGTGCAGAATTATTATGGCGAGGTTCTTCAGGGCAGCGCGGACTTGCAGACCAACGCGTGCTGCACGCCCGATGACATGCCGGATCACCTCAAGAAGATTCTGTCGCAAATTCATGATGATGTGCTGGCCCGTTACTATGGTTGCGGGCTGATCGCTCCGCTGGATCTTGAGGGGATGAGCATTCTCGATCTGGGCTGCGGCGCGGGCCGGGATGTCTATGCGCTGTCGGCGATGGTGGGGGAAACTGGGCGCGTGGTCGGTGTGGACATGACGCCCGAACAGTTGGACGTTGCCCGCGCGCATCAGGAGTATCACGCGCAGGCGTTCGGTCACGCGGCCAGCAACGTGGAATTCCATCACGGCTATATCGAAAAGCTGGATGACCTGGACCTAGAACCCGGTTCCTTTGACATCATCGTGTCGAACTGTGTGATCAACCTGGCCACCGACAAAGAGGCCGTTTTGCGCGGCGCGCACCGTCTGTTGAAAGAGGGCGGTGAGATGTATTTCTCGGACGTCTATGCGGATCGCCGGGTGCCTCAGGCGATGGCCGAGGATGAGGTGCTGTATGGTGAATGCCTGTCGGGAGCCCTCTATTGGAACGACTTCCTGTCGATCTCGCGCAAGGCTGGCTTTGGTGATCCGCGCCGGGTGACGCACCGCCCGCTAACCATCGAAAACCCGGTTCTGGAAGAGCGTGTCGCGCTGCTCAAGTTCCTGTCAGCCACGTATCGCCTGTTCAAACTGTCCGAACTGGAACCGGCCTGCGAGGATTACGGTCAGGCGGTGATCTATAAAGGCACGATCCCCAACGCGCCGCATCTGTTCGAACTGGACGACCACCACGCGATCGAGACCGGCAAGGCCTTTCCCGTCTGCGGCAACACCTGGATGATGCTGAAAGACACGCGGTTTGCGCGCCATTTCGATTTCATCGGCGATTTCTCGACCCACTATGGTATTTTCGAAGGCTGCGGCGGGGAAAGCCCGTTTCTGGCAACCGGCGAGGCACCCTCGGGCGGGTGCTGCTGATCTCTTGCGCCTGAGGGGCGGGGTTGCTATCCCGGCCAAAGCCCGATGGAATTGATCGGGAAAGGTAACGGGGTCCATCGGTGACAGGCAACGCAGTTCCTCCGCGTCTGGAAATTCGCAATATGATCCGCACGTTCGAAGGGCGGATTGTGGTGGATGATGTCTCGCTGACCGTTCAGGCGGGGCAGGTGACATGCCTCTTGGGGCCGTCCGGCTGTGGTAAATCCACGACCCTGCGCATGATCGCCGGGGTCGAGATGCAGGATTCGGGCGAGATTTACGTCGACGGCAAGCTGGTCTGCGATACCGTGTTTCGGGTGCCGCCCGAGCGGCGTGAAATCGGGTTGATGTTCCAGGACTTTGCGCTGTTTCCTCATCTGAGCGTGGCCAATAACGTCGCGTTTGGTCTGAAGGGCGGCAAGGATGAGAAACGTGCCCGCGTTGAAGAACTGCTGCGCAAAGTGGACCTGATGCGGTTCATCGACGGGTTTCCGCACCAGTTGTCGGGCGGTGAGCAGCAACGTGTGGCGCTTGCACGCGCTTTGGCACCGCGCCCCCGGATCATGCTGATGGACGAGCCGTTCTCGGGCCTCGACAACCGTCTGCGCGATGGTATCCGGGATGAAACACTGGCGATTCTCAAGGAAGAGGATGCCGCCGTTCTGCTGGTCACGCATGAGCCGGAAGAGGCGATGCGGATGGCCGATGAAATCGCACTGATGCGGCGCGGCAAGATCGTTCAACAGGGTGCGCCGTACAACGTCTATACCCGCCCCGCAGACAAGGCGGCCGTGGCATTTTTCAGTGATGTCAACGTTTTGCGGGCGCAAGTGAATGGGGCTTTGGCCGAAACTCCGTTCGGTCAGTTCCTCGCGCCGGGCATCCCGGACGGAACCGATGTCGAGATCGTTTTCCGACCTCAGCATGTCAAACTGGATTTCGACCGCAACGGCAAAGGCCCTCTGCCGACGCCGACGGATGGCGTTGCAGCGCGCGGTGTGGTCGAGCGGGCGCGCTTTCTGGGCAATGAAAGCCTGGTTGAGTTTCGCATGGATTATGACGGCTCGATCCTCAGGGCGACGGTTCCGAATGTCTTTGTGCCCGGCCCGGGCCGGGTCATGTGGCTGACCATCCGACGCGACAGGTGCTTCGTTTTCCCCGAGACGAAGAGCTAGCCATTCGATTTCCGTCCAAGTGGTGCGTGAAAGCCTCAGATTGCGGGCCTGCTTCGCTTGCCGCAGCGCAGGTCGGGGTCTATCAAGGGCCAAACGCGGGGGTAAATCGGGCACATGCGTATTCTTTTGACCAATGATGACGGGATCAACGCACCGGGCTTGATCACGCTTGAGGCGATTGCCGCCGATTTGGCCGGACCGGACGGTGAGGTCTGGGTGGTTGCACCCGCTTTTGAACAATCCGGGGTCGGGCATTGCATCAGTTACACCCATCCCACGATGATCGCCAAACTGGGCGAGCGGCGCTATGCGGCCGAAGGATCTCCGGCGGATTGTGTGCTGGCGGGGCTGCACGATGTGATGGTGGACTGCCCCCCGGATCTGGTTTTGTCCGGTGTGAATCGGGGCAATAACTCGGCCGAGAACACGCTTTATTCCGGCACTATCGGTGGGGCGATGGAGGCGGCGCTGCAGGGCGTGCCCGCGATTGCTTTGTCGCAGTATTTCGGTCCTCGCAACCTTGGACTGGATGACCCGTTTGAAGCCGCCGCGCGGTTCGGGGCCGATCTGGTCCGGCGCATTCTGGATGCAACCCCGGCAGAACAAGGCGATTACCGTCTGTTTTACAACGTGAATTTCCCACCGGTTCCGGCGGATGACGTGTTGGGCACGCGCGTGGCCGCGCAGGGGTTCCGGCGCGACACACATTTCTCGGTCGAGCCGCACAGCTCGCCCTCGGGGCGGCGGTTCCTGTGGATCAAGGGCGGCTATCAGCACAACCCGACCGCACCGGGAACCGATGCAGCGGTCAATCTGGAAGGCTATATCTCGGTCACGCCGATGCGCGCGGACCTGACCGCGCATGATATGCTGGAGGCCTTGAAGGCGGTCGAATGAGCGGACTGGACCCGGAAACAGTAATGCAGTTCCTGTTTGCCCTTCGCAAACGGGGCGTCACCGATGCGCGCGTTCTGGCGGCGATGGAGCAGGTTGATCGGGGTCGGTTTGTCACCGGTCTGTTTTCGGATCGCGCGTATGAGGATATGCCCCTGCCGATTTCCTGCGGTCAGACGATCAGCCAGCCGTCTGTTGTTGGCCTTATGACGCAGGCTTTGGATGTCCGGCCTCGCGACACCGTGCTCGAGATCGGGACAGGGTCTGGCTATCAGGCGGCGATCCTGTCGAAACTGGCGCGTCGGGTCTATACGGTGGAGCGCCACCGGCGGCTGGTGAGCGAAACTGGCAAGTTGTTTGCCGAGCTTGGGCTTACAAACATCACGGCCATGTTGTCGGATGGGTCGTTCGGCCTGCCGGAACAGGCCCCGTTTGATCGTATCATTGTGACCGCGGCAGCCGAGGACCCTCCGGGACCGCTCTTGGCGCAGCTGAAAATCGGGGGTATTATGGTTTTACCCGTGGGTCAGTCGGATGCGGTGCAGCAGTTGATCAAGGTGACGCGCACCGAGACCGGTCTGGACTATGACGAATTGACGTCAGTCCGTTTCGTGCCTCTGCTTGAGGGGCTTGGCAAGGACGAGGCGTAACAGGCTTAATGAATTGGTCGCCGGAACCCCGGACAACAGGGGCAGGCGTTGAGGACAGAATTATGAGTGCAGTATCCAAATCAGCTATGCGTCGCTGCGCGACCGGAGTGGCCGCTCTGGCTATTCTTGCCGGGTGTGAGGGGCCTCTGGATTACGACTTGCGGGGGCAGGTCGGCGGGTTTTCGACCACCGATGCCGCGCAATCCGCCACCACCAGCCGCCCGACACCTGACAGCAGGGGCGTGATCACCTATCCGAACTATCAGGTGGTCGTGGCCCGCCGAGGCGACACGGTGCGGGACGTGGCCGCACGGGTTGGCCTGCCCGAAGGCGAGTTGTCGCGTTTCAACGGTCTTCAGACCACCGACACGCTGAGAGAGGGCGAAGTTCTGGCCTTGCCGCGTTCGGTCGGAGCGGGCAGCGGTGTAGATATCGCGTCCGTTGCCGGAGCTGCTATTGACCAGGCGCCGGAAACGGGGGGTGTGCGGACGACAACGCTGGAACCCGCCAAACCTGCTCCGGCACCTGTCGCAACCGGGCCGGAACCGGTCCGACACAAGGTCAAGCGGGGCGAGACGGCCTATACGATCTCGCGCCTTTATCAGGTGCCGGTCGAGTCGCTGGCGGAATGGAACGGTCTGGGATCGGACTTCACCGTGCGTGAAGGTCAGTTTCTGCTGATCCCGGTCAAGAACCAGCCCGCACCGCGTCAAAGCGCTGCTGCTGCCGCGCCTGTTGCCGCCACCGAGGTAACGGAACCGGGGCAGGGATCGCCCACGCCGACACCTCCTAGTGCCACACAGCCCTTGCCCGACGAAAAGGTTGCGCCGCTGGTCGAAGCCCCGGACGTAACTGCCGAAGCACCAACCAATGCGCGTTCGACCGCTTTGTCCCTGCCGGTCAGCGGCAACATCATTCGCGGCTATAACAAGGGCAAGAATGAGGGCATCGATATCGCCGCCGCGCCCGGCACGGCCGTGACTGCCGCTGAGGCGGGCACTGTTGCGGCGATTACCGCGGACGCGGATCAGGTGCCGATCATCGTGGTCAAGCACAAGAACGATCTGCTGACGGTCTATGCCAATGTCGATGATATCGCTGTCAAGAAAGGGGATCGCGTGCGTCGTGGGCAAAAACTGGCGCAGCTGCGGGGTGGAGACAACGCCTATGTGCATTTCGAAGTGCGCAAGGGGTTCGAATCCGTTGATCCCGAGCCTTACCTGAAGTGAGGGTGAATGGCCCGTTTCGGGCCATGCCTCCGGCGGGAGTATTTTGGAAAAGATGAAGCGTGTCAGGCGTTTGGGTCGTAGTCGCTCAGGCGTTTACCGGGCTCGTCTGTAAAGAGTTCCGGCAGCGGTGAGACGGATTCGATCAGGTCGATGCGGAAGGCGCGGAAGCCGTTGCGCAGTTCGCACCAGGCTGTGAGTGTCCACACGCGGCCCCAATATTCCATGTGCAGCGGACGGATGGTGCGGTCGGTCAGGACGCCGTCAATCCGTCGGTATGACAGGTGAAGTTTCTGGCGGGATTTGATGGCGGCGCGGATCGGTGCCATGTGGGCCAGCCCACGGGCGGCGTCAGCAAAGGGGTAGACAGCGAATTTCCAGGCGTCGGCGTCGGCCACAACTTGTGTCGGCAGGACGGCGTCGATCTTGTCGGCCAGAGAAATGGCGGCGGCTTTCAGATCCGGATCGGCAGCCTCGGCCACAATCGCCATGCCGAGGTTCAGCGCTTCGAGCTCGGCTGTGGTCAGGTTCAGCGGGGGCAGGGTGATCTGTTCGCGCACCATGTAGCCCACGCCGCGCTCTCCTTCGACAGGAACGCCTGAGGCTACCAGCGTATCCATGTCGCGATAGATGGTGCGGACCGACACCTCGAGCCGGTCGGCGATGTCCTGCGCGCGGTGCAGTTTGCCGTCGCGCAGGATCTGGATAATGTCGAACAGGCGGTCAGTGCGGCGCATGACACGCCGTCCGGACCGCGCCTAGGCGGTCATGTTCCATAATACGTTCTCGTGGCGCATCTGAATGCTATCCGGGTTGATGGCAGCCATCAGGCCAGCGCAGAAGTCCTGCTGCGGGAATTGTGCGGCGGCGTCCTTGGCCGCTTTAATATCCGTCCAGACAACATAATCCGTCCAGCGACCGTCTTCGCCCTGACTGAGCTGCCGATGGGCAAAGCCCGGCGCACTGCGCACAAAGGCCTCGGAAGCCTGACTAAGTTTCACGAACTCTTCTGGCGTGGTGCCATTGGCGAGGGTGAAGGTGACGATTTCAGCGACATGGGTCATTTTGTTCTCCGTTGACCAGGTTTCGATATCGCTTTCTTACTCATACCCAACTGACATAAACCTGTCAGTTGTAAAACGCGACCCCTCAGATTCTGCCGGATCACATCAAATTTTACCCTCAATCCGCACCTGATCTCTTTTGAGACAGCGCATCCGGGCGTAAACACGGACCCAGTTCATATTCCCGGCGTGCAATCGCGCCGATGAAAGAGGAGAAATGACATGCTCAACAATATCGGCCTTCCTGGTCTTCTGCTGATCGCCGTTGTGGTTCTGGTTCTGTTTGGCCGCGGCAAGATCAGCTCGCTGATGGGTGAAGTTGGCAAAGGCATCACTGCGTTCAAAAAGGGCGTGAAGGACGGCACGGAAGAAATCGAACAGGACGCATCCGAGATGGCCAAGGACGTCACGCCTGAAACCGAGAAAGACAAGGCGTAAGCGCAGATGTTTGATCTGGGCTGGACCGAGCTTCTGGTCATCGGCATCGTTGCCCTGATCGTTGTGGGGCCGAAGGACCTGCCGGTGTTGTTCCGCAATGTCGGGCGTTTTATCGGCAAGGCACGCGGCATGGCGCGCGAGTTCAGCAGCGCCATGAACGAGGCTGCCGATCAGGCGGGGGTGAACGAGATCAAGAAAGGTCTCAACGCCGCCGCGAACCCTGTGGGCTCGGCCATGGACGGCGTCAAGCAAGCTGCGCAGGATATGGCGAAAAGCATCGATCCCACCAAGTTCGATCCTGACAGCGAAACCGGCAAACTGGCAGCAGAACGCGCCGAGCAGGCCAAGAAAATTCAGGCCACCACGGCCCGTGCCGCTGCCGAGCGCAAAGCCAAGGAAGCTGCCGACGCGCTGGCCAAGGCTGAAGAGGCCGAAGCCGCGCTGAACACTGAAAGCAAGACATGACCAAGACCGACGAGATCGAAGATACCTCGGCCCCACTGATCGAACACCTGGCCGAGCTGCGCACGCGGCTGATTCACTGCGTCGTGGCGTTTCTGGTCGGGATGATCATCTGCTTTACGGTGGCCAAGCCAATCTTCAATTTTCTTACAACGCCTTTGTGTGAAGCTCTTGCCGTGCGTGGGCAAGATTGCGGTTTGATATTCATCGCTCTGCAAGAAGGTTTTTTTGTTTACATCAAAGTATCGCTGTTGGGTGGGTTCGTATTGGCGTTTCCCTATATCGGGATGCAGATGTGGCGCTTTGTGGCACCGGGTCTATACAAGTCGGAAAAGAATGCGTTTCTGCCGTTCATGCTGGCCTCGCCCTTCATGTTCCTGCTGGGAGCCAGCTTTGCTTTCTACGTCGTTACCCCGCTGGCTTATGACTTCTTCCTAGGCTTCCAGCAGTTTGGAGCAGAGGGTGAGGCAGTGGTTGATGCCGCAACGGCCGCACCACATACAGTGGTGTTCCAAGGCTCGGCGCAGGAATATCTGAACCTGACGATCAAGTTCATCGTGGCCTTTGGGCTTTGCTTCCAGCTGCCGGTTCTTCTGACCCTCATGGGCAAGGCAGGGCTGGTAAGTGCCGAAGGACTGGGTGCTGTGCGCAAATATGCGGTTGTTGGCATTCTGGTTCTGGCGGCCATTGTGACCCCGCCTGACGTGATCACTCAGATCATCCTCTTTGTGGTGGTCTATGGCCTCTACGAGATTTCGATCTTCCTTGTGGCCCGGGTTGAACGGAAACGGGAAGAGCAATTGCGAGCTGATGGCTACTATGACGATGAAGAAGCCGAAGCAGATGCAGACCTGATGCAGGATTTGGAAGACGAAAAGTAATCTGCTGAGAAAACACCAAAGGCGCGCCTCATCAGGGCGCGCCTTTTTCGTTGGCGGGCCTTGTTGCGCCAATCAGAACATGCTTTGAACCCATCCAGACTTGACCGGAGAAGCCGATGGATGACCAAGCCCTGAACCGCATCGCCGCCGCGTTGGAGCGCATGGCGCCGGCCCCTCTGGCCACGCCGGATTTCAACGCAGCTCCTGCCTTTGTCTGGCATGTGGAACCGGACCGTCTGGAACCGGTTGAACAGGTCAATCGCGTCGATCTGGATCTGTTGGTAGGCATCAATCGGTCGCGTGACACGTTGCTGGACAATACGCGCCGGTTCGCGTCCGGCTACAAAGCAAACAACGCCTTGTTGTGGGGCGCGCGCGGGATGGGCAAATCCAGCCTTGTGAAGGCGGTCCATGGTACACTTGGCCCGGATCATCCTGACCTGAAACTTGTGGAACTTCAGCGCGAGGATATGGCCTCGGTCGCCCGCCTCCTGAACCACCTGCGGTCGGCACCCTACCGGTTCATCCTGTTCTGTGACGACCTGTCGTTCAGCCACGATGACCAGCATTACAAATCGCTCAAGGCCGTTCTGGATGGGGGTATCGAGGGTCGCCCCGAAAACGTGGTGTTCTATGCCACCTCGAATCGCCGCCACCTTATGCCGCGGGACATGATCGAAAATGAGCGTTCCAGCGCCATCAACCCCTCCGAGGCGGTCGAAGAAAAAGTCTCGCTGTCCGACCGCTTTGGCTTGTGGCTGGGGTTCCATCCCTGCGATCAGGACGAATACCTTGCCATGATCGACCGCTATTGCGCGGCCTATGGCGTCTCAGTCGATGCAGAGACTTTGCGCGCCGAGGCGATCGAATGGCAGGCTACGCGCGGGTCGCGATCAGGCCGCGTCGCGTGGCAGTTCTTTGTCGATCTGGCCGGGCGCAACGGCGTTCATATCGCCTGATCCCAGCTTCATCTGGCTAAAAATATCCCCGCCGGAGGCATGGCCCGTCAGGGCCATTTCCTAAAGCAGCGCCAGAATCCGTGCCGCTTCGTCTGCTGTGCTGTTCAGCGAATCCCGGTCTTCGCCAGGATGGAACCGCGCGCGTACGGCCGTGGGCATCGGAGCAGGCTCGACAATCGAAACACGCGGGCCGGTGCGTTCGGTTTCGGCAGCCCAGCTGCGGGCCAGCGCCATCTGCGCAGCCTTTGTGGCACCGTAGATGCCATAGAACTTTTCACCAGCTTTAGGATCATCAAAAAACACGGCGTGGCCACTCTCACCCAAAAGGGGCGTGACATAGGGGATCAGAACCGAGGTCGCGTTGGCGTTAGTGTTGATTGCCTTTGTCCATTCCTTGGGATCGACAAAGTGAACCGGCGTCAGCGCCGAAGTGTGGATGGCCGTGTGCAGCCACAGATCAACCTTGCCCCAACGGTCATGGATTCCCCGGCACAGGGTCGCCATGGCGTTCGGATCGGTGATGTCCATGGGGGCCAGTGTGGCCGAACCGCCCTTTGCCTGGATGCGATCGTCCAACTCCTCCAACCCGCCGGTGGTGCGGGCGACGGCGACGATGTGGTATTCGGGTGCCAGCGCTTCGGCCAGGGCGGCGCCCAATCCGCGAGAGGCCCCGGTGATAAGGGCAATTTTGGTCTGATCGGTCATGGCTGCGGTTTGAACCCCTGTGCGCGGGGCGTCAAGTCGCGATTAGCTGCCGGGAATGGTGATACGCTTGGTCTGGCCGCTTTGTCGCAGCATAATGCCATGCTCATCAATCGCGACCACCTTGCCCGAGGCCACTCGGCTGCCGGGTTTGACCTCTTTCACGCGACCCGATGACAGGCGCATCAAGGCACGCATATCGGCTTTGGGCCCAAATACTCCCAGAACCGAAACGGAATTCTTCTTCAGCGCGCCCGGCTGCGTGGCCGCGCTTTTGACTGTGGCGTTTGACATGATCCGTGGTTCGGAACATGGTCCCGAACCCCTTTTTGAGTGAGTGGTCGCCGCCGGATACCAAAACGAACAAGGGAACAAAAGCGTGGCCCAGACACGTGGCTTCACGATCCGGTGGCCTTGAGAAAAGCCTTTGGGATTGCGCAGGGTTCGCCGTTGGGTTGTGGCGAAAACTTACTCATCAGTGAAACGCGCCTAAGAACGGGCAGGGTTGCAGGGCCTGCCCGGTCCACATGTGCTGACACCGTGATTCGCCTTCAGAAGCGGAAACCGCTTGCGTCTACTTGCCGGTCCTCAGCTTAGCCCGAGGCCAGCTTGGCTGCGTTCCAAGAGCCACCCGGAACCTGCATGTCCGCGCGTTTTTGACTTACGCGGCTGCTGTTTTCCAGACTGTCCAGATAATTCTCACTCACGCTGCCGGTGATGTAGTTGCCATCAAAGCAAGAGCAGTCAAAGGCTTCGATTTCGGGATTGCCTTCCTTGGCGGCCCAGATCAGATCATCCAGATGCTGGTAGAACAGCGCATCCGCGCCGAGTTCTTCGCGGATCTCTTCGATCTCTTTCCCGTTTGCGATCAGTTCGGCCTTGGTCGGCATATCGATACCGTAGACATTCGGGTACTTCACGGGCGGTGAGGCGCTGGCAACATAGACTTTCTTGGCGCCGGCGTCGCGGCACATCTGGACAATCTTTTTGATGGTATTGCCGCGCACGATTGAATCGTCGATCAGCAGAACACTGTGGCCGTCAAACTCAAGCGGGACGGCATTCAGCTTGCGGCGGACAGATTTCTGGCGCTCGGCCTGACCCGGCATGATGAAGGTACGTCCGACATAGCGGTTTTTGACCAACCCTTCGCGATAGGGGATGCCGGTGATCTTGGCGGCTTCCAGTGCTACGGGGCGCGCGCTGTCGGGCACCGGAATGATTCGGTCGATTTCCAGCCCGGACTCCTGAATTTGTTTGGCCAGAGTCTGCCCCATGCGCATCTGGGTTTTGTAGACCGAAACACCATCCAGCAAAGAATCGGGGCGGGCCAGGTAGACATACTCGAAGATGCAGGGCGTCAGCTTGCCCTCGACCGCCTGAAACTCGTGCATGTTGCCGTCCAGATCAATCAGGATCGCCTCACCCGGGCGCAGATCGCGCAGCTTTTCAAAGCCGTTGATGCCAAAGGCCACGTCTTCCGAGGCAAAGGCATAATCGTCGCCGTCGCCATCCACCGAGCGTTTGGCGACCGACAGAGGGCGAATGCCAAACGGATCACGGAATGCCAGCATGCCGACGCCTGCCACCAGACAGATCACGGAATAGGCTCCCTGCACCCGTTCCATCGTCATTTTCACGCCGGCAAACAGATTGCGAATGGGTTCGCCATTGCCGTTCACCTTGATCGCGTCGGCAACCTTGTCGGCCAGCACGTTCAGCAGGATTTCGGAATCCGACGTGGTGCGCAGATGGCGGCTGTATTTTCCAGTGACCTTCTCGCGCTGTTCAGCCGTGTTGGTAATGTTGCCGTTGTGAACCAGATAGATGCCATAGGGCGCATTCACAAAGAACGGCTGCGCCTCAGCTGCGCTAAGCGATCCGGCGGTGGGATAACGAACGTGACCCATTCCGACATGGCCCAGAAGGGTTTCGGCATCTTGGGCGTTGAACACATCCTTGACCAGACCGTTGGCCTTTTTTTCGCGGAAGAACTCGCCGTTATAGGTTACGATCCCCGAGGCATCCTGGCCCCGGTGCTGCAACATCAGCAGACCGTCATAGATCTCGGCAAACACATCATGTGTCCGGCTTGCGATTCCCAAAATCCCACACATTTACGGGGCTCCAACTTCTATGACGATTTGATCTGAGGATTGACCGCTTTTCGGTATCGGATCGTCTTTAAGGCGTGCGCAGGTGTTTTGGTAGCAGGTGAACATGACGCCAATAGGGCGAACATCACTACGGCCAGCGCGCATTCGTACAGAAAGAACAAGATCGGTGGCTCCGATTCCGTGGCGGGTTGGCTTCCACATAATGCCTATTGGCGTGGCTGTCATCAAAGGATCACAATCACTTTTTGCCGCAGGTCAAAATTGTGAGGGGCTGCGTGGTCTTTCGAAGGTGATGACATGGGCAGTCATTTATGCTGTCATGCTAGTGAATATGTGCAGGTAAGGATCGGTACAGCGCCCAGAGGACCTGAATGTGGCAGGATAGGCCCAAAAAGAACAAACCAGAACGGATCAAGCAGCGGTGTCATCGGTGCCGGGGAATGGGGCGCGCGCCCTGTCAGATTTGTAATGGCGCAGGCGAAGTGGTCAAAAGCCGTGACATTCACGGCAAACCGATCTCCAGCCGGTGCGATGGGTGTTTCGGCCTGAAAACCATTCGCTGCACGGTTTGCGGCGGAGAAGGGTTCGTCTGATCCTTGCGCAACAAAAAAGCCCGGGCAGTGCCGGGCTTTCGTTTCCCACATGGTGAGCGGTTTTTAACCTTCGACCGGGGCCGTGGTCGCAGGCTGTTCGCTTCCTGCCGTGCAGCTTGCCACCAGTTCTTCATATTGCGCTGTGACCCAACCCAAAGCGGCTTCGGGGTTCTGCTCTTCGATCTGGCTGCTGAACTGTTCGAACACCTTGGCCGAGCGGCTTTCATCAACGATGGTGTACGACTGCCCGGTCATCACGGTGTCGTAAACAAAGAAGGCGATTGCAACCAAAAGGATGCCGCGCGCGATGCCGAAGAACAGCCCAAGCGCCTGATCCAGACCACCCAGGGCCGAACGTTGCACAAGGGATGAAAACAGCGGTGTGAAGATGCTGACCACGATCAGAGCAATGGCAAAGACTGCGGCAAAACCGGTGATGACCGAAAGCTCGCAACTGTCGCGCAGGAAATCTCCGACAACCGGGATTTCCTTGACCAGCGGTACGGCTTGCGGCGCAAAGATGAACGCAAGGATCGCTGCCGCGACCCAGCCCGCGATGGCCAGAACCTCGCGCATGAAACCACGTGAGTAGGCCAGCAGGCCCGACACCACGATGATCAGGGCGACGACCCCGTCAATTATTGTAAAACCTTCCATGGCCCTCGCCTGTTCGTTTTCTGCCCCTCAAGGCGCGACTTTAACCTGCTCCGAAGGTTTCGCCAACAAACCCAACCAAATCAGAGGGTCGGGTGAGTGTCAGACCTGCCACAGTACCGGTTTTGCCGCCTGCCGGAGCAATTGCCGCTGTGAAACCAAGTTTTTGCGCTTCTTTCAACCTGTTTTCTGTCTGCGGGGCGGGTCTAAGTGCCCCGGATAGCGAGATTTCTCCGAAAACGACGGTATCGGCGGGCAAGGCCGTGTCTTCGCGTGCGCTGAGGAGCGCAGCGGCAACCGCGAGGTCTGCGGCGGGTTCGCCGACTTTCAGCCCTCCGGCAACGTTCAGATAGACATCGAGGCCCGCAAAGGGGATGCCACAGCGCGCTTCGAGCACGGCGAGGATCATCGCGAGCCGACCGCTATCCCATCCAACAACCGTTCTGCGCGGCTGCGAATGCGGGGAGGGGGCGACGAGGGCTTGCAGTTCCACCAGGACAGGCCGCGTGCCTTCGATCCCGGCAAATACAGCGGAACCGGGGCTGGGTTTGCCGCGTTCCGACAGGAACAGGGCCGAAGGGTTGGTGACTTGCGCCAGTCCCTTGCCAGTCATCTCGAACACACCGATTTCGTCAGCGGGGCCGAAACGGTTCTTAACCGCGCGCAGAATCCGGAACTGGTGGCCGCGTTCGCCTTCGAAGTAAAGCACCGTGTCGACCATGTGTTCGACCACGCGGGGGCCTGCGATCTGGCCTTCCTTGGTGACGTGGCCAACCATGATGATCGAGACACCGTGCCGTTTTGCAAAGGTGGTCAATTCATGCGCAGCGGCGCGGACCTGCGACACCGATCCCGGTGCGCTATCCACATTGTCGGCCCACATGGTCTGGATCGAGTCGATGATCGCCAGACCAGGCTTTTCCGCCTCAAGCGTCGTGAGGATGTCGCGCAGGTTGGTCTCGGCGGCGAGCTGCACCGGAGCGTCCTCGAGCCCCAGACGACGTGCGCGCATCCGGACCTGAGCGCTGGCCTCTTCGCCCGAGACATAGATGGTTTTGACGCCGGCACGGGCGAAACGGGCGGCGGCCTGCAGCAGCAGCGTGGATTTACCGATACCCGGATCCCCGCCCACCAGAAGTGCAGAGGCCGGGACCAAGCCACCTCCCAACACGCGGTCGAATTCTTCGACCCCGCAGAGGGTTCGGGGCGGCGGGGTTTCCTCGGTCGACAAATCCGTGAGTGCGATGGACTGGCCGCGTTTGCCGCCGAGGGATTTCTTGGTTGGGCCAGCCGAAAGGGGCACGTCCTGAACTATGGTGTTCCATTCGCCGCAACCGTCGCAGCGCCCGGACCACCGTGTATGTGTCGCGCCGCAGGCGGAGCAGGAGAAAGAAGTCGTCTTTGCCATGACGCACTTCGTGCCCGAGCTTGGGCGGTTCTTCAAGCCCTTGCGGGCTTTCCTCACCGCCGGTGGCACGCTGCAGGCTCAGGCCCGGATGGGCCATCGTTCGCAGCGGGCGCTGACGCGCCTATTCCGCCGCCCGAGGGGGGGACATGGCAACGACACTGGACGCCTTGGAAGTTTTGTCGCTGCGCGGTGCGTGCAATTGGGTCGACAGTTCGGGCAAAAGCTCGAACAATTCGTCCCGCAGGCGTGCCAGTTGCGACTTGGCGATGGTCTCTTCCATTTCCACATCGCGCGTCCATTGGCGCAATTCGTTCTGGATGACCTGAGCCTCTTCCAGCCGTTGCTGGAACAGCTCGATCTCTTCCTGCCGTTGTTGCAGGAACATCCGCGCGCGGTCGACCCTCGCATCGCCATAGGTCTGGGCCAGTTCTTGGCTGATCTGGCTCATCTGCGCGGCCAGTTCGAGAATCTCAGGCTCGAGCGATTGCAAGTCGGGGTGCTGACGCAGAAACCCTATGCGTTCTTTAACCGCGTCGAATTCGGAAGACATCATGAACAGCCCGCCGCGATCGGCGGCATGGGCCATCTGATACGCTTCGGCGATGTCATACATATTGAGGGCGAATTTGCGATGGTTGTTTTCCAAGGCCATCATCCGGGCATTGGCAGGCAGGTAAAACGCCAGCATGAGAATCAGCACGGTCAGGCCGATCTGGATGTACATCCCGGCATCTGTCACCGGTCCACTGCCGAACCCGGCCTGCATCGACAGCCAGGGAAACACGCCCAAAGCGGATAAAAGAGTGGCTGAAACGGCCAGTAAGGCGGCCATGCAGATCAGTAAAAAAGTCAGTCTTAAAAAGGCATTCTGAAATTGCAATGTAATGTTGTGGAGGGCGGCCATGATCGTCGTACTCCTTCTTCAAACCGGTACACACCGGGCCGAAGCGGAGGAAAATCAAACAACTTAGGGCGATCCGCTGCGGACCCGAAAACTACAACTCTTAACTGCTCGAAATATAAAGATGATACTTAGCTTTGTGTTTTCAATCAATTAGGTCTGAGGTTTTCGTGAAGTGGATGTCATCTCTGTAATATGGCCAAGCACGATGGAGGCCAGAATGCAGGCCGTGAACAGGTAGAGACCCCATGCGGTTTCGATGGTGGCGTAAGAGATGCCTTTGGCCAGCGTGATGTAAAGCGCGATCAGGAAAATGTCGGCCATGGCCAGTTTGCCAAGGATGTTGAGCGCGGGTTGGACGCGAGCGTCCAGCAGGTTCCATTGGATCAGCGCGGTGCCGATGGTTTTGATGTAGGGCGCGAAGAGGGCGAAGATGGTGACGACCAGCGCGAGGAAAACGTCGGATTTCCAGAGGGATTGGAGGCCGGTGATGACACTGATTTCGCTGAGACCGAAGATCGGGAGGAACCCCGCGCGCATCAGCGGGGCGAACCACGCGATGGGGTAGAGGATCAGGAGGGAGAGGGTGGCGAGGCGGAGAGTCACGGTTAAAACCACTCCAAACAATGAACCGAAACGTTGACCAAACTTAGAGACTAGGTGGCTCCGCATGTGGAAGGACTTTCACGCAAAACCATGCAATGAGGGGACCCATCAATACAAATGTTATACTTAGCTTTCTGGCGAGCCAATTCAGCCCTATTTTCTGGCGTTGGAAAAGAATGAGCGCTATGACTGCCATGTAAACGATCAAGTTTTCTAGAAACCACATAGCTATAGCGAAAAATCTGGCTTGGGGCCACGTCGACAACAATTCGTACAACAAAGCGGATGATCCGATTTGGTAGAACAAGACTAATACTATGTCCAACACAGCTAGTAAGATAACAATCGAAAGTACTCTGAAACGAGAATAGCTGCGGATCGCAACATAAACCGCAAAAACCCAGCACAAAGGCCAACCATAAAAGGCAATGTGTTTTGCGATGTATTCGATCACCGCACCGCCTCAATCGGCCCCTCCGCGCTCCCGCTGATGAACTGCTCGACATAAGGATCACCTGAGGCGTCCATCTGCCCGACGGGACCGGTCCATTGGATGACACCTCCGTGCAGCATTGCGACGTTGTCGGCAATCGCACGGACCGAACTCATGTCGTGGGTGATGGTCATCGCGGTGGCGCCCATCTCGGTCACAATCTCGCGGATCAGGTCGTTGATGACGCCGGACATGATCGGGTCGAGGCCGGTGGTGGGTTCGTCGAAAAAGATGATCTCGGGCTCGGCGGCGATGGCGCGGGCGAGGCCGACGCGTTTTTGCATCCCGCCTGACAGCTCGGCTGGAAAACGGTCGGCGACGTTGGACTTCAGACCGACGCGGCGCAGCTTGTCGATGGCAATCTCACGCGCCTCCTCGGCCGGGCGCTTCAACGATCCACGCAACAGGCGGAAGGCGACGTTCTGCCAGACGGTCAGCGAGTCAAACAGGGCAGCGCCCTGAAACAGCATCCCGAACCGGGCCAGAAACGCATCGCGGTCGCCCTTGCTGGCGTCTTTGCCGTTCACATAGATCATACCGCTATCGGGTTTGATCAGGCCCAGAATGCATTTCAGAGCGACCGATTTGCCGGTGCCCGAACCGCCGATGATGACCATCGAGGTGCCCTTGGGGATCTCAAGGTTCATGCCTTGCAGCACGTGGTTGTCACCAAAGGCTTTTTGTACGTTCTCCATCCGGATCATAGCGAGAAGAATACCCCTGTGAGAACGAAGTTTGCAGCCAGGATCAGCACGGCGGCGGCCTCGACTGAGCCCTTGGTGGCGCGGCCCACGCCCTGTGCACCGCGGCCCGAATTCATGCCGTAGTAACAGCCCATGATGGCCGCGATCAAACCAAAGGCCGCGCCTTTGACCAGCGATGAGACGATGTCGCGGGTTTCAAGGAAATCGACCGTGTTTTTCAGATAGGCCGCCGGGTTGAAGCCCAGGTTTTGGGTGGCGACGGTGTAGCCCCCGGCAATGCCGATGACGTCACCCACGGCGACCAGAGCGGGCACGGTGATCAGTGCCGCCAGTACGCGCGGGGCGGTCAGGTATTTCATCGGGTGGGTCGACAGCGTGACCAGCGCGTCGATCTGTTCGGTCACTTTCATCGTGGCGATCTCGGCCGCGATGGAGGATGTCACACGGGCGGCGATCATCAAGCCGACCAGAACCGGGCCAAGTTCGCGGACCATGCCGATTGCGACGATCTGGGGCACTACGGCTTCGGCGTTGAAGCGCGCGCCGCCGGCATAGATTTGCAGCGCCAGTGCGCCGCCGGTGAAGATCGCGGTCAGGCCGACCACGGGCAGGGACAGCCAGCCGATGTTCAGCAGGGCCATACCAAATTCGCGCGGATAGAAGGGCGGGCGCAGAATATGCGAGATGGCATCAAGTGCGAACAGTGCCACCCGGCCAAAGGCCGCCAGCAGGTTCAGCACGGCGCGGCCCAGCCCCCTGAGCGCGGTGATTGGGTTCATTCCACGTAGCCCCGCGAATAGCGATTGCCCATTGATGTCAGAATTTCATAGCCAATTGTACCGGCAGCTTCTGCCAGATCGTCGACGGTCTGATGACCGTTGAGAATGCGCAGCCGCTCCGGGTCATTCGGCAGGTCGGTGACGTCCACCGTGATCAGGTCCATCGAGATGCGGCCGACCACCGGGCAGGGCTGATTGCCAGCAAAGGCGTCGATGCCGCCACCGATGGCGCGATGCAGGCCATCTGCATAGCCCGCCGCAACGGTAGCGATCCGAGACGGCCGCCGGGCCACCCAGCTGTTGCCGTAACCGACAGATTCACCGACGGCCACAGCGCGCACCTGAATGACGGGCAGATCGACGGTGACAACCGGTTTTGCCCCGGCAAAGGGCATGCCGCCATAAAGCCCGATGCCTGGACGGCAGAAATCGAAATGGAACTCGGGGCCCAGAAATGTACCGCCCGTCGCGGCCAGCGACCGAGGCGCGGTGACACCTTCGGTCATCTCGCGGAAGGTTTTTAGCTGCTGCTGGTTCATCGGGTGGTCCGGTTCGTCGGAGCAGGCCAGATGAGACATGACGACGACCGGCTTCAGAGCCTCGGCCTGCGGGCGCAGTTCGGCCCAGTCGGCGGGCTCGAGACCCAGACGGTTCATGCCGCTGTCCAGCTGGATACCAAATGCGTGGTCGGGCAGAGCCTCGGTATGGCGCTTGAACTGCTCAGCCGAGTTGACAAGCGGTGTCAGATCATGGGCCCGCAGAAGGTCTGTGTCGCCTTCCATATGCCCTGAAAAAACGCAGATCATCGGACCGGGGCCAACCGCTTCGCGCACGGCAGCGCCTTCTTCGGCGGCGGCCACAAAGAATTTGCGAACGCCTTCCTCGGCCAGCGCGTTGCTGACAGGCCCGGCCCCAAGCCCATAGGCATCGGCCTTGACCACGGCGCCGGTTTCGACCCCGGTTTTCGCGTCGAGCGCCCGCCAATTGCTGGCGAGCGCCTGAAGATTGATCGTCAAACGTGCAGTACTCATGGCACTGTTCATGCCATTGCGCCGTCCAAGGTCAAGAGGGAATGGTGCATTTACCTAGCGGATTATGCCGGTGTTTCGCCACCTGTGGCGGAAAACACCAAAGAATAAGGAGGATTCGGCAACTTGCCGCTGTCGCTGGTCGTTTTGGGGATTGTCTTCACAACGATGTTAAAGCGATCTTGAGAACCGGATCGTTCCGCACTGACGCCAAGAAGGGCGGACCATCAGAAATTGAGGAAGTCATGGATTTTTCGACCGGATTGACGCCAGACCCGTCAAACATCGTCACTCTATTTGCGGAGGTCTTTGCTGCATCGGAAGGGGCGGAAGAAGGCGCGGTTATCGGGGCGTTCGTGCGGGAGTTGATCGCAAGCACACAGCCCGAAGATTTACTGGTGTGCACCGCGCATCAAGATCAGGAACTGCTGGGCTGCGCCATCTTTTCCCAATTGACGTTTCCGCAGGATACGCGTGACGTGTTCATCCTGTCGCCCATGGCCGTCAGAACAGATACTCAGAAAACGGGTGTCGGGCAGGCGGTGATTTCTTATGGTCTGGATCGTTTGCGTGCATCCGGTGTGGATGTGGCGCTGACCTATGGCGATCCGGCCTATTATTGTAAAACCGGCTTTGCGCAGATCACTGAAGATGTCGTGCAACCTCCGTTGAAACTCAGCCATCCGCACGGCTGGTTGGGGCAGGCGCTGGACGGTGGGGAACTGGAACCATTGAAAGGCCCATCGCAATGCGTTTCCGCCCTGAATAATCCGTCGCTCTGGTAAACCAAGGCGGGTGCTTCACCCTGATCCACGGCCACGGTTCCATCGCCTAGAACAGGGGGTGATCTATAATCGCCTTGCTGTTTCGTACATGCCGGGCCACCAGCTTTTTCTGCCTTTTACCGCTGGGGATATAGCAGGCAGGGTCCATGCCCCGATGGCAGTTCAGGCCCGGGAACAGTTGCAGAATCTCGCGCAACGCCTCCGGAGGAAGGGATTTGAGCGCCTCGGGCCCGGTGAACAGGCTTTCGCTTGGGGCGCCTTCGGCAAACAGAACCACGTGGCGGTCAAAGACAAGGTGGTGGTACGTCACTTGCGTCGCGTCACAATCCACATAAATGCCGGGCATGCCCGTCAACCGGATGGCCGAGACCAATACGTTCCGCGTGTCAAACATCCGTTGTGCTATGTCCGAGCGGACCAGCATTCTGTGCTGTCGCGAGACCAACAGGTCCCGACGTGGCAGACTGTGGCCCAAAGCTCCGGCCAGGATGCGGACCGGACGCAGTTCGGGGGTTTTCAAAAGTTCCGACTGGCGCAGGGATCGGGATAGAGCCAGGCGAACCGTTGCTTCACTGCCCTCGGTCGTCATGACTCTGTCGCCGGGGCTGATGTCCTGAACTCTGACTTGCCCACGGTCCGTCAGGATCAGGGTGTCCGAAGTGAAACAGGGCGCGCCGGGGCTGGGATTAGGGTCCTCTACAAAATTCACTCCGTCCGTCGATGATAGCGAAGAGGTATCGTCAGTGCCGTTGCTGCCGATCTGGGTCGAGGTCTGGCCGCTGGCCGGACCCTGGGTCGCTGTCACCTGGGCGTCAAAAGACACAAAGCTGAGGACCGAGCCATTGTCCGAGAGAGAAACAGCCCCGAAACGGTTGATACGGGCCGATATCACGTAATAGTCGAAACCGCCCACGGTGGTCATCGTACCGTTGTCGACATCTGTCGAACTGCGGACTGAGCCATTGGAGTTGTACACGTCAACCTGAAGGCCGGTGACATCGGTTCCAGTGGGAACACGGATTTCTATGAAATCCTCATTCGGAGAGAAATTCGGACCGTTGCGATATCTGATTTCCGAAATGATCGCGGGCAAATCTGATTGTCTCCAGACGGGAACGGCGCGTTTTGCGCGAATGATAGCATTATTCTACCACCGGCAGAGGAAAACAACAAAGCGCAAGGCATAGGAAGTCCCGACCACGCTTGCCAGTTGCGATCAATAACCTTCGATTTCGCCGCCCTGTTGCCAGGGTTTGACCAGATTGCCGAACCGGGTGAACTGTGCCTCGAAGGACAGCTCGACCGTGCCGATGGGGCCGTGACGCTGCTTGCCGACGATGACCTCGGCCTTGCCGTGCAGGCGTTCCATCGCTTGCTTCCACTCTTCCATCTTTTCCAGCTCGTGATCGCCGGGCTTTTCGCGTTCTTTGTAGTATTCCTCGCGGAACACGAACATCACAACGTCGGCGTCCTGTTCGATCGAGCCCGATTCCCGCAGGTCGGACAGTTGCGGGCGTTTGTCGTCGCGGCTTTCGACCTGACGGGAAAGCTGTGAGAGAGCGACCACCGGGATATTCAGTTCCTTGGCAATGGCCTTCATGCCCATCGAAATTTCGGCAATCTCATTGACGCGGTTGTCGGACATGCCACGGCAGAGTTGCAGATAGTCGATTACAAGAAGATCCAGCCCGTGTGTCCGTTTCAAACGGCGCGCTCGCGCAGCCAACTGTGAGATCGGCAGGGCCGGGGTGTCGTCAATGAACAGAGGGCAGGCTTCCAGTTCCTTGGCCGCGTCGACGAAGCGGCGGAACTCGGCCTCGGTCATGTCGCCCTGACGGATCTTGTGGCTGGAAATTTCGGAGGCTTCGGCCAGAACCCGGCCTGCAAGCTGTTCAGCGCTCATCTCCAATGAGAAGAACCCGACGACGCCGCCATCAATTGCACCCTCGGACCCGTCGGGCTTAGTGCCGCGCTTGTACGCCTTGGCCACGTTGAACGCCACGTTGGTTGCCAGAGAGGTTTTCCCCATCGACGGACGCCCGGCCAGAATGATCAGGTCGGACGGGTGCAGGCCACCCAACTGCTTGTCGAGATCGGCCAGACCGGTGGAAATCCCCGCCATGCCGCCACCGCGCTGGTAGGCCTCGTTGGTGACGTTGACGGCTTCTGTGACCGCTTTGAGGAAGGATTGAAACCCCTGTTCGGTCTGGCCCTGCTCGGATAACTGATAAAGCTGTTGCTCGGCCTCGACGATTTGTTCTTTTGGTTCGCTGGACACATCGACCCGCGCCGCCTTGTCCGAGATGTCCCGGCCCAGCCGGATCAGCTCGCGTCGGATGGCGAGGTCATAGATCATCTGGGCATAGTCATGCACAGCAAAGGCGCTGATCGAGGCCCCGGCCAGTTTGACCAGATAGGCAGGTCCACCCAGTTCCTTCAGGCCCTCATCCTCTGCCATGAAGGATTTCAGCGTTACAGGCGAGGCCAGCGCATTCTTGGCGATGCGTGTGGCGGCAACTTCATAGATACGGGCATGGACCGGATCATAGAAATGCTCGGCCCCGATGATCGAGGCGACCCGGTCATACAGGTCGTTGTTCGTCAGAATCGCGCCCAGAAGCTGCTGTTCGGCCTCAATGGAATGCGGCATGGTTTCGGCATTTTGAATCTGTGCTGCCGCCTGCTCGATACTGCTGATCTCGTTCATTTTGTCCCCGCTGCCCGTTCCGAGGTTTTACACGCGAAACGCTATCGCAAGCTATCTGGAAATACCTGTGGCTAACTTGGGGTAAAGCCTAGGGATAACTTTCCAGACCGCTTGGATGCCTGTGTATGCGTGGCTTATTATGTAGGAATTGCAGGAAAAGTCACCAGATATCGTGGTGAACTGGCCGATTCTTTCGGGCTTATCCCCAATCCCTCCACAAGAGGTTTACGTGGGTTTATTGGCCTCTTGCCAGCCGCGCGGATCGTTCAGAAAGGCCTCAACTCCGCTAAGGGTCTCTTCGTCAAAGGCCTTTTGCGCTTTGGCTTCGGCCAGAACATCCCACCACGTGCAGAGCGAGTGAAGCTTTACACCATGATCGCCCAGCGTCTTCTCGGTCTCGGGGAAGATGCCATAGTAGAAAATGACGGCGGTGTGTCCGCAGGTCGCGCCAGTTTCGCGGATCGCATCGACAAAGGACAGTTTCGAACCGCCATCGGTGGTCAGGTCCTCGACCAGCAGAACGCGTTCACCCTCGCTCATCGCGCCTTCGATGCGGGCGTTGCGGCCATAGCCTTTGGGCTTCTTGCGGACATAGGTCATCGGCAGCGCCATACGCTCGGCCACCATGGCGGCAAAGGGGATGCCTGCGGTTTCGCCACCTGCGATGTTGTCGAAGGCTTCGAACCCGGCCTCGCGCATCACGGTGACGGTCAGGAAATCCATCAGGGTCGAGCGAATGCGCGGGTACGAGATCAGCTTGCGGCAGTCGATATAGGTCGGGCTGGGCAGGCCGCTGGCCAGTGTGAAGGGCTCACGCGAATTGAAGTGGACGGCTTTGATCTCCAGCAGCATGCGCGCGGTCAGGCGGGCGATTTCGGTGCTGTCGGGAAAGGAACTGGGGATCATGGCGCAAACCTCGGGGCTGAAAACACGTTGCGGGCTGATAGCCTGACCCTTGGGCCGGAGTCGAGAGGTCGGCAAAAGAAAAGCGGACCCCGAAATGAGGTCCGCTTTAGCCCTTGCGGGCGATGGGCAGCCAAGGTGGGCTTAACTGCTCATGTCATAGGCCCGCTCACCATGTACCGAGAGGTCGAGCCCGTTTGTCTCGGTTTCGGCGTCTACGCGAAGCGGGGTGAGGAGTGCAACCAGTTTGACCAGCACAAATGTGACAACTGCCGTAAAGGCACCCACGATCACCAGCCCGCCCAACTGCGCGGTCCAGGTTCCGAGGCCAAACAGAGCGATCATGAGTGTGCCGAAGATGCCGCCGACACCGTGCACGGCAAACACATCCAGCGTGTCGTCGATGTTCAGCTTGTTGCGCACCACGCTGACGGCTTCTTGACACAGTACGCCAGCCACGGCGCCGATGATCAGCGCTTGAACCGGCCCCACAAAGCCCGACGCCGGAGTGATCGAGGCCAGACCCGCGATCGTGCCGGTCACCAGACCGACCATCGAGGCCTTGCCAAAGCGGATACGTTCCCACAGGGCCCAGGTCAGCGAAGCCGTGGCGGCAGACAGATGCGTGACGGTCATTGCCATCGCGGCCCCGCCATCAGCGGCCAGTTGCGAACCACCGTTGAAGCCGAACCAGCCGACCCAAAGCATCGCAGCGCCAACCATGACATAGCCGGGGTTGTGCGGCGGTGTCGTGCGATTGCGGCGCGGGCCGAGTATCACCGCGATGATCAAGGCCGCCAGACCAGCGGTTTCATGCACAACGATACCACCTGCGAAGTCGCGCACGCCGATTTCACCCAGAATGCCGCCATCGGCCAGCATTCCTCCGCCCCAGATCCAGTGCACAACCGGCGCATAGCACAGCAACATCCAAAGGGCCGAGAAGGTCAGGACAAAGCCAAAGCCGACGCGTTCGACATAGGCCCCAACGATCAGGGCCGGGGTGATGATGGCAAAGGTCATCTGGAAGGCGAAGAACAGGATTTCAGGCAGGGTGCCTGCAAGGCTGTCCACATCGACGCCGTTCAGGAACGCTTTGCCCAATCCACCCCAAAGCCCGCTTTCACCGGGGCCGAAAGCGATGGAGTACCCTGCGACCAGCCACAGAACGCTCATCAAACAGGCAATGGCAAAGCAATGCATGAACACGCTGAGCACGTTTCGGGCACGCACAAGCCCGCCATAGAACAGGGCAAGTCCCGGCAAAGTCATGAATAGGACCAGTGCGGTTGCAACGATGATCCAGGCTGTATCGGCTCCGTTCATGGGCCGTTCTCCCTTCCGAATGAGTGCGCCGGTCCGTGAAAACTCGGCACGGACCGGCGCTTTGCGAGTGGTGTGGCTTGTTTCAAGCCACCGTCGGATGGAGAAAAAAGAGGCAAGGCGAAAAAAGATGCCTGTTTTGGCGGCCTTTTTTCAACTGATGTTAATTGCAGCGGTTTCAGGTGCGAGGTGCTGAAAGTTTAGGCGTTTGCGGAAAGGGCCTTGTATAGCAGCATCAGCGCGTGATCCCGCGCTGCGCTCCGCACGGCGTCGCGGCCAAGGGCACCGAATTCGATGGTTTCGACATGCGTCGGCTGTCCGTCTGTTGCCAGCCCGAAACACACGCGCCCTTCGGGTTTGAATTCTGATCCGCCCGGCCCGGCGATGCCCGTGATCGAGACGGCAAGTTGTGCGCGCGAGTTGCGCAACGCGCCTTCGGCCATTTCGCGGGCGACCTCTTCGGAAACCGCGCCATAGGCGTCAAGCGTGGCTGCCAGAACGCCCAGCATGTCCTGTTTGGCCGCGTTGGTATAGGTGACAAAACCGCGATCCACGACTGCCGAACTGCCGGGAATATCGGTCAGGGCTGCAGCGACCATGCCGCCGGTGCAGCTTTCTGCGGTGGCGATCATCATGCCTAGCGCCTTGGCGCGGTCCAGCAGTTCGGTCACGGTCACAGGCCCAGAACTCCGTGTGCTATTGCTGCCAGAATCATCACTCCGATAGCTGCGAAAACACCCGCGATGACGTCGTCCAGCATCACGCCCATCGGGTCGCCGCGACGATCAGCCCAACCAACCGGGCCGGGTTTTGTGATGTCGAACAGGCGGAACAGAAGGAACCCAGCGATCCAACCGGGCCAGAGGGCGGTAATGTCGATCCCATGCGCCCAGGACGGATATGAAATCGCCCAGAGCGCGATGAACTGGCCTGCGACCTCATCAATGACAATTTCAGAGGGGTCGTGATCGTCCTGACCTTGGGTCATCACTCGAGTGGCCCAGAAGCCACCGACAAAAACAACGACCGTTGCGAGCGCCAGCAGCGGAAACCCACCCAGCGTATGCAGAACCCAGACCATCGGCAGCGCCACCAGCGATCCCCAAGTGCCGGGGGCAGGGCGCAGATAGCCCACACCGCCGACAGTCCCGATCACTTGCGCCGCGTTCATGCCTTCACCAAACAGGCTGTGGCCAAAGAGGCGATGCCTTCACTGCGACCGGTGAAGCCCAGACGCTCGGACGTGGTGGCCTTGACCGAGACCTGATCGGCGCGCAGGCCCATGATTTCAGACATCTTTTCCCGCATAGCTGGTGCGTGTGGACCGATCTTCGGATATTCGCAGACAAGCGTGCAATCGACATTCGAGATGCTGTATCCCATCTGCCCCGCCAACTCGACCGCGTGGCGTAGAAAGATCTCGCTGGCAGCACCTTTCCACTGCGGGTCCGAAGGGGGGAAATGCTGCCCGATATCGCCCTGTGCCAGTGCGCCATAGATCGCATCGGTGACCGCGTGCATTCCGACATCGGCATCCGAATGCCCTTGTAAACCGCGATCATGCGGCACTTTCACACCACAAAGGATCACATGATCCCCGTCGCCAAAACGGTGCACGTCGTACCCGTTGCCCAGCCTCACATCCATATTCGTTCCCATAATGCGTTCCGCCCGGGTAAAATCCTCGGGTCGGGTGATTTTCAGATTGTCCGCATCGCCCGGAACGATGCAAACGTCGAGCCCCGCGGCCCGTGCAACCTCGACATCATCCGCAGCGCCGCCGGGATGGCCTGCGTGGGCGGCGGTGATGGCACCATAGTGAAACCCTTGCGGCGTCTGAGCTGCAAACAGGTTGCTGCGATCCTGCGTGCCGGTCACCACCTCGTCCTGCCCAACCCACAGGGCGTCTGTCACCGCCAAACCGGGTGCTGCCGCCGGATGAGAGGCCAAGGCGCTCAGAACGTCGTGAATGATGCGGGCTGTCACGCAAGGCCGCGCCACGTCGTGGATCAAAACGCGCTGTATATCCCGGTCCGCCAGCGCTGCCAGCCCGTTGCGCACGGACCCTGCTCGGTCTGTGCCGCCTGACGCGAGGATCAGGCCTGTTTCACGGAATTCATCCCATGCCTGGGTGTCGTCATCGGACAGCACCAAGACAATGTGGTCCACCTGTCCACGGAACCGATCTATGGTCCAATCAGCCACCCTTCGGCCAGCAAGCTTGCGCCACTGCTTCGGCACGCCACCCCCGGCCCGCAGACCGCGTCCGGCGGCAACTATTATGGCGGCTGTTGTCATGAGTGCTGGCTCTCCTCGTGATGGGCTTTGTTTAGGCGGCGGTGAATGCAGAGGCAATCACCCATGGTAAAGTGATGAAAAATTAGGCAAGTGATGATTTTGCGGGCTTGTTGCGCGCCGTTTTGTTGTTCATATGCGCAGAAAACGATATCAAAACCGCAACTGCCCAAGGATTAAGCACGTTGACTTTGCACCTCGCCGACAAGGACGTAACACTGCCTGTTCTGCTGGCCCCCATGGCCGGAATCACCGATCGCCCGTTTCGCGATCTGGTGATGCGTTTTGGCGCGGGGATGGTGGTCAGCGAAATGGTCGCCAGCCAGGAAATGGTGCAGGCCAAGCCGGGTGTGCGCGAACGGGCGGAACTTTCCGCAGATGTGGAAAACACCGCCGTGCAGTTGGCCGGGCGCGAGGCGCATTGGATGGCCGAGGCCGCGCGTCAGGTCGCCGACCGAGGCGCGCGGGTGATCGACATCAACATGGGGTGCCCGGCCAAGAAGGTGACGAACGGCTATTCTGGTTCGGCCCTTTTAAAGACACCGGATCACGCGCTGACTTTGATCGAAGCCGTTGTCGACGCGGTTGACGTACCCGTTACGCTGAAAACCCGGTTGGGATGGGACGACAACCTGTTGAACGCTCCGGATGTGGCGCGCCGCGCGCAAGAGGCGGGCATTCAGATGGTCACGATTCACGGCCGCACACGCTGCCAGTTCTACAAGGGGCGTGCCGATTGGAATGCAATCCGGGCGGTAAAAGAGGCTGTGTCGATCCCGGTCATCGCGAACGGTGATATTGTGGATACTGCCGCCGCGCGGACTGCGTTGACGCAATCTGGTGCGGATGGGGTGATGGTAGGCCGTGGCGCTCAGGGCAAGCCGTGGCTGTTGGCGCAGATTTGTCATGACCTCTATGGGGCGGATGCGCCCGACATTCCAACCGGAGGTGATCTGATCGACATGGTGCGCGCGCATTATCAGGCGATGCTTGGATTCTATGGCACCGATCTGGGCCTGCGCGTCGCTCGTAAGCATCTGGGTTGGTATATGGACGAGGCCGCAACCCCTGCGCCCCTGCGCCGGGCAGTTCTGACCTCACGCGATACGGATGAAGTTTTGCGCCTGTTGGCAGATGCGTTGAGCGACGCGGGCGAGGTGGCGGCATGAACTCCAACGCCAGCATCTGGAACTCTCTGCCGGTTCCGGCGTTCATCATTGATGAAAGCGACCGCATTTCGGATGTGAATTCGGCAGGTGAGGGGTTTCTGAATGCGTCACGCAAATCGGTTATCAGCCATCCGGTTTGGGATCAGATCGCCGTGGACGCGCCTCTGGAAGAAGCATTTGAGCGCGCACGGTGGCAGGGCACGCCTTTGTTCGTGAACGATGTGGATGTTGGGTCAGGAAATCGGGCTCCGCTGCAATGCGCGTTGCAGATAGCACCTTTGGTCGGTCATCCGGGGTCCATGATCATGATCATATCACCCCGCGAACTGGCAGGTCGGATGACGCGGGGAAACACGGTCAAATCGGCGGCACAATCGGCGATCGGCATGGCCGAGATGCTGGCGCATGAGATCAAGAACCCGCTGGCTGGGATCACTGGTGCAGCGCAGCTTCTGAGCATGAATATACCGCCGCAAGACCTTGAATTAACAGACCTTATTGTTGCTGAAAGTCGTCGGATTGTGAAGCTGTTAGAGCAGGTCGAACAATTCGGAAATCTGCAAAAACCCGATTTCAAACCGGTCAACATCCACGATGTGTTGGATCGCGCAAGGCGGTCGGCGTTGCTGGGGTTCGGCGCGGACATGACAATCATCGAAGATTACGACCCGTCACTGCCGTTGGCTTACGGCGACACGGATCAGTTTCTTCAGGTGATCCTGAACCTGCTTAAGAACGCGTCCGAGGCTGCGGGCCCGCAGGGCGGAACGATCCGCCTGCGCACGTATTTCGAACATTCGTTCCGGCTGCGCCGCAGTGACGGATCGGGTCATTCGCTGCCTTTGCAGATCGAGATTATCGATGATGGTCCCGGCCTGCCTGAACAAATCCGCAGCGATATTTTCGACCCGTTTGTATCGGGCAAGGAAAACGGCACCGGTCTGGGGCTGGCGCTGGTCAGCAAGATCGTCTCGGACCATGACGGCTGGATTTCGGCCGAGTCCGTGCCGGGGCGCACGGTATTCAAACTGTCGCTGCGCCGCGCGCCGCGAGATGCAATTGAGGACAACAAGGAGAGCACCTGATGGATGGCACCGTACTGGTTGCGGATGATGACCGCACAATCCGCACAGTTCTGACACAGGCCCTCACGCGTGCCGGATGCAAGGTGCACGCGACCTCATCGCTGACCACTCTGATGCGCTGGGTCAGCGAGGGCAAAGGGGATGTGGTGATCTCGGACGTTGTCATGCCGGATGGAAACGGGCTTGAGATGCTGCCGAAGATCGCCGAGGACCGACCCGGTTTGCCGGTGATTGTGATCTCGGCACAAAACACGATCATGACGGCGATTCAGGCCACCGAGGCGGACGCTTACGATTATCTGCCGAAACCTTTCGACCTGCCGGATCTGATGAAGCGTACGGCACGGGCACTGGATCAGAAACAGCGTGCGCAACCAGTGCCTGTTGAAGGCGCAAGCGAGCGCCCCGAAGAATTGCCTCTGGTTGGTCGCACGCCGGTGATGCAGGCGCTTTACAGGTTGGTGGCGCGGGTGATGAACACAGACTTGTCCGTAATGATTTCTGGTGAAAGTGGGACGGGCAAGTCGTTGATTGCGCGGGCTATTCACGACTTCTCCGATCGCCGCACCTTGCCGTTTGTCACCGTCACGGCCGCTGATCTGCGGGATCTGGAAGGACCGGCCCGTGTGATGGCGCGCGTACGTGGGGGCACGCTGCTGATAGACGAAATCGCGGATATCGAGGATGAGGTTCAGGCCCGCATCGTTCGGATGATGGATACTCCGGGCGACCATGTTCCGCGTTTCATGGCCACCAGCCAGTCGGACCTGACCGAAGGGATGGAAAGTGGTCGGATCCGTCAGGACCTGTATTATCGTCTCTGCGGGGCGACGATCCACGTGCCATCCTTGCGCGAAAGGGTGGATGATATTCCGCTGTTGGCCGAGCACTTTCTGGCGCGGGAAGAGCGGGAAAGCGGCACCAAACGCTGGCTAAGTCCCGAGGCGGTAGAGTTGGTGCGGCGCTATTCCTGGCCGGGAAATGTTCGGCAGTTGGAAAACGCCGTCCGTCGGTTGGGGTTGACGAGCAGGGCCGATGAAATCTCGAAGCCCGAAGTGGAAATGGTGTTGGGCAGCCAGCCCGAGGCAGAACCGATTCTAAGTGGGGGCGAGCGCGAAAAACTCTCGACTTCGGTGGAACGTCACTTGCGGCGGTATTTCGATTTGCATGGCAATATTCTGCCACCCCCCGGCCTCTATCAGCGCATTTTGCGCGAAGTCGAGGCCCCGTTGATCGAGATCGCATTGGATGCAACTGGCGGAAATCAGGCGAAATGTGCCGATTTGCTGGGAATCAATCGAAATACGCTGCGAAAAAAGATTACAGATCTCGATATTCAGGTGACACGCCGACGCAAACTGATGTAATATCGCCACACAAACCGTGGCATCCCGGCATCTGTTGGGAAAAGATCACGATATATGGCGGTACGCCGCGCAAGCGGCACATCAGGATGAGGGCAGACGGTGGCAACCCGAGCACAGAGCGGGATGATCCTATCGATTAGTCGATGGCGTAAATCACGGAAACTGCGCAATTTCGGCACCTTTGGGCTGGTCCTCATGGGGCCTGTTCTGGCATTGGCCACTTATCTTGTCATTGGCCCATTTGATCTTGGTGCGACGGCACCGACCCTGCGGCTGATTCTGCTGGCCGATCTCGTCTATGTTTTGGTTGTCGCGGCGCTGGTGCTCAGCCAGGTGGGCAGCCTGATTGCGGCGCGTCGGGCCAAATCGGCAGGTTCGCGCCTGCATTTGCGTCTGATCGGGGCGTTTACGCTGCTGGCTCTGGTGCCGACCGTGACCGTGGCGATCTTTGCGGGCCTGACCGTGAATATCGGTCTTGAAGGCTGGTTCTCGGATCGGGTGAGGCAGGTTGTGGGATCGTCCCTGACGGCGGCGGAAGCCTATGAGCAGGAACACCGCCGGGGTCTGGTGCAGGATGCGTCTGTGCTGGCGCGTTATCTGGACAATGCTCGGACACTTGATTTCTACATCTCGGATGCCGAGCTTCGCGAAGTGCTGGCGCAAGGGCAGGCCCAGATCCAGCGCGGGCTGCGCGAAGCTTACGTCATCGACGGCGGCGGTGAAATCAAGTCGCGCGGGGATCGGTCTTATCTGTTCAACTACGAAGCACCGACACCCGAGCAGATGGCTGAGGCGACCGATGAAGGGCTGTTGATCATCGCCGACTGGCCGAACAATGAATTTCGCGCGCTGGTACCTCTGACCGCCTATCTGGACCGCTATCTTTATGTCAGCCGTGAAGTGGACGGTCAGTTGCTGACGCTGCTGGACGACACCAAAGAAACGGCGCAGTTCTACCAACAGTTGGAGAGCGAACGTGGCAGGGTGCTGTTTGAGTTCGGCCTGCTTTATCTGGGCTTTGCGCTGATCCTGATCCTTGCCGCGATGTCTCTTGGCATGTGGTTCGCCGAACGCCTGTCGCGCCCGGTCGGGCGATTGACCACGGCGGCGCAGCGCGTAGGGGCCGGGGACCTGAGCGTTCAGGTCATCGAAGAGGCCAGCGATGACGAGATTGCGATGCTGGGTCGGTATTTCAACCAGATGACCCGGCAGTTGAAAGGGCAGCGGGACACGCTGCTGGAAAACACGCAACAGATTGAAAGTCGGCGCCGCCTGTTCGATTCAGTGCTCAGCTCGGTTACATCGGGTGTTGTGGGGGTCGATCCCGAGGGGTGCGTAACCTTCGTGAACCGCTCGGCCGAACGGCTGCTGGATTGGTCGCGGGGCGAAGAGCATCTGGCGATTGGTATCGCTGTGCCCGAGTTTCTGCCGCTTTTCGAAAGCCTGAAAGACAGCGGACAAGAGGCCGTTCAGGGCGAGATCAAGGTGACCCGCAAGGGTCGACTGGAAAACCTGCTGGTGCGCATGGCCATCCGCCGTGGCGAAGACGGTGGTCTGGAAGGCTATGTGGTGGCCTTTGATGACGTGACCGATCTGGTCAGCGCGCAGCGCATGGCGGCGTGGGGCGACGTGGCCCGCCGCATTGCGCATGAGATCAAGAACCCGCTGACCCCGATCCAGCTGAGCGCGGAACGGATCAAGCGCAAGTTCGCCCGCAAGCTGGACGAAGAGGATTGCGATAGCCTCGAGTCGATGACGGGAGTGATCGTGCGCCAGACCAACGATCTGCGGCGTATCGTGGATGAATTCTCGAAATTCGCGCGGATGCCAGAGCCTGAGCGCCGCGAGGAAAACCTGGTCGATCTGGTGCGCGAAGCGGTGCTGTTGCAGCAGGCGGGTCAGCCGGATGTGCAGATCGACGCAAAATATCCGCAGCAGCCGATCATGGCGGATGTGGATGCGACCATGTTGAATCAGGCGCTAACGAACCTGATCAAGAACGCCGGAGAAGCAATTGTAACCCTTAAAGAAAAAGGGGCTCCGGACAACCTCAGGCCGCAGGTCAGAGTTGAGGTTTCCAGCGATGACGCGGGTACGGTCATCACCATTGCGGATAACGGAATCGGCCTGCCGGAAGACCGGGCGCGGCTGTTTGAACCTTACGTGACGACACGCGACGAAGGGACCGGGCTGGGCCTGCCCATCGTCAAAAAAATCATAGAAGAGCATGGCGGTGCGCTGACCCTTGAAGACGCGCCCGTATTTGACGGACAGGACCATTTCGGCGCGATGGCCGTGATCCGTTTGCCGGGGACCAGTATTTCCCCAACCGCTGCGCCACAGAAGCAGGCAATTAGAACCAACAAACTGAAAGCAGGCCAAAGATGAGCGACATTCTGATCGTAGATGACGAACGCGATATTCGCGAGCTGGTGTCCGACATTCTGGAGGACGAAGGCTATTCAACCCGGCTGGCGGCGAACTCGGACGAGTGTATGGCGTCAATCAATTCCGAGCCACCGGGGCTGTTGATCCTGGATATCTGGCTGAAAGACAGCCGTATGGATGGGATCGATATTCTCAAGGCGGTGAAACGCGACAACCCTGATGTACCGGTGGTTATCATTTCCGGTCACGGCAATATTGAAATCGCCGTCGCCGCGATCAAGCAGGGCGCGTATGACTTTATCGAAAAACCCTTCAACATTGACCAGTTGATGGTGGTGATCCGCCGCGCAATGGAGACCTCGCGCCTGCGTCGTGAGAATGCGTCTCTGAAGCGCAAAGAGGTCAACAACTCCGACATGATCGGCAAGTCTGCCTCGTTCCGCGCCATGCAGGGGCAGTTGGACAAGGTGACCAAGTCCAATGGCCGCGTGATGCTGAGCGGGCCGGCCGGGTCGGGCAAGGAAATCGCCGCCCGTTATATCCATGCGCATTCCAATCGTGCCAACGCACCGTTCGTTACGGTCAATTGCGCCGGGATCGAGCCAGAGCGCGTTGAAGAAGTTCTGTTCGGACGGGAATCATCGGAACGCGGCGTGGAATCCGGACTGTTGGAAGAAGCACATGGCGGCGTAGTCTATTTTGACGAGGTCGCTGACATGCCATTGGGCACGCAGTCAAAGATATTGCGGGTACTGGTGGATCAGCAATTCCAGCGCGTTGGCGGGTCCGACAAGGTGCGCGTGGATCTACGGGTGATCTCGTCGACCAACAAGGATCTGGATGAGGAAATCGCCGCCGAGCGGTTCCGCGAAGAACTGTACCACCGTCTGAATGTTGTGCCGATCACGGTTCCATCGCTGGAAGATCGCCGCGAGGATATTCCGGTTCTGGCACAGCATTTCATCGAAATGTGCAATGAAACGCAGGGTTTGCCGATCCGGGAGATGTCGGAAGAAGCGATTGCTCTGCTGCAGACAATGACCTGGCCCGGCAACGTTCGCCAACTGAAGAACCTGATCGAGCGGGTTCTGATCCTGGGTGACGGCACCGGTCCGATCGAAGCGCGCGAGTTGCCAAACGAAGAGGAAAAAGCCGAAGACACCGGCCGCGTTGTTCTGTCGGGTGCTTTGGCCACCCTGCCGCTACGCGAAGCCCGCGAAGCCTTTGAGCGGGAGTATCTGCTGACTCAGATCAACCGGTTCGGCGGCAATATCAGCCGGACGGCCAGCTTTGTGGGGATGGAGCGCAGCGCTTTGCACCGCAAGCTGAAGTCGCTGGGCGTGGTCACTTCGAACAAATCCGGCGCGCGGGTGGCGCAGATCGACGAACCCGAACCGGCAGAGTAATCTGCCGGTCGGATGGCTTCAGTCAGGGCCTGATCCTTTAGAGGGGCGGGCCGAGCACTCAGATAGGATCACGCATCAGCCCGTCTGACCGGGTGTTATGATCTGGAATGAGCCATCATTGAATTTCACAAAACACGAAGCGCTGTTGAGCGGCGGCAATGTGGTGGTTCGGGTCGCCGGAACGCGTGACTTCACGTTCTGTTTGCAAGGCGGCAGGCTAACAGGCCGAAACCCTTTTTTCGCCATGCATTGCGCTTCGACAGAGTTGCGCAGGTTCTGGTTCACATCCACGGTGTAGACGCGGCCCGGCTGCCACCAGCCCGCGGATCGATAGCAACGGCCGTGGCCGTCGCAATATGTGCGCCCCGGCCAATAGGTTGGCGGGCTTTGGCGGACCTGATTGGCAACTGGCACCTCTTTGGCCGCTGCAAGCTGGCACTGCGTGGTCTCTTGCTGCAGGCGAGATACGGTTTCACCCTCGCGATAATAGAGCGAAAGCGGCCCGCATGAGGACAGCACCATCAAGGGTACGAGCATAGGAAACAGCGTTTTCATATGCTTATCTTGCCGCAGCTAAACGACGATGACAATTCAATTGACCGCTTTGGGGGCATCTGTCATTCAATCCTTTCAGGCAGAAGGGCCAGAAACATGAAGGTCATTATTTGCGGCGCGGGTCAGGTTGGCTGGCAAATTGCGCGGCACCTTTCGGGCGAGCTGAACGACGTCACCGTCGTGGACAACAATCCCGATCTGGTGCGTCGGGCGACGGAAACGCTGGATGTGCAGGGCATCGCCGGGTTTGCAAGCTACCCCGACGTGTTGGAGCGGGCAGGGGCTCGGGACGCCGACATGATCATCGCCGCGACCCATTCGGATGAGGTGAACATGGTCACCTGTCAGATGGCGCACTCGGTGTTTTCGATCCAGCGCAAGATCGCGCGACTGCGGTCGAAATCCTATCTTGAGGCGATCCACTCGGACCTTTATCGCCGCGATCACCTGCCGATTGACGTGGTGATCAGCCCGGAACGCGAAGTGGCCGCTGCCGCGATGCGCCGGCTGTCGGCCCCGTCCGCCTTTGACACTGAAATCTTCATGGATGAGAAAGCACAGCTGCTTGGCATTCGGGTGGAAGAAGATTGCCCGATCGTAAACACGCCGCTGCGGCAACTGACCGATCTGTTCTCGACTCTCAGTTCGATTGTGGTCGGCGTGCGCCGCGAGGGGACTCTGTTTGCGCCCGAATCCGAGGATCAGCTGTTCGTCGGCGACGAATGCTATGTCTTCACAAATGTGAATGACGTGGACCGGACCATGGAAGTGTTCGGCAAGGCGCAGAAGCGGCAGGACCGCGTGGTGGTCGTCGGCGGCGGCAATGTCGGGCTGGAAGTGGCCCGGACGCTGGAAGAGCGCGAAAGCCGCGTACGTGCCAAGATTATCGAGCGCGACCGGCAGAGCGCAGAGATCGCCGCCGAAGCTCTTGAGCGGACGATTGTGCTGCACGGCGACGGGTTGGATTCCGGGTTGCTGAGCGAGGCCGGGATCGAACGGGCCGATGCGATGCTGGCGGTGACCGATGACGACCGTACAAATATGCTGGCCGCCGTTCGCGCCAAGGCCGAAGGCTGTGCGCTGGCAATTGCACTGATAAACGATCCCAGCATGGTGGCCCTGATGGGGCCATTGGGCATTGACGCCTATATCAACCCGCGTGCGACAACCGTCAGTTCGATCCTGCGACACATCCGTCATGGGCGCGTGCGGCAGGTCTATTCTATCGGTGACGCCGAAGCCGAAGTGATCGAGGCCGAGGTCCTGTCGACCTCGCCGATGGCCGGGCAGCGTCTGCGCGATATCGACTTCCCCGAAGGTGTTCTGGTGGGGGCCGTGCGTAAAGGGGACGAGGTTCTGCGACCGACGGGCAGCCTGCGGATCGATGAAAAGGATGTGGTGGCAATCTTTGCCATGGCTAAGGACGTGCCAGAGGTCGAGCGCCTGATGCAGGTTTCAATCGATTTCTTCTGATGGCGCGTGCGGGGACACAACAGTTCGGGCTTTTGCGGCGGTTGCCGCTGTTTCTGCTGATCTGGGCTATTGCGTCGCTGGCCATGTGGATTCCGGCGATTTATGCGCTGGCGCTGGACGATCACTCAACGTCGCGATCCTTTCTTTACTCGGGCCTTTTGGGGCTGTTTCTGGTTGCCACAATCGCGATGGCGTCGTCCAACCGCGTTCCGCGACGGGGGACATTGGGTCAGTTAGCGGTGATGTTGGGATGTTTCACCATCCTTCCCATCTTTCTGGCCATCCCGTTTCACGACGCGCTTGGAACGACCATTTTTCTCAACGCCTATTTCGATATGGTCAGCGCCCTGACGACCACGGGGGCGGATCTGTTTCCGAACCCTGATCGCCTGTCGGCACCGCTGCATCTGTGGCGCGCTTTGGTCGGCTGGATGGGCGGCCTGCTGATGTGGATCGCGGCTGCCGCGATCCTTGCTCCGTTGTCACTTGGCGGGTTCGAGGTCACGGCCAAGGGGCAACCGGGGCGCCCCGTGTCCGGGGTGGCGCAAAGCGAACGCGTGGACCCGCGTGGCCGTCTGATCCGCGTGGCGAAGACGCTGACGCCGGTTTATGCCGGGCTGACTGCAGTGATCTGGGTACTTTTGCTCATCGCTGGTGAAGTCGGATTGACAGCCGTCTGTCATGCGATGGCTGTTATGGCGACGTCCGGGATTTCTCCGGTCGGAGGGATGGAGGGGGCTCAGGCCGGTTTTACGGGTGAAGCAATCCTGTTTCTGTTTCTGTTCTTCGCCCTCTCGCGCCTGACCTTTTCGAAAGATACCGCCACAACCGGCTATTCCCGTCTGGATACGGATCCCGAGTTTCGTATCGGCCTGATGATTGTTCTGGCCGTGGCGATCTTGCTGTTCTTCCGCGTGTTTGCCGGGGTGACAGAAATCGGTGGTCAAATCGAACCCTTACAGGCATTGCAGGTTATCTGGGGGATGCTGTTCACCGTTCTGGCCTTTTTGACAACCGCTGGTTTCGAAAGCGCAAACTGGAACGATGCGCAACAACTTTCCGGGCTGGGAACACCGGGTCTGCTGCTGATGGGGCTGGCATTGATCGGCGGCGGTGTCGCAACTACGGCCGGAGGTGTCAAACTTTTGCGTGTCTTCGCACTGTACCTGAACGGCGCACGTGAGATTGACCGATTGATCTATCCCTCATCGGTCAGTGGTGCAGGGGGCGGTAACCGGCGCATTCAAAGCGATGGTGCCTTTATCGCCTGGATCTTCCTGATGCTTTTTGCGCTTACGCTTGCTGTTTTTAACCTGCTGTTGGCGGCGATGGGGTCTGGGTTTGAACAAGCGATGGTGCTCAGCGTTGCAATGCTCAGCACGACGGGGCCTTTGATCGATCTGGCCACGGATGTTCCAATTCGCCTGATCGACCTGTCCGCCGGTGCCAAACTGACCCTTTGCGCGGCAATGGTGATTGGTCGTTTGGAAACACTGGCAATCATTGCCCTGATCACACCTTCTCTGTGGCGGGATTGAACCGGGCGCATGTCGCGAGTGTTAACGCCTGATTTTTCATCTGGAATATCTGCGCATAGCACTCCATACTCTCCGAGAGGGAGCGCGTTGGTCCGCAGCGCGTAGCAAGAACAATGGCGAGATTATAAAAATATGGCTTCGGACAGACAGAATCTTCAGGATGCCTTCCTGAACAATGTACGGAAAGCTAAGGTTCCGGTTACGATTTTCCTGATCAACGGTGTAAAACTGCAGGGTGTGATCACCTGGTTCGACAATTTCTGCGTATTGTTGCGCCGCGACGGACAGTCGCAGTTGGTATACAAGCACGCGATTTCGACCATCATGCCATCGCAGCCGATCAACCTGTATGAGGGCGAAGACGCCTCTTGATGGAACATGACCGGACGCGCACCCGAGCCTGGGTGCTGCATCCCGAAATCAAATCAGATGAACAGCGCCGTGTCCCCGAACCGGCGCTGGAAGAGGCGGTTGCACTGGCCGCCGCATTGCCCGATCTGGATGTGATCGGGTCCGAAATCGTTCGCGTTCAACGCGCCCAAGCGGGGCATTTGTTCGGCAGCGGCAAGATCGAAGAGCTTGGCGAGCGATTTCACGAAAACGAGGTTGAACTGGTTCTGATCGATGGGCCGGTGACGCCGGTTCAGCAGCGTAACCTGGAAAAGGCGTGGAGGGTCAAGATCCTCGACCGGACCGGGCTGATTTTGGAAATATTCAGCGACCGCGCACGGACCCGCGAAGGTGTGCTGCAGGTCGAGATGGCGGCGCTTAGCTATCAGCGCACGCGGCTGGTGCGGGCCTGGACCCACCTTGAACGTCAGCGGGGCGGATTGGGGTTTGTCGGCGGACCCGGCGAAACCCAGATCGAAGCCGACCGCCGCGCCATTGACGAACAACTGGTGCGCTTGCGGCGCCAATTGCAGAAGGTGGTCAAGACCCGCACGTTGCACCGAGCGGCGCGGGCAAAGGTGCCTTACCCGATTGTTGCATTGGTCGGTTATACAAACGCTGGCAAATCCACTCTGTTCAATCACCTGACCGGGGCCGAAGTGATGGCCAAGGACATGCTGTTCGCCACGCTGGACCCGACCATGCGCCGCGTACAGTTGCCTGATGGCCCCGAGGTAATCCTGTCCGACACGGTGGGTTTCATCTCGAACTTGCCGACCGAACTGGTGGCGGCCTTTCGGGCTACGCTGGAAGAGGTGCTGGGGGCTGACCTGATCGTCCATGTGCGCGACATCAGCCACGAGGAAACGGAGGCGCAGGCGCAGGATGTCGAGGCGATCCTGACCTCGTTGGGGGTCGATGAAGAGCGGCCCCGGCTTGAGGTCTGGAACAAGATCGACCTGCTCAGCGACGATGAGCGCGAGGCGACTTTGGCACGCGCGGAACGCGATCCGGCAATTTTCGCCATTTCGGCGGTGACCGGTGAAGGGATCGACCCTTTGCTGTCCGAGATCGCGACCCAGTTGCAAGGCGCGCGGCATGAGGAGGTTTTGAACCTGTCCTTCTCGGAGGGTAACAAACGGGCCTGGCTGTTCCGTCAGGATGTTGTGCGCAGCGAAGAACAGACCGAAGAGGGCTTTCGCATCACCGTTCTGTGGACTGATAAACAAGCGTCTCAGTTTGAGGCGCTGTAGATTTGGCGGCAGGGCTGAATATGTCTGACAAGCCAGATCAGCGGGTGTTTTTGAGCGGCTATATCACCGTGCCTGCCGACCGATTGGAAGAGGTGCGCGCGGCCCTGCCGGAACATGTGAAACTGACACGCAAGGAAGAGGGTTGCATTTCCTTCGAAGTGATCGAAGATCCGACCAGTCCGGGTCGGTTCAACGTGTCAGAAGTGTTCGTGGACCAGCAGGCCTTTGACGCGCATCAGGCGCGGGCGCAGGCGTCTGACTGGTCTCGGATCACTCAGGGGATTCCGCGAAACTACAAGATAGAAAGCGGAACCAACAGGGGCTAGCTCAGGCCCCGTCTATCTGCCGTTGATAATCATCCGCGTCGAACCAGCCCAGCGATGATTGTACCAGGTAATCCGGCGTCAATTCCCACTCTTCCCATCCACGCGCTATGACGTGATTGCCGGTTTCAGCGTGGTGCCCTTCGAGAGTTTTGACAAAAATGGCATGAGATCCGGCCCACCGCATCATGTCGCAGCGTACCTCCAGATCCGGAAAATCCGCGTAGAAGCCCCGGGCCATGTCGGCAATCGCCGCGCGCCCTTCGATCGGGTCGCCCCGGTTGATCGTGATCTGGCCGTCTGGCGCAAAGAATCCGGCAACCGCGTCGGGGTCACCTGAACTCCAGGCGATAGCGTAATCGCGTGCAAGATTATTTAGGACATCCCGAATACTGGCCATAATCGTTCCCCCTTGGTCCCACATAATCGGCCCGATGATGTTAGGCGAAAAAGGCTCAAGGTGCCACGATGGCGCAGAAATCGGGGCGAGGACTTGCCGAATAGGCGGATTATCGCGGGATCAGATTGGTCACGCCAACGGCGGCTGCGCGGGCCAGATCAAGGTCCAGTGACATCGGAATATACTCGCCACGCCGCCACAGCTGCGCCTGATCGTCATAATAGCGCGACAGGAAATGGCCCGACTGCCCGGTCGCCGTGATAAAGACCGAGCTGTTGGGATCAGCAAAGTCATAAACGCCGCGATACCCCGCCCCATGTACATTCTGGAACGGGTCCGGCCCTTCTCCCGAGGTGCGTCCCCGCAGCAGGGTATTGTCGCCACCGCTGGTCGATTGGCGAATGTTTACGAAAAACCTCAGAACAGGGACAGATCCAAGCACCGGGTGGTCGTGCGTCGCCTGATGCGCGTCGCCCCAACGCAAGGACTCCAGCGCGCTGCCATAGCGTTCGGAGATCCAGATCAGGGCGTCATCCAGCGCCAGCCGCGACATCTCGGTGCAGGTCTCGACCGGGGCGCTTTGCAGCACATCGCACCAGACGCCAGCGCCGTCGATGTCGCGATAGACCCGTTCAATGAACAGCGGTTCGACATGTTTGTATTCGCTGGCCAGTGGTCCAAGTTCGTCCGAGATCAGACGGATTTGCAGGGCGCGCAGCCAGGCCGCATAGATCAACGGCTCGGGCAGGTGTTCGTTCATCTCGCCGTTCCAGTCCGCAAGCAGGGACAGGGCTATCTGCCGTTGGCGCTCTGGTGTGCCTTCGGGGGCCGAGGCACCGGTGAACCACAAATCGGCACCGATCAGCGGAAGCAGGGACCGCGCGGTAAAGCTGACCGTGTCTAGTTGCGCTTCGATAAAGCTGTCGCGGGTATGCACCTCGCGCGATTGCATCAGGCGTTCCCAACGATGCACGCGCTGTGTATCGCCCCATTCATAAGACACATGATCCGGGAACGGGCGGTCGATGATCTTGTTGTTGGTGTTGCCCAGAACGCCGCCGACGGGGGCCACGAATTCCGGGTTGTCGGCATAGGGCAGGCGGCCTTGCCAGCGGTTGGCCTCGATCCAGCCGGGCGAGGGGATGCGCCCACGGCTTTGGTTTTGCAGATCGCGCCGGGGCATTGCGCCAATCAGCTTCATCCCGATTGTGGTCTTGTCGACCAGCGACAGGTTCTGAGACGGGGCGATGAAGCGCTCTCCAACCGTGATGGCCTCTTGCACGCTGTCAGCGTTCATCAGCGCCATGGATGCCGACATTGACGTGTCTTGCGGGCTAAGCGCGGTCCAGGACAGGGACGCTACGTGCCCCGGTGGTGTGATGGTTTCCAGCTTGTAGTCCGTGCCCGGCAGAACCGGCCCGTTATCCGTCCAGCGAAGGGTCAGCGTAACCGGGGCCTTATCCTTGATCTCAATGATCGAGGGGCGCGTCTGAAACTCCTTGAAGCCGTCCGGGGTCAGGTATTCTTCCGGGTTATCAGGATTGAGCTGTTCGATATGAACGTCCTGATCGTCGAGATATGACGAAGTCAGCCCCCATCCCAATCGGTCGCTGCGCCCGGTCATGATGGCGGGCACGCCGGGGATCGAGGCCCCGATCACACCGCCTTTTTGCAGACCAAGATGTGCCAGATACCACACCCCTGGTGCCGTGAAGCCCAGATGCGGGTCGTTGGCCAGCAATGTGCCTCCGCTTGCCGACCTCGATGGGGCGGCGGTCCAGGCATTGGACGCTCCGGCCAAACCGCGCTTTGGAATGGGCGACAAGGGTGACTCAGGGGTGTCCAAACCTGCGGCATAACGTGGTAGATTGGGGAACAAAGCGGCATATTCAGGAAGTGCCGCAATACCGGGTCCGGGCACGTCAGGCAGGATATCCGCCAAACGGGCGGGATCGTTCAGCATCAGCGAGGTGCGGGCGCGCAGAACCTCATCGCTCAGGTGGCCTGACAATTGCAGCGCCATCAGCTTGATCACCGCGATGCTGTCGCCCGGCTGCCAGGGTGAGACTGGGGCGTTGAACAGGAACATTTCCGGAGCACCGCGCCCCAGAGCCTCTTCGTTGATTTCGGTCAGCCGGGCGTTGACCCCAGCGGAATAGGCGCGCAGTGCAGCCTTGGTATAGTCGTCCTGCACCTCGACCGAGCGGTGGGCAAGGCCATAAAGGTCCAAGCGGCGCAGAAGCTTGTCGATGTGAAGCGTGCGTGGGCCAAAGACCTCGGATAAACGCCCCTGGGCGGTGCGGCGCATCACCGTCATTTGCCACAGCCGGTCCTGCGCATGGGCATACCCCAGGCCAAAGAAAACATCGGGGTCATTCTGGGCCAGAATATGCGGAACGTTGGCCGTGTCGCGTACGATCTCGACCGGGGCGGTCAGCCCATCGACCTCAAGCGTCTGGTCATAGTCGGGCAGGGATTGGCTGGCCAGAAAATAGACAAGGCCCACCGCAGCGAGGATCAGAATAATCAGACCCGACGCGATGCGCACCAGCCAGCGGAAAACAAGACCCATTACTGCCCCAGATTCTTATTCAGATGAAGGTTGGGCAGAGACTAGAGGATGGAGGGTCTGACCGAAAGAGGAACGCGGCAAGAACCTGCGTGGAAAGGGTTAAAACGAATGCCCCGCCGCAGTTTTACGCTGCGACGGGGACCGTTTGAGGGGGAAGTGGTAATCCGGATTATGGAATGATGCGGGTGTATTTCGTGCCTTCGACGGTCGCGCCGAATTTCAGACCGGCCTGGCCAAAGACCACCGCCAGCACCGGCGAACGCAGTGTTGTCGTGTCCGTGGACAAGGAATTCCCGGTTGCGTCAACCACGTACCCGATATCGGCACCTGCCGTCCATCCGCTGGAACGGCGGAAATCGTTCAGCGCATCTTCGGTCATGAAGAACAGGATATGCGCATATTGCTGCGCACCGAGTTGCAGGCCTGCGGTTCCGGAAATTGCAGAATAGTAATCGACCGTCGCCCCGTTGATGCGCAGCGCGCCTTGGCCGTAAGCGCCGCCAAAAAAGATCAATCCGGCGTCGGTGATCAGGGGCATAACCAACATGCCGTTGGCTTTGTTCGCGATGTCAACAGTGTTGGGGTATTTCGCGTACATCTCGGTCAACGTGGCATCAACGCGCGCATCGATTGTCGCTGCGTTGGAACTGCCGACACCGTTGCCGCAGGCTGCGGTCAGGGTTAGCCCTGCCATGCCAAAGGCAAAGCCGCGACGATTCAGTCGGGGGGAATTGGAACTGCTCATGGTTTTTTGTCTCTGTAACTGTGCCTGATGTGTCGGGTATTCCCGATCTTGGCGGCAAGGATACGCCGATTAGGGCGATGTGTCACGGGAAAGCTGTCCGCCTGCGCAGGATTATCGGCGAAAAGTCGCGAGTCTTTGGGGTTTTAGCTTTGCAGCGTGCGCGCAACCTGAGGCGCGAAATAGGTCAGGATTCCGTCGCACCCGGCGCGCTTGAAGGCCAGCAGGCTTTCCAGCATCACCTTGTCGCCATCGATCCAACCGTTCTGAGCCGCCGCCTGAATCATCGCGTACTCGCCAGAGACCTGATAGGCATAGGTTGGCGCGCCAAAGCTGTCTTTCACCCGGCGGCAGATATCCAGATAGGGCATTCCCGGTTTGATCATCACCATATCCGCGCCCTCGGTCAGGTCGCGTTCGATCAGGCGCAGCGCCTCGTCCGAGTTGGCCGGGTCCATCTGATAGGTTTTCTTGTCCCCGGTCAGGGCACCCGATGCGCCGACCGCGTCGCGGAACGGGCCGTAAAAGGCACTGGCATATTTCGCGGCATAGCTGAGGATCATCACATTGTGATGGCCTGCACCTTCCAGCGCGCTGCGCATTTCCCCGATACGGCCGTCCATCATGTCCGACGGGCCGATGATATCCGCACCTGCCTCGGCTTGGGCGAGGGTCATCTTGACCAGCGCCTCAACGGTTTGATCATTCACGATCTCGCCATCGACGACATAACCGTCATGGCCATTGATGTTATAGGGGTCCAGCGCAACATCGGTCATTACGGCGATATCCGGGGCCGCTGACTTGATCGCCCGAATGGCCCGGTTCGACAGGTTATCAGGGTTCCAGGCTTCTGCGCAATCTTCGGTTTTCAGCGAAGGATCCGTGTAGGGAAAGATGCAAATCGCCGGAATCTCAAGCGCTTGGGCTTCGACCGCCGCCTTTGCAATCAGATCTACCGAGCGGCGCATCACGCCTGGCATTGAAGGGACCGGCTCTTCAATCCCTTCGCCATCGCGTACGAATACGGGCCAGATCAGGTCATCAGTGGTAAGAGTGTTTTCGCGCACCAGCCCGCGAATTGCCTCGGATTGACGGGCGCGCCGAAAGCGGGTCATGGGATAGGGGGCAATGGTCGGTTTCATGGCGCGTTCTCCTTGAACATTCGTGCATTGGGTGGCATGAATTCACAAAGGTCTCAAGGGTATCAATGGACGCGGCTGCGTGGCAGAACCTCCCTGAGTGGTTTGAATAAAGGGTTGGGTTTGGACTGGTACTCTTCGATCTTTGAAGTCATCGACATGCGCAGCTTTTCGAATCTCTGGTTCTGGATTGTGCTGGCAGTTGCCTGGTCGTCAGCCAGTCACTGGGTCATGGGCATTCCCTACGATCTGGTGGTGCGCGCCCGGCGGGTCGGGGGGCAGGTCGAGGTTGATCTTCTCGACATCGTTCGCATTCACACCAACCGAATTCTGCTGATCGTGGACATGTCAGGTACCATATTGCTGGCGGCTGGATGTTTTTTGTTCACTGGCCTGGCGACGTTAGGGTTTTATTACGGTGTCGAAATTGCGCAGGCCGTGTTTTTGCTGCTGTTTCCGATGACGCTGGTGCTGTTGGTAAACATTGTGCACGCAAGGCGTTTGCGGCAGCAGGAGCTGACGATTGAGACGGTTTCAAAGACGATTTCGCGCTGTCGGCTGTATACCCAGATCATCGGCATGATCTCGATACTGGTCACTTCGTTCTGGGGCATGTATCAGAACATTTCGATCGGCGTTCTGGGATAGCAAATCTGAAAGGCGAGGCGATGAAGGCTCCGAACCACGTGACAGTTGGCGGCGCCCCCGAAGGGTTTGACGCGCAGCTTGTGCTGAACGAAATCGCCCGCACCAACGGGCCGGTGGCCCATGTCGCGCGTGATGACAAGCGGATGGAGGCGATGCGTGCGGCGCTGGCTTTCTTTGCCCCCGACATGCCGGTCTTTGTGTTTCCGGGCTGGGATTGCCTTCCTTATGATCGGGTGTCACCTAACGCGGATATCTCGGCGGCGCGGGTGGCCACGCTGGCGGCGCTGGTTCACCAGATGCCGCAGAAGTTCGTTCTGCTGACGACTCTGAATGCCGCGACCCAACGCGTCCCTGCGCGAGAGGTTCTGCGCGAAGCGGCGTTTACCGCCCGCGTGGATCAGCGCATTGATGAAACCGCGCTCAGGAATTTTCTGGTGCGCATGGGTTTCACCCAAAGCCCCACGGTGATGGAGCCCGGAGACTACGCCATTCGCGGCGGCATTATCGACATTTTCCCTCCGGGCGAATCCGGCCCGGTTCGTCTGGACTTGTTCGGAGACGTTCTGGACGGCGCGCGCCGATTTGATCCGGTATCACAGCGCACAACCGAAAAGCTGGACGTGGTGGAACTCGCGCCCGTGTCCGAGGTCATTCTGGACGAGGCCGCGATCACTCGGTTCCGTCAGAATTACCGCATCGAATTCGGTGCGGCGGGCACCGATGACCCGTTGTATGAGGCCGTCAGCGCCGGCCGCAAGCATCAGGGCATCGAACACTGGCTGCCGTTCTTCCATGACAAGCTTGAGACGCTGTTTGATTATCTTCCGGATGCCTCGATCACAGTCGATGATCAGGTCACACCGGCACGGCTGGCCCGGTGGGAGACGATTGCCGATCAATATGAAACCCGGCGTTTGGCGCTGGAAAACCGATCTCGCATGGACACGGTCTATAAACCAACGCCTCCGGGACTGTTGTATCTCGACGACGCGGCGTGGGAGGCGGTGGTCGCGGATCGTCGGGTGATGCAGTTCAGCCCATTGCCGCAAGCGTCGGGCCCCGGTGTCATCGATGCAGGCGGCCGCATTGGGCGCAACTTTGCCCCGGAACGTCAGCAGGAAAGCATCAGTCTGTTTGGCGCTTTGGCCAGCCACATCACAGCCAAGCTCGACAAGGGGCCGGTTCTTATTGCGTCATATTCCGAAGGCGCGCGCGAACGTCTGACCGGTCTGATCGAGGACGAAGGTTTGGCCGAGGCCATTCCGGTGTCCAATGGCACCCGCATCGGCAAGCGCGGCCTGCACCTTGCGGTCTGGGCGTTGGAGCATGGGTTCGAAACCCCCGACCTGACGGTTATCGCGGAACAGGATGTTTTGGGCGACCGCCTTATCCGCCAGCCCAAGAAACGCCGCAAGGCCGAGAACTTCCTGACCGAGACCCAATCGCTCAGCCCCGGCGATCTGGTGGTGCATGTGGATCACGGCATTGGTCGCTACCGGGGGATGGAGGTTGTCACCGCCGCCGGTGCCGCCCATGAATGCCTGCTGCTTGAATATGCCGAGCAAGCCAAACTGTACCTGCCGGTCGAAAATATCGAGCTTCTGTCGAAATACGGCCATGACGAAGGATTGCTTGACCGTCTGGGCGGCGGCGCATGGCAGGCCCAAAAGGCCAAGCTCAAAGAACGTATTCGCGAGATGGCGGACAAGCTGATCCGCATCGCCGCCGAACGCGCTCTGCGCAAGGCCCCTGTGATGGACCCGCCGCCCCATGCGTGGGAGGAGTTCAGCGCCCGTTTCCCCTATCAGGAGACCGACGACCAGTTGCGTGCCATCACAGAGGTGATGGAGGACATGCATTCCGGTGCACCGATGGATCGCCTGATCTGTGGCGATGTCGGCTTTGGTAAAACCGAAGTCGCCATGCGCGCGGCCTTTGTTGCGGCCATGTCCGGCGTACAGGTGGCTGTTGTCGCTCCGACCACCTTGCTGGCTCGCCAGCACGCGGCATCCTTCAAGGAACGGTTCCGAGGTTTCCCTCTGGAGGTCCGGCAGCTGTCGCGTTTTGTTTCGGCGAAAGAGGCACAGCAGACCCGCGACGGGTTGGCGCGCGGTACAGTGGATATCGTGATCGGAACCCACGCGCTGCTGGCCAAGGGAATACGGTTCAACAATCTGGGTCTGCTGATCATTGACGAGGAACAGCATTTCGGTGTTGGTCACAAAGAGAGGCTGAAGCAATTGCGCTCGGACGTGCACGTGCTGACGCTGACCGCCACGCCGATCCCGCGGACCTTGCAATTGTCGCTGACCGGCGTGCGCGATCTGTCGATCATCGGCACTCCGCCCATCGACCGTCTGGCGATCCGCACCTATGTCAGCGAATTCGACGCGGTGACGATCCGCGAAGCGCTGTTGCGTGAACACTATCGCGGCGGGCAAAGTTTCTATGTGGTCCCGCGTATCTCGGATTTGCCCGAGATCGAAGAGTTCCTCAAGGAACAGCTGCCGGAGCTGACCTATGTGGTTGCCCATGGCCAGATGGCTGCGGGAGAACTCGATGACAGAATGAACGCGTTCTATGACGGCAAATACGACGTGTTGCTGGCCACGACGATTGTCGAAAGTGGCTTGGATATTCCGACAGCTAATACGATGGTTGTACACCGCGCAGATATGTTCGGCCTTGCACAACTCTATCAGATACGCGGGCGGGTAGGGCGCTCGAAGACGCGGGCTTACGCCTACCTGACCACGAAACCGCGTCAGAAACTGACCGCCACCGCCGAAAAACGCCTGCGGGTTCTGGGTTCGCTTGACACGCTGGGGGCCGGGTTCACTCTGGCCAGCCAAGACCTCGACATTCGCGGCGCGGGCAACCTGCTTGGTGAAGAACAATCAGGTCAGATGCGCGATGTGGGGTACGAACTTTATCAGTCGATGCTGGAAGAGGCGATTGCCAAGATCAAAGCGGGCGAGATGGAAGGGTTGTCGGACGCTGACGATCAATGGGCCCCGCAGATCAATCTGGGCGTTCCGGTCCTGATCCCCGAGGACTACGTGCCCGATCTGGACGTCCGTCTTGGTCTTTATCGCCGCCTGTCATCGCTGTCGACCAAGGTCGAGTTGGAAGGCTTCGCCGCCGAGTTGATCGACCGGTTCGGCAAATTGCCGAAAGAGGTCAACACACTGATGCTGGTCGTGCGTATCAAGGCGATGTGTAAACGCGCCGGAATTGCAAAGCTGGATGGCGGTCCTAAAGGCGCGACGATCCAGTTCCACAATGACAAATTTGCGTCCCCTCAGGGGCTGGTCGAATTCATCCAGAACCAGCGCGGCATGGCCAAGGTCAAAGACAACAAGATCGTCGTGCATCGCGACTGGAAAAAGGACAGCGACAAGATCAAGGGCGCCTTCGCGATTGCCCGCGACCTTGCTGAAAAAGTGGTCGCGGAAAAGAAGAAGGCCAAAGCTGGCTGACAGGTAAGACAGGGGCTCTGCCCCCGATGCGCGTTCCGCGCATCTCCCCCGGGATATTTACGGCCAGATGAAGTAACGGATCCCAGCTTCATCTGGCTAAAAATATCCCCGCCGGAGGCATCGCGCGGCAGCGCGATCACCCCTCTAATCACGCATTGCAGCCTGCGCGCAGAAGCAAGACGCTGCAACCGCCCGATCAGCGCGGGCCAAAGCGAGGTCGAGGCGTTGTTTTATCTGTAAGATTTCAACCTCTTCTCCACGGGCTTTCAGGCAGTCGTGTAACCCCTTCAAGCTCCAGACGTTGTCCGGGTGGATCGAAGCGCGGCTCAGGGCACCGCCGAGACCCAGATCTTCGCGATAGACGTCCTCGGCTTCTGCCGTATGGCCTTGTTCGAACAGCAAAGCGCCAAGCGCGTGGCGTGTGGGCTGCATCCAGCCCCAGGGCTCGTCATAGGGCAGGGTATCGTCCAATTCGACCGAGCGGCGCAGGTGGGCGAAAGCGATTTCGAAATTACCCTTGCGATACTCGATCTCACCGCGCAGCATTTCCCGCGCGATCTCCAGCAGGTCGATCACGCGGTTGTTGTGCAGCCTGCGGGTTTCGGGAACGCATTCTTTAGCGGCGAGAAACAGGTTCTCTTCCGCTTCGGCGTGGGTGACATCGCCAGTTGCCGCATGGGCAATGGCGCGGGCGTAATGGGTCGTGGCCGTCAGGGTGCGGAACAGATCCGGATCCGAGGGCAGGTCCAGCGCCTTTGCCTCTTCCCATCGGCCAAACCGGACCAGAATATGCGGCCCCATGGACATATAGCTTTCGAAGAAATCCGCCATGGGCGGGCTTTCGATGCGAAGCATTTCTTCGGGCGTCGTATCCCACAACCCCTGGTTGGCACGCAGCGCAGGTTCAATTTGCCCCAGAAAAAGCGCGCCGTAGATGGTGAAGTGGTAGTTGTGTTGGCGGTAGCCGGTATAAATGTTGAACGCACCTTCGCGTTCGTAATATTTCAGATCGGCTTCGGAGGCTTTTTCATTCCAGTACACAACATTGTGGTAGTGGCCGCAGAGCACATCTATGTGTGTTGGCATATGGACCAGATGCCCGGCATCCGGAACCAAAGTGCGCAGGATATCTCCGGCTTTCAGGGCTTTTTCCGGTGTGGGCGACATCTCCATCAGGTGGACGTAAAGATGCAGCAGGCCGGGATGTGACATGGCGGCCGGATCGTTGGTCATCGCCCATTCCAACGCCTCTTGAGCCTCAAGCGTTGCAGCACCTTCTGCCGGTTGGCCTGTTTTCAGATCCCACATTTTCCAGGGTGTCAGGTTCAAAAGCGCTTCGACGTAGATTGTGCGCAGATCGAGGTGATCAGGGTGTGCCGCAAACGCTGTGCGCATGACGTCGGCAAAATCATGATCCCACGTATGCATGTCCTCGATTGGATCCCGCTGCGGATAACGCGCAGTTAGAGCCCTGATCAGAGATTGTTCAACGGGCGTGCAGCCGTCAGCCAGCTCCAGCGCCTTTTGCATGGCATCATAAGCCAGTGCCAGTGCTTTGCCCCGCCCACGCTCATCCTGCAATTCCCAGGGCAGGTTGTAATTCGGGCCAGCCGCATAGGCCACGCCCCAATGGGCCATGGCGCATTGGGGGTCATGTTCGGCAGCGCGCTGGAAGCAAACCACAGCTTCTTCGTGATTGTATCCGTAGGTCCAGTTCAGACCGCGGTCGAACCACAATTGAGCCTCAGGTATCGACGTGGAAACCGGGCAAGAATAGCTGCCCAGATCGTAATAGTCGTTCATCAGTGGTCCCCCCTCAGCCTGGGCCAAGGGTAGCGCATTTCCAACATGTTGCACAGATCAGGCTGGCAGGCGTTCCTCGACGCGGCCCATATGCAGCATCAGGGCGAAGGCCAGTATGCACATTGTCAGGATACCGAATGTCAACGGCGCGATGGATCCGTCAAACAGCAAGCCGATCGGCGCTGCAATTGCAGCGGCCAGCACCGTCGAAATCGATCCGATGACAGAAGCCGCCATCCCGGCAATATGCCCCATCGGCTCCATGGCGATGGCGTTCAGGTTGCCCAAAGTTACACCGGCCATGAAAAACACCATGGTTTGCCAGAACACGAACAGCGCAAATGAGGCGTCAGGCGAAAGGAGCATGGCATTTAGCGTCATAACCAAAGCTGTGATCAGGATTTGCCCGCCCAGCGCCCAAGTCACCATCCGGCGCATACCCACGCGCACGACCAGTGCTGCGTTTAACAAGCTGGCTGACCCGGACATCAGTGCCACGAACCCAAACCAGAAAGGAAAGCTTTCCGCACGGTCATGGATTACGTCATAAACCGGCTGAACCATAGTCAGCATGGTAAACAACACGCCCATACACAGCGTTTGAACCATGATCGAAAGGCGCACAGTCGGGTGAGCAAACATTTCTTTAGTGGCCGAAAGCATCAGCGGTAAGCGGAAGGGGCGGCGGTTTTCTCGGGCCAGAGATTCAGGCAGGCGAACGCCCATCCAAGTGATGATGACCAGTGCAAATAGAATGAATGACACAAAGATCCCGCGCCAGCCAAACAGGGCGATCACACCCGCTCCCAGCATCGGTGCGGCAGCAGGTACCAACGTAAAAATCATCATTGCAATCGAGATGATCCGCGCCATTTCACGGCCCGAATACAAATCGCGAATGATTGCCATCGCCACCACGCGCGGGCCAGCAGCGCCCAACCCCTGAAACACACGTGCGATCAAAACCAGCTCCAGCGAGGAACTTGCCCAGGCCACAGTCGATGCCGCGACATAGAGAACCGCGCCTCCATAAATTACCGGCTTGCGTCCAACCGCGTCGGAAAGAGGGCCGGTGAAAAAGGTTCCGATCCCCATGCCCAACACAAAGGACGTCAGGATCAATTGGGCCCGGTTGACATCATCAGGGCTGAGCTGCGCGCCGATTTCGGGAAGAGCAGGCAGCATTGAATCGATCGAAAATGCGATGGTGGCGAACATCATTGCGATCAGAGCAATGAATTCCGCCTTTGACATGCGGTTGGCCATGAAGCACTCCTAACCCGTTGGCGCTATCACGGTGGGTCAGGTTAGACCAGACTGGAATTTTGCACAGACCTCTGTGCTATTCTGCAGGGGAAGCCTCAAGTTGAGACATGATCTCGGCGATCACTTTCTCCCACATGTCAGGGGGTTGCGCGCCCGGAACCGCGTGTTGGTTGGCGACAATGTAGGTTGGGACCGAGCTGACGCCCATTTCGCGCGAGTGAGTGTCCCGGTTGCGAATTTCTTCGCGGTCGGCGTCTGATTTCAGCAGTTTCATAACCACGGCGGCGTCCATTCCAGCGCTGTCGGCGATGTCGGATAGGACTTCGGGATTACCAATGTCACGGGCCTGAACAAAATAGGCATCGAACAGCGCGTCGACGACGGCGTTCTGTTTGCCTTCAATACCGGCCCAATGGATCAGGCGATGCGCGTCCAGCGTGTTGGGCGTGCGCTTCATGCCTTCGAAGTCGATCTTGAGCCCCGCATTTTCGGCATGTTCGACCACGGGGGCATAAGCCCGAACCGCGCCTTCCTTGCCGCCAAACTTGCGCTCAAGGTACTCGCGCCGATCCATGCCAGCATCCGGCATGTCTGGGTTTAACTGAAACGGGTGCCATTCAATGACAAAGGGATGGTCGGGAACGTTGGCCAGTGCCTTGTCCAGATGCGTTTTGCCGATAAAGCACCACGGGCAGATCGGGTCGGACAGGATGTCGAGCTTGACGGTCTGGGTCATGTGGTTGGTGCCTCGAAATAGGCCGGCAACGCCCGGCGCAGGAGTTTGCCATTGCCGCCGGTCGGCAGCGCGGGCAGGTGGATGAAGGCGCGCGGTTGCTTGTAACGCGCCAGATTGGTCTCGACATAGGCGCGCAGGGCCGCATCGTCCAGCTTTTCCGGGCCAGTGTAGAAGGCCGCTATCACAAATGTGTCCGGTTTGACCTCGACCGCCGCCGCGCCGACCTGAGTGATGCCGGGAAAACGGGACAGGGCGGCTTCGACTTCGACCGGAGACACGCGATACCCACCCGCGTTCATCATGTCATCGTCGCGACCCAGGTAAGAGATCTGGCCATCCACGGCCATGGCCCCCTGATCTCCGGTCAGGAACCACTCACCCTGCATACGCGTTTCAACTTCATCAGGGGCGTTGAGATAGGTCAGCATTAATCCGGGGTCAGAGCGGTGAATTGCAATGGTGCCTTCCTGCCCCTGAGGCACCGGGCCGTCCGGTCCCAGGATCGCCACACGCCGCCCCGGTTGCGGTTGTCCAAGCGCATCCTCGCGTGCGGGATGGGCCGGGCTCGAGGAGATGAAGGTCGAGCATTCGGACATACCGTAGGCTTCGAAAAGCTCGGTGCCGGTGGTGCTCAGCCATTTCTCATGCAGTGAACGGGCCAGTTTTTCGCCCGCGCACAGACCGTGGCGCAGGTCGGGCAGCTCTATCTGATCCGCTATTTGCAGCATCTTGCGATAGACACCGGGGGCTGCGGCAAAAATTGTTGCGCGATGCTGGCCTAGCAAAACGGGCAGGGCGGAGATGTCCGTGCCCGGTTCCGGGATCAGAGCCGTCGCGCCGATGGTCCAAGGGTCCATCAACCCGGTTCCCAGCGTATAGGTCCAGTTGAACGCGCCAGCGTGGCACAACCGGTCGGTTTCGCGCAGACCGTACCAGCCTTCGACCATCATCTGCCGGGCCCAGATTGCGCGATGGGCATGGGCGACAGCGCGCGGCTTGCCTGAGGTCCCAGAGGTATAGACGACATAGGCCATACGCTCGGGATCGCCCATGTCAAAACGGGCCGCAGGCAGGTTTCGCATGGCCTTCAATGCATCCAACCCGATCTGTTGGGGATGCGAAGCGCAGGCGACGTCGGGATCGCGCAGAATGGCCGCCGGGGAAAGATCCTCGATCATTTTGGCGGTTTCGGGTTCCGTCAGTTGCGACGATGTCGGCACCGGTACGACGCCCACGGCAATAGCGCCCAGATAGGCAATCGGGAAATCCACCGTATTGCCCAGCCGCATCAGCGCGATGTCACCGGGTTTCAAACCGGCCTTCAGCAAACCCGTACCAGTGCCCAGCACCGCAGCTTTCAGATCGCGATAGCTCCAATCCTGCGAGTTGCTCGAACGCAAGACCGACAATGCCACTTTATCCGGGGCGTACTCGGCGCGGCCCAGAACATGAGCCGCCAGGTTGAACGGTTTGGGGCAGGGCGCAGCCGGCCCCTGATCGAAAATGGACAACATGGACACTGGCTAACGCGCCGCCTGCCGCGTTGCAAGCGCGGCTGGCCGGGCCTATAGAGAAGGCATGAGAACCCAAGATCCCAAATCCCTGATCCGAATTGCCCGAGACGCCGGCGAATACACCGAAGTGGAACCGCTGGACCTTGGCGCGCGCGTGCGAGAGCTGCGCAAGGCTCGGCAATGGACACTGGAACAGGCCGCCAGCCAGGCCGGATTGGCACGCTCGACCCTCAGCAAGATTGAAAACGGGCAGATGTCGCCCACGTATGACGCGCTCAAGAAACTCGCGATCGGGTTGGAAATTTCGGTTCCGCAGCTTTTCACACCGCCTCAGCGCGATCAGGTGATCGGACGGATGGCAATCACACGTGTGGGCGATGGTACGGCACATGCTACAACCACCTATGAACATGAGTTGTTGGCCGAAACCCTGACCAAAAAGCAAATGCTGCCCTACCGTGCGCGGGTCCGGGCGCGATCAATGGATGAGTTTGACGGCTGGGTGCGCCATGACGGCGAAGAGTTCATGTATGTGCTGACCGGAGTCGTGCAACTTTATACTGAGTTTTATGAGCCGGTCGAGATGCGTAGGGGCGACAGCGCTTATTACGATGGCAGCATGGGCCATAACGTAATTTCAGTTAGTGACGAAGACGCGACTATCCTTTGGGTCACATCACTTACTTAAAGCGGCGCTGCTGAATTCCCGGTTCAGACCTTCGGTGAACAGGAAATCTTCGACCTCTTCATGTGCTTCATTCATTGTCAACTGGTGACGCTCGGCCAGATAGGCCTCAAACCCTTTACGATCCTTTAAGACGCGCATCATGTCCTGGTCACGCAAGTTCGGAAAGCGCCGCTTCGCGCGTTCATAGGCCGCGCCCCAGTCTTTTGTCAGATCGGTCCAGTTCATCATCTGTGAGCTTTCCTTTAGTAGCGATTAGGACTGCTCTCCCCCACAACAGAGTACGGATAGGGGGCGGCCTCGTCAGACATGACAAAATGTCGCAGCGCGTTGTCACATTTCTTTTAGGGGCTTTGTGCCCGCTGCGAAATTTCCGCAACGGGCCGATGGGCCAATATTTGGGGTGAGTGGTGGTGGCCCAGTTGTTCTGTTTCCCGCAGCGCAGGAGGGATTCAACAAGCGGATTGCAAAGGCACTTCCCAGCTTGCCATGAAACCTAAATGTGCCGGATGTATACAGCTTTTTCCTGTTTTCCAAAGCTATTTGATGGCTTTTGCGGCGCGATCACCAAGTATTGATGGTGTTGCTAACGCGTTGCAGAGGATTGTTGGCGCCGAAACGAAATCTTGTTGGACGTGGCAATGTGCTGAATTTCGCCGACAGGCGCAGATTTTCCGGCAGCAGGCTGCAACGAACCGCAGGGCCTTCATCTGTAAGGGATTGGAAAAGTCGGTTTGGGTTGACCGGCCGGGATCACCCTTGCCCCGGCTGGCCTTTGGGTCATGCTTTTATTGGACCTCGTACCACCACACTTCGGGCATGTATTGGGGGCCGTCTCCGTAAATGGGCAAGGTATTCGGGAATCTCAGATCTTTGACATGCGCAATGCGTCCGATGTCGAAGCTCCAGATCGGGATGACATAGCGGCCTGCGGTCAGTACCCGATCCAGAGCGCGGGTGGCGGCAACGAAATCTTCTCGCGTTTCCGATGCCAGCATGGCGTCGATCATGGCGTCGACCGCGGGTGAGGCCACGCCCATCAGGTTGCGCGTTCCGGGCGTATCGGCGCCTTCGCTGCCCCAATACAAACGCTGCTCATTTCCGGGGGACAAAGAAAGTGCCCGGCGGAACGGTGTAATGTCGAAATCTAGTTCAGAAGTGCGCCCGACATATTGCGCGTTATCGACCTGTTCAGTCATGACCTGAATGCCCAGACGTTCCAACGCGCGGGAATAGATCTCGACCACCGTTGCCATTTCGCTGTCGCCCTGTTGCAGCAGAAAAGTCATCTGGAACGCATCACCGTTTGAGTTTCGCAAAACGCCGTCCTGAACGGTCCAGCCCGCTTCGGTCAAAAGTTTGGCGGCTTTGCGCAGGTTCGCCCGGTTCCGGGCCGATCCGTCGCCTTGCGGTGGTTCATACCCCTCCAGCGTGCCGGGGATCAGGTCATCGGCGAAAGGTTGCAACAGGTCCTGCACGTGACCTTGGGCCGGGCCGGGCTGCATGGCAAGGTCGGAGCCCGAGAAATAAGACGTGATCCGTGGTTGCGCACCACCGGTCACCGTGTCGTTGATGAATTCGAAGTTGAAAGCAAGTGTCAGTGCCTCGCGAACGCGCCAATCATCGAACGGGGCTTTGCGGGTGTTCATTACGAACCCGGTCATGCCCGAAGGTTTTCCGTGTGGAATCTCGGTTTTGACCACATCGCCGCGCTGCACGGCGGGAAAGCTGTATTGCGTGTCCCATTTGTCACCGTTGAATTCCCGGACCGCAGACAATTCACCGGCTTTGAAGGCTTCGAACAATACGCTGCCATCGCCGTAGAACTCGATCCGCATCTCGTCCAGATTCATGGTGCCGCGACGGAACGGGATATCCCCGCCCCAATAGTCCGGATTGCGGCGCAGGTTCACGTAGCGACCGGCCTCATAACTATCGATCACATAGGGGCCGGTTCCAATCGGCACATCATGCAGTTGCGCATCGGCGAAAGCCTTACCTTCCCATTGCGCCTTTTGCAGGATCGGACGCATCCCTGCGAGCAGGGCAAGCTCTCGATCAGGTTCATTGAATGTGATCCGCACCGATCGCGGGCCGGTTTGTTCGATACTGTCGATCTTGCCCCAGAGACCGCGATAGCGCAGGTGCCCCTGAGTGCCCAAGGTCTCGTATGACCAGATCACATCGTCGACCGTAACCGGGGTGCCGTCGGAAAAACGTGCCTCTTCCCGCAAGGTGAATTCGACCCAGGAGCGGTTCGGAGCCGTCTCAACTGATTCGGCTAACAGCCCGTAAAGTGTGAAAGGTTCGTCCCAGGACCGGCCCATCAGGCTCTCGTGGGTCCAGAATGGCAATTGCCATGGCGAGGTGCCTTTTTGCAAAAACGGGTTCAGACTGTTAAAGCCGCCCGTATTCCCGAACACGGCCTTGCCGCCTTTGGGCGCATCCGGGTTTGCATAGGGGAGGGACACAAAATCCGGTGGTAGGGCCGGGTCCCCATACATAGCTATGCCATGAGACGATTCTGCATGGGCGACAGACATCACGAAAATGCTGGCGATTCCCGCCGCAAGTGGTCGAAACGGACGGAGAAAATCCGGGCTCATTTTGGAAACAATCCTGCTCTGGCCTTATTTTGTTGGGATTCACCGTAGAGATGATTTTTCTTATTATCAAACTTTTAGCTTGGACCAAGGCGCAGAATTGCTTATAAAGGTTCCACTGCTCGATAGGTTTCTTGCCTGTATGAAACCTGCCTCAATAACTTAACGCCCGCTTCGTGCGGGCGTTTTTTTATGCGCCAAGAAGTCTCAGGCCGGGAGTCCAATCGAAAATGTTTCCCCGTTTTCTTTGCAGGTGCAGCATGGCATGCTGCGCCAAGTTAACGCTTGAGGGAGAAGGGACATGAGCCTGTCCGGCAAAACGGCAATCATCACGGGATCGAATTCTGGTATCGGTCTGGGGGTCGCACGGGAACTGGCCAAGGCCGGTGCCGATGTGGTTCTGAATTCCTTTACGGATCGCGACGAAGATCACGCGCTTGCGGCAGATATCGCGAAAGAGACCGGGACAAACGCGCGCTACATCAAGGCCGACATGTCCAAGGGTGACGAATGCCGATCGCTGATTGAGCAGGCCGGGGCCTGTGACATTCTGGTGAACAATGCGGGCATTCAGCATGTCTCACCAATCGATCAGTTCCCGGTCGAGAAATGGGACGCAATAATCGCGATCAACATGAACTCGGTCTTTCACACAACCGCTGCTGCGTTGCCGATGATGCGTAAGGCAGGTTGGGGGCGGGTGGTGAACATCGCCTCGGCCCATGGGTTGACGGCATCGCCCTTCAAGGCGGCCTATGTCGCGGCCAAGCACGGTGTTGTGGGGATGACCAAAACCGTGGCGCTGGAAACCGCGCAAGAGCCAATCACCTGTAACGCGATCTGCCCGGGCTATGTTCTGACCCCTCTGGTCGAGGCTCAGATTCCCGATACGATGAAGGAATACAACATGAGCCGTGAGGATGTGGTGAAGAACATCCTGCTGGAGCGGCAACCGTCCAAGGAATTCGCCACTGTTGAACAGTTGGGCGGAACGGCGATCTTCCTGTGTTCGGATGCGGCGGCGCAGATCACCGGGACCACGATTTCCGTAGATGGTGGTTGGACCGCGCTTTGAGGTTTTATGGGGGCTCTGCCCCCATACCCCCGGAGTATTTGTGAAAAGATGAACGGGCTGAGGCATGAAACGGATCAATCTGGCTTTGCAGGGCGGCGGCGCACATGGGGCGTTCACTTGGGGTGTGCTCGACCGGTTGCTGGATGAGGAAGATATCGAGGTCGCGGCCATCACAGGAACCTCGGCCGGGGCGTTGAACGGGGCGGCGTTCAAGTCGGGGATGGTGCATTCCGGGCGAGAGGGCTCGCGCGCGCGGCTGGACGGGTTGTGGAAGCGTATGGGTGCGATTGGCGACATGCGCATGGCGAATTGGTTTCGCGGCCTGGAACCGGCGGCCATCGCGCAGGCGATGGAGTATTCTGTGCCGTTTTCCATCGGGGACGCGTGGTCGCGGATGGTCTCGCCCTATGCTTATGGGCCATTCTACAGCAATCCGTTGGAACCGGTGGTGGACCGGTTCAATTTTGCCGAAATTTGCGCGGATGAAGGCCCGCGCCTGTTCGTGTGTGCCACTTGCGTGCGAAGCGGAAAGATCCGCGTCTTTACCGGGGACGAGATTTCCACGGATGCCATTCTGGCCTCGGCCTGTTTGCCGACCTTGTTCAAGGCGGTCGAGATATTTGATCCAAAGACCAACCGGACTGAAGCCTATTGGGACGGAGGCTATACCGGCAATCCGGCGCTTTATCCGCTGTTCAATGAGGACTTGCCAGACGACGTGGTGATCGTGAACATCAACCCGTTGGAGCGCGACGAGGTTCCGATCACACCGCAGCAGATTCAGAACCGCATCAATGAGATCAGTTTCAACTCATCCCTGTTCCGGGAACTGCGGGCGATCAGTTTTGTTCAGCGGTTGCTGGAAGAGGGCAAGCTGAAAGCCGGCGAGATGAGCCGTGTTCTGGTTCATATGATTGCGGACAACGAACTGATGAACAGCCTGTCTGTTGCCACCAAGACCGTGCCCAATCCGGTTATTCTGCACAAGTTGAAGAAGGCCGGGCGGGATGCGGCGGACGGTTTTCTTGCCAGACACAAGGATGATTTGGGTCAGAACAGCACTGTCGATCTGCCAGCAATGTTCAACTGATCACTCGGGTGGCTGTGTCGGGTCTTTTCCGTTGGGATAGACTAGCCCCGCTGAAATCACCAGTTTCGCGGCGTCTTCGATGCTCATATCCAGCAAAATTACGTCTTCGGCGGGGAAAAACAGCAGAAATCCCGAGGTCGGGTTCGGGGTTGTGGGCACGAATACGCTGAGCAGCTCGCCACCCGTTTCGGCACGCTCGCTGACCTCACCCTTGGCGCTGGTCGAGACAAAGCCGATGGCCCAGATGCCTCGTCGCGGATATTGGATCAGGCAGGCTTTTTCAAACGAGCGCTCGGTCTGGGCAAACACAGTTTCCGAAATCTGTTTGATCCCGGAATAGACCGAGCGCACAACGGGCATCCGGTCTACGAGGCTTTCGGCAAAATGGATCAGTGAGCGGCCCAGAATGCCCTTGGCGATCCAGCCAACGATCACTGTGAAGAACAGGAAGATCACCACGCCCACGCCGCGCAGGTTGATGCCCACATATTGCTCTGGCTGGAACTGGTGCGGCACCAGCGGCAGGACCGCACTGTCGATCCAGCCTACGACAGACCAGATCAGCCAGACGGTCAACCAGACAGGTGCAATGACGACGATGCCCGTCAGAAAGGACGCGCGCAGCCGTGAAAACAGGCCGGGGCGGCGATGGGGCTCTTCGTCAAACGGTGTATTCATTGCAGTTCCGAATGGTTTCCGTGGTTTAGGTAGTCAATCCACGGCTCTGGTACAATAGGTTAGCGTCAACGCTGTTGCACCAATGCGCACGCGATCTTTGCCGCCAATCGCGCGTTGTTGCGCACAAGGGCGATATTGGCGACCAGCGAACGACCCTCGGTCTTTTCAAAGATGCGTTGCAGCAGGTAAGGCGTGACGGCCTTGCCGGTGATGCGGTGCGCATCCGCGTCAGCTTGCGCCGCGGCGATGATAGGGGCGAGTTCCTCGGCCGGGATCTGATCGGCGTTGGGGATGGGGTTCGCCACAAGTTGGCCGCCGGGCAGACCCAGCGCGCGGCGGGTGGCGTGCGCTTTGGCGATGGCGTCGGCGCTGTCCATGCGCAGGGGCGCCGCAAAAGGCGATTTGGCTGACCAGAAAGCAGGAAACTCGTCCTGACCATGCGCGATCACAGGAACGCCCAACGTTTCAAGAACCTCAAGCGTTTTGGCGAGGTCGAGGATGGCTTTTGCACCGGCTGCGACAACTGTCACCGGCGTATGCCCAAGCTCATGCAGGTCAGCGGAGATGTCGAATGTGGTCTCGGCCCCCTGATGCACCCCACCGATGCCGCCGGTGGCAAAGACATCGATCCCGGCGTAATGCGCCGCGATCATGGTGGCGGCGACGGTTGTCGCCCCGGTGCCGCCGGTCGAAATGCAGGCCGCCATATCCGCACGCGAGATCTTGGCGACGCCCTGCGCCTGACCCAGCCATTGCAGCTGCTCAGGCTCCAGCCCCACGTGCAGTTTGCCTTCGATCACGGCCATGGTTGCAGGAACTGCGCCCGCATCGCGGATGTCCTGTTCGACCTGAGCCGCAACTTCGACATTCTGCGGGTAGGGCATGCCGTGGGTGATGATGGTGCTTTCCAGCGCAACGATGGGTTGGCCTGCGTCTTTGGCGGCGCGGACCTCGGCTGAGTAATGGATGTCGATCACAGTGGGGTTTCTCCGGATACGTAGGTTGCAGCGGCGTGCAGGGCGCGGGTCAGGGCCTCGTCACTCGAAGCGCCGTCGGATTCTGAGGCGATATGGGCCGCCAGGAAGGTATCCCCGGCACCGGTCACGCGGGTGACCAGAACCGAAGGGGGCGTCTGGGTCAGGATTTCGTCGGCATTGCCGACAGTGGCCGAGTTGCCGCCATCGGTGACCAGCACGCGCAGAGCGCCGCGATCCAACAGGCCTTTGGCGGCAGATTCAGAGTCGGTGAATTCGCGCTGACACAGGATACCTGCCTCTTCGAGGTTCACATAAAGGGTGGCACGGGCGTGTTTCAGGAAAGGTAAAAGACGTTCTGCCTTGCCGGGTGAGGCCGGAGCCACACGCAGATCAGCTTTTGCAAAGGCGGGGCTTTGGGCAATCTCTTCCAGCAGGTCCAGTGTAAGGTTGCCGTCAAGTGCAATGGGGCCTTCAAACGGTGTGTTCTCATAGCCCAACGGTCCGTGCATCAAAGGGTGTAATATCTTCGCGCCTGCGGCCTCCAGCGAATGCGCGTCGGCAATGGCCGCGATCAATCCATTCGCGCCTTCGACGGCCATGTAGCGATCAGTCGGCAAGTCTTGTGAGCGATAGATGTGTTCCGTGACCATGCCGAGGCGGGAACAGGCATGCACCAGTTCGTCGCCTTCGGGGTCGCGACCAATGGCGGTCAACAGGGTCGGGGCCATGCCAAAGCGCACCAAAGTCATGGCTATGTTCATCGCAACGCCGCCGGGCAGCCGGGTGATCCGGCCTGGCACGTCCGAGCCCTGCCGCATAGCGCTGGCTGATCGTCCGATCACATCCCACAGGACCGAGCCGATACACAGGATATCACTGTTCTGAGTCATAAGGGATGTCATGCCGCAGGGGTGAAGCCCGTGCAAGCCAGAACGTTACAGCAATCAGAGATTCGGAGGTTGTCAGGCCGATGCGCCCTTTGGGCTTGCGATCCACGGTCTTCGCGGGAACAATCGAAAGCAATGATTGGTGATTTGATTTTTCCGTTGGAGCGTTTCGTATGAATGGCCCTGGTTTCCGTGCCATCCTTCGCGTCCTGAAAACCTGTGCTCTGAGTTTTTTTGTTTTTTTTACTTTGCACTCGGGGGCTGTCAGGGCGCAATCCGACCCACCAACCATTATTGATTTCTGGGTCAAGTCGGACACTCTGTTTCTTGAGGTAAAGTTGAATGCCGAAGCTATGCTGACCGGGATCGACCCGACACAGCAGAACGCCTTTTCTAACGATCCACAGTACAAATCTCTGCGCCGGATGGTTTCGTCTGAATTGGAGCCGCAGATCAGAGATTTCGTTCAAACCTGGAAGCAAAGCCTTGTCGTTGAGGCTCCTGATCGGTTGAGCCTGTCATATGAAGGTGTGCGTATTCCTGTGGTTGGAGATACGGAAAAGACGCGTGTTTCCAAACTGTTGTTGACCGCGCCTTTGCCGGATCAGGCATCTGGCTTGCGTCTGACTTGGCCGTCAGGGAACGGGCCGATCGTGCTTCGACAGCAGGATGTAGTGGCCCCATACACTGGGTATTTGACTGCGAGCGAGGCAAGCCCGCTGATCCCGTTGCAGGGCGGGGCATCCCTGACAACACAGCAAACCTTGCAGACGTTTTTTGCAAAAGGGCTTGGCCAGTTTGTTCAAAACCCAATCAAGCCGTCCATTCTAGCTTTGGTGCTAGTGTTCCTGTCTTTGAACCTGCGCTCAGTTGCTCCCCAACTGGCCTTCTTATCGGCGGGCATTCTGGTTGGACTTTGGCTGGGTTTGTACGACGTTGTGGTGATGTCCAGGGCTATCGAGGCCCCGGCGCTGGTGGCCTCGACCATCGTTCTGGCGCTTTGGAATCTTGTCGCCAGAAGGTTACAGGTCTGGCGTCTGTTGGCCGTGCTTGCCGTGGGCTGTCTTCAGGGGCTGGCATTGTCCACGGCCCTGAGGGGGATCGGGGTGCCGCCTGATCATCTTCCACCGTCCATTCTGGGATATTGGGCGGGGAGTATTCTGCCGTTGATCTTTGTCGCTTTGCTAGTCTTTGCTTTGGCATTTTTTCTAGCTGGAAACTCGCACAGAACACGAGGCCGGATATCGGTTCTGGCCTCGATGCTGATCGCCGGGATCGGGGTCTATTGGATGGCTGAACCCTGGCTATTGGGTTAAGCCATCGCAGCCAGCAGCGTGTTCAGTGCGCCCATCGGATCATCGCTGCCCCAGATTTCATCGCCAATGCCGAAGAAATCAGTGCAAGGGGCCAGACCGCGGACCAATTCAGCCGTCAAACCGCCTTCGGCCACAACCGGAACCTCGATCATCTCGGACCACCACTGGAACAGGTCCTTTTCGGCGCGGGTTCCGTCCCCCAACGTGGCGTTGCCAACCGGTCCGAAGGCCACATAATCCGCCCCATTTTCGCCCGCGGTCATGCCGTCATGGCTGGAGGCACCACAGAAACTGCCGACAATGGCGTCTGCGCCCAATTCCTTGCGCGCGGCGCGAACCGACCGCGCCCCGTCATCCAGATGCACCCCGTCCAAACCCAGACGCTGCGCCAGCAGAACATGGTTCGAGATCACGATGGCCACGTCGCGCGCATGGGCGACTTCGCGGCAGGTGTCGGCTGCGCGGGCAATGGTATCTTCGTCGCTCCCGGCCAGCGCGAGGCGGATGCAGGCAATCTCGGCCCCGTCCAGAACAGTCGCCAGCTTGTTCGTGAATGTGCTCAGTTCGATGGTTGGAGGCGTGATCAGGTAAATCTGCGGCTGCTCGGGGGTGTCCATGGGCGCGTCCTTCGGCGTTTGATCTTTGGCGCGGTTTAGCGGATTAAAGCGCGGAAGCAAACTTTTAAGCCTCCGGCGGAGGTATTTGGGAACAGAAGAAGAGGATCGGGTTGCTCTGGCCATGCAGGCGGATTAGAGCGGACGGAACTTTTCGGAGAAAGCCATGCCCAGCGACAAATCCCAGCCTTCCTTCGTGCTTGTGCGCCCGCAGATGGGTGAGAACATCGGCGCTGCTGCACGGGCGATGTGGAATTTCGGGCTGGACCGGATGCGTATCGTGGCACCCCGCGATGGCTGGCCGAACCCCAAGGCCGTAGCGATGTCCAGCGGCGCGGGGCGGTTGTTGGACGAAGCACAGCTGTTTGACGATCTGGCCGGGGCGTTGGCTGACAGCACCTTTGTCTTCGCCACCACGGCGCGGCAACGCGGGCTGACGAAACCCGTCTATAGCCCCGAGCGCGCCATGCAGATCGCGGCCGAAAAGGTCGCAGCAGGCGAGAAGGTTGCGGTTCTGTTCGGCCCTGAACGCGCGGGGTTGGAGAACGAAGACATCGCCAAGGCCAACGCCATCATCTCGGTTCCGGTGAATCCGGAATATGCCTCGCTGAACCTGGGTCAATGTGTGTTGCTAACTGCCTATGAATGGATGCGCCAAACGGGCGACGTGGTGCATGAGACCACTGATCTGGGCAAGGGCGACTGGGCCACTGGGATCGAGGTTGAGAAACTGGTCGAGCATTACGAGGATCGGCTGGAAGAGGCCGGGTTCTTCTATCCGCCCGAAAAGGCGGAAGGCATGAAAGTGAACCTGCGCAATCTGTGGTCGCGGATGCGGATGACACGGGCCGATGTGCAGATGCTGCACGGGATCATGCGGCAGATGGTCCGCTGGAAAGACAAAGGCTGAGGCTGGACCTATCTTCCCCCAAACCCTAGCTTGCGACAAAATCAGGACATGAGGACAGCATGAGCGGTAAGCGCAGCATCTTCGAAGAGGTCTCGGACACCGAAAAACAACAGGCGGTTCAACCCGGTATGATCGACCGGGGTCGAGGAGGCGCGCGCAAGGCGATCCGTGTCTGGCTGATGATCCTGTTTGTTTTGGTTGTCGTGATGATCGCAGTTGGCGGCCTGACGCGCCTGACGGACAGCGGTCTTTCGATCACCGAATGGCGTCCGATCACCGGTGCCATCCCGCCAATGACCGAAGCAGATTGGCAGGCGGAGTTCGACAAGTACAAGCAGATCGATCAATGGCGGATCCAGAACCAGTGGATGGAATTGAGCGACTTCAAATCCATCTATTGGTGGGAATGGGGCCACCGGCAACTGGGCCGTGTGATCGGGTTGGTCTGGGCGCTCGGCTTCCTCGGCTTTCTCGTCGCGCGCAAGATCCCGACAGGCTGGATCGGCAAGCTGTTGATCCCCGGCCTTCTGGGGGGTGTTCAGGGCGCGGTTGGCTGGTGGATGGTCGCCTCGGGCGTGACACAGGGCGAAGGCATGATCGCCGTCGCCAGTTACCGACTGGCCATCCATCTCGGCCTGGCATTCGTGATCCTGGGTTTTCTGGCGTGGTATATCTTTGAGCTTGGTCGCGACGAACGTGACCTCATGCAAGCGCGCCGCGCCAAAGAGGCAAAGCTGTTCTCGCTTTCGACCGGCCTGATGCATTTCGCCTTTTTGCAAATACTCATTGGCGCGCTGGTCGCTGGTATCGACGCCGGTCGGTCTTTCACCGACTGGCCCCTGATCGGTGGGCAATTGCTGCCACCAGATGCGGCTGCGCTGGAGCCTATCTGGCGCAACTTCTTCGAAAGCCCTGGACTTGTGCAGTTCATTCACCGCTGCGCCGGGTATCTGCTGTTCATCTTTGCTGTCATCGTCTGGCGCCGTGGCGGTGCCAGCGCGCATCCGCAAACGCGCTTTGCGTTCAACGCGGCCTTTGCGGCGCTGTCGCTTCAGGTCGTCGTTGGCATCGTAACCGTGGTCTACGGTGCGCCATGGCAGATCGCCATCTTCCATCAGTTCATGGCAGTCGTCGTTTGGACCCTGATCCTTCGCGTGCGGTTCCTGACAGCCTACCCAATCGCAACATCTGTGCGCGGAGTTTGATACCATGACCGCTTTCAACGACCTGATGGCCTTTCAGCGTGAAACATCGGCTTTGGGGCAGATCGCTGGACGGCTGGGCTGGGATCAGGAAACCGTGATGCCACGCGGGGCCGCTCCGCAGCGCGCCGAAGAAATGGCGGCGATCGAGGCCGTCCTTCACGCACGCCGATCCGATCCGCGCGTGGCTGAATGGCTGGAACAGGCCGCGCCTCAGGATGAGGTCGGCAAGGCGCAGCTTCGTGAGATCCGCCGCGCATATGACCGGGCCGTTAAGGTACCTGCCGATCTGGCAACCCAGATTGCCCGAGTAACGTCCGCGGCGCAGGGAACCTGGGCCCAAGCGCGGGCGGACGAAGACGTTTCGGCGTTCCTTCCGGTGCTGGAGGAGGTTGTCTCGCTCAAGCGTCAGGAAGGTGAGGCACTGGCGCAGGGCGGAAATGTTTATGACGCCATGGTCGAGGATTACGAACCCTATACGACCGGCGCGCAGATCGCGGCGATTTTCGATGAGATGCGTCCGCGCTTGGTTGCCTTGCGCACGGCCGTTCTGGATCGCCCGGAACCTGCAGCGCTGACCGGCAGCTTCAATGAGCAGGCCCAAATGCGGCTGACTCAGAATCTCGCGGTCGCATTTGGCTATGACCTCAACAACGGGCGCGTGGACAAGGCTGTTCATCCGTTCAGCTCCGGCAGCGGGCTGGATGTGCGTATTACCACGCGGACCAGCGAAACCGATCCGTTCAACTGCTTCTATTCGACCATTCATGAGGTCGGTCACGCAGCCTATGAACAAGGAATCAACCGCGACTATCTGCTGACACCCCTCGGGCAAGGCGTGTCCATGGGTGTGCACGAAAGCCAAAGCCGGATCTATGAAAACCAGCTGGGCCGGTCGCGCGCCTTTACGGGCTGGTTGTTCGACCAAATGACCGAGGCGTTCGGAGATTTCGGTATTTCAGATGCGGATGCGTTCTATGCCACCGTGAACCGGGTTCATAACGGCTATATCCGCACCGAGGCGGATGAGGTTCAATACAATCTGCACATCATGCTGCGGTTCGACCTTGAGCGCGCTTTGATGGCCGGAGACCTGCAGGTCAGTGATCTGGAAGCCGCCTGGAACGACCGCTTCAAAGCGGATTTCGGTTATGCGGTCGACAAGCCCTCGAATGGCTGCTTGCAGGATGTTCACTGGTCGGTTGGTCTATTCGGATATTTCCCGACCTATTCGTTGGGCAACGTTTATGCCGGATGCCTGTATCAGGCATTGCGTAACGCTGTACCTGGGCTGGAGGCACAATTGGCCGAAGGCGACACATCCGGCGCAACAAGCTGGTTGCGCGAGCACGTCCAGCAGCATGGTGGCCTTTATGCGCCGCGCGAGATCATTCAGCGGGCAAGTGGGATTGAGCCTGGGCCTGAACCACTGATGACCTACCTGGAACAGAAGTTTGGCGCGCTGTACGGGTTGTGAGTTGTTGGGGAGCGCTTAAGCGCGCTTAGAGATTGGCAACCTGAACCAGCTCGATCCGCGCCGCGACCGCCGCAAAGAACAGGACGCTGCCGACCAGAACAAACACGTGCCATATCGTGTTGTGGAACGGCAGCCAGTCCAGCAGGTAGAAGGCGACTCCGGCGGTGTAGACGAGCCCTCCGGCGATCATAAGGGTGACGACTGTTGGGGTCAGCTCTGTCAACATGGATTGGCCGGCCCAAACTGCTGCCCATCCCATCAACAGGTAGAGCGCAAGCCCGAACCAGCGGAATCGGTTTGGATCGAACATCTTGAGCGCCGATCCAAGTGTTGCTGAAGACCACAGGCCAATCAATAGCCCCGGTGATTGCGTTCCCGACAGCAGCAGGAACGGTGTGTAAGTGCCCGCGATCTTGACGTAGATGCCCGAGTGGTCGAGGCGGCGCAGAAATGCGCTCCAGTCGTCGTGTTCGATCATGTTGTAGAGCGCTGAAAAGGTCAGCATCAGAACCAGCGTCACGCCGTAGATCGACGCGCCCAGAACGGCAGTGGGGTCCGAGCGATAGTAGATGGTCAGAGTTATCAGCATTGGAACGGCGATCAACGCGGATGAAACGCCGAGCACATGGATCACACCGTCGCTTACACGCTCAGCGCGGCTGTAGGCGGGGCGGATATGTGCGAAAGACCACATGTTAATAAGGCTAGGCATTGGATTGGTCCTGGACAAGCGCGTCAACCGGGGGACTGCCGATAACGTGATCCCAAACGGCAAAACGCCCGCAATAACGGGCGTTTTGTTTCAAAAACGTAGTGAAACGTGAGAGTTACTCTTCGGTTTCCTCATCGCCCTGATCGGCGATCCAGGCGACGCTGACGACCTCTTCGCCCTTGCCGGTGTTGAAGACTTTCACCCCGCCCGCGCTGCGGGAACGGAAGGAAATACCATCGACCGGAACCCGGATGGATTGGCCCTTGGAGGTGGCCAGCATGATCTGATCGTCGATCTCAACCGGGAAAGAGGCCACGAGCTCGCCGCCACGCATGGCCTTGTCCATTGCGGCGACACCCATGCCACCGCGTCCGCGAACAGGGTAGTCGTGGCTGGAGCTAAGCTTGCCCGCACCACCTGCGGTGATGGTCAGGATCAAGTTCTCGGCGGCCGACATTTCGGCATAGCGTTCCTGGCTGATCGTCGCCAGCGCATCACCTTCTTCGTCCGTCGCCTCGGCATCGTCGGCCAGACCGGCCACCGCTCGGCGCATCTTGAGATATGCGGCCCGTTCATCCGAGGTAGCGTTGAAATGGCGGATCACCGACATCGAGACCACCTCGTCATCGCCGTTCAGACGGACGCCGCGAACACCGACAGAGGAGCGGCTGTTGAAGACCCGCACATCTGTTGTTGGAAAGCGGATAGCACGGCCGGATTTGGTGACCAGCATCACGTCGTCATCTTCGGAACAGATACGTGCGTTGATCAGCTTGGTATCGGCGTGCTCATCCTCGAACTTCATGGCGATCTTGCCGTTGCGTTTTACATTGGTGAAATCCGACAGGCGGTTGCGCCGTACGGTGCCTGCACTAGTGGCAAAGACGATCTGCAGGTTTTCCCACTCTTCATCTGGGACATCCACGGGCATGATCGCTGCGATGGAAACCCCGGTCGGGATCGGCAGGATGTTAACGATGGCCTTGCCCTTACCGGTGCGCCCCGATTGCGGCAGGCGCCACGTCTTGAGCTTGTAGACCATCCCGTCGGTGGTGAAGAACAGCAACTGCGTATGGGTGTTCGCCACAAAGAGGGTGGTGACCACGTCCTCTTCCTTGGTCTGCATGCCCGACAAGCCCTTGCCGCCACGCTTCTGCGCCCGGAAATCGGCCAGCGGTGTGCGTTTGATGTAACCGCCGGAAGTAACAGTCACGACCATGTCTTCACGTTCGATCAGGTCCTCGTCTTCCATATCGCCGGACCAGTCGACGATCTCGGTGCGACGCGGTACAGCAAACTGCTCGCGCACGCTGCGCAGCTCATCGCCGATGATCGACATGATGCGCTCGCGCGAGGACAGAATATCCAGATATTCCTTGATCTTGGCGGCCAGTTCCTCCAGTTCGTCCGTGACCTCTTTGACGCCCAGTTGGGTCAGGCGCTGTAGGCGCAGGTCGAGGATGGCGCGGGCCTGAACCTCGGTCAGGTTATAGGTGCCGTCGTCGTTCATCTTGGACAGAGGATCGTCGATCAGGCGCAGATAGCCTTCGATTTCGGAGGCGGGCCAGCGGCGCGTCATCAGCTTTTCGCGCGCTTCGGCGGCATCGGCAGATGAACGGATGGTGGCAACCACTTCGTCCACGTTCGACACGGCAACGGCCAGGCCACACAGGATATGGCTGCGTTCGCGGGCCTTGCGCAGGTCGTATGCGGTTCGGCGGGCGACGACATCCTCGCGGAAGTCGATGAACGATGTCAGGAACCGGCGCAGGGTCAGTTGCTCGGGGCGGCCACCATTCAGGGCCAGCATGTTGCAACCGAACGAGGTTTGCATCGGCGAGAAACGGTAAAGCTGGTTCAGTACCACCTCGGGCGTGGCATCGCGTTTCAGTTCAACGACGACCCGCACGCCGTTGCGGTCGGATTCGTCCTGCACATGGGCCACGCCTTCGATGCGCTTTTCGCGCACGGCCTCGGCGATCTTTTCGATCATCGAGGCTTTGTTTACCTGATAGGGGATCTCATCCACGACGATGGCGTATCGGTCCTTGCGGATTTCCTCGGTGCGGGTCTTGGCGCGGATGATGACGCTGCCGCGGCCCTCAAGGTAAGCTTTGCGCGCGCCGGACCGGCCAAGCATAACGCCTCCGGTTGGGAAATCAGGGCCGGGGACGTATTCGATCAGTTGCTCTGACGTCAGGTCAGGGTCGTCGATCAAAGCCAGCGTTGCGTCGACAACTTCGCCAAGGTTGTGCGGCGGGATGTTGGTTGCCATGCCGACAGCGATACCACCGGCGCCGTTGACCAGCATGTTCGGAAAACGGGCGGGCAGGACGGTCGGTTCCCGGTCCTTGCCGTCATAGTTGTCCTGAAAATCGACTGTCTCTTTTTCGATATCGGCAAGAAGCGAGGCGGCGGGCTTGTCCATCCGCACTTCGGTATAGCGCATGGCCGCCGGATTATCGCCGTCCATTGAGCCAAAGTTGCCCTGACCATCCAGCAGTGGCAGCGACATCGAGAAATCCTGTGCCATCCGCACCAGCGCGTCATAGATCGCGCTATCGCCGTGCGGGTGGTATTTACCCATGACGTCGCCAACGGGGCGAGCCGACTTGCGGTAGGCCTTGTCGTGGGTATTCCCGGTCTCGTGCATGGCGTAAAGAATCCGCCGGTGCACCGGTTTCAGGCCGTCACGCAGATCGGGGATCGCGCGGCTGACGATGACCGACATGGCATAGTCCAGATAGGACGTACGCATCTCGGATTCGATGGACACCGTCGGGCCGTCATAAACGGGGCGCTCGGGCGGGGTTTCATCCATGTTTTCGGGGATTTCTGGCGTATCGCTCACGTAAACTGCCCGTGCCTTGTAATGGGTCTATATCTTGTGGATGTATCTTATCAGACTACGCACATAAGGTGCAAGCAAGCAGCGATTTTAGCAGGGGAAATCCTCGGTAACAGCCAAGTAATATAATGTTATCTAAGTATTAGGAGGTTTTCGTGCTAGCCTGAAGAGACCTTGCAACAAACCGGAGATCTGCATGAAGCCAAGTGAAACCGAATTGATGCTAAAGGGCTACGGGCTGACGACGGCGGAATTTTTCTATCACATGCCCGATTACATCCACGTCTTGAACACGTTCATCTGGCAGGAATACGACCTTGCGCCGGATCATCCCAAACTGTTCGAATTCATCGACTTTTGGCAGCGGGAAATCGAAGGCCCACTGCATTCCGTCAAGTTCACACACCGCAAAATGATCGCGCCGGGTGAGTGGCGCAATATGGTTGGCGAGTTTCGCGTGAATTGAGCGGTCGATTAAGTCTGCGCAAGCATCAAAAAACCATTCTTATTTGAGGCAAGTCGGGTACAGTCGCACCCAATCTGCTGGTGCCAAACGGAAACTGACTATGACCCGAGCTTTGTTCCTTGCTGCAGCGCTTTGCCTGAGCAGCCCTGTTTTTGCAGAAGGCGTTCTGGACAAGATCAAGAAAGGCGCTGAGAGCGTTGGGAATACCATCGACAAAGGTGCAGCGGCGGTCGATGACACTATCAATTCCACCTCGGAATTGCTGTCTAACGAGGCAACACCTGAAGAAACGCGTGCGAAGCTTGACGCTATGGCGGGTGAGATTCTGGATCAGCTTCTGGCAGAAAACCCAGATGCGCAGTCACTTTATGACATCAGTGCCGGGTACGCGGTGTTCGATTCTCGCAAGGTTACCGTATTTCCTGTTTCGGCGGGCTATGGCAGGGGTGTGGCGGTGTCGAAGGACACCGGGCAGCACACGTATATGAACATGGGGACTGGCGGTGTCGGCGGTGCCATCGGTATTGGGGGGTTTGAAACCAAGTTCGTGATACTGTTCGAAACGCCAGAAGATTTCGATAAGTTCATTACCCAAGGCTACGACGCAACTGCAGAAACCGGGGCCATGTATGGCGAGGACAAAACGGGTGAAACCCTGCGCTTTACTGACGGACGCTCGTTCTTTGTTCTCAACAAGAAGGGGTGGCGTGTATCGGCTGGCGCCTCTGGCACAAAATTCTGGAAATCGCCCGAATTGAACTAGCCCGAACAACTGGCTCCGCCCAGGACGCAGAACTTGGCGCAATGGGGGTGGTTCAGGTGAACGTCGGCTTCGGCCTCAGCCAGGGTCTGGCCCATCTCGAACTCGGGCTCGTAGGGCAGTAGGGTGCATGCCAGCACGGCTGGCTTTTCGGCACCTTTGCGCTTTACCACCATTCGGGCGCTGGCGCACATGACTGCGTCGGGTGATTTGTCAAGAATACCCCAGCAAGCCGTTGTGATTTCTGGCACTTCGACCGTTTCGTCCATTTCAGGGAACAATACTGTCTGAGCCGGATTCTGCGGGTCAATAACAAAGCTGTGTTCGGCAAAGAAACCGGCATACCCCGCACGGCTTTCTGCATCTGTATCACCCCAGACAGTGCGCCCCGCGATGGCCATTTGGAAACCGTGGTCGCGCAACCACGCCATGCCAGTGACGGTTTTGTCAAAGCTGCCTTTTCCGCGTTCTTCGTCGTGAAGTTCAGGCCGGTAGTGATCGACAGAAATGCGCAGAGTCAGCTTGTCGTTGTAGTCTTTTTGCAGCTCCAGCAACCCCTCGCGCATTTTTCGTCGCATCATCGGGGCCATCGCGTTGGTCAGGATCAGAACTTTATATCCACGTTCCAGCGCAGCGCGGGTCATTGCGATCATTTCGGGGTTCATGAACGGCTCGCCGCCGGTAAACCCGATCTCGTGCACCGGCCAATTGCGGGCTTCGATCTGATCTAGGTAATCGCGCACCTCGTCAGCGGTGATGTAGACCAAAGCGTCATTGGTCGGGCTGCTGGCGATGTAACAGTTCACGCATTCGATGTTGCACAGCGTACCGGTGTTGAACCAAAGGGTATCAGGTTGTGTCAGGGAAACCGTCGCGCGAGTTTGGCCGTCGGCTGTCACGGATTTGTTTTGAAACTTGCCGATATTGGCAAGCTGAGGGGCATTGTCTTTCATTCCCGCATCCGGTTCCTTGAGATCATCAAAGTGATCTAACCCTTTGATGCGGATTCGATAAGGGTGACGCAGCGGTTCTGACAGAGTTTTGATCGGTGTGTTTTTTTGACCTTGATTGCGCTAACATTGGACATGCCGGAAGGGGCGGGGTAAGGACAACTTATGGTTTCACGCGTCATACCTGTTGATCCCTTTGATCTGATCATTTTCGGCGGCACCGGCGATCTGGCGCAGCGCAAGATCCTGCCTGCGCTCTACCGCCGTTTCTGCGCCGGGCAATGGCATGAGGATGCCAGAATCATTGCTGCCGCGCGTGGCGACCATTCCGCTGAAGATTTTCGCCAGATGGTCGCAGAGTCATTGCGCAGACACGCCTTGGCACCGACCGGGGAATCGCAGGCATTGGCCCAATTTCTGGAGCGGGTCGACTATGTCCCGCTGGATGCGTTGACGTCCGAAGGCTGGGAGTCGCTGGGTAAAAAGCTGTCTGACAATCGCGTTCGCGCGTTCTATTTCTCGGTCGGACCCCGCTTGTTCGGACCTCTGGCCGAGAGGGTCCGGGCGTATGATCTGGCGACAGAAGACACCCGTATCGTGATCGAAAAGCCATTCGGGCATGATCTGGCAAGCGCGCATCTGCTGAATGCCACGTTGGCTGCGCATTTCGATGAAAGTCAGATTTACCGGATCGACCACTATCTGGGTAAGGAAACTGTCCAGAACCTGATGGCCGTTCGGTTTGGCAATATGCTGTTCGAGCCGCTTTGGAACAGCCAGTATGTCGACCATATCCAGATTACAGTTGCGGAATCCGTGGGTATTGACGGGCGCGAAGAATACTACGAACGCGCGGGCGCGATGCGGGACATGGTGCAGAACCACCTGATGCAGTTGCTGTGCCTGATTGCGATGGAACCTCCTGCAAAGTTCGATCCTGACGCGGTGCGGGACGAAAAGCTCAAGGTGATCCGGGCGCTTGATCCCGTTGAACCGCATCACATCGTGCGGGGCCAGTTTGCGGCAGGACCGGACGGGCCGGGATACCGCGACTGTGTTGGCAACCCACGCTCGACCACCGAGAGTTATGTGGCGCTCAAGGCCCATATCAGCAATTGGCGGTGGGCGGGTACACCGTTTTATCTGCGCACGGGCAAACGGCTGGTGGCGCGTTCGTCGGTGATCAACGTTGTGTTCAAGGACGCGCCGCATTCGATTTTCGGTGCAGATGCCGGGCGTCACGCCAATGTCTTGTCGATCCGGTTGCAGCCGAATGAAGGGATCACCCTCAAGGTGACGATCAAAGAACCCGGGCAAGGCGGCATGCGCCTGATCGACGTGCCGCTGGATATGAGCTTTGCCGAAGCGCTGGGGCCCGAAAACCAGGACCCGCCCGACGCTTATGAGCGCCTGGTGATGGATGTGATCCGGGGCAATCAGACGCTGTTCATGCGTGGGGACGAGGTCGAAGCCGCCTGGGCCTGGACCGATCCGATCACCGACGGATGGCTGGCGCGCGGGGACGTTCCGAAACCTTATGACAGCGGCAGCACAGGGCCGGGCGACGCCGAGCTGCTGATGAAACGTGACGGTCGCCACTGGCAAGGAATCAAGCCATGAATATTCAGGAATATGCTGATCGGGAAATGCTGGCCATCGACGTGGCAAACGCGCTGGCGGGTGAGCTTGAGGCCGCATTGCTGCATCACGACACCGTTGCGCTGGCCGTTCCCGGTGGGACAACTCCAGGACCGGTGTTCGACAGCCTGTGCGCGGCTGATCTTGAATGGGATCGCGTGCGGGTGCTGCCAACGGATGAACGGTGTGTGCCCGCCGATCACGAGCGCTCGAACGAACGTCTGATCCGCGAGAGACTGCTGACCAACCGGGCGTCCGTGGCGCAGTATATTCCGCTTTTTGTTCCGGGTGCAGAGCCTGAAGCGGCCTTGCCGGAAGTCGAGGCGCTGATCGCGCCTGTGTTGCCTTTGTCCGTTCTAGTTCTTGGGATGGGCGAAGACATGCATACGGCCTCTTTGTTCCCTGGAATGGATGGGCTGGAAGAAGCGTTGAGCAGTCATGCGCCGACCTTGACCGTTGCTCGAACCGATGTGCAACCCGAGGCGCGTATTTCGATGACGGCGCCAGTGTTGGATGGGGCGTTGTCGAAACACCTGATTATCTACGGGCAGGCCAAGCGCGACGTTTTGGAAAAGGCCATGTCCTTGCCACCGGAAGAAGCCCCGATCGCCGCCGTTCTTAGCGGCATGACAGTCCATTGGGCGGAGTGAGGCAATGCAACTGGATGCTTTGAAAACGCTGGCTGCCGCTGACCGTCGTATCCTTGATCTGTTTGCCGAGGATGCAACCCGGGCCGGGGCTTATTCCGCCTCAACCGGGGATTTGCTGTTCGATTATTCGAAAACGCAGATCGATGAATCGGTACGCAAGGCGCTGACCCAGCTGTGCGAAGATGCCAATCTGGCGGCGCGGCGAGATGCCATGTTTGCCGGGAACAAGATCAACGAGACCGAAGGGCGCGCGGTGCTTCACACGGCCCTTCGCAACCTTGATGGCGGGCCGGTCGAAGTGGACGGTCAGGACGTCATGCCCGAAGTTCTGGACACGCTGCAACGGATGCGCGTGTTTGCCGAGGAAGTGCGCGGCGGAGCCATTGCAGGGGCAGGGGGCAGCTTTACCGATGTGGTCAATATCGGCATCGGCGGGTCTGACCTTGGTCCGGTGATGGCCACGCATGCGCTGGTGCCGTATCACGATGGCCCGCGGGTTCACTATGTCTCGAACGTGGACGGCGCGCATATCGCGGATACGTTGCGCCAGTTGGACCCGACGCGGACACTGGTGATTGTTGCCTCGAAAACCTTCACAACCATTGAAACAATGACCAATGCGCGCACCGCCCGCGCCTGGATGACCGAGGGCGGAGGGGATCCGTCCCGCCAGTTTGCCGCCGTATCCAGCGCCTTGGACAAGACGCAGGCGTTTGGCATCCCAGAGGCGCACGTGTTTGGTTTTGCCGATTGGGTTGGCGGGCGCTATTCGGTTTGGGGCCCGGTCGGCCTGCCGGTCATGATTGCCGTCGGCTCGAATGCGTTCGATGCGTTTCTACGCGGCGGGCAGGCGATGGATCTGCATTTCCGCTCGGCGGATTGGGTTGAAAACATGCCTGTGATGCTGGCGCTGGTCGGTATCTGGCATCGTCAGGTTCTGGGTCACACCAGCCGCGCGGTTCTGCCCTACGATCAGCGACTGTTACGTCTGCCTGCCTATTTCCAACAGTTGGAAATGGAATCGAACGGCAAATCCGTGGCGATGGATGGATCATCCTTGACCGTGCCTTCAGGGCCTGTGGTCTGGGGTGAGCCGGGAACTAATGGCCAGCACGCGTTTTATCAACTGATCCATCAAGGCACAGATGTCATCCCCTGTGAGTTCATGGTTGCAGCCGAAGGGCATGAACCCGAGCTGACCCATCACCACCGCCTGCTTTTGGCCAATTGCCTGGCGCAGTCCGAGGCGCTGATGCGTGGCCGTTCTTTGGACGAAGCACGGCAGCGGATGGTTGAAAAGGGGCTGCAGGGCGAAGAATTGGACCGACAGGCCCGACACCGGGTGTTCCCGGGCAACCGTCCTTCCACAACACTGATCTATCCGAAACTCACTCCGTTTGTGCTGGGGCAGATTATCGCCCTCTATGAGCACCGTGTGTTTGTCGAGGGCGTACTGTTGGGCATCAACTCCTTTGACCAATGGGGCGTGGAGTTAGGCAAGGAACTGGCCAACTCGCTTGGGCCGATCGTGGATGGTGCCCAAAGCGCCGATGGCAAGGATGGATCGACCGCAGCATTGGTCGCCTACGCTCTGAAACATCGGGATTAACGCCTGAAAACGCGGTCTGCCACACTGGCGGACTGCATTCTTTTATTGTCAGACAATTAAATGATTGGCAGGGTTCCATCCTAGGAAACGACTGGATTGACGCATTGGGGCTTACCCCTAGCTGTTAATGTCAGGTGGATAAGGCAGGGGTCATCTAAGGCCTCGCCAACGACGGGAGGATGTCCATGCTGGGACAGATGATGACGCAGCCCCTGCTGATTTCGTCGCTGATCGATCACGCAGAGCGCTACCATGGTGAAACCGGGATTGTCTCGGTGGAAACCGACGGAACGGTGACCGAAACCAATTGGTCGGGGATTGCGCAGAATGCGCGGCGACTGGCATCGGCGCTGACGAAACTGGGGTTGGAGCCGCAGGACAGGGTCGGAACACTGGCCTGGAACAACCGGCGGCATCTGGAGATTTATTATGCCACTTCGGGCGCGGGCTATGTCTGTCACACGGTCAATCCCCGCCTGTTCCCTGAGCAATTGACCTATATTATCAACCACGCGCAGGACCGGGTGCTGTTCTTTGATGCGACCTTCCTTCCGCTGGTCGCAGCCCTGCGTGGCGCTTTGACCGAGGTTCGGCATTTTGTCCTGATGGGACCACGCAATGATGAGGCAGCAGCCCAGATTCCCGATCTGAAATTCTATGACGATCTGATCGAAACCGGAGATGCGGGTTTCGCGTGGCCCGACTTGGATGAAAACACTGCGTGCGGCTTGTGTTACACCTCGGGGACGACGGGTAACCCGAAAGGTGTGCTGTATTCACACAGATCGACTCTGTTGCACAGCTTTGCATCGAACACGAAGGACGTAATCGGGTATTCCGCGATGGACGTCGTGATGCCTGTTGTGCCGATGTTCCACGTCAACGCATGGGGTTCGCCTTATGCCTGCGCCATGTCCGGATCGCGGCTTGTATTGCCGGGGCCGGACTTGCACGGTGAAGCGCTGGTGAACCTGATCGACACCTATGGCGTGACTTTGGCCATGGGCGTGCCGACCATCTGGCAAGGGTTGTTGGCCCATGCTGCCAAGTGCGGGACCGAGTTGAAAAGCCTCGACCGGACTGTGATCGGCGGCGCGGCCTGTCCGCCATCGATGATCGAAACCTTCCGCGAAACCTATGGCGTGGACACGGTACACGCGTGGGGAATGAGCGAGATGAGCCCGCTGGGCACGACAAATTACCCGCTGGCCAAACATCTTAAGCTGCCTGCGGAAGAACAACACATGATCCGTCTGAGCCAGGGGAGACCGCCGTTTGGTGTCGAACTGAAAATCGTCGATGACGATGGCAAAGACCTGCCTCATGACGGTGAAACGCAGGGCGATCTGATGGTGCGCGGGCATTGGGTGCTGGACAGCTATTTTATGTTGCAGGATCAGGACCTGTTGCAGGACGGCTGGTTCGCGACCGGCGATGTCGCCACTTTGGATGCGGATGGGTACATGACCATACGCGACAGGTCCAAGGACATTATCAAATCCGGCGGCGAATGGATCAGTTCGGTCGAGCTTGAGAATATAGCCGTAGCGCACCCCAAGCTTGCAACGGCGGCGGTGGTCGGTGTGCCGCATCCGAAATGGGACGAACGGCCCTTACTGGTCGCGGTGAAGGCCGACGGTGAAGACCCAAGCGAAGAGGAACTGCTGGGCTTCTTCGATGGAAAAATCGCCAAATGGCAGATTCCAGACAAGGTTGTCTTTGTTGAAGCGTTGCCGCTGAATGCAACCGGCAAGGTTCTGAAACGCAATCTGCGGGCGGATTTCGAGGGGGCTTTGTCGAGCTAAGATCGCGGTATCAAGGAAGAATGGCTCCGGCGGTAGGGATCGAACCTACGACCAATTGATTAACAGTCAACTGCTCTACCGCTGAGCTACGCCGGAACGGTTCGCGCCGTATAGCAATCCGGTTTACCAACGTCCAGAGGGTGCATGAGTTTTTTGAGCGAAAAATTTCCTCAGAATTCGAAGCGATCTTTGACCGTCGAAAACGAATGCTTGAATTGAGAGATTTGGCTCCGGCGGTAGGGATCGAACCTACGACCAATTGATTAACAGTCAACTGCTCTACCGCTGAGCTACGCCGGAACTGAGGGGCGTATAGCAACCCGGATTTCCGGCGTCCAGAGGGTAAGCGCGAGAACCGTCAAAAATTTTTGTCGGTTTAACTGAGCCTGCGAAAAACGGACGATGCCGATAGCGATCCAACTGGAGACACCATGTTTTTCCCTGTCAGATCAACAAGGTGTGCGAAAACGTTTCGTTCGGCTGCACGCAACAAGGCGGCAGGTGTTTCGATGTAAATGCGTTCGGCCAGTTGTCTCGCTGTCCCGTTCGCATCTTCCAATGCAGACAGAATCTGTGTCTCGCGGGTTTGGCGATGTTGTACCAACCAGTCCAAACGCTGGGCAGGGGTGTGTATAGGTGCGCCGTGGCCCGCATGAAAAACCGACCAGTCACGCGCCCGCAACCGGTGGCAGGCGGCCATGAAGTCGGTCAGATCGCCATCCGGCGGAGACACCAATGAGCTGGCCCATCCCATGACGTGATCCGCTGTAAAACAGACGTCCTGCCAGGCCAGGGCAATTTGATTGCCCAGATGGCCCGGGGTGTGAATGACCTCAAGCTGCCATCCGTCACCCGAGATGACCTCTCCGTCCGCCACTTCGACATCGGGCCGAAAGGCGGTGTCGATGCCTTCGCCGCCACCGGCCAGCCCCTGCGCTGCTAGATCGGTCATGACGGCGCTGCGTCCCGCTTCAGGTCCGCCAAAGGCATAGATCGCTGCCCCTGTGCGAGCGGCCAGAGGTGCCGCCAGAGGCGAATGATCCAGATGTGTATGCGTGACGATGATATGACTGATCCGCTGCCCCGGGCGCAACGAATCGAGAATTGCGTTCAGATGCGCCTCGCTGGAGGGACCCGGATCAATGACCGCGATATCGCGATCACCCAGCAGATAGGTGTTGGTGCCGCGATAGGTCATGGGCGAGGGATTCGGCGCGAGAATGCGCCGCAAACCGGGTTGCAGGTCCTCCGCCACTCCGGCAGGTGGGTCGAAATCGTCAGGTGCCTGCATTCTGTGCTCTTCCTCTTGTCCGGGCAGCCCGCTAGGTTTAGCGCATGTCCGCACATTGGCTCAAACCCTATATGCCCCGAAGCCTGTACGCCCGGGCCGCGCTGATCCTGGTCCTGCCGGTGATTGTGTTGCTGTTGGTCGTGGGAATCGCCTTTCTGCAAAAACATCTTGAGGATGTTACCGGCCAGATGACCCGCGCCGCGTCACGCGAGGTGACGCTGATCACCACTATGATGGAAGGTGCCGAAACACAGCAACAGGCGTTGGCCGCAGTTCGCCCGGATCTACAGGCGCTTGAAATGAATGCCAGATTTCTCGACACCAACGAAGAGCCGATGATCGGCGCGCGGCGATGGTATGACTTCATCGCACCTCAGGTCGAATCAGAACTGCGCGCAAGGTTGCCCGATCTTGTTGCTGTTGCGTTGCCCAGCAGTAAAGAGGCGCGGGTTTATCTGAAGACCCATCTGGGCCTGCTGCAACTGACTTTTGACCGGCGCAGGTTGTCACCGGCGGCACCGCATCAGTTGATCGTTACAATGGTGTTCTTCGCCGTCATCATGACAACGATCTCGTTTCTGTACATGCGCAACCAAATACGACCCATTACGCGTCTGGCAGATGCGGCGCAGGCGTTTGGGCGGGGGCGAAGTGTTCCCTATGCTCCCGGCGGGGCCATCGAAGTTCGCGCGGCAGGCAACGCGTTTCTGGACATGCGGGCCCGAATCGAACGTCAGATGGAGCAACGAACATTGATGCTGTCCGGGGTTAGCCATGATCTGCGCACCCCGTTGACGCGTCTGAAACTGGGTCTGTCGATGTTGCCCGAAGACGAGGCCGCGCCGTTGCAGCAGGATGTGAACGAAATGCAGTCTCTGCTGGATGCGTTTCTGGATTTCTCGCGCGGGGTTGCCGAGGGGGCCCCGGAAGAAGTCCGACCGGATGAGTTTCTCCGCCAGATTGTGGACGATGCAAAACGGGCCGGGCTTCACGCGGAACTGATCGGGACCGAGGGGGAGGGAACCGCCATGCTGCGCCCGACGGCCATTCGCCGGGCAGTCGAAAACCTGATCGGTAACGCGGTGCGCTATGGTAACCGGGCTGAGGTCAGCCTGTTTCTGAACGCCAAATCAATGCGCATCCGTGTCGAGGATGACGGTCCCGGTATTCCGGCAGAACAGCGCACCGAAGCGGTGAGGCCTTTCACCCGACTCGACCCCGCGCGCAATCAGAATCAGGGCAGCGGCGTGGGGTTGGGTCTTGCGATTGTAGCCGATATAGCCCGCGCCCATGGCGGCACTTTGCGTCTGGCGAAAAGCGAGCGTTTGGGCGGTCTGTGCGCGGATATTGTCATCGGTCGGTAACCTCCCGTTATGCCCGTACATTGAATGCAATTTTGTTAATTTGTTCAGTCATGGCATCCTGTCCCAATATTTTTTTGCTTATTGGGGGCTGAGAGATGGTTATCGCAGGATTTGTGAAACTGGCTGAAAAAGGGTTCGTGGGCTGCGCGACAATTGCTGCAATTTTGCCGCTCTGGCAGTGGTATGACGAAACGGAAGAAAGACGGGTTGAACGCCTATCGGGCTTCATTGGTGCAGGCGATACCTGCCTGAAGTGGTTGCGGTCCGATCTGGTCGAGTCACTGGCGTCTGAGCTGTGGTATGCGTCGCAGCGCGAAGTAATTAATGGCGACGAAGATCTGGCGCCGCTGCCGGTTCAGGTGCGCGCCAATATGGCGATATTCTGCGCTGAAATGCTGGACTATCTCCAGAATGACTTTGGCAAGTTCGATGAACCTTATGCCTATGATTATTACATGATGATCATGGGCGCCGCGTTTTGGGTCGATCCCGCGGATTTCGAAACTTATCTGGCGACGGTGCACCAGGACCCGGCGCTTTCAGGAAGTCACGAGAATTACAGTTTTGGTGGGCGCGATGGCTATCACTATGAGTGGGAAGTGACTCAGGAAGAGTTCAATGCGTATTTTGGAAACGAAGAATCGAGCGAGTGACTCTGTGCGAACACTTCATAAACTGACACAGGCGTTTCGGCGAAATGGTAGGCCCGGCAGGACTTGAACCCGCAACCAAAGCGTTATGAGCGCTCTGCTCTAACCAATTGAGCTACAGGCCCGCCTTGGCGTCTTGCCTATCACGGTGAACGCCCGCGTCAAGCCTGACCGTTGCAACATGTTGCACAATCGACTAACCCGCCCCAAAGCATTCATGAGGGACCGACCATGACAGCGGGTAAGAACGGAATCACCTATGCCGATGCGGGCGTGGATATTGACGCAGGCAATGCTCTGGTCGATCGGATCAAGCCCGCCGCCAAGCGGACCAATCGCGCTGGCGTGATGAGCGGGCTGGGCGGATTTGGCGCCCTTTTCGATCTGAAAGCTGCCGGGTATCAGGACCCGATTCTGGTAGGGGCAACAGACGGTGTTGGCACCAAGTTGCGGATCGCGATTGACACTGGTGTTGTGGACGGGGTCGGCATCGATCTGGTGGCCATGTGCGTCAACGATCTGATCTGTCAGGGGGCCGAGCCGCTGTTCTTCCTGGACTATTTCGCGACCGGCAAGCTGGACACTGACACCGCAGCACGGATCATCGAAGGGATTGCCGAAGGTTGTGCGCAATCCGGCTGTGCGTTGATCGGCGGCGAGACCGCCGAGATGCCAGGCATGTATCCCGATGGCGATTTCGATCTGGCCGGATTCTCAGTCGGTGCGATGGAGCGCGGTGCGGATCTGCCTGCGGGCGTGCAGTCCGGTGATGTGTTGCTGGGGCTGGCCTCGAACGGGGTGCATTCCAACGGGTATTCGCTGGTGCGTAAACTGGTCGAGCTGTCGGGTCTGGGCTGGGATGCTTCGTCGCCCTTCGGTGAAGGCTCTTTGGGTGAGGCGCTGCTGACGCCCACGCGCCTCTATGTCAAACCGGCTCTGGCCGCGATCCGCGCGGGCGGTGTTCATGCGCTGGCCCATATCACGGGGGGCGGGCTGACCGAAAACCTGCCGCGTGTGTTGCCCGAGGGGCTGGGGGCCGAGATCGATCTGGACAGCTGGCAACTGCCACCCGTCTTCAGCTGGATGGCGGAAACCGGTGGTATCGTCGAAGCCGAAATGCTCAAGACCTTCAACTGCGGCATCGGCCTGATCGTTGTCTGTGCAGCCGACAAGGCGGATGACCTGTCGGCCCTGTTGACGGAAGCCGGTGAAACCGTGGCGCGGATCGGCACCGTGACCGAAACGCCCGGCGTTGCCTATTCGGGCAAATTGCTGTGAACCACAAGCGCGTCGCGATCCTGATTTCCGGGGGCGGGTCGAACATGGTGTCACTGGTCGATAGCATGACCGGCGAACACCCGGCGCGGCCCTGTTTGGTGCTTTCAAACGATGCGCAGGCGGGCGGGCTGAAAAAAGCTTCGGACCGTGGCATTCCGACCGCAGTGGTCGATCACCGCCCGTTTAAAGGGGACCGCGCCGCGTTCGAGGCCGAGCTTTTGAAACCACTGCAAGAGGCAAAGCCAGACATTGTCTGCCTAGCGGGGTTCATGCGGGTTTTGACAGGCGATTTCGTGTCGCGGTTTCAGGGTCGAATGTTGAACATTCATCCCTCTTTGCTGCCGAAATACAAAGGGTTACACACCCATGCTCGCGCTATTGAGGCCGGGGACGGTGAACACGGCTGCTCGGTTCATGAAGTCACCGCAGCGCTGGATGATGGCCCGATTTTGGGGCAGGCGCGGGTGCCTGTCGAGTCGGGCGATACCCCCGATACGCTGGCCGCGCGGGTGTTGGTGTGGGAACATAAACTCTACCCCGAAGTGTTGCGGCGCTTTGCAGAAGGCAACAGGTCACCCGTCCTGTTGCCCTGAACCAACTCAGGGTGATTTACACCCGCCTGAAATTCGGCCTATGGTCGTCGGTAACGCTCGGGACAGAAAACAATAACGGGCAGTCACAAAACAAAGAGCGATACTAGTACGGCGCATGAAAACCCTGACGACGACGCAAGAGCTGGCCGATTTCTGCAAGGCCGCTGCAGGCTATCCTTACATCACAGTCGACACCGAATTCCTGCGCGAGCGGACGTATTATTCTAAACTTTGCCTTGTGCAACTGGCGGTCCCGTCCGAGGATGAAGACAGCGCTGTTCTGGTCGATCCGCTTGCGGATGACCTGTCGCTTGAGCCGCTCTACGATCTGTTCCGGAACGAAGATGTGGTTAAGGTGTTCCACGCCGCCCGTCAGGACCTTGAGATTTTCTGGGTCGAGGCGGGCGTGTTTCCCAACCCTCTGTTCGATACGCAGGTTGCCGCGATGGTCTGCGGGTTTGGCGAACAGGTGGGTTATGAAACTCTGGTGCGGAAAATTTGTAAGCAGGGGGTTGATAAGACCTCGCGGTTTACTGACTGGTCACGGCGTCCACTGACCGACGCGCAGAAAACCTATGCACTGGCCGACGTGACGCATCTGCGAAAGATCTATGATTACCTCGCCGCTGAGCTTGAGAAGACGATGCGCAGCCATTGGGTGGCGGAGGAGCTTCGTACTCTGACGCAGCCTGCGACGTACGACATCCGCCCCGAAGAGGCGTGGAAACGGGTCAAGACGCGCACGAACTCGGCCAAATTTCTAGCCGTCGTGCGGGAATTGGCGCAGTTTCGCGAAGCCTATGCCCAGGAAAACAATGTACCGCGGAACCGGGTTTTCAAGGATGATGCCTTGATCGAACTCGCGTCGACCAAGCCAAAAACGCCCTCTGACTTGGGTGGATCGCGCCTGTTGCTGCGCGAGGCTCGCAAAGGCGCAATTGCCGAAGGTATTCTGGCGGCCGTCAAACGTGGGGTGAATTGCCCGGCGGACAAGCTGCCAAAGGTCGATAACTCCCGCGACAAGCTCAAGGTCAATCCAGCGCTGGCGGACCTGCTGCGGGTGTTGCTGAAATCCAAAACCGAAAGCTCGGGCGTGGCGGCCAAACTGATCGCCACAAGCTCGGAACTGGATCAGATAGCTGCTGGTGAGCGGGAACTGCCTGCCATGTCGGGATGGCGGTTTGAGGTTTTTGGCGAAGATGCCCTGAAGCTGTGCGAGGGGAAAATCGCTTTGGCGGCCAAAGGGCAGGCGGTTAAGGTCGTTGCGCTCTAATTGCGCTTAGCGGCGCCGCGATTCCAGCGCGTTTTGCTGTCCGACAACCCGAACCAGACGAATACCTTCCAGATCCTGTCTGGATACATTGATGGCGTCCGAAACCATCCGCGTACGTTCCGAACCTTGCGGTGTCTCAGAGTTAGGATAGTTTACGCGGAATTCGAACTCCAACGTCCCGTTCTTCGCGTTCTCTTCCGATGGAATAGAAACAAGCCGCGCGTTATAAGCTCCCTGACGCACGGCAGTGCCAGACGCATAAATAATCGCGCCGGTGGGAGTCGGATCAATGCGCAATTCGTCAATTCGTCCAATCTGAATACTGGTGTCCTCAGCATCGGGGCGTGAGAAAAGGCCAGTGCCTCCCCCTTGTTTCGGAACCAGCGCGTCGGCGGCGTTCGGGTCCGGAGGTGTTTCGGCTTCGACAGATCTGCTGGAGCCAAACCAGTTTGAAGGGTTAACCCGAGAATCGCGCCAACTGTTGCAGGCAGACAGGGTCAACGCGGCGATGATAAGAACGGACAGAGATTTTTGCATGGACCCACAGATTTTCACACGAATTCAGGCAATGGGTTAGCGCAATTTCCTCGCGTTGAAAAGCCACAGCGAGGGCTGGACAGCGGGTGGTCGTCGGCATAGTTCACAATTGTGATTGCAACGGAAGGATCACCAAGCCATGGCCACACCTGCCTTTGAAGAAATTGTCGAGGATTTCGAGTTTCTCGAGGATTGGGAAGACCGGTATCGCCATGTTATCGACCAAGGCAAGGCAATGGAGCCTCTGGACGATGCGTTCAAGGTTCCGGCGACCAAAGTGCACGGGTGTGCCAGCCAGGTTTGGCTGCATCCGATGATCGAGTCCGGTGTTTTCAAGTTCGACGGCGACAGCGATGCCTTGATCGTGCGCGGACTGATCGCAGTTCTACGATCCTTGTATAACGGATTGCCGGTGGCCGACGTTCCCAAAGTCGATGCCGGGGCCGAACTGGCGCGCCTTGGCCTGAACGACCACCTGTCTGCGCAGCGTTCAAATGGTCTGCGCTCCATGATCGAGCGCATCCGGCAGGTTGCACAGGAAAACGCCTGATTTCAGGTCGGGCGGTTTGCCCAATCTGTCATCGTGCTTTCCAGATCGCCGTAGCCAGTGAACCGACGTTCGAACTCCAAGCCCATGCGGTCTGCACATTCGCGTGCCCGTTCCGTCAGTTCCGGGCTGTCGATCTGGGCCTGATAGATCAGTTTGGTGTAATTACCGAAATACATGTCGCGCAGTTCCGGGTGGCGATCCAATCCAAGTGGCTTCCAGACGAAGGCGTCGAACTGCCGGGCCAGAAAGTCCGTAAGATAGAAGGCTGTTGTTTCATCTTCTCCGCGCTTCTCAAAGGCCTCGTTCCCTTCGAAGAACGAATAACAATGCGGGCCCTTGACCATTTCGACCCCAAGTTTTTCGCAGGCTTGCTGCAACAGTCCACCAGTTCCGCAATCGGCGTAAACTACATAGATTTTGTCGAACTTGCCTTGATGTTTGGCCACAGCGTCTTCCACGGCCTGAGTGATCCGTTCCGGGTGCACGTGCAGGATTGCCGGCAGGCAGGTCAGCGCCATGTGATCCCAGCCGTTGCGCGTTTTGATTTCCAGGATTTCCCGCGCCAGAGCGCCACAGGCGATCAGCAGGATATTTCCCTTGTCCATACCGTTGTAGCCCTGAGTCGTCAGGCTTGCATCATCTGGCAGGGTTTCGTTCGGCATGGTTTGGCATCCTCTTGGCTATCTATATAGGAGGATGATTAGGGCCGTCGGGCAAGCCTTGTTCCGACATCTGATGTCAGGCCGCCGACGCATGTGTTTCGAACGCAGCCAACAGAGGCCGGGCAGGGGGGCCATAGGCGCTTATGCCCTTTTGCGACAGCTCCGGGAACAGCATCAGGATCTCTTGCCGTGCAGCATTCTCCAAACTGTTCCAGATTTGCGCACCGGGATGAAAGCTCTCGCTTATGCAGCCTTCGGACCAGAGCAGCTCATGCTGGTCGAACAACAGATGGATGTAGGTCACCCATCCTCCGGGGCGCAGTACGATGTCGCGCCCGTTCACGAGGTGTTTGGCAGGGGCCAGAGCCTCGGCAAGGCCCGTGTGTAGCTCTACGCGCCAATCCCGGATCAGCATTCTATGCTGTTGTGACACGAGTAGATCGCGCCTGTTTCCAACGGCGCCAGATTTGAAAAGGACGGGTGTATTCAGCCCTGTTGCTTTGACAGTTCGCCGCCCGATCCAGCGCAGGGTTTGCAGGCCGCGGTCAAGGGTTTCGATTCCATCCCCGACACATAAGGTTTCAATCGGACGCTCTCCTCTTTCGGTGCAGATCAACGTGCCGGGGGTGAAGCAGGGGACCAGATCCCAATCCTCACGCCTAGCTGTCAGGCCCGAGTATCTGTTGCCGCGAAGACTGTTGAAGGTGATTGATCGGATGGGCCCTGATTCCAGCGCCGCCTGATCGGAATTGTCCGAAAATTCCGGCATCAGGTAGGTGTTGCCATCCACATCCTGCGCCACGACAGCGGTAATATTTGCCTTCGAGCCATCGAAATAGGTGATTGAGGCATTGTAAATCGAAGTGCCGTCGAATGTCTGCGGCGACCCATCGTCGATTGAAAACCGATCATCGGCGGACATATTGTTCATGTTGAAAACATGGCCCGGGTTGCCAACCGCACTCCAAGTCGCACTGTTGTGGGCCAGGGGATCGCCGGGCCCGCCAAAGGTCTTTCCTACCAGCGCCGAGGCGTTTTCGGCCCTGTTGTTGCCTTCAAAGCTGTCGATATCGGCGAGTTTGCCAAGCGAAATGACTGTAAAGGTTCGCGGCATGAGGCCTCCGGGCTAGGGGTGCCTCGTTCTTTTAGCCGAGCCTTCGTTTAGAAATGGCTAATCCGGACCGTCTGGTAACGTACCGGTTGCGCAACAAAAAAGGCCGCCCAAACCGGACGGCCTTTGAACATGATTTTTGAGGGGCTCAACCAGCCAGCTGGTTGTGCTTGCGGCCCACGAAATCCTTGGCGGTTTCGACCGCAACAGCGGCGTCGCGACAATATGCGTCTGCGCCGATCGCCTTGCCGAACTCTTCGTTCAGCGGTGCGCCGCCGACCAGTACGATGTAGTCGTCGCGCACGCCTTGCTCGACCATGGTGTCGATGACCACTTTCATGTAGGGCATGGTGGTTGTCAGCAGGGCGGACATGCCCAGAATGTCGGGCTGCTCGGTTTCCAGCGCTTCCAGATAGTTTTCGACCGGGTTGTTGATGCCCAGATCGACAACTTCGAAGCCCGCGCCTTCCATCATCATCGACACAAGGTTTTTGCCGATGTCGTGGATGTCGCCCTTCACGGTGCCGATGACCATCTTGCCAACGCGCGGTGCACCGGTTTCGGCCAGCAGGGGCTTCAGGATGGACATGCCGCCCTTCATGGCGTTCGCAGCCAGAAGAACTTCGGGTACGAACAGGATACCGTCGCGGAAGTCGTGGCCAACGACGGTCATACCGCCAACCAGAGCTTTGGTCAGGATGTCATAAGGCGTCCAACCGCGTTCCAGCAGAATGTTGGTGCCTTCTTCGATCTCTTCTTTCAGGCCGTCATAAAGATCGTCGAACATCTGCTCGACCAGTTCGTCGTCATTCAGTTCGGACAGGACGATATCTTCTTCGTCGGACATGGGGTGTTCCCTGTGCTGGGCGGGCTATCGGCCCGTGGTGGCATTTTTTCCGTTTTGGCCAAAACGTCGCATCCTGACTGTGACGATTGCGACGTCGGTCGTTTCGGGACCGACGTATATGGCAAAAAATGAGGCGGCTCGAGAGAAAAGTCTGCATGATCATCCTGCAATCTCTTCAACTGTTTTAAATCCATTAGTGTTTTTGGAGCCGACTTGCACCAATCGCTAAGCAGGTTTATGTTGAGCAGGAACAAAACGGGAACAAATTATTGAAATGAACATCGCGCGGACCATCAAAGCAAGAGGAGCGGCGACAAACGAATCCGGTAGATTCGAGCGTTTGGCCACCGTGGCCGACGATGACGGCTGGGGGATCGAGGAAGATTTGCCGCCCCTGCGCACCGAGACACGCGAGGAGGTGGCGCGCAGCGCGATAACCTACAACCGTTCTCCGGATTTGCCTTTCGACCGTTCGATCAACCCGTATCGGGGATGTGAACATGGGTGCGCCTATTGCTTTGCGCGGCCCAGCCACGCGTATCTCGGATTGTCGGCAGGGTTGGATTTCGAGACCCGCCTGATCGCGCGGCCCAACATGAGTCATGTCCTGCGCAAGGAGCTGTCCGCAAAGTCTTACAAGGTGGCAACGATGGCCATCGGTACAAACACGGACCCCTACCAGCCAATCGAAAAAACTCACGTGATTACAAGATCATGCCTTGAGGTCTTGCGCGAGTTCAACCATCCGGTCGCGATTGTCACAAAGGGCGCACTGATCGAGCGGGACTTGGACATTCTGGCCGATATGGCCGGTCAAGGATTGGTACGGGTCGGCATTTCTCTGACAACTCTGGATGCGGTCTTGTCCCGGCGGATGGAGCCGCGCGCACCGACACCGCTGCGTCGGTTACGCACGATCAGGGCGTTGACTGACGCTGGCGTTCCGGTCCGTGTGATGACGTCGCCTATTGTGCCGGGGCTGACGGATCATGAATTGGAAAATCTGCTGGAAGCCGGGAAAGAGGCCGGCGCAGATGCCGCGAGTTGGATCATGTTGCGCTTACCGCGCGAGGTGTCTCGACTGTGGCAGGATTGGCTGGCAGATCATGAACCTGTGCGCGCGGAAAAGGTCATGTCAAAGTTGCGGGAAATGCACGGGGGGCGGGATTATGATCCCCGTTGGGGGCATCGAATGCGGGGTGAGGGTGAGTATGCCGGGCTTATTGCTCAGAGGTTTTCGAAAACCTGCAAACGTTTGGGGCTTTCGGTAAAATCTGCCCCGTTGCGCTGTGATCTGTTTGCGGTTCCGTCGCAACCGGGGGATCAGATGAGCCTGTTCTAGGGCGAGCAAACCTGGCGTTAAGTTATCCGGTATGGCGTTGAAAACATGTATTCTTTGAAAATCGCTCGCGCAGGATCAAAAATAAAAGCCCCGGTTGAGCCGGGGCTTTTTTGAATTCTGCTTTTCTGAGCGGATTAACGGTTTTCGATATCCACGTAATCGCGCAGCGTTTCGCCCAGATACAACTGACGCGGACGGCCAATCTTGTTCTGCGGATCTGCGATCATCTCTTTCCACTGGCTAACCCAGCCAACCGTGCGGGACAGGGCGAAGATCGGCGTGAACATCGAAGTCGGGAAGCCCATCGCTTCGAGAATGATGCCCGAATAGAAGTCGACATTGGGGAACAGTTTCTTCTCGGCGAAGTACGGATCTTCCAGCGCTTCTTTTTCTAGCTCTTTGGCGACCTGAAGCTTGGGGTTGTCCTCAATTCCCAACAGGTCAAGAACTTCGTCCGCCGACTGTTTCATCACTTTGGCGCGCGGGTCAAAGTTCTTGTAAACGCGGTGGCCAAAGCCCATCAGGCGGAACGGGTCGTCCTTGTCCTTGGCGCGGGCGATGTACTCGGGAATGCGATCAACGGTGCCGATCTCTTCCAGCATTTCCAGACATGCCTGGTTGGCGCCGCCATGGGCAGGCCCCCACAGGCAGGCAACACCGGCGGCGATGCAGGCGAACGGGTTTGCACCCGAAGACGACGCCAGACGCACGGTCGAGGTCGAAGCGTTCTGTTCGTGATCCGCGTGCAGGGTCAAAATCCGGTCCATTGCGCGGCTGAGGATCGGGTTGACCTCATAATCCTCGGCAGGAACGGCGAAACACATGCGCAGGAAATTCGACGCATAGTCCAGATCGTTGCGTGGATACACGAAGGGCTGCCCGATGTGGTATTTGTAGGCCCAGGCCGCAATTGTCGGCATCTTGGCGATCAGACGGTGCGAGGCAACCTCACGTTGATGCGGATCCGTGACGTCGGTCGAGTCGTGATAAAAGGCTGACATCGCACCAACGACGCCGACCATGATGGCCATAGGATGCGCGTCGCGGCGGAAACCGCGATAGAAATACTGCATCTGCTCGTGCATCATGGTGTGGCGGGTGATCGTGGTTTCGAACTTCTCCAGATCCTTCGCCGCCGGCAGCTCTCCGTACAGCAGCAGATAGCAGACTTCGAGGAAGTGCGATTTCTCGGCCAGTTGGTCGATCGGATAGCCCCGGTGCAGCAACTCACCCTTTTCGCCGTCGATATAGGTGATGGTGCTGTCGCAGCTGGCAGTCGACGTGAAGCCAGGGTCGTAGGTGAAAACACCGGCTTCACCGTAGAGCTTGCGAATATCGATGACATCCGGACCAGCGGTCGGGGAATGAACAGGCAACTCATACTCTTTGCCGTGAACGGTCAGAGTGGCTGTTTTGTTGCTATCAGTCATGGTTGTCCCTTCTTCATTCATGCGCACACCAGAGCGGCCTCCGGCGATACGGGCAATGACTGCGCGCGTACGCGCAGCCCGGGTGTTAGTGGAGCAGCGTTACCCGAATATGAAGATTGGGTTATTTCACTGCCTCAGAAAGCCGCGCCAGGGTTTCATCCCGCCCCAGCACCAGCATCATGTCAAAAACCGAAGGAGTGACAGCCCGACCCGCCAGAACGGCCCGTAGCGGGCCCGCCAGCTTACCGAACTTGAGTTCCTTTGACTCGGCAAAGGAATTCAGGGTTTCCTCCAGCTCGTTTCGGGACCAGCTAGCATTTTGCAGCTGCGGCGTCAATTCCGTCAGTATACCATCGGATACAGATGCCAGTGCTTTTGCAGCTTTCTCGTCAGGAACAATCGGCCGTTCTGTCAGGGCAAAGTGTGCTTTTTCAAGCAGTTCCGGGAAAGTTCGCGCCCGATCCTTGAGGCAATACATCGCACGTTCCAGATCACTGGATTGTGTATCCGTCAGGGCCGGCAGATTGGCAGCCGCCAGATAGGCTTCGATTTCTTGCCGCAGCGCAGCATCTTCTGCAACGGCGATGTGTTGCCCGCAGAGGTTCTCAAGCTTTTTCAGATCGAACCGTGCCGGACTTTTGCCAATGCCCACAAGATCGAACCATTCTTTTGCCTGAGCATCGGTGAAAAATTCATCGTCACCGTGGCTCCAGCCGAGTCGGGCGAGGTAATTTCGCATCCCGGCAGCAGGATACCCCATGGCCTGATATTCTTGCGCACCTAGTGCGCCGTGGCGTTTGGACAGTTTTTTCCCGTCAGGCCCATGGATCAAAGGGATATGTGCCCAGACCGGAACGTCCCAGCCCATCGCCTCGTAGATCATCATCTGGCGCGCCGCGTTGTTCAGGTGATCATCGCCGCGAATAACGTGGGTGACGCCCATGTCGTGATCATCGACCACCACCGCCAGCATGTAGACCGGTGTACCGTCCGAGCGCAGCAGGACCATATCGTCCAACTGATCATTGCGGATCGTCACGTCACCCTGAACCTGATCGCGGATCACCGTCGCGCCGTCCTGCGGGGCCTTGATGCGGATGACGAAGGGCGCGTCGGGATGTGTTGCAGGATCTGCATCGCGCCAGGGGCTGCGGAACAGGGTCGACTTCCCCTCGGCCCGGGCCTGTTCGCGGAAGGCGGCGATTTGATCCTGAGTCGAGAAACACTTGTATGCCTTGCCCTCGGCCAGCAACTGATGTGCGACCTCGGCGTGGCGTGCAGCGCCTTCGAACTGGCTGATCACATCGCCGTCGTGATCCAGACCCAGCCATGCCATGCCCTGCAAGATTGCCGCGGTTGCCTCGGGGGTCGAGCGTTCGCGGTCAGTGTCTTCGATCCGCAGAAGAAACTTGCCGCCACGGCCGCGTGCATAAAGCCAATTAAACAGCGCGGTACGCGCGCCACCGATATGCAGAAAACCGGTGGGAGAGGGGGCAAAACGAGTGACGACCTGTTCGGACATGGTGGGGATTAACCTTTTGGTAACCGTATCTGGCATAGCTTGACGCCTGTCTAACGAGCCCGAAGGACGGGGGCAACCATGCGTGTTCTTGCACGGGTCGAGGCCGCGCTGCTGCACCAGACAGGGTACCTGTTCCCGTGGTCGCCGGTCCTGCTGGCAACGGGGATTGGCCTCTATTTCGGCCTCCGGGTTGAGCCGGATTTGCCGGTTTATGCAGGTCTGATCTTTCTGTGCGTGGCATTGATCGCCCTGCGCCGCTGGCTGCCACCGGGGATGGGCACGTTGGCGATAGGGGGGGCGTTGATTGCGGCTGGTTTCTGTCTGGCTGGTGCTCGCGCCCATATGATGGCGGAACCGGTTCTGTCATGGCGATATTATGGCCCCATCGAGGGGAGGGTCGTCGCCATGGATCGGTCCGCCTCGGATGCGTTGCGGTTGACGCTCGATCAGGTGCGCGTAGGGGACGTACCTCAGGAGCGCAGGCCGCGACGCATCCGTCTTTCCGTTCACGTTCCAATGGGTCCAATTGCTCCGGGGCAGCGCATTATGACCACCGGGCATCTCTCGCCACCGCAAGGTCCGGTGGAACCCGGCGGGTTCGATTTCCGCCGTCATGCCTGGTTTCAACGTCTGGGCGCGGTTGGGTACACCCGCGTTCCGGTTCTGACCATCGCACCCGCATCGGAGGGCGTAGAGGGCGTTCGGATCACCGCAGTTCGGATGGCCATCTCGCAGCGCGTGAAAGAAGTCTTGCCCGGCGAGATTGGTGGATTCGCGGCCGCTGTCACCACCGGGGATCGTAGTGGAATGGGGCAGCAGGCGCTTTCATCCTTACGCGCTTCGAATCTTGCGCATCTGTTGGCCATTTCCGGGCTCCACATGGGGCTCCTGACCGGGTTCGTGTTCGTGACCTGCCGCATGGGGCTGTCGCTGTGCCCTCCTGTCGCGCTTCGGTTGCCGGTTCGGAAAGTGGCAGCCGTGTGCGCACTTTGCGCCGCGACCATCTACCTGATGCTGTCCGGTGGCAATGTCGCCACCGAGCGCGCCTTTGTCATGGTAAGTGTCATGCTGGGTGCGTTGTTGATCGACCGGCGGGCCATCTCTCTGCGCGCGGTCGCGGTCGCGGCAATAATCGTTTTGGTTCTGCGCCCCGAGTCTCTGTTAAGCCCGGGATTTCAAATGTCCTTTGCTGCAACCACAGCATTGGTCGCCGTTTTCGGCGCGCTGAGAGACTTGGGCCCTTTGCCCGGTCCGAACTGGTTGAAACCGGTTGCCGGGGTGTTGATGTCGTCGGCGATTGCCGGTCTTGCTACTGCTCCGATAGGTGCCGCGCATTTCAACACGATGTCTCATTATGGGCTGTTGGCGAACCTGTTATCCGTGCCTGTCATGGGACTTTTTGTGGTGCCGTCGGCAGTTGTCGCGGCACTTCTTGCCCCAATCGGATTGGAGGCGATTCCCCTGACCGTTATGGGCTGGGCGTTGCACTGGATTCTGACGGTATCCAATTGGGTGTCGCAATTGGACGGTGCGCAGGGATTTGTGGTCAGCCCGCCTTGGTTCGTGCTGCCGCTGATCGCGTTAGGCGCATTGTGGCTGGCCTTGTGGCAAGGCAGCATGCGTTGGATCGGTGTCGGACCCGCTGTGTTGGCCTTTCTGCTGTGGAGCATGGGTCAAAGACCGGACGTCCTGATTGCTGAGAATGGCGGTCTGGTAGGCGTCATGACAGAACAGGGCCGGGCCCTTAGCAAAAGTAAGGGCAGCGGGTTTGTCGCCAGTGTCTGGCTGGAGAATGACGGTGATGGTGCAGATCAAGCCGAGGCGGCGCTCAGATGGCCGGACAGCGGTTTTGTTCAGCGATATCCAATGAAGGACAATGAGATCGTCCATATCACCGGAAAGCGCGCGGCAAGATCGTTTGATGAGTGTCGGGACAACCAGATCATTATCTCGGCAGTTGCGCTGACTCTGAAAGGATCATGTGGGGTATTTGACCCGAAAAAAATGTACGAAACCGGTAGCCTGTCGGTCTCGGACGGAAAACTGACATCAAGCGCGGATTTGACAGGTCATCGGCTCTGGTCCCCGAAACCTGCCGGGGACCGCCGTTCAAAACAGGATCAATAAGTCCGGATCAAACCGACAAGGCGGCCCTGAACCTTGACCTTTTCTTCAGGCAGGACTCGCGTTTCATATGCCGGGTTTGCGGCTTCAAGCGCGATGGCATTGCCACGGCGGAAATACCGTTTCAGCGTCGCTTCCTGATCCTCGACCAACGCGACAATGATGTCGCCGTTATCCGCGGTCGAAGTTTCCCGGATGACAACAACATCACCGTCATTGATGCCAGCGTCGATCATCGAGTCGCCGCGTACTTCCAACGCATAGTGCTGGCCCTGCCCCGAAACCATGGGGCCAGGGACGGCGACGTGATGCGAGACATGGCTGATCGCTTCAATGGGAACGCCAGCTGCAATCCGGCCCATAACCGGTAGTTCCAACGCGTCCACCGAAACGGGTTCCACATTCGCCGGGCGGCGGCCTTCGGGCTTGTCACCTTCGATCACACGGGGCGTAAATCCAGCGGTCGGTTCGCCACCGAGGCTTTCGGGCAGTTTGACAATTTCAATGGCACGGGCACGATGCGCAAGGCGACGGATAAAGCCGCGTTCTTCCAGCGCAGTGATCAGCCGGTGGATACCGGATTTCGACCGCAGATCAAGCGCAGCTTTCATTTCGTCGAAACTGGGCGGAACACCGTCCGCCTGCACGCGTTTGTGGATGAATTCCAGCAAATCCAATTGCTTCTTGGTCAGCATCGCTCACACCTCGTCGCTCATGCGTTTTCTTTTGTTCTACGCATGTTCACGTTTTGTGTCAACGGATTTGAGAACATCTCAGATGGGCAGGTAGTGAACCGTTTCCCCAGCTTTGCGCGCGGGATCGCGTGGCGCACGGACTAAAAGCGCGTTGGCCTGCGCCAGTACGCTGAGAAGCGAACTGTCCTGATCTGCGCAGGCAGTAATACCGGTATCAGTCAAAACCGCACGCATGTAATGTTCGCGCGGGCCGTTTTCAGACAGGGGTGCGTTTAGCTGCGCGGTGCGGAACGGTGGAACCACGTGATCCAGCCCCAGCATTCGCCGAACCATCGGCGCCAGGAACAGGTATCCGCAAACCATCGCGCTAACCGGGTTGCCCGGCAGGCCGACCATGGCCGTTTCACCTATGCGACCGGCCATTAGCGGTTTACCCGGTCGCATTCGGATCTTGTAGAAGGATTGCTCCATCCCCAAGCCCTGCGAGACGTCCGAGACGAGGTCGTAATCTCCAACCGACGCACCGCCGATCGTCACGACCAGATCCGCCCCTTGCGCAAGGCCAAAGGCAGTTTCGAGCGACGATACAGTGTCCCTCGCGATCGGAAGAACGCGAACCGAAGCCCCAAGCCCCTCCAGCATCGCCTGCAGGCCAATCGTGTTTGAGGCAATGATCTGATCCGGGCCCGGGTCTTCGCCGGGCATGACCAGTTCGTCACCGGTCGAAATCAGCGCGATCACGGGTTTGCGCGAAACTGGAACGCGAGGGATGTTCATCGCGGCCATTAGGGCGACATCTTCGGCGCGGATCAAACGTGGAGCGGTAATGGACGTCCCAGCGGCAAAGTCAACGCCTGCGGGGCGGATGTTTGTTTTTGGTCCAGGGGAGTCGGTGATCGTTATGAGATCGCCACGCCGGTCTGTATCTTCCTGAATCACAACGAAATCAGCGCCGTTCGGAACTGGAGCGCCAGTAAATATGCGAACGGCCTGACCGGGACCCACCGTGCCGTCGTAACGTCGGCCAGCCGCAGATTCGCCCACAACTTTGAACATGGCGTGCAGTTCGACTTCGTCGGATTTGACCGCATAGCCATCCATCGATGACGCGGCAAAAGGCGGTTGGTCGCGTGTCGCCGCGACATCGCGCGACAGAACGCGACCGGCTGATTGGGAGAGTGGAACTTCTTCCGAAGGTAAAGGCCCCACAAGATCGAACAGCAGGGAACGCGCCTCTTCGACCGTTATCATGTCGCCTCGTAACGCCCTGATTTTCCGCCATCTTTAAGAAGAACGCGGATGCCGCCGATCTCCATCGCCTTATCGACTGCCTTGGTCATGTCATACACCGTCAGGGCTGCGGTTGAGACGGCGGTCAGGGCCTCCATCTCGACCCCGGTCTGGCCCGAGGTTTTGACCGTGGCTTCGATTTGAACACCCGGCAATTCCGGGTCAAGCGTCAGTTCGACAGCCACCTTGGTGACCGGCAGAGGGTGGCACAGCGGAATCAGGTCCGGCGTTTTCTTGGCGCCCATGATACCCGCCAGACGAGCTATGCCCAGAACGTCGCCTTTTTTGGCGCGTCCTTCTGAAATGATTTCAAAGGTTTCTGCTGCCATCTTGATGTGACCAGCGGCTACTGCGACACGGTCGGTTACCTCTTTGTCCGAGACATCGACCATATGCGCCTGACCTTGGGCATCGAAATGGGTCAACGGCATCACATCACTCCGGGGATTAGGGGATTGGACAGGATGTGGCGCGTGGCGGCCTCGACATCGTCCTGACGCATCAGGCTTTCACCGATCAGGAAGCAACGGGCACCGTAACGCGCAATGTCCTTCAGATCGTCTGGTGTGCCCAGTCCGCTTTCGCAAACGATTGTTCGGTCCGCAGGCACCAGTTTGGACAGGCGGCGCGTTGTATCGAGCGTGGTCTCGAAGGTTTTGAGATTGCGGTTGTTGATGCCGATCAAGGGGCTTTTCAGTTGCGCTGCGCGTTCAAGCTCCGCTTCGTCATGCACTTCGATCAGAACATCCATCTCCCAATCGAATGCGGTTTGTTCCAATTCGGCCGCCTGATCGTCGCTGACCGAGGCCATGATTATTAGAATACAGTCGGCCCCCAATGCGCGCGCTTCGACCACCTGATAGGGTTCATACATGAAGTCTTTGCGCAAAGCGGGCAGGGAAGTCGCGTCGCGCGCCTGAGTGAGAAACTCTTTCGCGCCCTGGAAGCTCGGGGTGTCGGTCAGCACGGACAAACACGCCGCACCGCCACCCTCATAAGCTTTGGCCAGTTCAGGCGGGTTGAAATCAGGACGGATCAGACCCTTGGACGGGCTGGCCTTCTTGACCTCGGCAATCAGGCCATACCCTTGCCGCGAGGCGTGTTGCAACGCGTTGGCAAAACCACGTGTTTCCGATGCAGCGCGTGCTTCACCCTCCAGAGTTTCCAGTGACTTCTGCGCCTTGTCCGCCGCGACTTCTTCCAGTTTGTAGGCTTTGATTTTGTCCAGAACGGTTTCGGTCATGCGGCTTCCTGTGTCTTGGCGGCCAAGGCCGTGATTTTGTTTTTGGCGTTGCCACTGTCGATGCTTTCAGCGGCCATGGCCACGCCCTCGCGCAGATCGTTCGCAGCCTCGGCCACAACCAGCGCGGCCGCCGAATTCAGCAACACTGCGTCGCGATAGGCCGAAGGCGCACCACCCAGCAGAGCACGGAAGGCAATGGCGTTCTCTTCTGGTGTGCCGCCGATAATATCCTCGAACGGATGTACGGGCAGACCTGCATCCTCGGGGTGCAGTTCGACCTCTTTCACCATGCCGTCTTCCAGAGCAGCGACCCAGCTTACGCCAGTGATCGTCAATTCATCGGTCCCGTCCGAGCCATGCACGAGCCACGCCCGGTCAGAGCCCAGCAGGCCAAGCGTTTCGGCCATTGGGCGGATCAGGTCGCGGCTGAACGCACCGGTCAACTGCCGTTTGACGCCAGCGGGGTTGGTCAGAGGGCCAAGGATATTGAAAATCGTACGCGTCCCCAATTCTTGCCGGGACGGCATCACATGGGCAATCGCCGGGTGATGCATCGGTGCCATCATGAAGCCTATTCCGACGTCTTTCAGAGCATTCTCAACAACTTGCGGGCCAACCATGACGTTGATGCCCATCTGGCCCAAAGCATCCGCCGCGCCGGATTTGGAGCTCAGATTGCGATTGCCGTGTTTGGCGACCGTCACTCCGGCACCGGCCACGACAAAGGCCGTCGCGGTCGAGATATTCAGGGTACCTTTGCCATCACCGCCCGTACCAACGATATCCATCGCCCCTTCGGGCGCCTTCACGGCGTTGCATTTCGAGCGCATCACGGCTGCGGCTGCGGCGTATTCTTCGACCGTCTCGCCGCGTGTCCGCATGGCCATCAGCAATCCGCCGATCTGGCTGGGTGTCGCTTCGCCTTCGAACAGAATGGCAAAGGCCTGCTCGGCCTCATCACGTGTCAAAGGGCGATCGGCAGCGGCTCCGATCAGCGGTTTAAGCGCGTCGCTCATGCTGGGACTTTCAGTTCTTGAAGGAAGTTCTTGAGCAAGGCGTGACCATGCTCGGACGCGATGGATTCCGGGTGGAACTGTACACCGTGGATCGGCAATTCCTTGTGTTGCAGACCCATGATCGTGCCGTCTTCCAACTCGGCCGTGATCTCCAGACAATCTGGCAGGGTGTCGCGTTCCACGATCAGCGAATGGTACCGGGTGGCCTCAAAAGGTGAGGGCAGACCAGCGAACACGCCTTTGCCAGAGTGGTTCATGGTGCCCATCTTGCCGTGCACGATCTCGTGGCACCGGATTACCTTGCCCCCGAAAACCTGCCCGATGGTCTGGTGACCAAGACAAACCCCCAACAAAGGCGTTTTGGTTTCTGCGGCAGCTTCGGTCAGCGCAAGGCAAATCCCGGCCTGATCCGGGTCGCAGGGGCCGGGGCTTAGCAGGATACCGGCGGGGTTCATGGCCATCGCTTCCTGCACATCCAGCGCATCATTCCGGCGAATGACCATTTCGGCACCAAGTTCGCCTAAATAATGTACCAAATTGTAGGTAAACGAGTCGTAGTTGTCGATCAGCAGCAGCATATGGGCACTTATCTTCGCTTGGGCATTTCGGGCTGGCGATGCAGCCCCGGGCCACGGTATAATGTCCGCACATACATGCTCAGGCTTGAGCGGCAGCGTCAAGAGGACATACCGTTTCTGACGCGTTCAATTGGCCGAGCGCCACATCAGATGGCGCAGAGCTGGACGAGGCAGAGAAAAGAGGCGAAAGGCAGGAAAATGGGCGGATTTTTCGGAGGAATGGTCGCTGGGGCGATCGTTGTTTTGATCTTGGGCGTGATCGTGTCGCTCAAGACGCCGATGGTCAATACGCCGGTTGTCTCAACCGAAGCACCGGCGCCGACGATTTCTGAAACACCCGAGGCACTGGCCGAAGTGGTCGAGGCCGGTTCTGATGCCGATCTGGTGGAATTGGCCCCGCGTGCGCCAGAAGCCGCCGATGACGCCAGCGAGGATCTGGCGGATCTGTCGGGGCTTGAATCGTCGTCTGATTCTCAGCCAGTTGTAGGCGCAACAAATGAAGCTCTGAACCAGCCAGAAGCCGCGGTCGCACATGAAGTGTCCGTTGTGACCGAAGCGCCCGCTGCTCCACCGGAACCAAGCCAGGCACCGGCGATTCAGCAGGACGATGTGCTGCCCGCAGTAATTGACGAAACTCCAGCGCCGCCAACAGAGCCTGAGAATACAGAGGTCGCAGTTCTTCAACCTGAACCGGAACCACTGCCGCAGACCGAGCCGGAGTTGGATCCTAAGCTTACGGAAACCGAAGAAGAAAATCCCTTTGAAAATAGCCCGATTGCGGTGGAAGGGGATGAAGACACCTTGCCCCGAAAACTGCCACGCATCGCAGCGTTGCCTCAGATCGGGGGTGAGCAAGACAGTAGTGGCAGCTCGATCATCGGGAAGCGTGTTGTACCGCTGACAGAGCGTGATGATGAGCCCGTCGTGGAACAAGCTTCTGCCGAGCAATCGAAATCAGGAAAACCGATAGAGCGTTTTGCGGCCAAGTTTGATAACCCCGAGGCAAAGCCGCTGATGTCGATCATTCTGATTGATGATGAAGGCGCATTCGGGTCCGAAGCGTTGCAGGATTTTCCCTATCCGATCAGCTTTGCCGTGAACCCGTCTGATCCGAACGCGGCAGAAAAGATGGCGCGGCATCGTGAGGCCGGTTTCGAAGTTCTGGCCCTTGCGGACCTGCCCGAGGCCGCAAGCGCTCAGGATGCCGAGGTTTCGCTGTCTGTGTGGCTGGATACCTTGCCCGAAACAGTAGGAATTCTGGAAGGCGTGACCAGTGGCATTCAGGGCAATCGCAAACTGGCGGATCAGGTCGCTGCGATTGCGGCCGGGACGGGCCGGGGGCTTATTACGCAGGATAATGGGCTGAACACGGTCCAGAAGCTGGCGGCCCGCAACGGTATCCCATCCGGTGTCGTGTTCCGTGATATCGATGGCGCGCGTCAGGATCCCAAGGTCATGCGCAGGTTCCTGGATCAGGCAGCGTTCCGTGCTGGGCAGGAAGGAACTGTGGTCATGCTGGGGCGCGTACGTCCCGAGACGATTTCAGCCCTGTTGTTGTGGGGGCTCGAAGATCGGGGAAGCCGTGTGGCTATGGCTCCGATTTCGGCTGTCATGATGAAACAGGTGCAGTGACCTGCGAACATAGGATCTAAAAAGGGCGGCGATCATCTGATCAGCCGCCCTTGTTTTTTAGCTGTTCCCGTTGCCGGTAAACCGCGCGGCATCAGCTGCCGCGCGCCGTATGGCGTTGGATTTATGGACGGTTTCCATGAACTCGGCCTCGGGGTCGCTGTCATAGACAACACCGCCACCGGCCTGGATATAGAGTTTCTGGTCTTTCACGATGGCTGTGCGCAGGGCAATACACATATCCATGTCGCCGCCTGCGCTGAAGTAACCGACGCCGCCGCCATAGACACCGCGTTTTTCCGGTTCCAATTCGTCGATGATCTCCATCGCACGTACCTTGGGCGCACCCGAGACTGTTCCCGCTGGCATCCCGGCAAAGAAGGCATCCAGCGCGTCTTTGTCTTCGGCCAACTCGCCCACAACGTTTGACACGATATGCATGACGTGGCTGTAGCGTTCGATGATGAACTCTTCGGTCGGACGGACGGTGCCGATCTTCGAAACGCGCCCGGTATCGTTGCGACCGAGATCCAGCAGCATCAGATGTTCTGCCAGTTCTTTCTTGTCGGCCAGCAGATCAAGCTCATTCGCCTTGTCTTCTTCGGGCGTCGCGCCACGGGGGCGGGTGCCTGCGATGGGACGAATGGTGACTTCACTGCCAAACACACGCACCAGAATCTCGGGGCTGGCACCGACGACCTGAAATCCACCGAAGTTGAAATAGAACATGAACGGTGACGGGTTGGTACGTCGCAGCGAGCGATACAGCGTGAAGGGCGGCAGCGGGAAATCCTGTGACCAGCGCTGTGCTGGAACGACCTGAAAAATATCTCCCGCGCGGATGTATTCCTTGGCCTTTTCAACCGCTTCCATATAACCGGATTTGGTGAAGTTGGACACCGGCGGTGCAACTTCGCGCGCATCGCCCAGATCGCGGGTTTCTGCGGGCATGGCGCGTTCCAGATCGCGCACGGCATCCATCACACGCTCAGCCGCCTGCGCGTAAGCGGCCTTTGCTGATTGGCCTTCGCTGGCCCAGGCGGGTGAAACCACGGTCACTTCACCTTTGACACCATCCAACACCGCGATGACGGAAGGGCGCAACATGATCGCATCGGGCAGGCCCAAGGGATCAGGGTTCACATCCGGCAGGTATTCGACCAGCCGAACCATGTCATAACCCAGATACCCGAACAGACCGGCTGCGGCCTGAGGCAAGTCTTCCGGAAGGTCGATCTTGCTTTCGGCCAGCAAGGCCCGCAAATTGTCCATCGGGTTGCCGTCCTGCGGAGAAAACGCCTCGGCTTCGAACCGGGCCGAACGGTTCAGTTCCGAGGTTTCCCCGCGGCAGCGCCAGATCAGGTCGGGTTTCATACCTATGATCGAATACCGGCCGCGCACCTCGCCGCCCGTCACCGACTCCAGCATGAACGCATCTTTCTGCGCGCCCGTCAGCTTGAGCATCAGTGACACCGGCGTGTCCAGATCGGCGGCCAGACGGGTATAAACCACCTGATTTTCGCCCGCTTCATAGGCGCGCGCGAAGATGTCGAATTCGGGTGTCAGGGCCATATTGGTCTCGTCTTAAAAGCTCGCCTGCACGGCGTTCAGCGCTTGCTGGTCCACCACGGGGCGGGCTCGGGTCTGGGCGTCGCGCACATAGGCGTCGAAAATGTTCTGTGCCAGTGCCTGATCCATCTGCGTGCCCAGAGCGTCGCGCAACTGACGCAGTTCATCGGTATCTGCCGGGGGCAGGATTTCGTCCAGACGCACGATCAGGGCCGCGCCGTTACCGCCGATGACCCGCAGTTCACCCGGATCCATCTCGAACACTTCGTTCATGAAATCGGCGGGGACGTCATCAAGAAACGCGGTTCGGGTCAGAGCGTTTTCCACGCGGAACGGGAGGCCGGTTTCGGTAAAGTCACCATCCGTGGCAAGTTGGGTCAGCACAGAATTCGCCTGATCCTGCAGGGCCTTGTTTGTCTCGGCCAGTTTCCAGGCCGCTGCAACGCGGTCGCGGGCGCTGTCCAGAGGCTCCGGGCGTTGCGGCAGAACCTCGTTGAGGCGCAGGGCAAAGATAGAGCCGTCCTCAAGGAATGCGATTTCAGGGAAATCACCTTCCTGTACGACCTCGGCAGCCACGCGGAACCCATCATACGCCGCAACGCCATCGGCGCTGTCGCGGGTCCAGTCGATCTGGCCAAGTTCCATTTCGGTTTCACCCGCCAGCTCTTCCAGCGTGGCGCCACCGGCCAGCATGTCGTTGATGTCTTCGGATTGGGCTTCGATCAGACGACGGGCGCGTTCTGTCGCAAGCTCTTCCCGCAACGCTGGTTCGGCCTCTTCAAAAGGCACGTTGTTCGCGGCCAGCGAGCCGTTGACGCGGAACAGGGCCGGGCCAAACACGGATGGCAGGGGACCAACAACGGCGTCAAGTTCCGCTGCAAACACCGCGTCGGCGGCTTCGCCCAGATCCTCTCGGGTCATGTCACCCAGATCAATGTCGTTCAGTTCAAGGTCACGATCCCGGACCAGCTGCTCGAAGGTCGTGCCGCCCACTTCAAGCTGCGCCAAAGCGTCATTGGCGGCTTGCTCGTTCGGGAAGTTCAAACGTTCCACCAAACGGCGTTCTGGCTGATTGTATTCAGCGGATCGTTCCTCATAGAGGCGACGCAGCGCGTCTTCATCGACTTCTACCGTGTCCACCAACATGGAGGGCGACAGAATCGCATAGGTCAGTTGTTTGGTGCGGGGCAGGGTGAACAGATCGCCATTGTCATCGTAGAAAGTCTGGATCTGTGCGTCCGTCGGTTCGGCCACAGGAGTTTCCAACGTTTCAGTTCCAACAGTCGCGACGGTAAAGCTGCGCCGGGCGCCGATGTAGTCCGTCATTGTATCCGTCAGAGTTGCAGGCATTTCCACGCCGCCCATGATCGCGCCCTGAACAATTGTCCGTGCGGATTCTTTACGCAGATCCGTTTCGAACTCGGAATCCGTCATGCCGACCTGTTCCAGCTGAAACCGATATGATTCGCGATCGAAGCTGCCGTTGACACCTTGAAAGGCCGGGATCGAGACAATCTCCTGCTGCAGGTTCTCGTCGCCGATGGACAGCCCGAGCTGGGCAACCTCGTTGTCCAGTGAGGCCAATGCCGTCAAACGGGCAAGGGCGTTTCGGTCCAGACCCAAATCGCGTGCCTGTGACATTTGCAGGGATTGACCGGATTGCGCCTCAACCGCGCGGATCTCACGCTGCAACTCACGCACATAATCCTCGACCGAGACGCTTTCGTCGCCCACTTGCGCGACAGTTCGAACCGTACCGCTGAGGTTAGTTGCGCCAAAGCCCGCAAGGCCCAGCATCAGCAGGCCCATCAGAATCCAGACAAAGGTTTTCGAAAGACTTTTAGCGCCTGCGGCCATGGTGCCCTCTTGTTATTACGGCAGCGATCTGCCCTGTCGGTTGCGGCCCTGAATACGACGCACACCGCCGGGGAGCAAGCTCAGAAGGACAGGGCCTGCAACCGGTCGAACAATTGGCCCAAACCGGCCCGGTCGAGATTGGCAAAAGCAATGCGGACCTGTCGCTTTCCCGCCGGGTCATGGTCGGGCATGAACATGGTGCCGGGTAGAAGCAGAACACCGGCTTCGCTTACCAAACGACGGGCGAGCTCATCCGACGCCATGTCAAACGGGTGTTCGAGATAGGCGAAATACGCGCCAAGTCCCAAAAGACGCCACCCCTTGGCCTTGAGCGCAGGCATGCCTTCCGCGATGGCGGCGCGGCGGTCCAGGATTTCGTCGCGCTCACCCGCCAGCCATTGCGGCAGATTCTGCATGCCCCAAAGTGCAGCGAACTGACCGATCTGACCCGGGCAGATGGCGACGGTGTCCAGAAATTTCTCCACCTCTGCCAATAGCCTCTGGCTGGTCGCGATTGCCCCAACCCGATGGCCTGTCAGGCGATAGGCCTTGGAAAAGGAGTATAGGTGGACCAGAGTATCGTCCCACTCCGGTTGTTGAAACAGGTCATGCGGAGGGCCGCTGCGGCTGTCGAAATCGCGGTAGGTTTCATCGACAATCAGGCGAATCCCGGTTTCGCGCGCCAGGTCATAGAAGGCGCGGACAAGGATTGCCGGGTATTCGACACCGCCCGGATTGTTGGGTGTGACCAAGGCGATGGCACGGGTCTTGTCAGTGATCAAAGCACGTGCACTCTCGGGGTCGGGCAGAAGGTCGTTGCCTGTCGGCAGATCCACAGTACGTATACCTGCCATATCCAGCCACATTTTATGGTTGAAATACCAAGGGGTTGGCAGGATGACCTCATCTGCTTCACCGGTGATTGCCGAGATCACCGCCGAAAACGCCTGATTGCAGCCCGAGGTGATGGCGACCTGAGATGCGTCTACTTGAGCCGCATAGTGCGCGCTGATCTGGGCCGCCAGTTCAAAGCGCAGATCGTCATTTCCCAACACCGGGCCATAGAGATGTGCGCTGTCTTCGCGTATGGCGAACTCGGCCATTGCCTCACGCATGGCCAATGGCGGCGGATCAACCGGGGCCGCCTGACTTACGTTGATCAGTGGGCGATCAGATGGGAACGTGACGCCCTCGACCCATCGGCGCGCCTCCATCACCGGAGGGGAAAAGGTGGCGCTGGTGCGTGTCTGGGTCATGGCGTGCCGGTTTCAATGCGAGGCTCTGCCTCCCGCTCCGAGGTATTTTTGAACAGAAGAAGGGATCAGTCGGTGCCTCGATAGGGCTCGACATATTGCAGCGCCATATCCCATGGGAAAAAGATCCAAGTGTCCTGACTGACCTCGGTGATGAACGTGTCCACCATCGGGCGGCCCTTGGGTTTTGCGTAAACCGTCGCGAAATGTGCGTTTGGATACATGTCGCGCACAAGCTCCAGCGTTTTTCCGCTGTCGACCAGGTCGTCGATGATCAGAATACCGGTGCCGTCGCCCATCAGGTCAGCATTCGGCGCTTTGAGCACCTCTGCCTCGCCCTGCGCCTGATGGTGGTAGGATTTCACGCTGACAGTATCGACCGTGCGAATGTCCAGCTCGCGGCTGACGATCATCGCAGGGGCCATGCCGCCACGGGTGATGGCAACAACGGCGCGCCAGGCTCCATCGTCCGGGCCTTGTCCGTCGAGTCGCCAGGCCAGCGCGCGCGAATCACGGTGAATCTGGTCCCAGCTGATGTGAAAGCCTTTTTCGTGGGGCAGGCGGTCTTTGGCGCTCATGGTTCTTACCCTTTTTCGACGTCAGGGGCGTCAACAGCTTTCATGCCGACAATGTGATACCCCGAATCTACGTGCAGATTCTCACCAGTGACGCCGCTGGACAGATCCGACAGCAGGTACAGTGCCGAGTTGCCGACATCGTCGATTGTTACGTTACGGCGCAGGGGCGAGTTATATTCGTTCCACTTCATAATATAGCGGAAATCACCGATACCACTGGCGGCCAGCGTCTTGATCGGACCTGCGGAGATCGAGTTCACCCGGATACCATCTTTACCCAGATCTTCGGCAAGATATTTGACCGATGCCTCCAGCGCGGCCTTGGCAACGCCCATCACATTATAGTGTGGCATGACCTGCTCGGCACCGTAATAGGTGAGCGTCACGGCGCTGCCGCCTTCTGTCATCATCTTTTCAGCGCGTTGCATCACCGCGGTGAAGGAATAGACCGACACATCCATCGTCAGATTGAAATTTGCCCGGCTGGTGTCGACATAGCGTCCGCGCAATTCGTTCTTATCGGAAAAGCCGATGGCGTGAACGACGAAGTCCAGCTTGCCCCATTTCTCTTCCAACGCAGTGAAAAGCGCATCAATCGATGCTTCGTCACTGACATCGCAGGGCAGAACGATTTCGCTTCCCAATTGCGCCGCCAGCGGGTCTACACGCTTTTTCAATGCGTCGCCCTGGTAGGAAAAGGCCAACTCGGCCCCGGCGTCGGACAAGGCGCGGGCGATTCCCCATGCGATTGATTTGTCATTGGCCAGTCCCATGATGAGGCCGCGTTTGCCGGCCATCAACTGATTTGACATGTTAGGTTCTCCGCCTCTCGTCGCGTATTATTGAGTTGGTTTATGCCATTGGTAGCGTTGCTTCAAGGCCGTGCGCTCTTGCCCGCAGCGGGTTCTCGCCTTAGGTTCGATCTTAATACTTTCCAGGGGATGGAAATGACCGAGCGTGAAGGCATATTTGCTGGCTCCGATCCGTTTGAAATAGCGGCTCGGTGGTTGGCTGAGGCTGAAGAAACAGAAGTGAACGATCCGAATGCGATTGCACTGGCAACCGTCGATTCCGATGGATTGCCGAACGTCCGCATGGTGTTGCTGAAGGAAATCGAAGCGGATTCCTTTGTGTTCTATACGAATTACGAAAGCACCAAAGCGGGTGAGCTGGATACGGCCGGAAAAGCTGCCTTTGTGATGCATTGGAAATCTTTGCGGCGTCAGCTGCGAGTTCGTGGTACTATAACCCGCGAAAACGGGCCTCAGGCAGACGAGTATTATGCATCGAGGTCACTAAAAAGCCGCCTCGGGGCTTGGGCGTCGAAACAGTCGCAACCGCTTGCCAGTCGCGCCGCCCTGATGGCAGAGGTCGCGAAAGTGACGGCGAAACTGGGACCGAAACCGCCACGTCCCCCATTTTGGGGCGGCTACAGATTGACGCCGACAGAGATTGAGTTTTGGGCCGACGGGGCGTTTCGCCTACATGATCGGTTCAGATGGCAACGAATTGAGCCGGGATCGGCATGGCATGTTGAGAGGTTGAATCCATGACGTTCACGTGTCGTGAAATGCAACAGTCAGATAATAAACGACTTTTTCAACTTGAATTTGTCTGCTATTCCCATAAACAACAAACCCTTAACGAACTGCTAAAATTCGCGATGGGAAAACCGTGCCAGAAGACCTGAACAACATGTATCGCGTCCGTGGACACGTAAAATGGTTCGACCCCGCCAAGGGGTATGGCTTTGTCGTGTCTGACGATGGCGGCCCGGATATCCTGTTGCACGTGAATGTTCTGCGCAATTTCGGCCAGAGCTCAGTTGCAGACGGTGCCGGTATTGAAATCATGACCCACCGCACGGACCGAGGGGTCCAGGCGGTGGAAGTGGTGGCGATTGACCCACCGGCACGGACCGACTCGATGATGCTTGCCGATTTCGCCGAGCTGGATCCGGTGGTTATCGCAGAAGCCCCTCTGGAAGCCGCGCGGGTGAAATGGTTCGACAAGGGCAAGGGTTTTGGATTCGCGAATGTCTTTGGGCGTGGCGAAGATGTGTTCCTTCACATCGAGGTATTGCGCCGCTCAGGTCTTGCCGATCTTCAACCTGGTGAAGCGCTGGCGATGCGGGTAATCGACGGCAAGCGCGGCCGGATGGCGGCGCAGGTTCTGGCCTGGGAAGCAGCACTGGACAGCTAATCGCTCATGAAACGGCTTCTGGTATTACTGACCTTCGTATTAATACTGTGGACAGGAGTGGCATTCGCTGCGTGCAGGGCAGACCGCGTCACACTCAAGAATGACAGTGCGACCGTGCGGTTTGACGTCGAAGTCGTTGCCACACCACAGGAACGGTCCCGTGGCTTGATGTTTCGTGAGTCGCTACCGAATCGATCCGGTATGTTGTTCGTGTTTGACCCGCCGCAGCCTGTTGTGTTCTGGATGAAAAACACCCTGATTCCGCTCGACATGATCTTTCTGGACCGCACTGGCACCGTGACGCGCGTGCATGAAGGGGCGATTCCGGGGGACCTTACACCGATTGAAGGTGGCGCTTCCGTATTCGCGGTGCTGGAAATCAACGCCGGATTGTCGGCGCGCTATTCCATCAAGCCCGGCACCCAGATGCAGCATGAAATTTTTTCGCAAGGTCCCGCAATTTGGCCCTGTTAGGGCTTTTCAAATCAGATCGGCATCGTTAGGAAGGCGCACGGTCCGGGGCGTGGCGCAGTCTGGTAGCGCACCTGTTTTGGGTACAGGGGGTCGTAGGTTCGAATCCTGCCGCCCCGACCACTTCCATCCAGCTATGTCGGCGAGCCTCCCATTGTTTGGTAGAGCTCGCTGATGGCTTGGTTCAAAACCTTGCTTTCCACGGGGACTTCAACCGCGCTGCCTGTTTTTTGCGGCACACTGAAGAAGACACGCGCATCCACGCGATATCCGGCAGCTGTCTTGGTCGATGTAAGGCGCATGACGCTTTGAGGCAGATCCTGCGGATGGCCGTCATAGTTCAGAATCAGGTACGCCGTCGCCTTGGCGGGCAGAAACTCCCTGCATTCAAAGGATTGGTCCCCGATTTTTTCAAAAGACTCACCGGGACCCGAGCAGCTGGTTTCAAACGTATCGAACAGGCGTTGAGGGTAGGTTTCAAACTGTGCGCTGCGTGATGCGATGGGCACATCTTGTGGTGCGCAGGCCACGATGCAGGCCAAGACCGGGATAAAATGAAGCAATTTCATTCGTGTCAAACCCTCTCACTCTTGAAGGAACCAGTCGGCACATGGCGCGGGGCGATTTGCCCGATCGGCGATGATTCTCTCTCAGCCTAACCAGCATGGTATCGGTTGATCAAATGCAGATAACTATGCTGGTAAAAACGAGAATTCGTTTTGAGACTTCGACGAGTCGGCGGAAATTTGCCGTGGATGAAGTTGTGGAGGAATCGGAGCCGGCATGCAGGCGCGCTTTCTCAGCCGTCAGGTCAATATAAAAGATTTCAAAAATGGCTGAAAAAGGGCGTTGACCTACTATGGCAACATACGTCAAGTTGTATGGGCCAACGAGATTGCCACAATATCTGGTGTCTAAGCCGGAATAGGCAGCAGGCGAGGGTCGGATAAGCACAGAATACTAACGTGCAGCCGTAATTGCGGCTTTAGCGCTGTCTCGGACAGTGACCAATACCTTTGTGAGCGTTTCTCGGGGCGTTGCAGGCGGCACCCTGCAACACAAGATGTGGTGTCGGGAAACGAAAATTGAGCTGTTTTAATCAGGGCTGCGGACATGAAGATTGAGAGAAAATTCACCAAACCAGATCAGGATGCTTACTCGGACCTGGATTTTGTGTCCGCAACGTCTGAAATCCGAAATCCGGACGGTACAATTGTCTTTCGTCTCGACAATATCGAGGTGCCTTCAAGCTGGTCGCAGGTCGCAAGTGACGTGATTGCGCAGAAATACTTCCGCAAGGCCGGTGTTCCGTCCAAGTTGAAGAAGGTTAAGGAAAAAGACGTTCCCGAATTTCTGTGGCGTTCGGTTCCCGCAGATGGATGCGACTTTGATGGTGAGACGTCTTCGAAACAGGTGTTCGACCGTCTTGCGGGGGCATGGGCCTATTGGGGCTGGAAGGGCGGCTATTTCTCGACCGAGGAAGACGCGCGCGCTTACTTTGACGAGATGCGCTATATGCTGGCGACCCAGCGCGCCGCGCCGAACAGCCCGCAATGGTTCAACACCGGTCTGCACTGGGCTTACGGGATCGACGGCCCGGCGCAGGGGCACCACTATGTCGACTACAAGACCGGCAAGCTGACCAAATCGAAATCCGCTTACGAACATCCGCAGCCGCACGCATGCTTCATCCAGTCGGTCGATGACGATCTGGTGAACGAAGGCGGCATCATGGACCTGTGGGTGCGCGAGGCGCGCCTGTTCAAATATGGCTCTGGTACCGGGACCAACTTCAGCCATCTGCGCGCAGAAGGCGAGGCGCTGTCGGGTGGCGGCAAGTCCTCGGGCCTTATGGGCTTTCTCAAGATCGGCGACCGCGCCGCTGGCGCGATCAAATCAGGCGGGACAACCCGTCGAGCAGCAAAGATGGTGATCGTCGATGCAGATCACCCGGACATCGAGCAATTCATCGAATGGAAGGTGATCGAAGAGCAGAAGGTGGCCTCGATCGTTGCTGGATCAAAGATGCACGAGAAGATGCTGAACGGCATTTTCGAGGCCATTCGCTCGTGGGACGGGTCTGCTGATGACGCCTATGATCCGAATTCGAACGACGCGCTGAAAAAGGCGGTTCGTGAGGCTAAAAAGGTCGCGATCCCAGAAACTTACATCAAGCGTGTGCTGGACTATGCCAAGCAGGGCCACGACAGCATCGAATTCCCGACTTATGATACGGACTGGGATTCGGAAGCCTACAGCTCGGTTTCGGGCCAGAACTCGAACAACTCGATCCGCGTCACCAACGCGTTCCTGACGGCTGTAGAGAAAGACGCGGATTGGGAGCTGATCAACCGCACCGACGGCAAGGTTGCTCGCACCGTGAAGGCGCGCGATCTGTGGGAAAAAGTCGGCCATGCCGCATGGGCCTGTGCCGATCCGGGCATCCAGTTCCATGACACGGTCAATGAATGGCACACTTGCCCCGAAGACGGTGAGATTCGCGGTTCGAACCCGTGTTCGGAGTACATGTTCCTCGATGACACGGCCTGTAACCTGGCGTCGATGAACCTGCTGACCTTCCTCAAGGACGGTGAGTTCCAGGCGGCGGATTATATGCATGCCTCGCGTCTGTGGACGCTGACGTTGGAAATCTCAGTAACGATGGCGCAGTTCCCTTCGAAGGAAATAGCGCAGCTGTCCTATGACTTCCGCACGCTGGGTCTGGGGTATGCGAATATCGGCGGCCTGCTGATGAACATGGGCTATAGCTATGACTCGGACGAAGGCCGTGCCATCTGTGGCGCGCTGACAGCGATCATGACCGGTGTGGCTTTTGCAACTTCGGCCGAGATTGCCGGTGAGTTAGGACCGTTCAAAGGCTATGAGCGTAACGCGGACCATATGCTGCGCGTCATCCGTAATCACCGCCGCGCATCGCAAGGAGTGACCGAGGGTTATGAGAAACTGGCCGTCAAGCCGGTGCCTCTGGACCACGACAACTGCCCAGACAAGCGTCTGATTGATCTGGCCATGTCGGCCTGGGATGAAGCGCTGAGTCTCGGTGAGAAAAACGGCTACCGCAATGCGCAGGCCACCGTGATCGCACCAACCGGTACGATCGGTTTGGTCATGGATTGCGACACCACTGGGATCGAGCCGGACTTCGCTCTGGTGAAGTTCAAGAAACTGGCCGGTGGCGGCTACTTCAAGATCATCAACCGTTCGGTGCCTTCGGCGCTGGAGAAGCTGGGCTATTCCTCGTCTCAGATTGAAGAGATCGTGGGTTATGCGGTTGGTCACGGCACCATCGGCAACGCGCCGGGGATCAACCACACTTCGCTGACCGGTCACGGCTTTGGTCCCAATGAGTTGGCCAAGGTAGACGCCGCGCTGGAAAGCGCCTTCGACATCCGGTTTGTCTTCAACCAGTGGACACTGGGCGAGGATTTCTGCACCGGAGTTCTCGGCATCCCGGCGACCAAGCTGAATGACCCGACCTTCGACTTGCTGCGCCATCTGGGCTTTACCAAGGCGGATATCGACGCGGCCAACGATCATGTCTGCGGAACCATGACGCTGGAAGGGGCGCCGCATCTGAAGGAAGAACACTATTCGATCTTCGACTGCGCCAACCCGTGTGGCAAGAAAGGTAAGCGTTTCCTTGGGGTTGATAGCCATATCACCATGATGGCAGCGGCGCAAAGCTTCATCTCGGGTGCGATCTCGAAAACGATCAACATGCCGAATGACGCGACCATCGAGGATTGCCAGAAGGCTTACGAACTCAGCTGGTCGCTGGGTGTGAAGGCCAACGCGCTGTACCGCGACGGTTCGAAACTGTCGCAGCCTTTGGCGGCGGCATTGGTCGAGGATGACGACGAAGCAGCCGAAGTGCTGGAAAGCGGCTCGACACAAGAAAAAGCCGTCGTTCTGGCCGAGAAGGTGATCGAGAAGGTTGTGGTTAAAGAGATGATCCGCAGCCATCGCGAGAAACTGCCGCATCGCCGCAAGGGGTATACCCAGAAGGCGATCGTCGGTGGCCACAAGGTCTATCTGCGCACCGGTGAGTTCGAAGACGGCCAACTGGGCGAGATCTTCATCGACATGCACAAGGAAGGCGCTGGCTTCCGGGCGATGATGAACAACTTTGCCATCGCGGTTTCGGTCGGTCTGCAATACGGCGTGCCGCTGGAAGAGTTCGTCGATGCCTTCACCTTCACCAAGTTCGAACCGGCGGGGATGGTTCAGGGCAACGACTCGATCAAGAACGCCACGTCGATCCTCGACTATATCTTCCGCGAACTGGCCGTGTCCTATCTGGACCGTACCGATCTGGCCCATGTGAAACCCGAAGGCGCAACCTTCGACGATCTGGGCAGGGGCGAGGAAGATGGCTTGTCAAATGTCTCGGAAATCAGTGAAACTGCGGCGTCCAAGTCATTGGAAGTGCTGAAACAAATCAGCTCGACCGGTTACCTTCGTAAACGTCTGCCGCAGGACTTGGCGGTGTTCAACGCGGGCCAGGCCGATCTGAACGGGATGGCCGAAACAGCAGCTTCCTTCGAAGCGCCGGCAGCAGAAACCGCAGTGGCAGCAGGTATGGATGCACGCACCAAAGCCAAGATGCAAGGCTATGAGGGCGACCCGTGCGGCGAATGCGGCAACTACACGCTGGTGCGCAACGGCACCTGCATGAAGTGCAACACCTGCGGCGCGACAAGCGGGTGTAGCTGAGTTTAACGCCCCGGCACCCCGGGGCGTAGGGGTCGGACGCTGCCCTTAGTAACCGACCCCGACGAATACGGAGCAAGGCGCTGAGACTTACCATCGATGCCTTGGTCCACTCGGCCGACATGCCCGTGTTGGCCGGGAACAGGGTGGGGCGGAATATTTGCTCCCTCCCACTCTTTCACGGGGCGGGTGCGCTCGTCCCATGCGCAGTCCAGGCCGCAGGCAAAAAAACACCGGGCGGTCAACGAAATGAGCCTGGAAGGCGAAACTGACAGGGGGCTTCGGCCCCCTTTCTTTTTTGGCGCTGTTCTGCCCGGTTAAGCGCCGTTTTGCCGGATCATGCGGGCGGCGTCGGGCAAGATTTGCCGAAACGGGGCTGGCGGAGTTTTGCCCGGCGGCGCTTTGCGACCTCGACTCAGGCAAACACGCAAAGATTGGCGCGAATTCCCGACAATCGCGAAAAACGGGTGACGCCCCGAGTTGTGTCGGTGTTTCTGGGGCCTGTCCGGACAAAGACATAATCAACCTATCCAGGAGGCACCAAAATGAAACCGCTATATTTGATTGGGATTTCCATCGCAGCTTTGACTTTGCCGGGAATTGTCTCGGCGCAGTCTTCAACCGATGCGAACGGCGATGGGGTTCTGACCATCGAGGAAATTCAGGCCGTTTTGCCGGATGTTGACGCCGATACTTTCTCGGCCATGGACGCAAATGGCGACGGAGCGTTGGACGCTGATGAGGTCGCGATCGCGCAAGAGGCAGGATTGCTTCCACCCAGCGACGGGTAATCCAAAAGGCGGCCCGAAGGTCTTCGGGCCGCCTTGTCACCAGTTATGCCGGCAGGTGAATATTGAACTTTTGCCGAAGCTCCGCGTCCAGAAGCGGATCAAATTTTGCCGCTGACGGGGTGGAAAGGATCTCTTCCTTGCGAGCTATTGCCTTTTGCACCAGATCCGGTTTGCCGAGTTCCACCCATTCCTTGGGTGAGGAACGGTCGCCAAACGTCGGATAGACATAGTCGGCCTGCATCCGGCCCAGCGTTGCATCCGTTCCCAGGTAATGACCGGGGCCTCCCATGCAGACTTCGGCCATCTGATCCAGCGCCAGAGTTTCGTCTGTCACTTCAATCCCGCGCACACAGCGTTGCGCCTGACCGATCAGATCGTCACTCAGGATCAGGCTCTCATGGCAGAACCCCAGCAATGAGGCGTGCATGCCAGCGGCTTCGTACACCATGTTCAACCCGGACAGGCCTGCCATCACGTTTGAACACATCTGCTCCCATCCGGCCTGCATATCCGGCAGTTTCGAATCGGAGGCACCGGCTGCCGCACCACCGGGCAAATTGTAGAATCGGTGCATCTGAGCACAGCCAGCCGTCAGCAGGGCTTGTTCACCGGAACCGATGGACATAGCACCTGTTCGCAGATCCAGGCCAAAGGGCCAGGTGCCAAAAATTGCCGGGGCACCGGGACTTACGGCGTTTACATAAACCAAACCGGCAAGGCATTCAGCGGTCGCCTGAGCAATTGCACCGGCAATGGTCGAAGGCGCGGTGGCTCCGGCCATGCCAGCCGAAAGCAGTAGGACAGGCATCCCGGCCTTGATGCATTCCTCCATCACTTCGCAACTTTCGGTCGCGAACTTCATCGGCGGAACCACAAAGCAGTTCGAGTTCGAGACGAAGGGCCGCTCGCGATATTTATCTTCACCACCTGCGATCATGTAGATCATCTCCATCGCGGGGGCGACGTGGCTGGGTTCGGTGAAGGATGTGCCGATATGTTTGAACGTACCGGAACAACTGGCGTAGATCGTGTTCAGGTCCATCTCAAGGTTGTCTGCGATGTCGCGGCAGACCATGGGGCGCTGAACAAAGTGAATGTTATCAAGCTGTTGACAGATTCGCGCGGCGTCATGCAAGTCTTGTACGGTTGAGTCGCGATACTCGTTGCCATGAACGTCGACCATGGAAACGGCAGCGCCAGCCGTGCCGTAATGTACTTTGGTGCCCATCAGCTCCAGATCGGTTTTGCCATCCCGACTGTACAATGTGACTGAGCGGTTCGCCTTGGCAATCGTGTCCTCAACCAGAGCGCGAGGAAAGCGGATGCGGCCATCGTCACCCAGTGTACAGCCAGCACCGACCAGATAATCTATGCCGCTTTGTGGGGCGTCCGCCAGCCCGATTGTTTCCAGCGCGGTCAAGGCGGCTTGGTGAATGCGTTCGATCTGCGCCTGTGTCAGAACGTTCAGAACGCCGCCTTCCATTCCGGGGCGGACGGGGCGCAGGTGATCCGGCAGCGCGGTTGCACGGGCGGCGCGACGCGCGGCGCGGCCGCCACTGCGCGAGGTGTTGCGGGATTGGTCGTTCATTTCGGTTTTCCGGTCGTTGAGTAATGTCGTGGGGTGTTGGGAAGAAACACCCTTACGGCCGTCCTCGCGCGGCACGACCACGATCCGCACCGATAGTGCGGCTGATCAGGCTGATCTTCCAATCGTGGTCTGTCATTTCGCCTCTCAACGTTTGACGCAACTTTTCCAAAACGCGGCGACACAATCTGTTCTGTTTGCGACCTCTGTTGAATAATACTTCAGCGATATTGTGCCCAATAAGAATGTGGTTGAAAGCAGGGCGAGTTTTTCTCCCGCAGTGGCAGAAATCTGTTATACTGCTTTCACTTACTTTTGACCTTTACACCCTAGGAATTGAATTCTGACAAAATCGATCCCAGGTAGAATACAAGTCCAATCCGAAGATCCGTAGCCCGAGCGAACTTGCTTTGAACCCGATTAAGAAACCTCTTTCTGTCCTGTTTGCCGCGGCTCTGATCGCCAGCGCAAGCCCGGGTTTGGCAGAGGATTGGACAGGCGGGTATGTTGGGCTCAGCATTGGATATGCGGATGTGGATGGGCCAGGTGGTTCAGGCGGGGATGACACCGCCTTTGGCGCACACGTGGGCTATGATCAGGACTTTGGGAGTTTTGTTCTGGGCGGTGAGTTGGAATACAATCGCCTGTCCCTGAATTTGGGCCAGTCTCAGGGCAGTCTGGATAACATGACCCGTTTGAAGCTGCGCGGTGGCTATGATTTTGGCAGTGCCTTGGGCTACGTCGTCGTTGGGGCAGCCCGTGCCGAGACATCTGTCGATAGCGATACGGCTGCTGTTTACGGGATTGGTGTCGCCTATCCGATTGGTGAGAACTTTGTCATCAGTGGCGAGGCGCTGAGGCAAGATTTCGACAATATCACCCGGACCAACGGCGGCCTGGATTCCAACGTCTTCAACCTGCGCACAACGTTCCGATTCTAGCAGTGAGGTTACTCAGCCGCGTGTTGCCTAGCCAGCTGTGCGGCGAATTCACAAAGTGTTTTCAACGCGCTTGCGAATCTTTCATCATCCACGGTCATGGCAACCCGAATATGGCCTGCGGCTGCGTTACCGAAGCTTTCTCCGGGCATAACGGCAATTGCATGTGTATCCAGCAGGGCATTAGCAAAGCCTTCACCTGACAGCCCGGTCGCGCGGATATCCAGCATCAGATACATTGCGCCCTGCGCGGGCACGAGGCCTATGGTATTTTGCGCCGCCAGTATTTCCATTGCCATTGAACGGCGGCGGCGGAATGGGGCGGCAATCTTCTCTTCCAGATCGGCCCCTGAGGTCAGCGCAAAGCTGGAGGCATCCTGAACAAATCCGGGCACGCCGTAGGTCGTGTGGGTGGCCAGGTTTATGAGATGGTTGATGACCTCTTCGGGGCCGACGATCCAACCACAGCGCGATCCCGTCATGGCATGGGATTTGGACATTGACCCAATCACCAGCGTCCGCTCTGCCATATCGGGCAATGTACGCGGTGACAGGTGTGCGCCGTCCCAGACTTGCGTGTCATAGACTTCATCCGAGATCAGCCACAGGTCGTGCCGCTGGCAAACTTCGGCTACTGCTTCAAGCGATGGGCGGGAATAGACCGCGCCGGTCGGATTGTTTGGCGTGTTGATCAACAGTGAAACCGCATCAGCGGCTGCCGCATCGATCCACTCTGATTTGGGCTGAAAGGCGTCTTCTGCTGTGGTCTGAACCGCGCGGGCAATAGCACCCACGCCTCGAATCGTTCCGGGATAGGTGGCGTAAAACGGGTCAAGGTACAGGCCCACATCGCCGGGATCACACACGGCCATATGGGCCGCGAACAGGGCGGCTTGCCCGCCGGGCGTGATCAGAACGTTGTTACGGGTGGTCGGAACACCTGTGCGCATCTGAACCCGCGCGGCAACCGTATCACGCAGCAGATCTGTGCCGGGCACCATCGCGTAGCCGGTGTGACCATTGCGGGCCGACAAATCCATCGCCTGTAGAATCGCCGGGTCAGTGCGGATGTCATGCTCGCCGATTGTCAGTTCGGTGACGGCATGTCCTTCGCGTAACATGCGGCGGGCACGGTAAAACACCTCCCAACCGTCGCTGCCACCGCCGGTGATCTGGGTGATGCGTTCAGACAGATTCATGACAGCGCCTCTGAGTTGCTTTGCGCTGAATGGGACAGAGCGATGGTCGTTTGTCAATCAGCTTCGCGGCGGCAATGTCGCTTGGAGCTTTTTTGTCAGCGACGCGCGCACGAGGTCATAAGAAACCGTCAAACGATGTCGCAATTCCTCGGTCTCTGCGTCAAACGGTAGACGCACCCAACTGCGGTGGAAATAGGGGGCTTTCACGGCAACACCGGCATCAATCACCATCTGAGCCGTTTCCACGTCGGGCGTTTTAACGGAAACGCCGTCATTTGCCGTGCCGATACAGGCGAACATCTTGCCGCCGACTTTCCAGGCGTCATGCCCGCCACCCCAGGGATCTGAAAGCTCGGCACCCGGAAACTCGTTGCAGATGGAGTTGATGAAGTCTCGGTCCATGACGGGCACTCTGCCGGAGCGGGCGAATAAACTCAACGCTTGGCTTGAGGGTGATCCCGTGCTAACCGATGGGCATGAACCCGGTGACCTGCATCATTATCTGCTGCATTACCTGCTGATTTATCAAGCGGGCCGGTTTCTTTCGTTTTCATCCCTGAGACAAGTTGCTAAGCCCGCGCCAACGCGCAAGCCTTTGCTGTTTCTTAGGAGCCAGACCGATGACGACGATCAAGCTGCACAACACGCGGACGCGGACGAAGCAAGACTTCGTGCCGATCGACCCTGAAAATGTGCGGATGTATGTCTGTGGTCCAACGGTCTATGATCGCGCGCATCTGGGCAATGCGCGACCGGTGGTGGTGTTCGACGTGCTCTATCGTCTGCTCCGCCATGTTTACGGCGCGGATCATGTGACCTACGTCCGCAACTTCACCGACGTGGATGACAAGATCAACGCCACCGCGCTGGCGCGTAAGCAAGCGGGTGCGGACGGATCGTTGGAGCAGCTGGTGCAGGAACGATCAGACGAGACAATCGGTTGGTATCTGCACGATATGGGGGCCCTGGGAACGCTTGAGCCCAACAAGATGCCGCGGGCAACCCAGTATATCGACCAGATGATAATGATGATCGAGGGCCTGATCGCCGAGGGCCACGCCTATGCCGCCGAGGGCCATGCCCTGTTTGCTGTCGACAGCTGGAAAGAAGGTTACGGCAAGCTGTCAGGCCGCTCGGTCGATGACATGATCGCGGGCGCGAGGGTTGAGGTTGCGCCTTACAAAAAGAACCCGATGGATTTTGTACTTTGGAAGCCCTCGACCGATGAGCTTCCGGGGTGGGATAGCCCTTGGGGGCGGGGGCGTCCGGGCTGGCATATTGAATGCTCGGCCATGTCCTATGAATTGCTGGGTGAGAGCTTTGACATTCACGGTGGCGGCAACGATCTGATGTTCCCGCATCATGAGAACGAGATCGCTCAAAGCTGCTGCGCGCACCCGGAAGGTGAGTTCGCACGGTACTGGCTGCACAACGAGATGTTGCAGGTCGAAGGCAAGAAGATGTCCAAGTCGCTGGGCAACTTCTTCACTGTGCATGATCTTTTGGAGCAGGGGGTGCCGGGCGAGGTGATCCGGTTCGTGTTCCTGCAAACCCATTATCGCAAGCCGATGGACTGGACCGAGAAAAAGGCGCGTGAGGCCGAAGCGACGCTGCGCAAGTGGCGGGCGCTGACAGCGGGCGTCGAGCCCGCCGCCAGCGCGGCACCTGAGGTGATCGCGGCGCTGAGTGATGATCTGAACACAGCAGGTGCCATGACAGAACTGTACCGTCTTGCGTCAGATGGTGACGCTGCGGGTCTGTTGGCGAGCGCGCAATTGCTGGGTTTGCTGTTGCCTGAGATGGGCGCTTGGGCCGACACGGCGTCGGTGGACCTGACCGCCCATGCGGATCGTCTGGCGAATGCGCGGGCTTCTGCCATGCAAAACAAAGACTTCTCAGAGGTTGATCGCCTCAAGGCAGCCTATGTGGCAGCAGGTCTTGAAGTCCGGATGAGCAAGGAAGGCGTTGAACTGGTGCCTGGCGCCGGATTTGATGCTGCCAAGCTGGAGGAGGTCTGATGACCAAAGAGCGCCTCTACCTTTACGATACGACACTTCGCGACGGACAACAGACGCAGGGCGTGCAATTCTCAACCGCCGAAAAAGTGCAGATCACGCAGGCGTTGGACGCTTTGGGTGTGGATTACATCGAAGGCGGCTGGCCCGGTGCCAACCCGACCGACAGCGCGTTTTTCGAGGCTGCGCCAAAGACCTCGGCCCGCTTGACGGCGTTTGGCATGACCAAGAGGTCAGGACGCTCGGCCGAGAATGACGATGTTCTGGCCGCCGTGATGAATGCTGGCACGCAGGCCGTCTGTCTGGTTGGCAAGTCGCATGAGTACCATGTGACCCATGCGCTTGGCATTTCGCTCGAGGAGAACACCGAAAACGTTCGCGCCTCGGTCGCGCATATCGTGGCGCAGGGGCGCGAGGCGCTGTTTGATGCTGAGCATTTTTTTGACGGCTATAAGGATAACCCGGATTACGCCATCGAGGTCTGCCGCGCAGCGCTTGAGGCTGGCGCGCGGTGGGTTGTGCTGTGCGATACCAATGGCGGGGCATTGCCGTCCGAGGTCGGACGGATCGTGTCAGACGTGATCGCAGCCGGGTTGCCCGGTGAACGGTTGGGCATTCACACCCACAACGACACCGAAAATGCGGTGGCCTGTTCGCTGGCCGCGGTGGAAGCAGGTGCGCGGCAGATTCAAGGCACTTTGAATGGTCTGGGTGAACGATGCGGCAATGCGAACCTAACCGCGTTGATTCCCACGCTGCTGCTGAAAGAACCCTATGCCTCGCAGTTTGAAACCGGTGTAAGTCTGGACGCACTGGCGGGGCTGACCCGTATCAGCCGGATGCTGGATGACGTTCTGAACCGGGTGCCCAGCAAACAGGCGGCGTATGTGGGGGCCTCGGCCTTCGCGCATAAGGCCGGGCTGCATGCGAGTGCGATCCTGAAGGACCCATCGACATACGAGCATGTGGATCCTGCGAGCATAGGCAATGAGCGTATCATTCCGATGTCGAACCAGGCGGGGCAGTCGAACCTGCGAAAACGGCTGACCGAAGCTGGGTTGAGCGTTGAAGCGGGTGATCCCGCGCTTGGGCGCATTCTGGATCGGATCAAGGTTCGCGAAGCCGATGGGTATTCCTATGACACCGCGCAGGCCAGTTTCGAACTGTTGGCACGGGACGAACTGGGGCAGTTGCCTGAGTTCTTCGAGGTCAAGCGTTACAAAGTCACCGTTGAGCGGCGGAAAAACAAATATAACAAGATGGTCAGCCTGTCCGAGGCCGTCGTCGTTGTGAAAGTGGATGGTGAAAAGAAACTCTCCGTCAGCGAATCCATGGATGAATCTGGCAGCGATCGGGGGCCAGTGAACGCTTTGGCCAAAGCCTTGGCCAAAGATCTGGGTCAGTATTCGCAGATTTTGTCGGATATGCGCCTTGTCGACTTCAAGGTTCGGATCACGCAGGGTGGGACCGAGGCGGTTACGCGCGTCATCATTGACAGCGAAGACGGGCAGGGGCGGCGATGGTCGACTGTAGGCGTCAGCGCGAACATAGTGGATGCGTCGTTCGAAGCTCTTTTGGATGCCATTCAGTGGAAGCTGGTGCGCGATTGCGATCCCCAAAAGGCAGCGGCTGAGTGAGCGTGGTCTTTGACGATGATGTCAAAGCCTGCGCCGCGCTGGTACAGCGGGCCGATCCCGACCGTTTCCGTGCCGCAATGGCAGCCCCGGTTGCGGCCCGCGCCGTTCTGTTTCCGATTTACGCTCTGAACGTCGAAGTTGCGCGTGCACCTTGGGTGACACAGGAACCAATGATTGCCGAGATGCGGCTGCAATGGTGGCGCGATGCACTTCAGGAAATTGCTGAAGGAACCACTGTGCGTCGGCATGAAGTGGTGACACCTCTTTCCAGAGTTCTGTCGCCCCATTTGGCGGGTGTTTTGGATGAATATGTCGCTGTAAGGCGTTGGGATATATATCGAGATCCGTTTGAGGATCAGGAACATTTCGACGCTTATATCAATCATAGCGCCGGGTCCCTGTTCGTGGCGTCCGCACAGGCGCTGGGTGTGGCGGACGAGGATGTACTGCGCGAATTTGGTTATGCAGCCGGGGTGGCAAATTGGCTTCGCGCCATCCCTGAGCTGGAAAACAGGGGGCGGATTCCTCTGTTGGATGGCACTCCGGAAGGCGTGCGTACCCTTGCCCAATCTGCGTTGGAGCGGTTGAGTAGGGCCAGAGCAAACCGGGCGGCAGTTTCTGTCGAAGCCCGTCCTGCGCTGTCTGCCGGGTGGCTTGCGGAATGGACGTTGAAACAGGCTGTTGCACGGCCTGAACGCGTTGCTTCTGGCACTTTGATACCGGGGGAAATGCGGCAGCGGTTGTCCTTGATGTGGACCGTGGGCAGCGGGCGCTGGTGATCAGGCCCGTTCCGGATCGGCAGGACGCAGAACCAGCCACAGCAAGGCTCCGCCTGCCAGCGTCAGCAACGGAATCATTGCAAGGTTTACGGCCGTCCAGCCCTCGATCGCGGACCCGCCCGAGCAGTTCATCAACCCGCCCGAAGCCAGCGAGGCCAGCGTTACACCGCCAAACACCAACAAGTCGTTCAGGCCCTGCATCCGGCCGCGTTCCTGCGGGTCATGCGAGTCCGCCAGCATGGTGGTTGCGCCGATAAAGCCAAAGTTCCAACCGACGCCCAGAAGAACGAGAGCGAGGAAGAAGTTCCCAAGTTCAACGCCTTGCAAGGCGACCAGACCCGCTGCGGCAAGGATTGCGAGGCCCAATGCCACGATCTTTTCAACCCCGAACCGGGCGATCAAATGACCGGTAAAAAAGCTAGGCACGTACATGGCCAGAACATGACTGGTAACGATGTCAGCGGCGTCATTGGCAGAGAACCCGCATCCAACAACCGCCAATGGCGTCGAGGTCATAACGAGGTTCATCAGGGCATAGGACACCATGGCACAGATAATCGCCACAGCGATGCGAGGCGTTTTCAGCAATTCGAGCCGCGATCTCCCTTTGGGTTCACTCGCCGTAGGTTTCGCTGGCGTGGGAATGTCGAGAAAGAAAAACAAGGCCGAGCCCAGGACATTGATTCCGATAACCGCCAGATATGTACCCAGAAATGGAATGACGTAGGATTCTGAGGTCAGTTTCACGATCTGAGGGCCAATGATGGCCGCTGCCAAGCCTCCGGCCATGACATAAGAGATCGCCTTGGGTCGGAATTCATCCGAAGCGGTATCCGCCGCAGCAAACCGGTAGAACCCGTGGGCGCTCATATAGATACCGGTCAGCAGACTGCCGATAAGGAAGACGGGGAAAGACCCAAGGAAAAGGCCGTAGGCTCCGACCAGTCCGCCCAATGCGCCGGCTGTTGCCCCGACAAGAAACCCTACGCGACGCCCCCATTTTTGCATGATGGCCGAAATCGGCGTGGCTGCCAGCATTGACCCCAGAACGATCAGCGAAATGGGCAGTGTTGCAAGGCAGGGGTTTGTGGCCAACGATTGACCGGCCAGCCCTCCGACGATGAACATCATGGGCATCTGAGCGCCCAGAATAGCCTGCGCAGCCACCAGGACGGCCACGTTACGTTTGGCCTGACGGTCATCGGGAAGGGTTGAGGTCATGGTCATGAGCGAATGGTTATCGGCTAAGCCATTGGGGCACAAGCAGCTTGCATCTGCGTCACATGCGCCTAACTTGCGCTTAAACGCCGAGCAGGGAGGCCGCATGTCCGTTGGCCGCATTATCGAAACGCCCGATTGCGTGGCCGAAGGGGCCGAGTGGCTGGCCGAAGCCTGCCCGCGCATGGCTTATGCAATGGAACAGACCGGCCCTTTGCCACTACGCCGCCGCCCGGATGGCTTTGCGCAGTTACTTAGCGCAATTGTCAGTCAGCAGGTAAGTGTCGCTTCGGCCAATGCAATCTGGAAGCGGTTGCAAGAGGCCAAACTGACCGGTCCGCGCAAAATCATGTGGGCCACGGATGACGATCTGCGTGCGGTGGGCCTGAGCCGTCAGAAGATTCGATACGCACGGGCTTTGGCGGATGCTCGTATAGATTACAAAGCCTTACGTGGCGCAGCTGATGCTGATGTCGTGGCAACTTTAACGCAGGTTCCGGGCATCGGTGTCTGGACGGCGGAAATTTACGCCATGTTCTCGCTGGGGCGCGCTGACGTCATTGCACCGGGCGATCTAGCGCTGCAAGAGGCCGCACGCATCCTCTATGATTTGCCCGAACGCCCAACAGATAAAGAACTGCGAAAAATGGCCGAGGCTTGGTCGCCCTGGCGCTCGGTTGCGGCGCGGGTGCTCTGGGCCTATTACCGGGTTGCAAAGCAAAGAGAAGGGATCAGATGACACGGGTTTTGAATGCGCTCCGGAAAGAGCCTGTTTCGGGCGACACGCGCTCGGTTGTGGTGTTCGTGCATGGCTATGGCGCAAATGGCGCCGACTTGCTGGGGCTGGCGGATCCCTTGGGCGAGCATCTGCCAGACACGTTGTTTGTGGCCCCGGATGCGCCCGAGCAGATCCCTGGAATGCCCAATGGATTTCAATGGTTTCCGATCCCGTGGATCGACGGCTCGTCCGAGGAAGAGGCGCGCCGGGGCATGGAAATGGCGGTCGAAGACTTCAACGCCTTTCTGGACGCGCTGATGGTGGACGAAGACGTGCTGCCCGAACAGGTTGTGCTGTTCGGCTTCAGCCAGGGCACGATGATGAGCCTGCACGTCGCCCCGCGCCGAGAGGACCCTGTGGCCGGGATCGTCGCCTTTTCTGGCCGGTTGCTGGAACCAGATCTTCTGCCCGACGAAACTGTCAGCCGGATGCCGATCTTGCTGGTGCATGGGGATGCCGATGACGTTGTGCCGCCGCAATCACTCCCCGAGGCTGCCGAAGCGTTGCAGGCTGCAGAATTCAAAGAGGTCTATGCCCATGTCATGAAAGGCACCGGCCATGGCATCGCACCAGATGGGCTGAGCGTTGCGCTGGCCTTCATGCGTGACAAGCTGAGCCTTTAGCCTTTGAAATCCGATAAGCGGAACGCCCATGCGTTCCGCTCCAGATCAAGTCCAAAGGTGCGCTTCGGCGAACTCGACCGAGTTTCCGGCCGGGTCGCGCACATATAAAGATCGTGCTCCGCCGGGCCAGTCAAACTCGGCATCAACGGGGATGTTCCAATCCAGCAGATGTTTGCGCATCGCTGCGATTTCATCCCGTGACAGCACAAGGCACACATGCCCGGGACCACGCGCACCGTGGGGTGGCACTGGCATATCCGGGTTGAGCGGAGGTTGTTCGGTCTGTTCAGGATTGAAGACCAGCAGAACCGATGCGCCGATGCGAAAGAAAACATGGAGATTTTCGACACGCTGAATGCGCTCAAGCCCCAGAACCTCACCATAAAACTGTTCTGCCGCATCCAGATCGTCGGCATAGAGCGACGCCTCCAGAATGGCCGAAGGGGCCGGGATGTCTGGTGTGAGTTTCATACCCCAAGCCTAGCAGATCAGGGCAGGTTGTGTCACCGGCGCGGGCGTCGGTCGCGTTTGCGCTGCGGGGTGGTGTTCAGCGTGGGCATCGGCAGGCTGTCCCATTGACCGGGGCCCAGATCGTCCAGGGTCCAGTCTCCGATCCGGTACCGGATCAGGCGCAAGGTCGGCAGGTCCACCGCCGCCGTCATGCGCCGTACTTGCCGGTTCTTGCCCTCTCGAATGGTCAGCTCGATCCAACTGTCGGGAACTGTCTTGCGTTCGCGGATTGGTGGGGTTCTGGGCCAGAGCGCGTTGGGTTCGTCGATCTGGCGCGCCTTGGCGGGACGGGTTAGACCATCCTTCAGTTCGACCCCGTTACACAGAGCTTTCAAGGCTGACTCATCGGGGATGCCTTCGACCTGAACCCAATAGGTCTTGGCCATCTTGTGTTTCGGATCTGAAATCTGCGCCTGCAGCTTTCCGTGATCTGTCAGCAGCATCAAACCTTCGCTGTCCCGGTCCAGCCGACCGGCGGGATAGACGCCGGGCAGGTCGATGAAATCGGACAATGTGCTGCGCGGACTGTCCGCGTTGGCGCGGTCGGTGAACTGCGGCAGCACGTCATACGGTTTGTTGAATCGAATGAACCAGGACATGACCCGCGCATAGCCCGAAGGACAGGCCCGGTGCAAGCTGTGGATAACTGTCATGCGCTTGTTACGGATTCGGCTTACCCAGTCTGCGACATATTGTGGAAACTCAGGGCTTGTCAGAGTTTTAACACGATATATAGTTATCTTAAGGCCGGGGCGGGTGCTCCCCGCTCTGGTGTCACAAACGGGCAGCTGAGAGCGAGGAGCGATTCTGTGATGGACGGAGATTTCAGGACCGAATTTGTAAGAGAGCCGGGGACGCTCAAGCATCACCCGGCACTGGTTTTGAATGCCGATTACCGCCCCTTGTCCTACTACCCGCTGTCGCTGTGGCCCTGGCAAGAGGCGATCAAGGCCGCCTGGCTGGACAGGGTGGATATCGTGGCTGAATATGACGAGGTTGTCCGCAGCCCGAGTACTGAGATCCGAATACCCTCGGTCGTTGTTTTGAAAGACTATGTAAAACCCAGAAAGCGCGTGGCCTTCACGCGCTTTAATTTATTTCTGCGGGATGAATTCCGCTGCCAGTACTGTGGTAGCCGTGACAACCTGACCTTTGATCATGTGGTGCCACGCGCCGCGGGCGGCGTGACCAGTTGGCAAAACGTCGTGGCAGCGTGCAGCCCCTGCAACCTGCGTAAAGGTTCGAAATCGCTGCGTCAGGCGGGCATGAGCCTGCGCAAGCCGCCACGTCAACCCGACGCCGAGGCGTTGCGCAATATCGGCCGGAAATTCCCGCCCAACCACCTGCATGAAAGCTGGATCGATTTTCTATACTGGGATGCAGAACTGGACGAGTTTTAAACGGGACGCGACCGCCACGCCGCCAGCCAGATCACTACCAGCACAGCCGAGGCAATGGCGTTCCATCCTGCCATTGAGATGCTGAACAATTCCCAAGGGATTTCATCGCATCTGACCAGTGGTGCATTCATGATCTGATCGAACAGATCATCGTTGCTCAGCCCGCTGATATCACCAGAGGTGCAGGTGCTGGGACCTTCCCACCATCCCTGCTCAACACCGGCATGAAAAAAGCCGATGGCCGAGGTGACGGCCGCCGCCGCCGCGCCCAGCAGGGGCAGGACGCTCAATCTTGGCAACGCCAGCGCCACCACGCCAATCGCGATAGCAACTGCATGCGGGTAACGCTGCCAGATGCACATCTTGCACGGTGCAAGCCCGGCCAGATGCTGAAAGCCAAAAGCGGCCAGTAGAAGGGCCAGGGACCCAAGACTTGCCAGAGCGACAAGTTGCGAACGTCTCGTCATAAGTATTTCACCACCAGAAATCCGCCAAACAGGAGGATGATGAACAGAGTAAACATAAGCCCAAGGCGTTTTTCGATGAACTCGCGGATCGGCTCACCGAAGCCCCAGAGCAAGCCCGCGACAAGAAAAAACCTCAACGCGCGCGCCAAGATCGACGTAGCGATGAAGGTTCCAAGGGGCATTCCGGTCCAGCCGGACATGATGGTGATGACTTTGTAGGGGAAGGGCGTCACGCCGGCGGCCAACACGGCCCAGAACCCGAAATCGTTGAAACGGGTGTTGAATTCTTCCATCGCATGAGCCTTGCCCATGGATTCCAGAATAGGCTGACCGATGCTTTCATAGAAAAACGCACCAATCGCATAGCCTAGCATCCCGCCCAGAACCGAAGCCACCAGAGCAACGGTCGCGATCAGCCAGGCACGCGACGGACGGGCCAGAATCATCGGTATCATCAGAACATCGGGCGGGATCGGAAAGAATGAGCTTTCGATGAAGGCGACAATGGCCAGCGCCCACAGCGCATGAGGATGTTCGGCCAGACGAATGGTCCAGTCATAAAGCGATCGCAACATAAAGCACTCAAATCCCGTTCTCGGTCTAGAGCCAAGCCAAACCATGCACCTGGCAAACCGTCAACCGTCGTGTTGGAAACAAATGGATTATTGGATGGTTTTTGCCTCTGGACCTTCCCTCGGATGGGCGCTAATCCAGTGTCCGTGGCCCAAGTGGCGGAATGGTAGACGCAGGGGATTCAAAATCCCCCGGTAGTGATACCGTGCCGGTTCGAGTCCGGCCTTGGGTACCAAAGTAAAAACAGGGGGTTAGGGGAACCTGCCGCCTGTTTTTTCTTTTCAGGGTTTTCGATTGGTCACAGTTCTTACTCGCAATTTCACGTTCTGTTCTCAGGTCAGATTCGACGCTTCTGCGCGGCTTTGGATAGCCTGCGACGATCAGCCTTGCGCCGATAGTACGCACCATTTCTGCGCCCTGGTTCGTCACTGTCTGAATTTCTGCGTCAGAGAAATGGGTATTCCCGGCGTCTGGTGTCAGGTCACTGAGCGTCGAATGAAGTTAAGTTTCAGGTGAGGCGCGTCCCAAGTAAATCCGAACGGTTCCTTGTCAACTGATGGGGAAAGTTCGGAATTAATGCTCATATATGCGAATTGACGTAGGTCAGCCCGGCGCTGGCCTTGACATTGTGAGTATCTGAATGAAACCTCACAAGGGTTGGGAGAAATTGGAAAATTCAAAGAGTTGATGCCGTTGCGACGCGGGCCGGTTTGTATTATCGGCGCGCTTCCCTGAGCAAGGCGATCAATTCTGATTTCCAACTGCCAGATAAAAAAGTGGGAGATAACATATGAAAAACAGCAGCAAATTGAGCGTCGGTGCGTTCGTCACGGCGGCCTTGATGGCCCCGGCGGCCTATGCCGAAGAGTTCATTACTATCGGTACCGGCGGCGTGACCGGCGTCTACTATCCGACAGGTGGTGCGATCTGCCGTCTGGTGAACAAAGGTCGCAAAGAGCACGGCGTGCGCTGCTCGGTCGAATCGACCGGTGGTTCGGTCTACAACATCAACACCATCCGCGAAGGCGAGCTGGAATTCGGCGTTGCCCAATCCGACTGGCAGTACCATGCATATAACGGCAGCTCGAAATTCGAAGAAGCTGGCCCCTTCGAAAACCTGCGCGCGGTCTTCTCGGTACACCCCGAGCCGTTCACCGTTGTTGCGCGTGCGGATGCCGGCATCACCAACTTTGAGGACCTGAAGGGCAAGCGCGTCAATATCGGTAACCCCGGTTCCGGTCAGCGCGGCACCATGGAGGTTCTGCTGGGCGAAATGGGCTGGACCACAGACGATTTCGAACTGGCGACCGAACTGAAGGCGGCTGAACAGTCGGCGGCCCTGTGCGACAACCAGATCGATGCGATGGTCTACACCGTCGGTCACCCGTCGGGTTCGATTCAGGAAGCCACCACCGCCTGTGACTCGGTTCTGGTGAATGTCAGCGGCGACGCGGTTGATAAGCTGGTGGGTGACAACTCGTTCTACCGTACTGCAACGATCCCCGGTGGCATGTATCGCGGGTCTGATGGCGACACTGCAACGTTCGGTGTGGGTGCAACCTTCGTGACTTCGGCTGATGTGTCGGAAGATGCGGTTTATGCGGTTGTCAGCTCGGTCTTCGAAAACTTCGATGACTTCAAAAAGCTGCACCCGGCATTCGCCAACCTCAAGCCGGAAGAGATGATTGCGGACGGCCTGTCTGCTCCGCTGCATCCGGGCGCCGAGAAGTACTACAAAGAAAAAGGCTGGGTTCAGTAAGCCAGACCTGAAGCAGGGTGCCCACGGGCGCCCTGCACAAAACCCGTATAAAACGGGGTTACAGAAGGCCAAAAATGGCCGCGACGGGGAGACATTTCATGAATTCCGACACTCAATCCAACCGCCCACTATCCGAAGAAGAGCTTCAGGATCTGGTCGCATCATCCGATGCAGGTGGGCGCAATCCGGTCGGTAACGTCGGGATTTTCCTGGCCGTTGTCGCGGCGATCTGGTCAATTTTCCAAGTGGTTCTGGCCTCGCCGCTGGCGAACTATGTGCTGCCCGGAAGTGTTGTGAACAATGCGCGGCAGTTCCATCTGGCCTTCGCTTTGTTTCTGGCCTTTGCAGCTTATCCCGCACTGAAGTCCAGCCCGCGTGGTTACATTCCCATTCAGGATTGGATCATGGGTTTGGTAGGCGCGTTCGTCGCGCTTTACGGCTATTTCTTCTACGACAAAATCGTCAATGCAGGTGGATTGGCCGATGATACGGACAAATGGGTCGCCTTGCTTGGGTTGCTCTTGCTGTTCGAGGCCGCGCGTCGTGCGCTCGGCCCGGCAATGGCAATCATTGCGACCATATTCCTGGCTTATGTTTTCTTTGGTTCGTCCGAATGGGTGCCTGAGGTTATCCGCTGGAAAGGGGCCAGCCTGAAAAAGGCGATGAGCCATATGTGGATCACGTCCGAGGGCGTGTTTGGCATCGCTTTGGGCGTCTCCACCAAGTTTGTGTTCCTGTTCGTTCTGTTCGGCGCGTTGTTAGATAAGGCCGGGGCAGGGAACTACTTCATCAAAATGGCGTTCGGCGCGTTGGGTCATCTGCGTGGCGGTCCGGCCAAAGCGGCCGTAGTGGGCTCGGCTGCGACTGGCCTGATCTCAGGCTCGTCCATCGCCAACGTTGTGACCACAGGAACGTTCACCATCCCGCTGATGAAACGTGTTGGTTTCAGTAGCGAACAGGCGGGTTCGGTGGAGGTCGCCTCGTCCGTCAACGGCCAGATTATGCCGCCAGTCATGGGCGCTGCAGCCTTCCTGATGGTTGAATATGTCGGCATTTCTTATGTCGAGGTGATCACCCATGCCTTCTTGCCCGCCGCGATCTCTTACATCGCGCTGGTCTATATTGTTCACCTTGAAGCCGTGAAGCGGAACATGCCCACACTGGGTGACCGTGACGTCCATCTGGCGCGGACCGTTGTCGGGATGCTGTCCTTCTTCCTGGTGTTTGCAGGGCTTTGCTATGGCTCACAGTTCCCGGTCGATGCCGTAACCGCATGGGTTCCAACCGCTGCGGGTTTGGTTCTGAGCCTGATTGTCTGTGCGGTTTACATCGTGCTGCTCTATCTGGCTGCCCAGGTGCCGGATCTTGAGCCGGACGATCCCAACGCCAAGGAAGTCACGCTGCCGGTTATCGCTGATATCTACAAGGCGGGGCTGCATTATCTGTTGCCGATCATCGTGCTGGTCTACTTCCTGATGATCGAGCAGAAGTCGCCGGGTCTGTCGGCCTTCTGGGCCACGGCACTGCTGTTCGTGATCCTTCTGACCCAGAAACCGCTGAAAGCGATCTTCCGGGGTGAAAGCGAGGTCTACAACCGCTTTATCGATGGCGTTGCAGACCTGTGGCAGGGCCTGATCGACGGTGCGCGGAACATGATCGGTATCGCTCTGGCGACCGCGACGGCGGGTGTGATCGTCGGTACTGTGACCCTGACAGGTGTGGGGCAGGTCATGGCCGATCTGGTCGAGTTCCTGTCGGGCGGCAATCTGATCCTGATGTTGATCATGGTCGGTATCCTCAGCCTGATCCTTGGTATGGGTCTGCCGACCACGGCAAACTATATCGTGGTCAGTTCGCTGATGGCCGGTGTGGTTGTCGAACTGGGCGCGCAAAGCGGGCTGATCGTTCCGCTGATCGCGGTCCACCTGTTCGTGTTCTATTTCGGGATCATGGCCGACGTGACACCTCCGGTCGGTTTGGCCAGCTTTGCCGCTGCAGCCGTATCGGGCGGGGATGCGATCAAGACCGGCTTCACGGCGTTTTTCTACAGCCTGCGCACCGTGGCGCTGCCTTTCGTGTTCATCTTCAACACTGATCTTCTGTTGATCGATGTAACGTGGGTCGAGGGGATCATAGTTGCCATATTCGCGACCATAGCGATCCTGGTCTTCACCGCGGGCACCATGGGGTATTTCCTGACCCATAGCCGTATCTACGAAAGCATCGCGCTGATCTTCGTGGCGTTCGCCCTGTTCAGGCCGGACTTCTTTATGGATCGAATATCGCCTCCATTCCAAACCGTGGAACCGGCGGCGTTCGAAGAGACGATCGGTCAGACGCCTCCGGGAACGGAAGTGCGGTTGGTTGTGGCCGGACCTGATTTCGACACGCTCGAGATGGTGGACACAACCGTTGTCGTCACCGTGGGCGAAGAAGAAGGCGGTGCGGCTCGGGTCGAGGCAATGGGCCTATTGCTGATCCTCGAAGATGGTCTGGTCAAGCTCGAAGAGCCTCTGTTTGGCACGCCGGTGGCCGACGATCTGGGAATCTTCGACTATTACGGGGATGAGGCTGTGCGCCTGACCTCGGTCAGCCTACCGTCCAGCCAGCCACCCAAACAGTTGATTTACATCCCGGCGATGATCCTGTTGGGTCTGATCGCCTTCCTGCAACGCGGCCGGGCCGCCAGACAAGAGGTGCTCGCATGACACGTTCGGTTCTGTGCGCCATTGATATCAGCAATGGCGAGATTGATGCACCCGTCCTGCAAAAAGCAGCCGCGCTGGCGGATATGGAAGGGGCTCAGTTGGATGTCGTAACCGTGCTACCGGATTTCGGGGAAAGCTGGGTGTCGGGGTTCTTTGAATCCGATTTTCACGAAAAAGCGCTGGAAGAGGCTCAGGCCAATCTGACGGCGCTGTGCGTTTCGGCGCTGGGGGCAGAGCGGAATGAAAGCATCCGCCATGTGGTCGCGACCGGAACGGCCTATCAGGAGATCCTTAAAACCGCCGAAGGCGCCGGGTCAGATCTGATCGTGATCGGCGCGCATAAGCCGGATTTCAAGGACTACCTGCTTGGCCCGAATGCCGCGCGCGTGGTGCGGCATTCCACGGTTTCGGTTTACGTAGTGCGCTGACCTTTTGGGCGGCGCGCAGATGTTGGCTTTGCCGCGCTTGTCGGCAACGTGTGTAGGATTGGTTCAGTACCCTGTCATCTCCAGATAACCGACGCCGTCATGGCTGCCGGTTACGGTGACAGGGCCTTCCCAATATTCAAAACGGGTACCCATCCACGCCTCTGGCATTAGGGCCGACACTTCGACATCAACGTCCCGATCCGGCAATGAAACGCGCCAATGTGTTGGCACGTCTCGTCCGGCGACCTGATTGCTGCGCAGTTGGGTGAGTTGAACCGTGCCATCGGGTATGGCCTCGGTGCTCCCGTCGGAATTGATCCAGGTGGCCGAGGTGAAATCGCCTCGGGCCCCGCGCAGGCGGAAAGCCATCAACTTGTCCCCGCCTTCGAAGCTGAGCGAAAACCAATCCCAACCGCTCTGATCCCCCGCCAAGGGTTGTGAGGACCATTCACGATCCAACCATCCCTGACCGGTTACGCGCACATCTCTGGCAGGCAGATGCAGCACGCCTTCGACGGTGTAGAAGGGTTGCGAGTAATAATAACTTGCTTGCCCATCCGCCGACTTGACCGAATAGCCAGCTTTGCCGTGAAACACCAATGGTCCCTGAGCGCTTAGCGACAGACCATAACCAAATTCTTCACCGTTGGCTGTCAGGGTCAGTGCGTCCAAATCCGGACCCGCCATGCGCCATTCATCGATCCAGGCCTCGAACGGTTGCGCCGTAACTCCTGCCTGACCGATGCCACCACGCGACAAACGTTCAGAGAAGAAGTGGGCTTCGGGCGTCGTGACTGCGGCATGGCCCATCCAGATTTTTGGGCTTTGCCATCCGTCTGCCTCGAATGGTTTCAAGGCAGACCGAAACAGAGTCCATTGAATGCCATAGTCACGCCCGTCTTCGCCCTTGAGGTTGGCAGTCAGATACCACCATTCGATCCGGTAGGCCGGGTGCGGCCCGTGGTCTTTGGGAAAGTCGAAAACGTATCCGGGCTTGGGCACATCGAACCCTTCAGCCGACCCGCCAAGCCCCGCATAGCCTTGCGCCCACAGAGGCAGCGGGCAAAGCGTTAAAAGGCAGAGCAGCAGGGTTTTAACGTTCATTGGCGAACACTTTCAGCAAATCAGCAGGTGGAACGCGCAGCATGCGCAGCGCGGGCAGGGCGGCGGCAACAAAGGCGGCCAGTAGGGTTAGCAAGAACAGCCATAGCCAATCCCACGGGAAGACGAACATCGGCAGCCGCCAGCCAAAGGCCTGAACGTTGATCACGGCCAACAGAACCCACGCCAGAATTAGCCCAAGGGGCAATGCCAGACAGGCAGTCAGCGCCGCCAGTAGCACACTGCGCAACACCTCTAGCCGCGCCAGTTGAGCCCGGTTCAAACCTAGCGCCCAGACCGGTGCGATTTGGGGCAAGCGCTGAGTCCACAGAGTGAGTAGGCTGGTGAGAATAGCAAAACCGGCCACGCCGAGCGTCAAGACGTTCAAAGCCGAGGTTACGACAAAGGTCTTTTCGAAGATTGCCAGTGATTGCGCCTTCATTGCAGCTTGTTGCACCACTGCGCGCGGCGGAAGGTCAAATCGATCCCGCAGGGTTTGCGCCATCTCGGTCGCGTCTTTGGCGGGCATGCGAATGCCGAAACGCCGCGTCTCAGCCCCCGGCGCGATTTGGTCCAATTGTGCCATCGATACGATGGCTTGCCCGGTGGGGTTGCCATAGTCCGAGTAGACCCCTGCGATCTGCAGAGTGTCGTCAGGCGAAAATGTCAGGTCGTCCCCGGGCCAAAGATTGGCGCGCCGGGCCAGCTGTTCGTTGATCAAAACCGCGTCTCCGGCCATGACATCGTCCCATACGGTGGGCGTTGCCGCGATCAAGGGCCAGTGCTGCCGATAGACCGGATCATCCACGACCCCGTACAAGAACAAAGGGCCCGTTTCATGCGATAGTTCCACATTGCGGATCGGCAGGATGGCGTCGACTTGTGGGTGCAGCCAGTTGGTGATCTCACGTCCTTGCTCCTCACTTTGCGCAGTCAGATAGAGTTCCGAGGTCAGGCGCTGGTCGAGCCAACCGACAAAGGTTAGCCGAAAGCTGGAAACCATTGTTCCCACACCAATATTCGCCGCAAGCGCCAACAACAGGGCCATCAGTGCAAGCGACAACCCGGGCAACTGCGCCCGCATATCTGCCCAGACCCACTGCGCCACTGGTCCACCCGCCAAGCGTGCACATGCAGACAACGCGATGGTCAAAAGCGACGGCAACAACAGCGCAGCACCTGTCAGCAGGCCGGCCAACAGAACGAAGCCGGCAACCAGCCCGCCGACACTTAGGTAAGTGAGGGTTCCGCCGATGATCAAGGCAAGGCCAATCATCCCGGCCAGATGGCGAGTGCGCGTGTTGCCCCGCCATGCCTGCACACCGGGGCCAGCCAGCAAGGGCATACGCGACAAACGCCACAACGCGTGCCCGCTGGCCACCAAAGTACCAAAGATGGCCATGGCGATCCCGGCCAGAGCCCATTGCGGTTGCAGCGTTAATTCTCCGGTTACTGGCGCGTCATAGAGGCCCCGTAACGTGGCCGCGACATCGGGCAGCAAGGCCCCGGCCAAAAAGAAGCCCAGTATCAACCCCAAGAACCCGCCGATCAGGGCCAGCAAGGTCAGTTCGGTCAGGATCAGCCAGACCAGCCGCCGCATCGAAACACCCAGCGCGCGCAAAGTGCGGATCATGCCCCGGCGTTGGGCAAAGGCCAGTCCGACCGTGCCGTTTACGATGAACAGGCCGACGGCAAAGGACAACAGACCAAAGGCCGACAGGTTCAGGTGAAAACTGTCCGTCAGCCGCGCAGTATCGATTTGGGAGGATGGGCTGACGCGTTCCAGTTCCGGAGCGATTTCGGACAAAGGCGCAAGGTCACGCGGTTGGTTCGGCAGGACAATAAGGCGCGAGATTGAACCGGGTTGGTTGAGCAGACCTTCGGCAACGCCAATATCGGTCAGGATGACATCCGATGGCAGGGCCGAGGTTGTCAGAATAGGAGGTAGGTCTTCCTGCCCGCGCAGCAGCGGTTCCAGCTCGGGCGAGATCAAAATCCGCCCCGGAGTGGTCAGCATGTCAGCAGGATCGGGCGGCGTCGCGCTTTGTTCCGCTTCGGTCACGGCGGGCAGGGCCGGGTAGGCAACCATGTCCACGCCCATCAAGCGCAAAGTGCGGCCGCCGATCCGATAGGGGCCTTCCAGCACGGCGGCCACCTGCCAGCCCGCGCGACGCAGATCGACATAACGAGAGACCGGAATCGGACCAGACGGATCGCGCAGCTCGTCAAATTGCCCTAGGGCAAGCTGAGCGTTGGCGCGGGCATAGCTGGCGCGCGCTTCGGCATTGATGGCCTGAACTGCGGACCAGAGACCGGTCGCCAACGCGATACCGATCAGAAGCGTTGCAAGTTGCAAGCGATGCGCCCGCCAATGGGAGAACAGAGCCTGAATGACGGCGCGTGTCATTGGATGCGACCACCGCTCAGCTGTACGTTCCGATCCAGACGCGCGGCGATTTGTTGGGAATGTGTGACCAGCAAAAGCGCGGCACCTGAGTCTGCTACCAATGCCAGCATGAGGTCCAGAACATTGGCGCTGGCGGTTTCGTCCAGATTGCCTGTCGGCTCATCCGCCAGCAACAGTTTCGGCCGCGCAGCCATGGCCCGGCCAATCGCAACCCTCTGCTGTTGCCCGCCGGACAGGTTCTCGGGGTAGCGATCCAACAGATCGGACAGGCCCAGCCGATTGGCCAGATGCGTGGTCCATTCGGCGTCTTCAGCATCAGCAAGGCGGGCGTGAAAAGACAGGTTTTGCGCGACGGTCAGCGATGGGATCAGATTGAATTGCTGAAACACAAGCGAAACCTGCCTGCGCCGCAATTCGGCCCGACCGGCATCGTCCAGCGGCGACAAATGTGTGCCGTTCAGCGTGATTTCGCCACCGTCAAAACTGTCGAGCGCTGCCGCCAGGTTCAGCAGAGTGCTTTTGCCGCTGCCGCTTTCCCCGGTCAGGGCCAGCGTTTGCCCGTGATCGAGGCTCAGCGATACATCGCGCAGTACGGGTCGGCCGCCGGGATAGGTTTTCTGAACACGGTCGATGGTCAACAGCATGATCTGCCCTTTTTTCTTTCAAGGATGTGCGGCGGAATTCCGAACTGTCCAGTGCAGACCTGCATCCGGTTCCATTCGCCGCAGGTTCGAGACGCATGGGCCGGGGTTGTGCCTTACATCCCGAAAGGTCATTCTGCCCTGACGATCCATTGCCGTAAATCAGGATGAAAAACATGACGTTGCTGCATCAGATCATTTTGGGCAGTACCTTTTTGGGGATTTGCTTTGTGATCGAGATCCTTTTGCTGACCTGGTGCACTATCACCATCATCAGATGGGACGAAAAGTGGTCTACCAAAGGTGTGTTTTTCGCAACCGCAGCACCAATCGCGGTGTCATTGGCCTTCATTGTCGCGACGCACACTGTTCAGGTCTGGATCTGGGCCATCGTGTGGGTGCTGCTTGAAGTTTTGCCGGATTGGAACACAGCCATTTACTTTTCGCTGGTGACATTCACGACGCTGGGCTACGGCGACATCGTTTTGGGTGAAGGGCTGCGGATATTCGGTTCCTTTGCCTCGGTTGCCGGTCTTCTGGCCTTTGGTCTGTCGACAGCTTATCTGGTGGCCATGATGACGCGTGTCTTTCAGGAGAAGTTCTTTTCCTAAAGGATCGGTGCAAACAAGCGTGCCAATGGGGCGCCAAACCGGATGTAAACCGGCTGCTGAGCCAACCTGCGCGTCAGTTCATAACAATTCTCGAAATCGGTGATCAGCATTTTGTCTACCGCTTGCGCGGCTCGGGAATCGAAGAATAGGGCCATCGCCTCAAAATTCAGACGGAAGGATCGGTTGTCCAGATTGGTGGTGCCGACGGCGGCCAATGTGTCGTCAACCACGAACACTTTCTGATGCATGAAGCCATCCGTGTAACGGAACACCCGTGCGCCACAGTCGCGGATTTCGTCGAAATAGGCAAAGGCGGCCAACCAGGGCAGACGGTGGTCGATCACATCCGGGACAAGGATACGCACATCCACGCCGCGCATTGCTGCATGTTGCAGGGCGGTCATGACATCGATGTCGGGCACGAAGTAGGGTGAGGCGATCCACAAACGATCTTTCGCCTCGGCGATTGCCGAAAAGAACATCATGGCACCAGTTTCGGTATCGTCTCCGGGTCCAGTGGCCACCAAAAGGGCATTCATGTCCTGTTCGGACTCACTGCCGGCCCAATCGAGGTCATCAATCAGATCTTCATCACGGGCCCAGTGCCAGTCTTCGGTAAAGATAAGCTGCAATTGCCGGACGATGTGACCCGTCATCCTGATATGCGTGTCGCGCCAATGACCGAAATGCGGGTCTTCGCCCAGATACTCAACGCCCACATTGTGGCCACCGATAAATCCTGTTTCCCCGTCGACAATGACGGTCTTGCGGTGGTTGCGATAATTCAACTGAAACCGGAAATTCGGACCGCGTTGCTGGCGCGGGTCTGCCACGTCAATTCCTGCATCGCGCATCGTGTCCAGATAAGTGCTGGGCAACCCATAGCTGCCGACGGCGTCGGTCATGAAACGGACATGCACCCCCCGTTTCGTGGCCTCGATCAGCTTGGTCTGAAGCTTGCGGCCCAGCGCATCGTCTCTGATGATGTAGAACTGGATCAGGATATAGTTCTTTGCCTGATCTATTGCCTCGAAAATGGCATCGAACGTTGCCTGACCATCGACCAGGAGTTCGGCCCCATTGCCGCTGGACACTGGCAGATGGGCCAGAACCTCGAACGGGCGCGGATTGATCGACATAGTGGACGGATCGGGTCTGGAGTAATCCGCAAAGGTCTTGATGCCTTCGACAACCCGCTCACTCTGCTGGCGCGCGATGCGATAGCCGTGAAATCTGTGGTGCCCCAGAAACAGATACATCGGCACTGCAAAGAACGGGGCCGAGACCAGAAAGACCACCCAGCCAACGGCCCCCTGTGGTGTGCGCGCTGTTTGCGCCGCACGGACCGAGAACACAAAAGCCGTCACGTACAGCGCAAAAACAAAGATGGAAACAAGCACAGTCCACATGGGGTCGTAAGTCTTTCAGGTCGTTCAGTTTCCTCCAGTGTAGACCCGTGACCAGTCTTTCGCCATATCGACGATGACCCAACCTTTGTCCGGCCCCTGATCCAGACCGTCAACCAACCGCCCGACCGGGCTTTCGCGGTCATAGGCCCATTCACGCTCGGCATCTGTGTGGTGGATCAGAATGCCCAGACGTGGCCCATCACCCGAGGTGGTCCAATCCAGCATGGCGAAATCACCGTCCGAGTTTCCTCCGGCCAGAATAGGTCGTTTACCGATGGTGCGTTCGATGTTGATGGGTTTGCCTTCCTTGTCATCGATAAATGCAATGCCCGGGGCCTTGATCACAGTCGGAACGCCATCGATGTCCTCGAAAGTTGAGTTTCCATAGGTGCCCAAAATCTGCTCTGGCGGGATGCCATAGGCTTGCTCGGCGAAGACCCGCATGAAGTGAATGCCGCCACCGGAGACAATGTAGGTTTTGAACCCTTCGTCCCGCAGATAGCGCAACAGTTCGACCATGGGCTGATAGGTCATCTGGTCGTAGGGCAAACCGGTGTCCGGATGCCGGGCCGCGTCCAGCCATTCTGCGACTTCTGCCTGAAACGCCTCGACGGTCGTTCCGGAATGCGAAGCGTTCACGACCTCGATCAACGCGTCATGGCCACCCTGAAGTATGGTCGCAAGATCGCCTTCGGCGGCAGCTTTCAACGCAGGTGTCGTCAGGATCGAAGGATCTTGTTCCGCCAGTTCAGAGAGCCGGTCCATCGCAAAGATGAACTGGAAATAGACCGGCTGCTCGGCCCAGAGCGTGCCATCATTGTCAAACACGGCGATCCGGTCGGCTGGTGTTACGTAGTTCGGGCTGTCCGGGCTTGTAACGCCATCAACAAAGGCAACGATCTGATCTTTCGAATGGCTGTCTGTCCAACTGGGCAACGGGTCGGCGAAGGCAAGGCACGGGCTCAAGGCCAGCGCGGCAGAAAGGAATAGGGGTTTCATGGCAATCCTCAAACAGAAGAAAGGGCCGCCACGGTGGCGGCGACCCTTGAACATTTCACGCTAATCTCAGTTGTTTGTCGGTGTGCTTAACTTGTCCATCACCTGATCAAGACTGAAACTTGCTGCCTTCTGGCGTGGAGGGAACTCCTGGAAGGTGCTCAAGAAGGCTCCTACGTATTGCTGCGCGGGCACCAGGAAATAAACGCGGTCAATCATCCAGTCATAATAGGTATTGGACGTGCGGTAACCGCGCTCATAAGGGTCGCGTCGCAGGTTGACGATAATTGGAACACGCAATGGAGTGAAAGGCTCCATCCAGGCTCGCAACGTGGCCCAGGCTTTCTGCTCAAGAAAGATCAGCTTCCAGTCGTCAAAGCGCAGCGCGGACAGGTCGCCGTCGTCGGTGAAATAGAAGATCTCACGACGTGGGCTTTCCGTGGTTTCTCCGGTCAGCAGCGGCAGAATGTTGTACCCGTCCAGATGCACCTTGTAGTCGCGGCCCATCGCGGCGGACGAGTAGCCCTGTTTCAGCTTCTCTTTGATTTCGGGATCACCGGCAACGGCCAGATAAGTCGGCAGCCAGTCCATGTGGTGAACGATTTCGTTGTTCACCGAACCGGCCTCGATCTGACCCGGCCAGCGCACCATCGAAGGCACGCGCCAGCCGCCTTCCCAGTTGGTGTTCTTCTCACCCCAGAATGGGGTCGAGGCGGCGTCGGGCCATGTGTTGTAGTGTGGCCCGTTATCGGTCGAGTAGTGAACGATGGTGTTGTCGGCGATGCCAAGCTCGTCCAGCAGGTCGAGCAACTGACCGACATGCATGTCATGCTCGATCATCCCGGCGGTGTATTCGTCTGCGGGTCCACCATAGATATCGTTCGCTTGTTGACGCATCTCATCTTTGACATGCGTGCGGAAATGCATCCGGGTGCCGTTCCACCAGACGTAGAAAGGCGTGCCGTTCTGGTTGGCTTCGCGGATGAATTCGATGGCGGCTTCCAGTGTTTCTTCGTCCACCGTTTCCATACGCTTGCGGGTCAGAGGGCCGGTGTCTTCAATCGGACCACCAGCGGTGGAGCGAATGACGCCACGCGGGCCGTATGCCTCGCGGAAGGTCCGACCATCCGGCAGAATCGCGTCGCCGGGATAATCTTCGTGTTCGGGCTCTTCTTCAGCATTCAGGTGATAAAGATTGCCGAAAAACTTATCAAAACCGTGGTTTGTCGGCAGATGTTCATCCCGATCACCAAGATGGTTCTTGCCAAACTGACCAGTCACATAGCCGTGGTCCTTCAGCAGGCCCGCAATGGTCGGGTCTTCGACTTGCATCCCTTCCTTGGCGCCCGGAAGGCCCACTTTCGACAGGCCGGTCCGGAACACGGATTGACCCATGATGTACGAGGACCGACCGGCAGTGCAGGATTGTTCGCCGTAGTAGTCGGTGAAAATCATCCCCTCATTGGCGACGCGGTCGATATTGGGGGTTTGGTATCCCATCAGGCCCATTGTGTAGGCTGAAATATTGGACTGACCGATATCATCGCCCCATATCACAAGGATATTGGGTTTCTGATCTTGCGCCCAGGCGGGCAGAGCCAGCGCCAGCGCGACGGATGCCACAGCAATGCGGCGCAACCCGCTGCGCCAAGTGTCGGTTAACGGACGGGGTGGTGACATGATTTTCTCCTGATCTGGGCGGGTCTTTGAGACCCAAGGAAAAACAAAGGGGCCAGCGTTCAAATACATGAAGATCGCCGCGATAAAGTGTTGATTCCAAGTTAAAAAGATTTAGCGATGTAAGGAATCGAACTCGGGTACCTTAAGTCAGTTCCAATGTTGAAAACTCATCATATGATTGAATTGCAAAGTTCTAATGTGAGGATAGATGAATAATCTGACGCTTTTACGAAATACAGGATGGTTTCGGGAACGCTCCCCCGCCTTTCAGAAGGATTTGGCGGCCTGCGGCATCGTGAAATCGGTTGATGCAGGCGAGACGCTGTATCACTTCGGTGATCCTGCAAACGGCATTTATGCCATCCTGAGCGGTGCAGTGCAGGTAACCGCCCCGGCGGATGACGGTCAAGAATTCGTGCTTCATCGAGAAGGCGCCGGGTTCTGGATTGGAGACTTGGCCTTGTTTGCAGGTGCGTTGCGGCTGGTCAGTGTTGTGACGACGCAGGCGACACGGGCCGTTTTCTTTCCCAACACGCGTATCATGCGACTCATTCAGGACAATCCTGACTATATCCGGGATTTTTACGCGCTGACGCATGACAACATGCAGACTGCCCTGCGCATCATGGCAAATCTGGCCGTGACCGGAACCGAAAAGCGATTGGTCCTGCGGTTGCTTCATCTGGATGAAGGGACATCGAAATCCGATGCGTGGATCGTCGTTTCCCAGGACGAACTTGCGTCGATGATCGCCGTTTCCCCGCCTACTTTGCACAGAAGCTTGCACAAGCTAGCGGATCTGGGCCTGATCGAACTTGGTTATGGCCGGGTTCGTTTGCTGGACCGACGCGCCCTGATTGCCAGCTGTCAAACTTGATGCCTAGGCCCTCTGCGCTAGGAGATACGCGCCGCGAGATAGGCCAGATCGTTTTTAATCTCAGCGCGGATTTCACCGTGGTTGGGCATATCTTTCAATGTTTCGATCCAGTGGTGAGGAGGGGTCTTTCCAGCCTGTCGAGACCATGTCAGGTCATCAAGAACAGCCTGAGCGGGCTGGGCCACAATTTCAGGGATCTCGTCGCCATTCAAAGTGGCCCAAACGCCGCTCCACAGTCGCGCGACAGACCAGGGGTTGTACCCTCCACCGCCCAGAACAAGAAAACGTGGGGCCAGATCGCGCAGGTTGGCCACAGCATTCCAATGGGAATTGTTTGACAGGGTCAGACGGGACAACGGGTCTTCGGCAACGGCATCAGCGCCGCATTGCAGGACTATGACTTGGGGTTTGAAGGCGACCGTTGCAGGAAGGATCAACTGTTCGAGTACCAGGTCGAACTCATCATCATTCAGGTTCCGGGCAACCGGCAAATTGAACGCCGCTCCTCCTGCGTCGTCTTCCAGAGCGCCTGTGAAAGGCCATCGGCGCGCCTCGTGCATTGAAATCATGCGCAGTTTCGTGGAGCCGTGAAAGGCTGTTTCGACCCCGTCACAGTGATGGGCATCAATGTCGACATAAACGATGCGGTCCAGACCGGCATTCAACAGGGTTTGGATCGCCAGCACAGGATCGTTGAGATAACAGAACCCGTTTGCCCGATCCGCCAGCCCGTGATGGGTGCCGCCTGCAGGGTTGAAAACGATACCGCCATCGCGGATCAGTTCCGCCGCCAGCATCGAACCGCCAGCCGCCGTGGCAGGGCGTCGGTACATTTCTGCGAATACAGGGTTTGACAATGTCCCTAAACCGTAGCGTTCCCTTGTTTCCTCTGTCACATGTTGATCTTTTTCCGCCTGTTGCAGGGCGGCGATATAGTCTGGCGTATGAAATGCCTCCAATGCGCTTGGTTTCGCGCATGGGCTGACCCGATAGTTCGCGGGCGTCAACCATCCCAGTTCCCGGCACAAATCGATAACGGTTGAAACCCGCGGAATAGCCAGCGGGTGTTTCGACCCGTAGGTCGAGTTTCTGTAGATTTCCGATCCGATGAACAGGGGGCGCTGCATGGCCTAGCTGACAGTGGTGGGTCGGTCATCCTCGCCCAACCTGCCATCCAATGACATTAATATCGCGACCGGTCGCAGCGCCGGAATGTGACTGAACACGATCAGGATACAAACTGTCAGAGGTACGCTCAGGAACGCGCCGATAAGGCCCCAGACCGTTGTCCAAAAGGTCAGGGCCAGAATGACAAGGAAGGTCGACATGTTCAGGGATCGGCCCAACATGGCGGGATCGAGGAAGTTGCCGATCAGAAACTGGATCGTCCCGCATCCCAACACGATGATCAGGAAAGGCACGATTGTTTCAAACTGAACCAGCGCGATCATGGCGGGAAAGAAAACCGCAATGATGGACCCGATTGACGGGATGAAGTTCAGTGCAAAGGTCAGAACGGCCCAGGTCTCGGCATATTCCAAGCCCAGCGCCTTGAAAACGGAATAGCTGATGCCAGCGGTAATCAGGCTGATCAGAGTCTTTACCCCGACATACCGCTGCAGACTGACCGAGATCGCATCCAGCATGGTTGAAAACTCGGCTCCGGTTATTGGATCACCGGCGGCCAGTTGGATTTTTTTGCGAAATGCCAAACGCTCGGCCATCAGGAAGGCGACATAAAGGCTGATCAAAAAGAACTGGTTCAAAAGCGAGGTGGCGCTGCCCAGCAGCAAGCGCGCAACATAAGACATGTCGATGCTGACCAGATTGTCGCGAATGAAGGTGGTGACATCGTTGCCGACCAGACCCGTGATACGCTCAACCGCGCCGTCAAACTGGTTTTCATAGGTGCTGATCGAGCGCGCGAACTGCGTCGCCTGACTGCCCAGCACGTACATGATCATGAATAATCCGGCCAGAACAACGGTCACCCCGGCGATATTCGCCAACCAGACCGGAGCACGGGTTACAGCGACGACGCGATCGCTCAGCGCGATGATCAGAACATTGATCAACAATGCCATGGCCAACGGGATCAGGAAATTCGCACCGGCATACAGGCCCAGCACGATCAGCGTCGCGATGATGCAGGTATCCCGGACGACAGACAGTCGCAGTCTGGGGCGAACCTTGGTGTCCTTCTGATCCGGGGTCATTCAGTATCCTGTGTCTGACAAACGCAGCGTCGAAAGCCCGACCTGCGTGGCCCAATCCTGCACGCGAGACCCGATTTATGCAATGCATTCAGGCGTTTGTTGACCCTCATTTATCATATTGGCGTCGATCACGGGTTTTGTGTTTTATTTCGGCGGGTTAGGGTTGCAGAATGACCAGTCCTGCGAATCCCCTGTTTGGCCGACCTGTTCAGGCTCTCTGGCTGGCAATACGCCGGTTCGGCAGAAAGAACGGTTTCGTCATGAGCAGCCATGTTGCCATGTCGCTGATGATGGCGCTGTTTCCTTTTGTGCTGTTCACAGTGGCGTTGGCGGGGGCACTGTCGCAGGGCTATGTCACCGATGAGTTGATTGAGTTGATCTTCGGGGCGTGGCCCAAGGACGTTGCAGACCCCATTGTGGCCGAGCTGCGCGCTGTTCTGGCGGGTTCAGGATCCGGTGTGATCACCTTGGGTGGTCTGCTGGCGATTTATTTTGCCTCCAACGGCGTGGCGGCGGTGCGTGCGGCGATGAACCAAGCCTATCACGATCAGGACAGCTGGCCGTTCTGGAAAACCCGGCTGTTGTGTCTGGTTTTGGTCATTCTCGGCGGGTCGGCCATTCTGATTATCGCTGCGGTCGAGGTTGTCCTGCCGGTCTATACGAAGCTAGTTGCCGAGCATACCGAAGTGGCCGTTGCCAATTGGCTTTCCGTGGATCGCCTGCGTTGGACGTTTACCGTTGCGGTTCCGGCGGGCACTGTCCTGCTGGCGCATCTTGTTCTACCGACCCGCAGGCACAGCCTGATGCAAATCCTGCCTGGTGTTCTGCTGACCTTGGTCTTGTGGGCTGCCGGCGGATGGGCTTTTTCCATCTATATCAGCCAGTTCGCCACCTACAGCGCCACCTATGCGGGTCTGGCCGGAGCCATGGCCGCATTGATTTTTCTGTACCTATGCTCGGCAATGCTGATCCTCGGGGCCGAATACAACGGCGCATTGATCGACCTGCGAAACGCCGCTGATGGAGATGCGGCATGAGATTTGCCCTGATGCTGGCTTGCCTTGCTTGTTCCAGCGAAGTCTATGCGCAGGCGCCGGTCTATGTCGGTTCGGATCAGTGTACCGACTGCCATCAGCAGGAGGTTGAAGCCTGGGCTTCGTCGCACCATGCGCTGGCGTGGACAGGGACCGACGACGGCGCTTTGGTCGCCGATATTGACGGAACCCGGTTCGAACATGACGGAATGACCGTCCAGTTTGGAAAAGAGGCAGACAGGTTCACCGCCCGCGTCACTGAAAAAGACGGTGTGACGACAGAATACGAGGTGCATTCCGTCGTCGGAATAGAACCCTTGCAGCAGTATCTGTTTGAAACCGAACCGGGACGGTTGCAAAGCTTTGATGTGGTCTGGGATACCGAGCAAAAGCGCTGGTACCACCTGTATCCCGATCAGGACCTTCCACCTGATGACGGGCTGCATTGGACGGGGCCATACAAGAACTGGAACGCGCGCTGCGCAGAATGTCACGCCACGGGGTTTGAAAAAAACTACGACTCTCAAACCAGGACCTACGCGTCTCGACAGGTTGAAATTGGCGTCGGGTGCGAGGCCTGCCACGGCCCGGGGTCCGCGCATATCGATTGGGTCAAAGGGCAGGGCGTCACTGATGACCTGAGCGAGGCAGGTTTTCTGATGAGCTGGGGCAAAGGCCAGACAGAAGCAGAAATCCAACAATGCGCAGGATGCCATTCCCGGCGCGAGGCGCATGGAAACGGAAACCCGCTTCCGGGTACTCCTTATCATGATGCCTATAATCTGGCGGTGTTGCGGCCCGGTTCGTATCATCCGGACGGGCAGATTTTGGACGAGGTTTACGTCTATGGCTCGTTCCTGCAATCCAAGATGTATGCGCAGGGCGTTGGGTGCATGAATTGTCACGCACCGCACAGCGCTGAATTGAAAGCCGAAGGAAACGGCGTGTGCACGCAGTGCCATTCCCCGGCAGGAAATCCGGATTTCCCGACCCTTGCGGCACAGGAATACGACACACCTGAGCACCATCACCATCCCGAAGACAGTGAAGGCGCGCAGTGTAAAAGCTGTCATATGATCGAGCGGACCTACATGGGCGTCGACGGTCGGCGCGATCACAGCTTTCGCATTCCGCGACCGGATCTGGGTTTGGGTGTTGATGCTTGCACCGACTGCCATCAAGGGCAGGATCAGGTTTGGGCAGCCAATCAGATTGAGAACTGGTTTCCGGACTCACCCAATCGCAGCGCGCACTACGGAACGGTTTTTAAGGTTGCTGCCGAAGGGCAACTCGACACGCCTGAGGGTTTGCTGGCTGTCGCAATGGACCCGTCGCAACCGGGTATCGTGCGGGCGACCGCCGCTTATCTGATGCAGCCGTTCGGCTCACCAGAGGTTGCCGCTGCGACTGCGCCGCTTTTGCAGGAAGACGACCCGTTGATAAGGGCGAATGCCGCGCCGCTGCAGCGTCACGCCAGCCCGATGGATCAGGTGCGCAGGTTAGAGCCTTTGTTGTCCGATCCCCTGCGAAACGTGCGCATAGCTGCGGCCAAAGAGTTTCTGAATGTTCCACCGCAGGCTCTCACACCTCAGCAACAGGCTTTGGCTGGGGAAGGCATGTCCGAGTGGCAAGAGGCGATTTCAAACCGGCTGGATGCGCCGGAAACCCATCTGGTTCTGGGCGGGATGGCGTTGACGCTTCGCAATGCACAGGCGGCGGAACGAGCTTTCCGAGAGGTTGTGACCCTGGACCCACAGCGGGCTGAGGCGTGGCCCATGGTGGTGCAACTGGCGCAGATCAATCGTGGTCAAGACGCCGCCCGCGCGGCGCTGCAAGAGGCGTTGGAAAAATTACCCGATGATCCGACGTTGCAGCAATTATCGCGACAACTCAATCCTTGATGCGGCACAAGCGTGCCAGATTCGCTCCATCTTAACGGCAAGATTTCCAGCTATTCAGGCGTCAGACGTGCTGTTTAGAGGTGATGGATGTCCATGGAGAAATCAAATCCGAGAACATCGGACGAAGGCTCGGTTTGGTTGGCGCAACGCATAGAGGAATTGCGCAACCGGGAACCTGTGTACGTGACACATGGTGACACATTGATGTTGCAGGGTTTGGCAGCCACGTCACTGCGCGAACAACGCTTGAGCGGAAATCGTATTAGGCTGGATGATTAACTTCCGCCGCGAAACCCAGTTGCTACAACGAATTTTTCCGAACTGTCCGAGCGTGACGCAGGTGGCTTTACATTGGCCACCTTCTGGAACTTCTGCTTCAGCAGCTTCTGCAGATCACCTTCTGCGCCGCCTGCCAGCACCTTGGCGACAAAGGTGCCACCTTCCTCCAACACATCAAACGCGAAATAGGCTGCCGTCTCGCACAGGGCCATGATTCGCAGGTGGTCTGTCTGTTTGTGCCCCGAAGATGCTGCGGCCATGTCCGACATCACCACATCCGCCTTACCGCCCAGCCAGTCTTTGACCTTCTGGTCGGCGTCATCTTCCATAAAGTCCAGAATATGAGTATCGGCCCCGGCAACCGGTTCGATTTCTTGCAGGTCAATGCCCAGCACGGTCCCGATCCGTTTGCCCGACTTCTCCCCCAGCGCGTTCACGCGTTTCACGGCTACCTGACACCAGCCACCGGGCGCGCAGCCAAGGTCCACAACGCGTGCACCGGGAACGAGAAAGCGGAATTTGTCGTCCAGTTCCAAGATCTTGTAAGCCGCACGTCCACGATACCCTTCGGATTGCGCACGCTTGACATAGGGATCGTTCAACTGCCGCTCGAGCCAACGGGTCGAGCTGAGCTTGCGCCCGCGCGCCGTCTTGACCTTGACCTTCAGGTCGCGCTGCCCGCGGCCCGAGTTGTTTTTTCCAGTCGGTGTCTTCGCCATCAGAACGGTCCGTCTTCCAATACGCCGTCCGCGCTCATCTGTGCATAAAGCAGACCTTCGCGCAGCCCCCGATCCGCCACGGAAAGGCGGTCGGTGGGCCAGCAACGTAACAAAGCCTGCAAAATGGCCGAGCCGGACATAATCAGGGCCTGCCGGTCATCACCAATCCGAGGGTCCCGGCGCCGCCCGTGAGGGCCGAGTTCTAAATACCCGCGTATGACTTTGTCAATCTGATCGCTGGTCATGCGCAAACCGTCCACTTTGGTCCGGTCATAACGCTTGAGGCCGAGATGCGAGGCGGCAACGGTCGTCACCGTGCCACTTGTGCCGACGATCTGAAATCCCTCGCGCGCCTGTTCGTCTTTGTACGGTGCGAAATCGGCAAGGTTCTCTTCAAAAAACCAGCTCATCAGCGCAAAGCGAGCCGAGTCGTTCTCGACGTCGTTGAACTGATCGCGCAGCGTCGCCACACCCAAAGGCACACTGATCCAATCCACGACCTTGGCGGCGGGGAAGGGGCTGTCGGCGGTATGAAACCCGTTATGCAACCGCATGATCGCGGCCGGACGGTCGCGGCGCGGGACGGAAGAAATGTCGATCCAGACCAATTCGGTCGAGCCGCCGCCTATATCGACGACCAGCAATTGCTCGGTCTTGGTCGAGACCAGCGGGGCGCAGGAAATCACTGCCAGACGGGCTTCTTCCTCGGGCTGGATGATCTCGAGCGTCAGACCGGTTTCCCGTTTGACCTGTCGGATGAATTCACGTGAGTTCTTGGCGCGGCGGCAGGCCTCGGTTGCGATCAGACGCATCCGTCTGACCTTGTTCCGTTTCAGTTTCTGCTGGCAGATCCGCAATGCCTGAACGGTACGCGCCATGGACGCCCGCGACAGCCGTCCGGTACGTTCCAGCCCCGCGCCCAATTGCACGGATTTGGAAAAGCTGTCTACCACATGGAACCCACTGCCCTTGGGCTGGGCTATCAACATGCGGCAACTATTTGTCCCCAGATCCAGTGCCGCATAAAGTGCATCCGGATCGGGTCTTGCCGGCGCGGGGCTTTCGACCGCCTTCGGGAACGCGCCCGCACCTTTGGGACGCTTGGGCGCCATTCGTCACGCCCTCCGATTTTCGAGTTAATCCGACCCTAGGCGGGGGATTGCCGACGTGCAAGTGATTTCAATTTCGAAATTCACGTGAGCGTCACATCCCGTTCATACTTAAGTGCGATGGGCGCCCACGGAGCCCCCAGCAGGATTCTTTTCGAGCTTTCAGCCAGATACGGAGATAACTATGAAAGACGATCATACCCTTTCCTTTGACGAATACGATGAAATCGTAAACCCGCGCCCCGAAGAATGTGACTTTGACCGTGTGGTCGAACGCGCTTTGTCGCGCCGCGGATTTATGGGTGGGGTTCTGGCTATGGGCAGTTTCGCGGCTGTTGGTGGCTCGATTCTGCCAACCGGTGCGCGTGCGGCAACAGACCGTTTTTCGTTCGAAGCGATTCCTGTTTCGACGGCAGATGACGTAATTGTGCCTGCGGGTTACAAGGCCGAGGTTATGGTACGCTGGGGCGATCCGCTGTGGTCTGACGCTCCTGAGTTCGATCCCGCAACACGTGGGACTGCAGCCAGCCAGGAACGCGCCTTTGGCGACAACACCGACGGCCAGGATGTGTTCTTCCACGACGGCCATGTTCTGTTGGTCGTGAATAACGAATACACCAACCGCGATATCCTTTGGGGTAATAACCCCGATGCCAAGGCAGCGTCCGACGACGACGTCGCCAAGGGTATGATGGCGCACGGTGTTTCGGTTGTCGAAATCGCCAACACGGATGGCAAGTGGGGCATTGTAAAAGACAGCCCGTACAACCGCCGTGTTACACCCCAGACCGATATGACCATCACCGGTCCGGCCGCTGGTCACGACCTTATGAAAACGGCCGCAGATCCGTCGGGCACGGCTTGCAAAGGGACCTGGAACAACTGCGGCAACGGCATGACCCCGTGGGGCACGTATCTGGCGTGCGAAGAAAACTTCAATGGTTATTTCTCGGCTGAAGACGAAAACCACGAAGTGAGTCCGGAACTGAAGCGCTATGGTGTATCCGCAAGCGACTGGGGCTATGGCTGGGCAAAAATCGATGACCGTTTTGATGTTGCAAAAGACCCCAACGAGCCGAACCGCGCCGGTTACGTGGTCGAGATCGACCCAACCGATCCAAACTCGACCCCGCGCAAGCTGACCGCACTGGGTCGCTTCAAGCACGAGAACGCGGATGTTGTGGTCAACAATGATGGTCGCGTTGTGGTTTACATGGGCGACGACGAGCGCGGCGAATTTCTGTACCGCTTCGTTTCTGACGGTGTTTACGCAGCAGGAGTGGACACGAATGCGCTGCTTGAAAATGGAGCGCTTTCAGTTGCCAAGTTCAACGATGATGGCACTGGTGAGTGGTTGGCGCTGACACCCGAAACCTCAGGCCTTGCATCGCAGGCAGAGGTTTGCATCCATACTCGTCAAGCTGCCTCGGCAGTTGGTGGCACCACAATGGACCGACCGGAATGGGTTGCGTCAAATCCAAATGCTCCCGAGGTCTATTGCTGCCTTACCAACAATAAGAACCGGGGCGTCAAGCCGAATGCGGGGGGGGATGACACTTCGGCCAATGGCCCGAACCCGCGGGACAAAAACAACTACGGTCAGATCGTTCGGTGGCGCCCGGATGGTGGCGACCATACTGCCGCTGGCTTTGGTTGGGATTTGTATGTGCTTGCAGGCAATCCCACAGTCCACGAAGATGCCTATGCCGGGTCCGAGAACGTAAACGCCGACAACATGTTCAACTCGCCGGACGGATTGAAGTTCGACAGCAACGGCTTGCTGTGGATTCAGACCGACGGCAACTACGGCAACGAAGGGGACTTCGCCGGTCAGGGCAACAACCAGATGCTGGCGGGCGACCCGGTCACCGGTGAAATCCGCCGCTTCCTGGTTGGTCCGAACGAATGTGAGATCACCGGCCTGAGCTGGTCGCCGGATCGCCGTACCATGTTCGTGGGCATCCAGCACCCGGGCGAAGATGGCAACAGCCACTGGCCGGAAGGCGGAGACTCGGTTCCGCGTTCGGCCATTATCGCGGTGACTCGCGAAGATGGCGGTCTGGTCGGTTAAGGCCGATTGACCCATGAAATCTTGCCCCGGACGGCTGTTTCCGTCCGGGTTTTTCGTTTTTATGCAGCGCTCTCATAGAGACAATGAGAATTATGATATGCGCGTTTGCCGGGAAACCGGGTAAAAGCCCGGTACACCACAGTGGGCAAAAACGTCGTTTGAAAAGCGCCGGGTGTCGAAAATCGACCGACGCAGCCCTAGTTTGAAGTTTAGAACCTGCCCATCGGGTTAGGAGGAATCACAGCAATGCCTGACGTCACCATCGTGTATTGGCGCGACATTCCCGCTCAGGTCATCGTCGGCAAAGGCCGTCGTGGCGCAAAGCGGCAATTGGAAGAACGGTTCGAACAAGCCATCGACCGGGCCGCCATGAAGGTGAACGCCAAGGACAGTGATGCCTACCTGGCCGAATGGCGCAAAGCTGAACCTTTCGCAGTCGAAGGCGACCCCGCTGAGATTGCTGAAACCGAGGCTGTGCGCCTGGAAACAGAGTACGATCAGGACCGCATCAAAGCGCTGATCGCCAATGACGGTTGGGCATGAGCCCCAGACTTTATGGGAGGCCACTATGGCTTTGCTGAACTTCAAGAAACGTGATGCGGCTGAAAAAGCCCCGGTGAACCCGACTGTCGAAGCCTTCCTTCAAGGTTACTCGATCGAGGTGATGCCGCGCACCGCCGAAAAGGTCGAAGATTTCCGCGCGCTGCTGCCAGAAGGTACGCGCGTTTACATCGCCCATATCGAGGGCACCCCGATCGAGGATATGGTCAAGACCGCCAAGCGGATCGCGGCCGAGGGGTATCCGGTGATGCCACACTTCCCGGCGCGGATCATCAAGGATGCGGCGACGCTGGAAAACTGGATCTCGATGTACCAGGGCGAAGCGGGCGTAGAACAAGCGCTGCTGTTGGCCGGTGGCGTTGACAAGCCGCATGGCGACTTCGACAGCTCGATGCAGCTGATGGAAACCGGTCTGTTCGACAAAGCAGGCTTCAAGCGTCTGCACGTTGCCGGTCACCCCGAGGGCAACAAGGACATCGATCCCGACGGTTCGACCAAGAATGTCGATGAGGCGCTACAGTGGAAGCAGAAGTTCAGCGAACGCACTGACGCTGAAATGGCGCTGGCCACCCAGTTTGCATTCGACGCCAAGCCGATCATCGAGTGGGCGAATGGTCTGAAGGCTGCTGGCATTGATCTGCCGATCCATATCGGTATTGCCGGTCCGGCCAAACTGCAAACCCTGATCAAATTCGCCATCGCTTGTGGCGTTGGTCCATCGTTGAAGGTTCTGCAGAAACGGGCCATGGACGTGTCCAAGCTGCTGCTGCCTTACGAACCAAACGATGTGGTGACCGAACTGGCAAACTACAAAGAGGCCAACCCGGACTTCAACATCACCAACGTGCACTTCTTCCCGCTTGGTGGTATCAAGACCAACGCCAACTGGGCGATCAATAATGGCGGCGCTTCGGCAAAGCCTGTAAACTCCTAAGGAACGGACATGACCCGTACAGTCGTAGAATCAAAAACAAAAACAGCCGTCCTGGGCTTTGACGAACCGTTCTGTGTGATCGGTGAGCGGATCAACCCCACGGGCCGCAAGAAACTGGCTGCTGAACTGGAAGCGGGCGATTTCTCGACCGTGGAAAAGGACGCGCTGGCACAGGTTGCTGCAGGCGCGACCGTTCTGGATATTAACGCGGGCGTTGTCTACAACTCGAACCCCAACCCGAACGAGACCGAGCCGCCGCTGATGCGCAAGATCGTCGAGTTGGTACAGGGTCTGGTCGAAGTGCCGCTGTGCATCGACTCGTCGGTTCCGGGTGCGCTGGAGGCAGGTCTTGAGGCGGCAGAAGGCCGTCCGTTGCTCAACTCGGTCACAGGCGAGGAAGAGCGCCTGGAGATGGTTCTGCCGCTGGTCAAGAAATACAACGTGCCAGTTGTGGCGATCTCGAACGACGACACCGGCATCTCGGAAGACCCCGATGTGCGTTTCGACGTGGCCAAGAAGATCGTTGAGCGCGCAGCAGACTTTGGCATCCCCGCGCATGACATCGTTGTTGATCCGCTGGTCATGCCGATCGGCGCGATGGCAACCGCCGGACAGCAGGTGTTCGCTCTGGTTCGTCGCCTGCGCGAAGAGCTGGGTGTAAACACCACTTGTGGCGCGTCCAACGTCTCGTTCGGTCTGCCCAACCGCCACGGCATCAACAACGCGTTCTTGCCGATGGCGATGGGCGCTGGCATGACTTCTGCGATCATGAACCCGGTGGCGTTGCCTGTTGGTCCGAAGAAACTGGCCGAGAAGAAGGCGGAAGTTGAAGCAAAAGGCATCATCTTGCCTGCGGATATGGATGACGAGACCTTCTGCCAGCTTTTCGGTCTGGGCTCGACCTTGCCGCGTGCCGGTAAGGAAATGGAAGCCATCCGCGCCGCCAACCTGCTGACCAACAACGACCCGCACGGCGGTGAGTGGATTCGGTTCAACAAAGCCCCAGACGAAGCCGGTGCTGCTGCTGGTGGTCGTCGCGGCGGTGGCCGTCGCCGCCGCGCCTGATTTGAACTTTGATACTTTTCAAAGGCCGGGCCCAGAGCCCGGCCTTTTTCATTTGACCCTGATCAATGACTGTTTCGCAGCAGGTTACAGTATGCTCTGATCCAGGACGCAATGATCAGGTGGCAGCATGAGCAAACATCACCCTCCAAAACTCTCAGATGCGGATCTGACCAAAAAGCTGAACAAAAAAGACTATTTCGACCAACTGATCGAGTTGCAAACCAGATTGGCCAGAATTCAACAAGCCTATCTGTTTCATGGGATTAAGGGCGTGCTGGTGTTCGAGGGCTGGGATGCTGCCGGGAAAGGCGGAACCATTCGCCGGATCAGCCAGGCCTTGGACCCGCGCAGCTTCAAGGTTTGGCCCATCGGTGCGCCTCGGAACTATTACCTCAACCGGCACTATCTGCTGCGGTTCTGGGAGCGTTTGCCGCCGTCCGGTGCGATTTCAGCTTTCGACCGCAGCTGGTATGGGCGGGTTCTGGTGGAGCGGATCGAACAGCTGACCCCGGAAACGCGCTGGCGCGCTGCCTATCAGGAAATCAACGACTTCGAACGTATGCTGGTCGATGACGGGACCCGGATTGTCAAACTGTTCTTCCATATTTCCCAAGACGAACAAATGAGCCGCTTTACCGAGCGTCTTACGAACCCGATGAAGCGTTGGAAGCTGACCTACGAAGATTTCAGAAATCGCGAGAAGTGGGATGTCGCCGAGGTGGCCGTGGATGAAATGTTGGCTCGGACATCAACCGAATTTGCCCCTTGGCATGTAATTCCGTCCAACAACAAGAAATATGCTCGGATCACGGCCATGAAGGCGATCGTTGATGCGTTTTCCAAAGATGTAGATATGAATCCACAGCACTTGGATCAACGTACTTTGGAAGCGGCGGGTGAGGCATTGGATGTCGATCAATCCCTGATCGATAGCCTGCGCGCACGAACCGAGTGATACATTCCGCCTGGTCGGGTAACGATCCGGCTTGAACGTCTGAATGGTCTGATGGTATCTCAATTGGCGCGGCGGGTATGATGTAATGGTAGCCTGTCAGCTTCCCAAGCTGAACGCGCGGGTTCGATTCCCGCTACCCGCTCCAAAAGGCGCTCATAATATCCTGTAATGGTGGCGAAAATTTCGTAGGGGCCCATGGTCATCTGCTTTTGGGCGACGCGCCTTTCGTGTAGAATGTCTCTCACCAGGTTTTTAGTGCGACCATTTTTGAACGGAAGGTGCAGACTACGCTACGCGCTTAGCCCAAGCAGAGATTCTCTGCTCACCACATGGGTTTCAAGCTCGACGGATTGACCGGGCGAACTGGTCTCGATCATGTGTATCAAGGCCTGCGCAGCTTTGCGGCCCATCTCGCGGTGGGGTACGTGAACAGTTGTCAGGGCAGGGGTGACGATGCGTGCAAGTTCAATGTCGTCGAAGCCCGTGATGGAGACATCCTCTGGCACCCGAAAACCCATTTTCTGGGCCTGCCGTACGGCACCGACGGCCAGAACATCGTTTCCACACAAAACCGCAGTCGGCGGGGTGTCATTCGACATGAGGTGCTTGAAGGCCTCGGCACCGTTTTCGATCTCGTAGGATGTTTCGGACACGATCAGCCTGTCTTGCGGCAAACCATGCTCGATCATTGCGTCTTTTATCCCTTCGATCCTCAGACGCGCACGATCATTGCCTTCGCTAACGCCTGAAATCGTCGCGAGACGCGTGTGCCCCAAACCGATGACCTTTTTTGCCAACGCCTTCATCGCCTGCCTGTTGTCAAACCCAACAGAAGGCATGGGTTTGTTCGGAAGGAAGGACCAGGCAACAAGAGCAGGGACTTTCTGCATTTCCAGATAATCATAGATCCGCGCATCCCGGTCATGACCGATCAGCAACAGCCCGTCAGCGCCGCGGGCAACCAGGGTTCGGATCTGATCTTCCTCGGCCTCTGGCTGGTAGGCGGAGCTTGAGACCAGCAAGGTATAACCCTGTTTGTGGATTTCTTCCTGAAAGGCCTGCAACCCCCTTGCAAAAATCGCATTTTCCATGGTGGGGATGATCGCGCCAATCGTGAAAGACCGCCTTGCGGCCATCACGCGCGCGGCAAAATTCGGAGTGTATCCCAAGGAATCGACAGCTGACAAAACACGCTCGCGCGTCGCTTCAACAACCTGTTGCGGGGTGTTCAGGCATCTTGAAACGGTGGCTGTGGAAACGCCTGCAGCTTTGGCAACGTCATCCAGGGTCGGCGCGGACCGGTGTTTTGGCATTCTCGAACTCTCAATTCCAGTTCCCTTAAGTTAATCGCATTTTTCAAATGATGAAAGCAGTTATGTAAGCGCTTGCATTTGCGATGTAAGCGCTTACAAAGGTGTAGGGGCCGATTCTAAAAGGAGTCTCGGAAATGTTTCTTGCCGCGTCAGTTGTCGTATTCGCGATCTATTTCGCCAATGTCGCATTGGGTGCATTTGCAGGCAGCGCATTCCTGGGGGACGTAGGAGAGATGTTGGTTCTGTTCGCGGCGTCGATTTTGTTCGTTGTCGCAATTCTGAAAAAGGAAGCTGACCGGGACGCAAAGGACGGCAGCTGAACTTTTGCTTGGGAGGGCAATTCATGAAGACCGACAAGACCGAACTGGCATCGGCCGAGCGCCGCAATTTTCTGAAGCTGAGCGCAAGCGGTGCGTTCACGGCCGCGTTGGTGGCCGGGGCAGGAGGGGTGTTGTGGTCGTCCGAAGCCGCCGCGCAGACCGCGAAAGAAGAACGCGAGCGCGAGCAGGCGGCCGAGCACGTGATGACTGTGGCAACGGCCTATGTACTGGGCGCGTCGCGTAGCTATCCCATCATGCAGCTGGACCTGAAGGAAAACATTCAGAACGCCACCAACGGCAAGGTCTATGTCAAACTGGCGCCGGGTGGTCAGCTTGGCGCAGGCGGCGCGCTGGTGCAGAAGGTGCAGGGCGGTACCATTCAGGCCGCGCAGCACTCGTTGTCGAATTTCGCACCGTTTGCTTCGACAGTCGACCTGATCAACATGCCGTATCTGTGCGGTTCGAACCAGCGTTTCACCAACCTTGTCCATTCGGACACGTGGAAAAATGAGGTTCACCCCAAGGTCGAAGCCGCAGGATTCAAGGCGCTATTCTATGTGAACATCGACCCGCGCGTCGTTGCGGTTCGTCAGGGCGGCAATGCCGTGCTCACACCCGGTGATATGAGCGGGATCAAGTTCCGCGTGCCGGGATCGAAGATGCTGCAACAATACTACCGGATGGTCGGCGCCAACCCGACGCCCGTTGCATGGGGCGAGACCCCTTCGGCCATCAAGCAGGGCGTTGCGGATGCGCTCGATCCTTCGGTTGGGGCGCTCTATGTCTTTGGCTTCAAGGACATTCTCAGCCACGTGACCTTTACGCAGGCGGTGCCGGACAGTCAGGTTTATTCCTGTAATCTGGAATGGTTCAACTCGATGCCAGCAGATGTTCAGGAAGGTATCATGTGGGGGTCGGAAATGACCTCGCATCAGAACCTCTCCAAGGTTCCGTCGGCCCGCGCCTATGCCATGGCCGAGCTGAACAAGGCCGGGGTACAGTTCCACTCGCTCAGTGACGACCAACTGGCGGAATGGCAGGACGCCGGCGGGTATCAGAACGCCGATTGGGATCCGTTCAAGACGGAACTGGCCGGATCGATGGAAAACTTCGAAAAACTGGTCGAAGCCGCCGGAACGCAGGGCAAATACTACGTCCACGACGCCTAAGGCGCTATCCGTGGACGCCATCCGGGCGTCCACGATCATTTCCTACAGTCAGGTCGAAAACGGCCCGCCTGGGCAGGCGCGGGTCTGGCTGTTCTATCGCCGGAGGATCAGATGACCGTTCTTCAAAATATAGACCGAAACGCAGAGCGCTGGTTGCTGCTGGTGTTCTACGTGATGCTGGTGATTACCATGGCCATCGAAGTGCTGCGGCGTGAGATTTTTGCCTTTTCCTCGATCTGGGGAGAGGAGATCGTAAGATACTCCTTCATCTATCTCGCATGGATCGGTGCCGCAGCGGCGGTAAAGGAACGGGCGCACATTCGGATCGACGTGATCATGCATTACCTTGGTCCGCGCCCCAAGGCCTTGCTCTACATCTTTGGCGATCTCGTGATGTTCGTTGTGGCGGTTATCGCGCTCTACTGGTCGTATGAGGCGGTTCATGTTTCGGCCAAGTTTGGATCTGTCACGGATGGGCTGCGGATTTCCAAGGTCTGGTTCCTGATGGCGGTACCCACCGGATTTGCCCTGATGATCTGGCGGCTGATCCAATCCCTGATGCGCGACCTGAAATGTCTTCGCGACGGTACGCCCGTCTTCGAAGGCGACAAGCTGTTTGACTGAGGAGAACTGAGATGCTTTGGAATTCCCTCAATCAAACGGTTGAACTCGGCTGGGATTTTTACCTGCCAGTGATCCTGTTCGTTGGCCTGATAGCCTTGGCCGTACCTGTCTGGGCCGCCATTGGGACCGCCGCCATCGTCATGCTGATCATGTCCGGCGACCTGCCGCTCAGCCTGGTCGGAGAAAGCCTGTTTACCGGCATCGACGCTTTTGCACTGACCGCCGTTCCGCTGTTCATCCTGACGGGGGACGTTCTGGTTCGTACCGGGCTGTCGCGCAAGTTTCTGGACGTCGCCGAGGCGCTGACCTGTTTCGCCAAGGGCGGTTTCGGCTCGGCCACCGTGCTGGTCTGCGGCATGTTCGCCGCAATCTCGGGTTCCGATGCGGCAGGGGCTGCTGCTGTTGGTCGGATGACCATCAACCGTCTGGTCGAAAGCGGCTATCCGCGCCCCTATGCCTGTGCTCTGGTCGCCGCGGGGGCCTGTACCGGCATCCTGATCCCGCCCTCAATTGCGTACATCATCATTGGCCTCGTACTGGGTATTTCCGCCTCGACCCTGTTTCTGGCGGCTTTGATCCCTGGCCTGGCCATTCTGGTGTCGATCCTCGTCACCAACATCATCATGAACCGTCTCTACGCCTATGAGGGCGGCGGCATGATGACCATGGGTGAGTGGCTGGCCAATTTGGGCAAGGCGCTGAAATCCGGCTGGTACGCGTTCATCGTGCCGGGGATCATCTTCTATGGCATCTTCTCGGGTCGCCTGACCCCGACCGAGGCTGGTGCAACCGCCGTGGTCGTCACGATCATCATGGGCTTCATCCTACGCACGCTTACACTGGCTGATTTCCCGTCGATGCTGGTCAGTTCCGCCAAGGTAAATGGTGTGATCCTGCCGATTATCGCATTCTCGGCCCCATTGGCCGAGGCGCTGGCGATCATGGGGGTGCCGCAGGGCTTTGTGGCCTCGGTAACGTCGCTGACAGATGATCCGTATCTGCTGATCCTTCTGATGATCGGTATCCTGATCGCAGCGGGCTGCGTTATGGAGACGACACCAAACATCGTGATCCTGGCACCGATCCTGAAACCGCTGGCCGACAATATCGGTATGAACGAGATTCAGTTCTGCATCATGATGATCACCGCCCTGGGCGTCGGTTTCATCACGCCACCGCTGGGCCTGAACCTGTTCGTTGTATCTGGCATTACCGGTGAATCCATTCTGAAGATTGCCGCCCGGGCCGTGCCATTTGTATTGACGATGCTGATCGTGGTGATCCTGATCGCTTACGTACCTGCTGTGTCGACCACACTGCTTCCTGCAATCTACCAATAGGACCTGTTGAACATGCCGCGTGACTATTTGAAAAAGGCAACCCTGACGGCGCAATCTCATGCGTCCGAGGTGCACGATACGGTCAAAACCATCCTCGCCGATATCGAGGCAGGTGGCGATGCCAAGGCGCTGGAATATGCTGTCAAGTTCGACAAGTTCGACGGCAACGTTCTGATGACGCAGGACGAGATTGACGCCGCTATCGCTCTGGTGCCGGAAAAGCTCAAGGCCGATATCCGGTTCGCCCATGACAACGTACGCCGTTTTGCCGAGACGCAGAAGGCCACCGTGTCGGATGTGCAGATGGAGATTGTGCCGGGTTTCGTCGCAGGGCAGAAAGCCATCCCCGTGGATGCTGCGGGCTGTTATGTGCCCGGCGGGCGTTATAGCCATATCGCCAGTGCGATCATGACAGTAACAACGGCCAAGGTGGCCGGGTGCCGCCATATCACGGCCTGCTCACCTCCGCGCCCCGGTGAAGGGGTTGCGCCTGCCATCGTCTATGCGGCGCATATCTGCGGGGCCGACAGCATTCTGGCCATGGGTGGTGTGCAGGGTGTGGCCGCGATGACATATGGTCTGTTTGGCCTGCCGCGCGCAAATATCCTTGTAGGCCCCGGCAACCAGTTCGTGGCCGAAGCCAAGCGTATCCTTTACGGCAGGGTTGGTATCGACATGATCGCCGGACCGACCGACAGCCTGATCCTTGCCGACAGTTCGGCCGACGCGCATGTGGTGGCAACCGATTTGGTCAGTCAGGCAGAGCACGGGTACAACTCACCGGTCTGGCTGGTAACCGATGATCGTGATCTGGCGCAGAAAGTGATGGAGCTGGTTCCGGCATTGATCAACGATCTGCCAGAGCTGAACCGGGAAAATGCCTCAGCCGCGTGGCGGGACTATGCCGAGGTCATTGTATGCGCCGATCGCGAAGAAATGGCTGCCTGTTCCGATGAATACGCGCCAGAGCATCTGACGGTGCAGGCCGAGGATCTGGAATGGTGGTTGGATCGCCTGACCTGCTATGGCTCGCTGTTTCTGGGCGAGGAAACCACAGTTTCTTACGGAGACAAGGCAACAGGCACGAACCACGTTCTGCCGACCTCGGGCGCGGCCAGTTACACTGGCGGGCTGAGCGTCCACAAATACATGAAGATCGTGACGTGGCAGAGGGCAACGCGCGAGGGGTCCAAGCCCATCGCCGAGGCGACCGCGCGAATCTCTCGACTGGAAGGGATGGAGGGCCACGCGCGCGCTGCGGACGTGCGTCTGGCAAAGTATTTCCCGGATGAACAGTTCGACCTGACCGCCGATGGATGACCCACGCGCATTGTTTGACCTGACGGGCAGGGTGGCTTGTGTGACGGGCGCCAGCTCAGGGTTGGGGCGGCAGGTTGCGCGTACCCTTGCCGCCGCTGGCGCGCGCGTTGTCGGAGTTGCTCGGCGCGGTGATGCGCTGGAACAGATGAAGGCTGAGATCGGAAGCAATGCGGATTCGGTTGTGGCAGATGTCGCGGATCGCGACGGTCTGGCTGCACTGGTGCAGGCCGTCGCTTCCAAGTTCGGCGCACCGGACATTCTGGTCCATGCGGCAGGTATCAACATGCGCGAGCCTGCCGATGACGTGACGCCAGAAGGTTGGGATGCCACGGTCGCGCTGAATCTCAGCGCGCCGTTTTTCCTCAGTCAGGCCATGGTGCCCGCGATGGAGGAGAAAGGTTGGGGGCGCATCGTCAACTTCGCCTCGCTGCAAACCACACGCGCCTTTCCGGGCGGCATCGCCTATGGCGCGACGAAGGCAGGCATCGCGCAATTGACCCGCGCCATGGCCGAAGCGTGGTCGCCCTTTGGCATCACAGCCAATGCTATCGGCCCGGGGTTCTTTCCCACGGAACTGACGCAGGCCGTGTTCGACGATCCTGACCGCGCAGAACGCAATGCGGCGCAGACCTGCATCGGGCGTAACGGTCGTATGCAGGATATCGACGGGCCGATCCTGTTTCTGTGCTCGAAGGCATCCGACTATGTAACAGGACAGGTTTTGATGGTGGACGGGGGGTTCACGGCCAAATGAAAGCGCTTGTCTACAAAGGTATAGAGCAGATGGAGTTCGGCGATGTGCCAGACGCCGAAGCCGTTCAGTCCGAACATCTGATCCGGATCGAGGCGGTCGGCATCTGCGGATCGGACATGCACGCCTATCTGGGTCATGATGCCCGCCGTCCGGCACCGCTGATCCTTGGGCATGAAGCTGCAGGTGTTATCGTTGATGGCATTCGCGCCGGGGATCGGGTGACGATCAATCCGCTTGTAAACTGCGGGCAATGTCCGGCCTGCCTTGCTGGCCGCGAAAACCTGTGCCCGGACCGCCAAATCATCTCAATGCCGCCACGAGAAGGGGCATTTGCGCAATACGTCTCAATGCCCGTCGGCAATCTTGTCGAAGTGCCCGAAGATATCTCGTTTGCCAAAGCCGCGCTGGCGGAACCTCTGGCCGTAAGCTGGCACGCTGCTCGTTTGGGGATCGAAGCATTGCATCCAGCCATGGCACGCCGAGCTTTGGTCATTGGCGGCGGGGCAATCGGGCTTGCCGCAGCCTTGGCCCTGCGGGCGATGGGCATCGAAGACGTTACGATTGCCGAGCCGAATGGATTGCGTCGGGAATACCTGCAAGGAATTGAAAAGTTTGCAGTCACCGACACACCCGAAGGATCGTTCCCGCTGGTCATCGACGCCGTGGGCTATGCCGCCACCCGTTCCGTTGCCTCAGACAGGGCAGAGCCTGGCGGTGTCATAGCGCATGTGGGTTTGGGTGAAGATACCGGCGGGTTGGACATACGTCGCATGACCCTGCAGGAGATCACGTTCATCGGAACCTACACCTATTCCGCGAAAGATTTCCGCCAGACAGCGCAAGCGATCTTTGACGGGCGGTTGGGGTCATTGGATTGGATCGAAGAACGGGCACTGGCAGACGGCGCGCAGGCGTTTCGTGACATCCGCTCTGGTGCTGTGGCCGCACCGAAGATTATCCTGAGACCCTGGGGATAGACCCGACAGAACTGGAGGCCTTCATGTATACTAAAATTCTGGTCCCGTTGGCTTTGGATCACGGCATATCGCAACACACATTGGAAATCGCCCGCGCTTTGTCCGGAACAGGTGCCGAGATCATAGCCTTGCACGTCTACGAGATGCCTCAGGGATCGGTCAGCGCCTATCTGGATAAATCCGCTGTCGCAGAAGGGTTCGAACGCGCACGTCTGCAATTGTTGCGCAAGGTAGAAGGGCTGGATGGCGTGACGGCCGAGATTGTGAAGGGCCACACCGCGCGGTCCATCATCGACTACGCCAGCAGCAAAGACGTGGATTGTATCGTCATCGGGTCACATAAACCGGACCTGAGCGACTACTTTCTGGGATCGACCGCATCGCGCGTCGTCCGCCATGCCCCCTGTGCCGTACACGTACACCGAGGGGCCTGATTTCCTCAATCGCGCGTCTCGCGCCCCAAACAGGATCAACAGCTGGATCATGAACATAGACAAAAAGATCACCGACGATCTGGTGGCGAATGATATTTCGTTTGTCACCACCGTCCCGTGTAAGCAGCTTGCCGGCGTCATCGACGAGATCGACAAGCGTGACGGGATTTTTCATATCCCCTCGAACAAGGAAGACGAAGGGATGGGCCTGTGCGCCGGGGCATGGATGGGGGGCAAGCGGCCCGCGATCATCATGCAGAACACGGCCATTGGGGTAACGATCAACACGCTGGCCACTTTGATCCAGTTCTACCGTATGCCATTGCCCATGCTGATTTCGTATCGCGGAGAGTTGCGCGAACCGGTTGCCTGTCAGGTGGAAATGGCGGTGCACACCAAGGCGCTGCTGGCGCAGATGAATATCCCGACCTACCACTTCCACAAACAGTCGGATGTCGAAGAGCTCGACATGATCCTGAAGTACACATTCATGTGCAACAAACCGGTCGCCATCCTGACCGATGCCAATTTCTGGGGAGGCTATGGCGACCAATGATCCGTTCTGAAATTCTCAAGGAAATCGCCCCGATCCTGCGTGACCAACTGGTGGTCTGCAATATCGGTATCCCCAGCCAGGAACTTCACGCCATCGACGATCAGCCGACCAATTTCTACATGCTGGGTACAATGGGGCTGGCTTCGTCCATCGGTCTGGGACTGGCACTGTCGCAACCCAAACCGGTCATCGTGATTGACGGCGACGGCTCGATTCTGACCAATCTGGGCACGCTGCCGACCATCGCCAACAACGTGGCTGACAACTATATTCTTCTGATCATCGACAATGGATCTTACGGCTCGACCGGTGATCAGCCGACCTATGCGGGGCAGAAGACCTCGCTGGCGAAAATGGCCGAGGCGGCGGGATGCGAGCGGGTGATCGAATGCGCCGCCGAAGAAACCGGGCGTGTTTTGCAAGAGGCGTTGGAAGCCAAGCAGATGACGATCATCGTCAGTAAATGTGAAAGCGGTAATGCCAAGATGCCGGTTATTACCATGGATCCGGTGGTGATCCGCGACCGCTTCATGAAGGCCGTACAAGCCTGATGCCACCCAGCGCCATTCACAGTGCTGAGGACGCCCGCCGCCTTGCTCGGCGGCGTCTGCCGTGGATGGTGTTCGATTATATAGACGGGTCTGCAGGGGGCGAGGTGGGCGCCAGACGCAATCGGGCAGCCTTGGACGCTATGACGTTGCACCCACGTATTTTGCGAGATGTCAGCAAGAGGTCTTTGGCCTGTTTCTTATTCGGTCAATCCGCAAAACGCCCGTTCGGCATCGCACCGATGGGCATGTGCAACCTGTCGGCCCCCGGTGCCGACTTGATGCTGGCCCGCCTTGCCGCGCGGTACGAGGTGCCGCTTGGGGTTTCTACGGTCGCCTCGACCCCGATGGAAGATCTGATCCTTGAGGCCGAAGGCCATGCCTGGTTTCAGTTGTACTTCAGCGGCGATGGCAGTGGCACGTTCAAGCTTGTCGATCGTGCCAAGGCTGCGGGCTATGAAACACTTGTGCTGACCGTAGACGTGCCCGAAGTCGGTCGCCGCCCACGCGAACTGCGTCATGGGTTCAAGATGCCCTTCAAAATGGGCCCGAAGCAGATGTTGGATTTTGCTCTGCACCCCCGTTGGTCCCTGCCCACACTGCTGAAGGGCAAGCCGGAAATGGCGAATTTCCTGATGGATGGTTTTGATTTCGACCGCACCGAAAGCCGGGCAAAGGCCACGTGGGAGACATTGGCCCGCTTGCGTGATCAGTGGGGTGGAAAACTGGTGGTAAAGGGTGTCTTGGATGCAGAGGATGCGCAAAGCCTCAAGTCAGCGGGTGTTGACGCCATTCAGGTCTCGAGCCACGGTGCACGCCAGTTGGAAAGCGCGCCTGCGCCAATCACCGTTTTGCCGGATATTCGAAAAGCCGTCGGGCCGGATTTTCCGCTTTTCTACGACAGTGGGTTGCGATCAGGAGAAGACGTTCTCAAAGCGCTCACAAATGGTGCGGATTTCACCTTTTTAGGACGCATCCTGCAATTCGCAATCGCGGCAGAAGGGGAAGAGGGGCTTGAACAACTCTGGTCCGTACTGAGCGATGAGATGAGCATCGCGATGGCTCAGCTAGGCGTTACGACGCTGGATGAGGTGCGAAGCGCTAACTGATATTTTTGGTAAAGGGTGAACGACCCGAGGCGAATCTCGGGTCGTTGCGTTACCGGCTTAACCGCGGCGTCTGCGCCGACGTCCGCCACCGGCTTCGGCTTCGCCGCCGCCTGTGTTGAAGCTTGGGTTGGGCAGCGTGACCACCTGTGCCAATTCCGGGAACGGATCGGTCTTGTGGGGGATCGCATTGGCAGCCACGAAATGATCCTGGAATTTCGGCTCGATGGCGGTTTCGATCTTGGTGATTTCGCGCACAACGCGTTCAATCTCGGCCCGTGAACCGATATTGCACAACGCGATCCGCGCACCGGTACCAGCGGCGTTCCCTGCGCTTGAGACTTTCTCCAGAGGCGCGTCCGGGATCATGCCCAAAACCATGGCGTGTTTGGTCGAGATATGCGCACCAAATGCGCCGGCCAGAACCACGCGATCCACCTTGTCGACGTCCATCTCGTCCATCAGCAGACGCGCACCGGCATACAGCGCCGATTTCGCCAATTGGATGGCACGGATGTCGCCTTGGGTGACAGTGATGCGCGGGCCTCCTTCGGCGCTGGCGTCGTGGATCAGATAGGCGTGGGTGCGACCTTCAGGTACACAACGCGCGGTCCCGGTCTGTTCGGCAGATCCGATCAGGCCGCCTTCGTCCAGCAGGCCCGCGATACGCATCTCGGCCACGGCCTCGATAATACCAGAGCCGCAGATGCCAGTGATTCCGGTCGTGGCCACGTCAACGTCAAAGCCGTCTTCATCCGACCATTTCTCGGACCCGATGATGCGGAAGCGGGGTTCTTTGGTGACTGGGTCGATCTCGATCCGTTCGATGGCTCCGGGCGCAGCGCGCTGGCCGGAACTGATCTGAGCACCCTCAAAGGCCGGTCCGGTCGGCGAGGAACAGGCCAGAACGCGGCTGGTGTTGCCCAGAAGGATTTCGGCGTTGGTGCCCACATCGACAATCAGCACCAGATCCTCGGATTTACCGGGCTCTTCCGACAGGGCAACAGCCGCGCAATCCGCGCCCACATGCCCTGCGATACAGGGCAGGATATAAACCTGTGCACGCGGGTTCATGGTGGTCAGATCCATTTCACGCGCGGGCAGGGACATCGACTCGGACGTGGCCAATGCAAAGGGCGCCTGACCCAGTTCAACAGGGTCGAGACCCAGCAAAAGGTGGTGCATGACCGGGTTGCAGACGAACACGGTTTCCACGATCAGAGACGCGTCGATCCCGGCCTCTTCAGCGATGGATGTCGTCAAGTCATTGATCGCTTCGCGCACGGCCTTGGTCATTTCCTGATCGCCGCCGGGGTTCATCATCGAATAGGAAACTCGGCTCATCAGGTCTTCGCCAAACCGGATCTGCGGGTTCATCAGGCCCGAGGATGCCTTGACCTCGCCCGTTTCCAGATCGGTCAGGTGGGCGGCAATGGTGGTCGAGCCCAGGTCGATGGCCAAACCGTACAAGCCGCTTTCATGCAGACCCGGCCAGATTTCGACAATACGGGCGACGTTGTCCTTGTGGCCCTTGTGGACAGCTACAGTGACCTCCCATTTGCCCTTGCGCAGAACCGGCTGCAGTTTGGACATCAACGACAGGTCTGCGGTTATGGCCTCAATCTTCCATTGCTCGCGAAGCGCACGTTCCAGCCGTTCCAGATCGCCGGTGGGCGAGTGCATGTCGGGCTCTTCCACCACCACGAAATACAGACGTGTCGCCGGATCCATGGTGATGGCGCGTGCGGCCGCCGCCTTGCGGACGACCTGTCGGTGAACCTGGCTTTCCGGTGGGACGTCGATCACCACATCACCTTGAACGGATGCCTGACACCCAAGACGGCGGCCGGGTTTCAGGCCGCGTTTGTCGTCGTAACGTTGTTCAACTGCATTCCATTCGCTCAGCGCGTCTTCGGACACGGTGACGCCGTGCTTGGGAAACTCGCCATAGCTGGGGGTGATCTGGCACTTTGAACAGATGCCACGGCCACCGCAAACCGAATCCAGATCGACACCCAACTGACGGGCTGCCGTCAATATCGGGGTGCCCACTGGGAAATGCCCGCGTTTGCCGGACGGGGTAAAGACGACAAGAGGGTCGGTGGTCATCTGAGAACTACCTTTGTTGTTCGCGCGTATTCCGCGCAAGATATGAGTTTGAGCGAAAAGGGAAAGGGCTATCAGCGGCACGATTTGCACAGCAAGCGTCGTTTTCAGAGGCACCATCGTCGCAGGGAACGACCGAGTTGATTTGGGGGGCTTTTCCTTTGGTGTAATCCATGCAATAGGGTCACCGTCAAACGGGCTTTTGCATGGGGTTTTCAGATGCAGATTCGTGAGGCACTCACCTTTGACGACGTTCTCCTGGTTCCGGGCGCATCTTCTGTGCTGCCGGCAACGGCGGACACCACCACGCGCGTGACGCGTGAAATCACCATGAACATCCCTTTGCTGAGTTCGGCCATGGATACCGTGACCGAGGCGCGCATGGCCATTGCCATGGCGCAGGCGGGTGGCATCGGGGTCATTCACAAAAACCTTTCGGTCGAAGAACAGTCGCGTGAAGTTCGCCGGGTCAAACGTTTCGAATCGGGTATCGTTTACAACCCGGTGACGCTGCGGGCGGATCAGACATTGGCCGATGCACAGGCTTTGGTCGAACGCTACAACTTCACCGGTTTCCCGGTTGTCGAGGCGGATGGCCGCGTGGTTGGCATCGTCACCAACCGGGACATGCGATTTGCCACCTCGAACGATACTCCGATCAAAGCGATGATGACCGCCGACAACCTGGCGATGCTGCAAGAGCCTGCGGATCTGGAAGAAGCCAAAAGCTTGATGCGGGCCCGGCGGATCGAAAAACTGCTTGTTGTCGATGGTGAGGGGAAGCTGACCGGTCTTCTGACGCTGAAGGACACGGAACAGGCCGTCTTGAACCCAACCGCCTGCAAGGACCGGCTGGGGCGTTTGCGCGTTGCTGCGGCGACTTCGGTCGGCGATGCCGGCTTCGAACGGTCCGAGCAATTGGTGGATTCCGGCGTCGACATTATTGTTGTCGACACGGCGCATGGGCACTCTCAGGGCGTGCTGGACGCCGTGAAACGGGTCAAAACCCTTTCGAATGAGGTTCAGATCATTGCCGGCAACGTCGCAACCGGTGAGGCGACCAAAGCGCTGATCGACGCAGGTGCAGATGCGATCAAGGTGGGCATTGGTCCCGGTTCGATCTGCACAACGCGGATGGTGGCGGGTGTTGGTGTACCTCAACTGACCGCGATCAGTGATTGTTCGGCGGCAGCAGGTGACGTTCCGGTCATCGCTGATGGGGGCATCAAATTCTCGGGCGATTTCGCCAAGGCGATTGCGGCTGGGGCTTCTTGCGCCATGGTCGGCTCGATGATCGCAGGAACGGATGAAAGCCCGGGCGAGGTGATCCTGTATCAGGGTCGGTCGTTCAAATCTTATCGCGGTATGGGCAGCCTTGGTGCAATGGCGCGCGGCTCGGCGGATCGGTACTTCCAGAAGGATGCAGCCAATGACAAACTGGTGCCCGAAGGCATCGAGGGGCAGGTGCCCTACAAAGGCTCGGCCAGCGCCGTGATTCACCAGCTTGTGGGCGGCTTGCGTGCCGCGATGGGTTATACCGGCTGCGCGACTGTCGAAGAGATGCGCAAAAACTGCCATTTCGTCAAAATCACTGGCGCAGGTCTGAAAGAAAGTCACGTGCATGACGTTCAGATCACCCGCGAAAGCCCGAACTACCGGGTAATGTAAACCATTGAATGCCCGACGCGGCGCCCTTGTCCGGGCGCCGTTTTGTATTTGGACCGGCCCGTTTGGGCTTTTCGCCAAGGTAATCCGCAATGACACCCGCCGCCCGTGTTCAGGCCTCGATCGAAATTCTGGATGCAATTCTTGCTGGTGCGCCGGTTGAGAAAGCTCTGACTGGCTGGGCGCGGCGCAGTCGATTTGCCGGATCCAAGGACCGGGCGGCAATCCGGGATCACGTTTTTGACGCGCTACGATGCAAGCGCTCGTACGCTGCTTTGGGAGGAGCCAATACCGGGCGTGGCCTGATGATCGGTGCGATCCGCGCGTCAGATGGCGATCTGGCAGAGCTGTTTACCGGCGACCGTCACGCTCCGATGCCCGTCCAGCAAACAGAAGCTGCGCGGAACTTCGAGTCAGAGGCCGAGAAATACGATATTCCGGAATGGCTTTGGCCCCGATTTGCCGCGTCGATGACGGACGCAGCAGTTCCCTGTGCCGTTGCGTTGCAAAACCGTGCACCCGTTCATTTGCGGGTCAATTTGCTGAAGACAGATGTAGGCGAGGCTGTTGAAACCTTGAAGGCTGAAGGCATCACCACGTCTAAAAACCCGATATGCGAGACCGCTCTTGAAGTGACTGACGGGGCGCGGCACATAGCCCAAAGTCAGGCGTATGCTCAGGGTCTGGTCGAGTTGCAGGATGCAGCAAGCCAGGCGGTCGTGGCCTCAGTGGCGTTGCGACCCGGTATGCGTGCGCTTGACTTTTGCGCGGGTGGAGGCGGCAAATCTCTGGCGCTCGCGGCAAATGAGGGCGTCGAGGTTTTCGCGCATGATGTGAATTCCGGCCGCACGAAGGATATCCCGGTCCGGGCTGAGCGAGCAGGTGCGAAGATAACTATCCTGAACAGCGCCGAGCTTTCGAACCACGCTCCGTTTGATGTTGTTCTGGTGGATGCACCGTGTTCTGGCAGCGGGTCTTGGCGGCGCGCTCCGGCGGGGAAATGGGCTTTGACCGAAGATCGTTTGCATGAGCTCACCGCGATTCAGGGCGATATTCTTAGGGGTATTGCGCCTCTGGTCCGGTCTGGCGGTGTTTTGGCTTATGCAACCTGTTCTATTCTGACCGATGAAAACGACGCGGTTGTTGATCGTTTCTTGACCCAAAATACCGATTGGCGAGAAACCTTTCGGAAAACGTGGCATGTAACGCACGAGTCTGACGGGTTCTTTACGTCGCACTTGACGCGCTGAGCTTTTGGCAAATAGCAACCTAAGGTAGATGCGTGCTTCTCGAATTTCGTTAAGCGGGCATTAACCTTTTTTGGCGGTTATTGCCGATAACTTTATGCCCGAGCCGTTTATGCCTGACACAGTTGACTCTATTCGCGATCCTTCTCTTGCCAACATGCCGTCTGCATCTCGCCTCGGATCGCTGGCTTTTTTGGCCTTTCTGCTCGGTCTGACTCCGGCGTTAGGGGTGTTGCCGCCGGATTGGACAATGGGCCTGGTGGTGGTGGGCGTATCCCTTTTGATCGTAACCCTGTGCGTCGTGATCAAGGGTAAAATTGCAGACAGACATGCACAACAAACCACCGCCATCATGGCTGCCTTTGCAGAACAGGACGACGCTCCGTTCCTGATTGCCAATGGTTATGGCGACGTTTTGGTGTCCAACGCACTGGCGCATGAGCAATTCGGAGCGGAAAAGGGCAGTAATCTGGTCAACTGCCTTACCTCAACCTTCTCGAACCCTCCGGCCATTTTGTTGAGGTTGCAATCACGGGCTTGGTCGGTCGGGCGGGCCCAAGAGGACATTCGCAGCCGTGGGCGGACTATTTCAATATCCGTGTTTCAGCTTGGCCCCGAGGTTTATTGCTGGCGCTTTCTTCAAACTGAACAAGAACGCTGGCAATCTTTGGACTTACCGGTTCTGACCATTGGGCGATCAAATGAATTGGTGCGTGTAAACCCGGCTGCCGAACATTTGTTCGGATCACGCCCGGCCCGAATGGACGACATCTTCGGTGAAACCAAACCGCAGATCGGAGCAATCAACCCGGTCAAGTCGCTTGACGGTTTGATACCGGTTGCGATGGCCGAACTTTCGTCTTCCAACTCGGAACGGTCCATTGGTTTGATACCACTCGGTCAGTCATCCACGCCAGAGGCCGCCACGTCGTTTGCTGATCTTCCGGTTCCGGTTCTGACCCTTTCCCCGGAAGGTGAGGTTCTGAACACCAACAGGCTTGCCCTAAAGTTGTTGGGAAAGGAGAACCTTGAAGGGTCCAATATCGGTGAAATCATGCGGGGGTTGGGGCATCCCATTCTGGACTGGCTTGCGCAGACAGCCGCAGATGAAGAAACGCAGAAATCGGAATTTCTGCAGCTCATTCGCGATGACAAGGAGGTTTTTGTTCAGGTCACGTTGAGCCGGGTTGTTGAAAATGGAAAGGTTTGCCTGATCGCCGTGCTGAATGATGCAACCGAGCTGAAGACTTTGGAAGCGCAGTTCGTTCAGGGCCAGAAAATGCAGGCCGTGGGGCAACTGGCTGGCGGCGTTGCACATGATTTCAACAACCTGCTGACGGCCATTTCCGGGCATTGCGACTTGCTTTTGTTGCGGCATGACCAGAATGACCCGGATTATGGCGATCTGGTGCAGATCAATCAGAACGCCAACCGGGCCGCCGCGCTGGTCAGTCAGCTTCTGGCGTTCTCTCGAAAACAGACGCTCAGGCCCGAAGTACTGGATCTGCGCGACACAATCTCTGACCTGATTCATCTTTTAAACCGGTTGGTTGGCGAGAAAGTGCAACTGACCCTCAGCCATGACCCGGTTTTAAAACCGGTGCGGGCTGATAAGCGCCAGCTGGAACAAGTGCTGATGAATCTGGTCGTGAATGCGCGGGACGCCATGCCTGACGGCGGCGAGATTCGTATCGAGACCGAAGTGTTGAACCTGTCGAAGCCGCTCAGACGAAACCGGGCAACCGTGCAGCCGGGCGAGTATGTCACGGTCCGGGTTGTGGACAGCGGTGTGGGGATACCTGCCGACAAGCTTCAAAAGATATTCGAGCCGTTCTATACGACCAAGCGTACGGGCGAAGGAACGGGGCTTGGGCTTTCAACGGCCTATGGCATCGTCAAACAGACTGGCGGCTTCATCTTCGTCGACAGCGCAGTGGGTAGGGGTACCGAATTCACCGTGGTTCTGCCGGTTAGTGCCACGGTCGCCAAAGCCCAGCCTGAATCTCCAAGTCAGCCAGAAATACAAGCCGCCCGGCAAGGGGAAGGCGTAGTGCTGCTGGTCGAAGATGAAGCCCCAGTTCGCGCCTTTGCAACCCGAGCCTTGAGACTCAAGGGTTACACGGTGCTAGAGGCGGATTCGGCGGAAGAGGCGCTGCGGCTACTTGAGGATTCGGCATTGAATGTCGATGTGTTTGTCACCGATGTGGTCATGCCAGGCATGGACGGGCCGACATGGGTGCGCAAAGCGCAGGAAACGCGCCCGAACGCACGCGTTGTTTTCATGTCTGGCTACACCGAAGGCGCATTTGGGGACTCGGGGCCGGAAATAGCCAATTCGACCTTTTTGCCCAAACCGTTTTCTCTCAACCAGTTGACCGAGGCAGTGTTTCAACAACTAAATTGATTTCTTCACAAGGCTGCGTCGTGGATTGCAAATTCTTCGGCGTGTTTGTTTTCAAATCTCTGTCTTGTCTTCGGCGTCAAAACAAGATCACCCGTTGGCGAAACATTTTCGCGCGAAAGGTCAATTTGCATGTCCAGCCGCGTTTGTAGGAAATCCAGAATCTTGTCCTGATGTTCGTATTTGAAGATATGGTTGGCACCACGCCCATTGCTGCGGGTTCGAAAAAACTGACTCTGACTGCCCACATCTGCAAACTCCGGACGCGGGTTCTTCATATAGGACTGCACAAAAGTGTCGAAACTCATATTTCGGGTTGAATGGGGGTGGTCGACCCGGTCGTCACGACTGCGAAAACGGTACCAGCTGCCCAACCAGTCAACAGGTTCGCGGACAACGGCCATGATCTCCATCTCGGTATCGTACATTTTTCGAAACATGTTCTGAAAAAATCGGTCATACCTGCGTACCGGCGCGTGTTTCAGTTCGGGCGGATGCGTGACGACAAGATCGGCCCGATCCTTTAGCGCGGTGTGGTAGGCCGTGCTTCCGGTCTTGGGAACCGCGAGAAAGGCAAGGCGTTCTTTATAAAAAACAAGCATTTAACGGTTCCTCTTGTCACGCTTTTATCCGAGCAGATTGTCGTAAACGACTCTTTAACACAATTGCAGAAGACTGATTTCTGTAAGTTTTAGTTGAAATGTTCTCTTTTTGATCTCATAAGGAACAAGAGGCGAACAAAGCAGCGATTGCCGCCCGATCAAGGGTGTGACAAAAGGGAAGGCGACAGGACAATGGCGGATCTTCTGACGATGAGCGACAAGAAAAACGCAGACAAGCAAAAGGCGCTCGACAGCGCGCTGGCCCAGATCGAACGGCAGTTTGGCAAGGGCTCGATTATGAAGCTGGGCGAAGGTGCCAAGCAAGATATCGAGGCAAGCTCGACCGGCTCGCTGGGTCTGGACATTGCGCTGGGAATTGGCGGTCTGCCAATGGGGCGGATTGTCGAAATCTACGGCCCGGAAAGCTCGGGCAAGACGACGCTGACGCTGCATTGTATCGCCGAACAACAAAAACGTGGCGGTGTCTGTGCCTTTGTGGATGCCGAGCACGCATTGGACCCGCAATATGCCCGCAAGCTGGGCGTCGATCTGGACGAGTTGCTGATTTCGCAACCGGATACTGGTGAACAGGCTCTGGAAATCACTGATACGCTGGTGCGTTCCGGTGCGGTCAACATGGTCGTTGTCGACTCGGTTGCGGCGCTGACGCCGAAATCCGAACTGGAAGGCGACATGGGTGACAGCAACGTTGGTGTGCAGGCTCGCCTGATGAGCCAGGCGATGCGCAAACTGACCGGCTCGATCAGCCGCTCGAACTGCATGGTGATCTTCATCAACCAGATTCGGATGAAAATCGGCGTGATGTTCGGTAGCCCGGAAACGACTACTGGTGGTAATGCGCTGAAATTCTACAGCTCGGTCCGTCTGGACATTCGCCGCATTGGAGCGATCAAGGACCGGGACGAGGTTGTTGGCAACCAGACCCGTGTCAAGGTCGTCAAGAACAAGGTTGCACCGCCCTTCAAGCAGGTGGAATTCGACATCATGTATGGCGAAGGCATCAGCAAGATGGGTGAATTGCTGGACCTCGGCGTCAAGGCCGGTGTGGTCGAAAAGTCGGGCTCTTGGTTCAGCTATGGCGACGAACGGATCGGGCAGGGGCGTGAAAACGCCAAACAGTACCTGCGCGACAACAGCCGCATTGCGTTGGACATTGAAGACAAGATTCGGGCTGCTCATGGGCTGGACTTCGACATGCCCCCGGGTGCTGCTGAGGATGATGACATCCTTGAAGCCTAGCGACAGTTGACTGGCCTTTCAGAAACCTTCTGGTTTCTGATTGGAAGCCCGGATTAAATAGAAAGAGGCGGTCCATCGGGCCGCCTTGTTTCATTCCGGTGTGCCTCGGCTGTGGACACCGCTTTGACACGGGGCTAAACCTGCTGAGACCAAGATTTTTGTGCGCCGAGAGAGCCCTATGCCAACCCTTAACGACATTCGATCGACCTTTCTGAACTACTTTGAAAAACAGGGGCATGAGGTTGTGGCGTCCAGTCCGCTGGTGCCGCGCAACGACCCGACTTTGATGTTCGTGAACTCGGGTATGGTGCAGTTCAAGAACCTGTTCACCGGACTGGAAACCCGCGACTACCAGCGTGCCACCACGGCGCAGAAATGTGTGCGCGCTGGCGGCAAGCACAACGATCTCGACAATGTAGGCTACACCGCGCGCCACCACACCTTCTTTGAGATGCTGGGGAACTTCTCGTTCGGCGATTACTTCAAGCACGAGGCGATCCCTTTTGCCTGGGAGTTGATCACCAAGGAGTTCGGCATCGACAAAAGCCGACTGCTTACCACCGTCTATCACACCGATGACGAAGCGTTCGAGATCTGGAAAAAGGTCGGCGTACCCGAAGACCGGATCATCCGCATCGCGACCAGTGATAACTTCTGGCAGATGGGCCCGACCGGGCCATGTGGTCCGTGCACCGAGATTTTTTATGATCATGGCGATCATATCTGGGGTGGCCCTCCGGGATCGCCCGAAGAGGATGGTGACCGATTCATCGAAATCTGGAACATCGTTTTCATGCAGAACGAACAGTTCGAAGATGGCTCGATGGTCGAACTTGATATGCAGTCCATCGACACCGGCATGGGGCTGGAACGTATCGGTGCGCTGTTGCAGGGCAGTCATGACAACTATGACACCGACCTGTTCAAAACCCTGATCGAGGCATCCGCTGATGCAACCGGCGTTGACCCTTATGGTGATCAGAACGTGCATCATCGGGTGATCGCAGACCATCTGCGCTCGACCTCTTTCCTGATTGCCGATGGTGTGATGCCCAGCAATGACGGCCGCGGCTATGTTCTGCGCCGGATCATGCGCCGTGCCATGCGCCATGCGCACCTGCTGGGTGCGAAAGACCCGGTGATGCACCGTCTTGTACCGACACTGGTGCAGCAGATGGGTGGGCATTATTCCGAGTTGACGCAGGCACAGCCATTGATCGAAGAAACCCTATTGCTGGAAGAAACCCGCTTCAAACAGACGCTGGATCGGGGTCTGAAGCTGCTCGAGGATGAAGTCTCGGGCCTGTCCGAAGGCGCTCCTCTGTCAGGTGAGGCGGCCTTCAAACTGTACGACACCTACGGCTTCCCGCTGGACCTGACGCAGGACGCGTTGCGTGAAAAGGGCCGGACTGTGGATACAGATGGTTTTGATGCCGCTATGGCGGAACAGAAAGCCAAAGCGCGGGCAGCTTGGGCCGGATCAGGCGAAGCGGCGGATCAGGCCGTTTGGTTCGATGTTCTGGATACCGCCGGGGCGACCGATTTCCTCGGCTATGAGACCGAGAAAGCCGAAGCGCAAGTTGCCGCGCTGGTCGTTGACGGCGCTTTGGTCGACAAGATCGACGAGGGTGGCAGCGGTTGGGTCGTGGTGAACCAAACCCCGTTTTATGGCGAGGCTGGCGGTCAGGTGGGTGACACCGGCGAATTGCGACGCCTTGAGGATCGTGATCACAAAAGCCGGGTAGAAGACACCAGGAAGTTCGCGGATGGCAAGGTTTACGCACATAAGGTGACGGTTGAAAGCGGTAACGTGTCCAAAGGCGATACGGTTGAACTGGAGGTCGATCATGTGCGTCGCTCGTCGATCCGGGCCAATCACTCGGCCACACACCTGCTGCACGAAGCGCTGCGAGAAACGCTGGGCGACCATGTGGCTCAGCGCGGCTCGTTGAATGCGGCGGATCGTCTGCGGTTTGATTTCAGCCATTCCAAAGCGCTGAGCCTTGAAGAAGTTCAGAAGGTCGAGCGTGAAGTGAACGCCTTTATCCGTCAGAACTCGACGGTAGAGACACGGGTCATGACACCCGATGACGCGCGCGAATTGGGCGCGCAGGCCCTGTTCGGCGAAAAATATGGCGACGAGGTGCGTGTTGTCTCGATGGGCAGGGCACCTACTGGTAAAGGCCATGACGGCGAAACATGGTCGATTGAACTGTGTGGCGGCACCCATGTGCGCCAAACGGGCGACATCGGCACGTTTGTCGTGTTGGGCGACAGCGCAAGCAGCGCCGGCGTGCGCCGCATCGAAGCTTTGACGGGAGATGAAGCGTTCCGCTATCTTTCGGCCCAGGATCAACGCCTTGCACAGGTGGCAACGGAACTGAAAGCGCAGCCAGACGATGTGGTGGCACGCGTGAAGAGCCTGCTGGATGAACGCAAGTCGCTGCAAAACGAAGTGGCTCAGCTGCGTCGTGATCTGGCCATGGCTGGCGGGGCCGGGCAGGGCGGTGGTGCCGAAGCGCGCGACGTAAACGGTGTGAAGTTCCTGGCTCAGGCCTTGAACGGTGTGTCCGGCAAAGATCTTCCGGCACTGATCGATGAACACAAGGCCCGCCTCGGGTCGGGTGCGGTGCTGCTGATTGCGGATACCGGCGGCAAGGCTGCTGTTGCGGCTGGTGTGACCGAGGACCTGACGGGAACCGTTTCAGCGGTTGATCTGGTTAAAGCCGCAGTCGTGGAACTGGGCGGCAAAGGCGGCGGTGGTCGCCCGGACATGGCTCAGGGCGGCGGCAAAGATGCGACGAACGCAGATGCGGCGATAAAGGCCGCAGAACAGGTATTGGGAGGATAAGATGGCTGCTCTCTGGATTGCACATGTGACGGTGACTGATGCTGAGGCATACGGAAAATACGCCGAGCTGGCCGGACCGGCCATCGCCAAGCACGGTGGCGAGTTCATCGCCCGTGCTGCGCGTTATGTTCAACTGGAAGGCAAAGAGCGGCCACGCAATGTGGTCGCCCGATTCCCGTCGCTGGAGGCAGCGGTCGAATGTTATAACTCGGATGACTACCAGCAAGCGCTGAATCATGCTCGTGAGGCGAGTGAGCGCGAACTGGTTGTGGTCGAAATCACCGAGTGATCATCCGGTTCGCCTGCTCAAAGTCTGGATTGCCTTAGGATTCCACAACGGATCGGCGATCTTTGGCTCATACCACAGTTCCGCCATCCAAGATCAGCCCGCCTGCGCGGGCTGATGCTTTTAATACAACGTTTTCATGCTCTTACTGGGGTGGATATTCACTGCCTAAAGAAATTCGCGTCCCAATTGTGGCCGCGCCACCTAAATTCTTACGCGAAAAAGTCAGATTGACGGACGAATTTCCGCCCTTTTTCCCCTTCAGTTTTTCAGATGATTGCCCAGATAGGGTTGTTCGCAGATAGTTTCACGAAACGGAATGCGACCCTGTTTGTCGTGCGATCATTCGATGAACACCGGATTGGGGTACAGGCATGACAACTTTCACACAACTGGCCAAACGCTGCGGTACCGGAGTTTTGTCAGTTTCAGCGCGCGCCACAAGCATATGCTTCCTGAGCATGTGCGCGACCGTCTTTTCCCCTGTCGCCCACGCGTCCGAGGGCGGCTTTATCCCAAGTGTCGCATCGTCACCACCGCCATCCGGAGCCGTCAACCTGTGCAATCAATACAATTGGGCCTGTGCAGGAAAACGATCCGTATCTTTGCCCAGCCATCAGGAACTGAAGGTTGTGGAACAGGTGAATAGGCGCGTGAACAAATCGACCCGTGCCGTATCAGATCAATCCCAGTACAAAACACCCGAACGATGGGCACTACCGACCGCCAGAGGCGGCGATTGCGAGGATTTCGCATTGCTGAAAAAGCGGGAATTGATCCACGCTGGCGTCGATCCAAGTAAGCTCTTGATCGCGACCGTTCTGGATACACGTCGCACGCCCCATGCCGTTCTGGTTTATCGTTCAGCAAACGGTGATCTGGTGCTTGATAATCTCACCAATCGGATCAAACCCTGGACAGCTACGCGGTATTTGTTTTTACGGATGCAAGACCCGAAACAACCCGGTCGTTGGGTAGGCGTGTATGGGCACAGCTAAAGCGAAGGTCTTGTCGCAAAGGCCTGGAGATTAGTATTGCGGGTGCGAGGGGTCCGCGCACCCGCAATTTGCGTTCAACAAGGGATGGCCTACAGTTCCTGACTTCTGGACGATTAACGGGTTAGCGCCACTCTTCGCCGTCAGTTTCTTCGCCACCTGGTTCTTCGCCGCCGGGCTCTTCACCGCCTGGTTCTTCACCACCGGGCTGTTCGCCACCGGGCTGTTCGCCACCTGGTTCCTCGCCGCCGGGTTGCTCACCACCAGGCTGTTCGCCACCGGGCTGTTCGCCGCCGGGTTGCTCACCACCCGGCTGTTCACCACCGGGTTGCTCGCCGCCGGGCTGTTCGCCACCTGGTGTTTCGCCTCCTGTGGTTCCGGGACCTCCGCTTGGACCGGACGTTTCAGTTCCCCCATCAGAACCGCCGCCAAAGCTTGGGCCGGTATTCTGGTTCTCATTGGATGGGCCGTCTCCGGATCTCTGATCAGAGACACCGGTAGACGCGGTTGGGAAATCTGTTAGCAGAGCGGCCAGAGGTGCGCATTCAGCGCCGAGTCGCGCGAGAATACTGTCAAAATCTGCGCGACGCTGAATATATCGTATCATTCCACTCGTAACCGCGTCACATTCACACAAGACTTGAGCAGAGGCTCCTGATTGGCGTGCAGTTTTGACGTTGCAAACTCCAGCAGCGAAAGTTTCTTCGGCCGAAGTGACCAAAAATGCAGTCGCCACAAGGTAAACTGGAAACTTACGGGACAGCGTTCCCATATCGAACTCCTCAGTACTTTTTACTCAACTATGCCGATCATATGCACCATCTGATTCAAGACGTGTATGAAGAGCATCACACAATTGACACAAATACACCTTGATAAAGGCCAAACTACAAGATGCTGGAAAGGCGAGCGGTATTGAATTAATGCAATTTAAGGGTGAACATCTATTCTTTTCAAACGACACCCGGGCAATTTGCCCGGGTGTCTGTTTTTCGTCTTTATCTCGATAGGAAGCAAATATGCCACACAATCGCCATTGTTTCCGTTTCGGGCGTGTACCGACTGCAGGTGATCAGGCCGATTTTGCCATCCGCTTGCGTTCATGCGGATCAAGAAAGCGTTTGCGCAGGCGCACCGCGTTGGGCGTGACCTCCACCAGTTCATCGTCGTCGATATAGGCAATCGCCTCTTCCAACGAAAACTGAACATGAGGCGTCAGGCGAACGGCATCGTCCGAGCCGCTGGCGCGTACGTTGGTCAGTTTCTTGCCTTTCAGCGGGTTCACTTCCAGATCGTTGTCGCGGGAATGCTCGCCGATCACCATGCCCTGATAGACATCCGCCTGCGGGCCCACGAACATGCGACCACGCTCTTCCAGGTTCCAAAGGGCGTATGCGACAGCCTGGCCGTTTTCCATCGAGATCAGTACGCCTGCACGGCGGCCCGGGATCTGACCTTTGTGCGGAGCCCAGTCGTGGAACACCCGGTTCAAAACGCCAGTGCCGCGCGTGTCGGTCAGGAACTCTCCGTGATAGCCGATCAGCCCGCGCGACGGGACATGCGCGATGATACGGGTCTTGCCGGCACCTGCGGGACGCATTTCGACCAGTTCACCTTTGCGCGCACCGGTGACCTTTTCGATGACCGAGCCGGAATATTCGTCATCCACATCGATGGTGACTTCTTCGATCGGCTCTAGCCGCTGCCCGTCTTCCTCACGGAACAGAACCTGCGGGCGCGAGATGCTGAGTTCGAACCCTTCACGGCGCATGTTTTCGATCAGGACGCCCATCTGCAATTCGCCACGACCGGCAACCTCGAAGGCTTCACCGCCAGGGGTGTCTGTGATGCGGATGGCGACGTTCGATTCGGCCTCTTTCATCAGACGGTCACGGATTACGCGGGATTGCACTTTTTTGCCATCGCGACCGGCCAGAGGGGAATCGTTGATGCCAAAGGTCACGGTGATGGTCGGCGGATCGATAGGCTGTGCGGGCAGCGCTTCGTCCACCTGCGGCGCGACCAGCGAGTCGGCAACGGTGGCTTTGCTCATGCCGGCGATGGTGACGATGTCACCAGCTTCGGCCACGTTGATGGGCTGTTGTGCCAGTCCACGAAAGGCGAGGATTTTCGACGCCCGGAAATTCTCGATCACGGACCCGTCGCGGCTGAGCGCTTTGAGGCTGTCCCCGGCTTTCAACGTACCGCTTTCTACACGCCCGGTCAGGATGCGGCCGATGAACGGATCGCTGCCCAGCGTAGTGGCCAGCATGCGGAAGGGCTCGTCTTTCTTTTCGGCCTGCTTGGGCGCAGGGACGTGATCGACGATCAGATCGAACAGGGCAGTCAGATCCTTACGGGGCCCGTCCAACTCTATGTCGGCCCAGCCGGATCGGCCTGAGGCGTACATGGCCGGGAAGTCCAGCTGGTCATCATCTGCGCCAAGGTTGGCGAACAGATCGAAACATTCATCCAGCGCGCGGTCGGGTTCGGCGTCGGGCTTGTCGACCTTGTTCAGGACTACGATGGGTCGCAGACCCAAAGCCAGTGCTTTGGAGGTCACGAACTTGGTTTGGGGCATCGGACCTTCGGCGGCATCGACCAGCAGGACAACGCCGTCAACCATGCTGAGAATACGCTCGACCTCACCACCGAAATCGGCGTGGCCGGGTGTGTCGACGATGTTGATACGGGTGTCTTTCCATTCAACCGAGGTCGCCTTGGCCAGAATGGTGATGCCGCGTTCACGCTCGAGGTCGTTGCTGTCCATGGCACGTTCTGCCACGGCCTGGTTTTCCCGGAACGCGCCGGATTGTTTGAGCAGCTCATCCACCAGGGTCGTCTTGCCGTGGTCCACGTGAGCGATGATTGCGATGTTGCGCAGGTCCATGAGAGGTCAGCCTTTGAACGGGAAGTTGCCGCGCGCATAACGCGGCGCGGCAAAATATACCAGCCCTAACCTTGGATCAGTGACCAGCAGTCTTGGAAAACAGGTGAATGATTAGGATTCCAGACAAAATCATTGCCAGCCCTAGTATCGCTGGCCAATCCAGCCTTTGGCCGAAAACGATGAAGCCGATCATCGCAATCAGAAAGATGCCCAAACCGGACCAGATCGCGTAAACAATTCCGACCGGCATATATTTCAAGGTCATGCCCAGCAGGTAAAAGGCGATGCCATAGCCAACGACAACCAGAACAGATGGCCAGAACCGCGTGAATTGCTGGCTGGCTTGCAATGCCGTCGTGCCAATGGTTTCTGCAAGTACGGCCAGCAACAGGTACACATAAGACTGGGGCATTTCAAAACCTCGAAACAGGGCAATTACACCGCGTTGAGCACGAAAGTGAGGGGGCAGGCAAGGCTATTTGACGTCTCAAAGTGACATTACATTCGCCTGAGGTCAGGTATACCCTACTATCCTGAGTGACAAATTTGTGTAATGTTCTCAGCGTATTTTAAGTTTTTTTGAATTAATGAGTTGAGTGATGACGAAGTTTATGAAGTCCGTCATTTTTGCTTCGGGTCTGATAGTGGCGATTGGGTGGCTTGCTGACGGGGGGTCCGTCGAAGTTGATGCAGCCAACGTGGTTCAACAGTTTGATGGTAGTAGTGTGTTTTGAATCCACTGAGAACTAAGCAGGGAAAGAGGAGCCTTTGGGCTCCTTTTTTCTTTTCCGGCTAACGGCTGAGGGCCTCGTCCTGCCGAAAATACGCAACCAGTTGAGGTTGCAGCCAATCCCATAGCTGAGGTGCACCTGTGGCAATAGCAGGTCGGACGCGTGCCTCAAGTTGCGCGTACGTTACGCCGTAATCGACCCATGATCCGCCACCGGTTTCGAGATTGGCGATGGGTGTCTGAAAACGGTCAACGGCCTTGGCAAACTGCGCGTCTGCACTTTCCGCTGCTTCGAACTCCTGCCAGATACCCGAGAACGCACTGCGTTGCGCGTCAGGCAAAAGGCCGAATAGCCGTTGGGCCGCGGCTTGTTCCTTGGCTGCTTGCGCCTCATGATCGACCTGCCCGTGGATCGGATGATCGCCCGCATCGATTTCGACAATGTCGTGCAGCAACAACATTTGAAGAATGCGATCAACGCTGATGTCAGTATGGGCATATTCAGACAAAACCCAGGCGTAGAGCATGATGTGCCATGAATGCTCAGCCGAATTTTCGAATCGATCCCCGGCCATCAGTCGCGAGGCGCGGAGAACGGATTTCAACTGATCCGCTTCGGTCAAAAACGCCAGTCGGGTTGCGAACGCGTTGTCTTGCGTCTCTGCACCAGTCAGCAGATTGGTGGCATGTTGGTAGGCCAGTGGGAACGCCTGGGCCAGATAAGCCGCGCGACCGCCGTTGAGATTGGATCGTACAATGTCAATGTGGTCGGGATTGGGGGTTGAGGCACACAGAACCTGAAACAGAGGCTGGCAACGATCCAGAATCTTGGCAAAACGGGCATCTGGTGATTGGTCCGCTTCAAATTCTCGCCAGAGCGCGTGAAAGGTTTCAGCTTGATCTTCAGGAAGTAGGCCAAACAGCTCTGAAGCAGCCAAATGTTCAGCCTTTGCGACTGACGCCCAATCTGTGTGAAGGTGAATTGGGTGGTCGCCCACAACGATCTCGACAAGATCGTGTAACAGCAACATGCGAATGACCCGGTCAATCGACACGTCCGGCCCGGCCAATGGTACCATGACCAAAGCCCATAGCGCGAGGTGCCAGCTGTGTTCCGCAGAGTTTTCGGGCCTTGACTGGTCGAGCAGGGTATTTGCCCGCTCGACCATCTTCAAACTATCAGCCCGTTTCAGGAAAGCGATCTGAGCCGACAAACGGTCGGTCATTGCTTTTCGATCGCCTTCAGTTTGGCGCGATGTGCCGAGAGGCGCTTGATCACGAATTGTCTGGCCTTGCGTTCGGCCAGGCGTACGCGAATCTCGGTCAGAAAAGCTTCTTCCAGCGACTGGGACGCCGCACCGAGCACGTCGCCAACTTCAACAAAAAACCGATCATCGCCGGTCTCATCCATTACCTTCATCGTATCTTCGGCCAGTTTGGCCGCAAGAGATGTGATGGTGTCTGACATCAGCGGGTGTTCTCGGTCAGGCGGCGTTTCACATAGTCACTGACATCGGTGATCAGTGTGTCCATGTGGCGGTCCTGGAAGAAGTGATCCGCGCCGTCAACCTCGTTATGGGTGATGGTGATGCCCTTTTGCTCGTGCAGCTTGTTGACCAACGATGTGGTGTCTGCCGGCGGGGCCACGCGGTCGGCTGAGCCGTTAATGATCAGACCGGAAGACGGGCAGGGGGCAAGGAACGAGAAGTCGTACATGTTGGCCGGAGGCGATACGCTGATGAACCCTGTGATCTCGGGGCGGCGCATCAGCAGTTGCATTCCGATCCACGCACCAAATGAGAAACCCGCAACCCAGCAGTGTTTCGAGTTGTTGTTCATCGATTGCAGATAATCCAGCGCCGACGCGGCATCGCTAAGCTCACCTACGCCCTGATCATATTCGCCCTGGCTGCGGCCTACGCCGCGGAAGTTAAAGCGCAACACGGTAAAGCCCATGTTGTAGAACGCATAGTGCAGATTATAGACCACCTTGTTGTTCATGGTCCCGCCGAACTGAGGATGCGGGTGAAGCACGATGGCGATCGGTGCGTCTTTTTCCTTTTGCGGGTGGTAGCGGCCTTCCAGACGGCCTTCGGGTCCGGGAAAAATCACCTCGGGCATGTGTGCTTTGGTCCTGTCTTTTTCGTACGGGTGCCCGGATATACTTGACGGTAATCGTCGGGCACCTTAGAACGGTTCTAATTATATTACATTGCGCGTCAGCGCTGTCAGTCGGAGATACGCACTGGCAACGTCGGCGTCAATGATTTCGCGCAAATCCGTCTAAGAGGGGGCTGAATATGAAGCTGTCGACCAAAGGCCGATATGCGATGGTCGCTTTGGCGGACATTGCGCTTCAGCCGACTGATCGGTTGGTTACCATGGGGGAAATCTCGGAAAGGCAGGACATCTCTCTGCCCTATCTCGAGCAGCTCTTTGTCAAGTTGCGACGCGCCGAATTGGTCTCTTCGGTTCGCGGACCCGGTGGTGGTTATCGCCTTGCGCGTCCTGCTTCGGAAATTCGTGTGGTTGAGATTCTGGCAGCTGTGGATGAAACGGTTGATGCCTTGCAGAAAGGGGCAGGAGCCTCAGGAGCGTCTTCCGGTAGCCGGGCACAATCTCTTACAAACCGTTTGTGGGAAGGGCTGAGTGCGCATGTTTATGTGTTCCTGCACCAGACTCGTTTGTCGGATGTCATCAAAAACGACCTTGCGCCGTGCCCCGCCGTGCCGAGCCTGTTTTCCGTAGTAGACGACTGATCCGACGGGTGACATATGACTGTGAAGCCCATCAGTGAAAAGATGTATCCATGAAACGTGTTTATCTGGATCACAATGCAACGACGCCGCTGCGCCCCGAAGCGCGGACGGCCATGATTGCTGCGATGGATGTTTGTGGAAACCCGTCCTCGGTCCATGCTGAAGGCCGCGCCGCAAAAGCGATTGTTGAGAGGGCCCGGTCACAGGTTGCATCTGCTTTTGGGGCGGATGGGGCGGATGTTGTTTTTACCTCTGGCTCGACCGAAGGGGCGGCGTTGACGTTGTCCGAGCGCAACCTGCATGGATCGGCGATTGAGCATGACGCGGTAAGAGCCTGGATCAACGAAGATCTTTCGGTTTCCGAAAGCGGAGAGGTCAGGGTTACCGCGCCTGAAGAAACTACGTTGCAACTGGCAAATTCCGAAACCGGAATCATTCAAACTTTACCTTCCGGTCTGGCAGTAACAGATGCCACGCAGGCCTTTGGGAAACTGCCCATCGCTTTCAACTGGATGGACGCGCAGACGGCTTTGGTGTCTGCGCATAAATTGGGCGGGCCGAAAGGTGTTGGCGCTGTTGTGATGAAGCGCGGAACCGAATTGGCTGCGCAAATCAAGGGTGGCGGTCAGGAAATGGGGCGCCGGTCCGGAACGGAAAATGTCATTGGTATCGCGGGGTTCGGGGCCGCAGCTGAAGCTGCTACTTTGGATCTGTCCAACGGTGTTTGGGAGCAGGTTGAGGAATTTAGAAATATTCTAGAAAATGCTCTTGAGGCTGCTGTAAAATCACCTATTTTTGTCGGGAAAGGGCAGCTTCGCCTGCCGAATACCCTATGTTTTGCCGCGCCTGGTTGGAAAGGTGAAACGCAGGTCATGCAGATGGACCTTTCGGGTTTCGCGGTCAGTGCAGGCTCTGCCTGTTCCAGCGGCAAGGTTCGTGCCAGCGCGGTGCTCACCGCAATGGGATATGACGAGGTAACAGCCAGCAGCGCTATTCGCGTGTCGCTGGGGCCTCGGACGACAGAAGAAGATGTGCTGCGTTTCGCCGATACGTGGCTTGAGAAAGAGAAAAAGCATCGCGCGCGCGCCGCGTGATCTGACGGAGGGTAAGTTATGGCCGCTTTGGACCAGACCCAGGTGAAAGAGGGTGTCGATCAGGAAACCGTGGATGCGGTTCGCGAGGTCGGAACCTATAAGTACGGTTGGGACACCGATATCGAGATGGAATACGCCCCCAAGGGCGTAAACCCCGATATCGTGCGGTTGATTTCCGAGAAAAACGAAGAACCGGAATGGATGACCGAATGGCGTTTGGCCGCGTTCGAGCGCTGGACCAAGATGGATGAACCGAACTGGGCGATGGTCAACTATCCCGAGATCGACTTTCAGGATCAGTATTACTATGCCCGTCCCAAGTCGATGGAAGAGAAGCCGAAATCGCTGGATGAGGTTGATCCCAAGCTGTTGGCCACTTACGAAAAGTTGGGTATCCCTCTGAAAGAACAGATGATCCTGGCAGGTGTCGAAGGCGCCGAGAATATGCCCGCCGAGGGCCGTAAGGTCGCTGTGGACGCGGTGTTTGACTCGGTTTCGGTCGGCACGACCTTTCAGGATGAACTGGCAAAACACGGCGTGATCTTTTGTTCGATTTCTGAGGCGATCAGAGAACATCCCGAACTGGTCAAGAAATACCTCGGGTCCGTTGTTCCGGTTTCGGATAACTTCTACGCCACATTGAACTCGGCTGTATTTTCGGATGGCTCGTTCGTCTACATCCCGCCGGGCGTCCGCTGCCCGATGGAGCTGAGCACGTATTTCCGCATCAACGCGGAAAACACCGGTCAGTTTGAACGCACTCTCATCATCGCCGACAAAGGCTCTTACGTGTCTTATCTGGAAGGCTGCACCGCGCCCCAACGCGATACGGCCCAGTTGCACGCTGCTGTGGTCGAGATCATCGTCGAGGAAGACGCCGAGGTGAAATACTCGACGGTTCAGAACTGGTTCCCTGGGGATGAGACCGGGAAGGGCGGTATCTACAACTTTGTGACCAAACGTGCCGATTGCCGGGGCGATCGGTCCAAAGTGATGTGGACGCAGGTTGAAACCGGCTCGGCCGTGACGTGGAAATACCCGTCCTGCATCCTGCGGGGCAATGAAAGCCAGGGCGAGTTCTACTCGATCGCGATCACCAACAACTATCAGCAGGCCGACACTGGCACCAAGATGGTTCATCTGGGCAAGAACACCAAGTCCCGGATCGTGTCCAAGGGTATCAGCGCTGGTAAGGCGCAGAACACCTATCGTGGTCTGGTCTCGATGCACCCGAAGGCCAAGAACAGCCGCAACTACACACAGTGTGACAGCTTGCTGATCGGTGACAAATGCGGTGCGCATACGGTTCCGTATATCGAGGTCAAGAACAACTCATCCCGTGTTGAGCACGAAGCGACGACGTCGAAAGTGGACGACGATCAGTTGTTCTACTGCCGCCAGCGCGGCATGGACGAGGAAGAGGCCGTGGCGTTGGTTGTCAACGGGTTCTGCAAGGACGTGCTGCAAGCTCTACCGATGGAATTCGCGATGGAAGCACAGCAACTCGTGGCAATCTCGCTGGAAGGTTCGGTTGGTTGATGACAGGTACCTCCCGTAACCGCATCCAAAAGGATGACGTGCTGACCTGGCTTGGTTACGCACTGCCGGTTCTGGGCGGGCTGCTTGGTGTGGCTTACGTCAACATCAACCACATGGAATTCATCAACCCAGTTTGGGCGGTTGGGGGCGGGTCGATCATCGGTTGGATCGTCGCGCGGCTACTCCGCAGGTTTCTGGGGTAAGAAGGTTTCGGGGCCAGAGCGCCCCTTGCGATACGCAAAAGGATAAAAAATGCTGGAAATCAAGAACCTGCACGTGCAGCTTGAAGAAGAAGATAAGCAGATCCTCAAGGGTGTGGACCTGACGGTTGAGGCCGGCAAGGTACACGCGATCATGGGGCCAAACGGCTCGGGCAAGTCGACGCTCAGCTATGTGCTGTCGGGGCGTGACGGTTATGAGGTGACCGAAGGGTCGGCCACTTTGGACGGCGAAGACCTGTTGGAGATGGAGCCTGAAGAGCGCGCAGCAGCCGGTGTTTTTCTTGCGTTCCAATACCCGGTTGAAATCCCCGGTGTGGGCAACATGACATTTCTGCGTACCGCAGTGAACGCTCAGCGCAAGGCCCGCGGCGAAGAAGAGCTTTCGGCGGCCGATTTCCTCAAGGAAGTGCGTGCCAAGGCTAAGACGCTGAAAATCGACGCAGATATGCTTAAACGTCCGGTCAACGTAGGCTTTTCGGGCGGTGAGAAGAAGCGCAACGAAATCCTGCAAATGGCGATGCTGGAACCGAAGATGTGCATCATGGACGAGACCGACTCGGGCCTCGACGTGGACGCAATGAAGCTGGTGGCCGAAGGCGTGAACGCGTTGCGCGATGAAGGCCGTGGTTTTCTGGTGATCACCCACTATCAGCGCCTGTTGGACCACATCAAACCGGACGTTGTGCACATCATGGCCAATGGCCGCATCGTCAAAACCGGTGGCCCCGAGCTGGCGCTTGAGGTTGAAAACAACGGTTACGCCGACATTCTTGCCGAGGTGAACTGATGGCCTTGCCCGAAGTCAAACAAACCGCAACCGAGGCGCGGCTGTCTGCCTTGACCATGCCTGATGCGGGCTGCACCCGTGCCGCCCGCGAAGATGCGCTGGCACGTGTTCTGGAAACAGGCCTGCCCGGGCGGCGTGACGAATATTGGAAATACACGCAACCGGATACGCTGGTCTCACCCGAAGCGATCCCGGCTGCGGTGTTTGCCGATGACGAGCCATTGATGTTCAACGCGCTGGACCGTCTTAACATTGTCTTTGTGGACGGTGTCTTCAGTGCCGAAGAATCTGATGACCTGTCGCTTGAAGGCGTGACCATCGACCGGCTCGAAGCTATCTGTTGCAAGGACATTCACTGGGCGAAAGACCTGTACGGCGTGCTTGAAACGCGCGGTCAGTCGCCGGTGCAGCGCCCTCTGGCGGCGTTGAATACGGCCTTTGCGTCGGATGGCGTGGCCATCCACGTGACAGGCAAACCGTCCAAGCCGATCAACTTGATCTATCGTCATGCGTCGCCGACCTCTGATGCGATCCTGCACCATGTTGTTCGCGTAGAAAGCGGGGCCGAGGCGACCATTCTGGAAACCGGCCCGGCGGCGTCGCGCTTCAACAAGTGCATGGAGATCGACATTGCCGACAAGGGCACGCTGCATCACGTACGAGCGCAGGGTAGGGATCACGAGCGTCGCGCTGCGACCCACATGTTTACTCGTCTGGGTGCGGAGTCGGTCTACAAGTCGTTCACTCTGACCGTGAACGGCGTGCTGACCCGCAACGAACAGGTTATTGAACTGACTGGTGATGACGCTGTGGCGCATGTGGCCGGGGCCTGTGTTGGTGATGGTGACTTCCATCATGACGACACGGTTTTCATCACCCATGACGCGGTGAACTGCGAAAGCCGTCAGGTGTTCAAGAAAGTACTGCGCAACGGGGCGACGGGTGTGTTTCAGGGTAAGATCCTTGTGAAGGAAGGCGCCCAGAAAACCGATGGGTATCAGATCAGCCAATCGCTGCTTCTGGATGACGACAGCCAATTTCTGGCCAAGCCGGAACTTGAGATCTACGCCGACGATGTCGCGTGTTCGCATGGCTCGACCTCGGGTGCGATTGACGAGACAGCTTTGTTCTATCTGCGGTCTCGTGGTGTTCCGACCAAGGACGCGACCAATATGCTGACACTGGCCTTCCTGGCCGAAGCTGTAGATGAGATAGAAGACAGCGCTCTGGCGGAAGAGATCGTAAGCCGTCTGGAAGGATGGCTTGCGCGCCGCAGCTGATGGCCGTCTCGTCAGACATACTGGCAACGTACCGGGGGCCGGGGCGCGTGGTGCGTCGGCTTCTGGAAATGGGTCCGCGCGAAGACCGGGCATTGGTTTTTGTCATGGCGTTCTGCGTGGTGGCCTTTATCGCGCAGATGCCCAGCCTTGCACGCAAGGCGCATCTGGAAGGCGTTGAATTGAACATGCTCTTGGGCGGCGCGCTGCTGGGGTCTGTGTTCATACTGCCTTTGTTTTTCTATACCCTTGCGTTGATCTCTTATTGGGCGGCGCGCTTGGTGGGCGGGCAGGGCACAGCCTATGGCGCACGTCTGGCGCTGTTCTGGGCGCTGTTGTCATCTGCTCCGCTGGTTTTGTTGAACGGTCTGGTCGCCGGGTTCATCGGACCTGGGCCGACTTTGACGTTTGTCGGTATCCTCTGGGTTGCTGTTTTTGTCTGGTTCTGGTTATCCGGTCTGAGACAAGTACAAAGGTCCGCTGTATGACTATCAATTCCCTAGGCGCTCTGGCGGTTCTGACGATCAGAAGCCCCGCCGAAGCTGCACGTCAGTTACTGACCTTAAATCCCGGCCGGGAAGGGTTGTGGCTGGCATTCGCGCTGGCGGTGGTCCTGAACTGCCTTGTTCAATTGGGAATCGATTTGTCTGTGCCTGTGACGCCCGGCCAAACCGCACCGGCACCTGAAAGCATCCCCGTTGTCTTATTGCGCTCTGCCGGAGCAATGATGCTGAGCATCGTCGCGTTCTTCATCGTCGGAAAGGCGATTGGCGGGAAAGCTAGCTTTGATGATCTGATGGTCCTGACGGTCTGGTTGCAGTTTCTGCAAATCGTTGCCTTGGTCATCACTCTTTTTCTGAGCCTGACCCTGCCGTTTCTGATGATAATAATGTTGTTTGCCACAGGAATCCTGAGCCTCTACATCACGCTTCATTTTCTGAACGAAGCGCATCAGTTCGGATCGTTGTGGAAGTCTTTCGCCGTGATTTTACTTTCCGCTCTTGTTGCGGTTCCTTTCGTTCTGTTTCTAACCCCGGCCGCGCCTGTCTAGGAAAACCATCCCATGTATGATGTGCAGAAAATCCGCTCTGACTTTCCGATCCTGTCGCGTGAGGTGAACGGCAAGCCTTTGACATACCTCGACAATGGTGCCTCAGCTCAGAAGCCTCAGGTCGTCATTGATGCGGTGACCCGTGCCTATGCCGAGGAATACTCGAACGTTCATCGCGGTCTGCATTTTCTGTCTAATCTAGCGACCGAGAAATATGAGGCCGTACGCGGCACCATCGCGCGGTTTCTAGGGGCATCTAACGAGGATGAGATTGTCCTGAACTCGGGCACGACCGAAGGCATCAATCTGGTCGCTTACGGTTGGGCCATGCCTCGGCTCGAAGCGGGGGATGAGATTGTCCTGAGTGTGATGGAGCATCACGCAAACATCGTGCCCTGGCATTTCCTGCGCGAACGGCAGGGTGTCGTTCTGAAATGGGTCGATGTGGGCGCGGACGGCGGGCTGGATCCGCAGGCGGTGATCGATGCGATCGGGCCGAAAACAAAGCTCGTTGCTGTGACCCAGTGTTCCAATGTGCTGGGCACGGTTGTGGACGTCAAAGCCATTACCGATGGCGCCCATGCCAAAGGCGTTCCGGTTCTGGTCGATGGCAGTCAGGGCGCGGTTCATATGCCGGTGAATGTCGAAGAAATCGGTTGTGACTTCTATGCGATCACAGGTCACAAGCTTTATGGTCCGTCCGGATCAGGTGCGATTTACATCAAATCCGAACGCATGGCCGAAATGCGCCCCTTTATCGGTGGTGGTGACATGATCAAAGAGGTCAGCAAGGATCAGGTCATCTACAATGACCCGCCCATGAAATTCGAAGCCGGGACCCCGGGCATTGTTCAGACCATCGGTCTGGGCGTCGCGCTGGAGTACATGATGGATCTTGGGATGGAGAATATTGCCGCCCACGAATCCGGTCTGCGAGACTATGCCATGCAGCGGCTGAACGGCCTCAACTGGGTTCAGGTTCAGGGCACACGGCCTGACAAGGCGGCCATCTTCAGCTTTACTTTGGACGGCGCAGGCCATGCTCATGATGTGTCGACCATTTTGGACAAAAAAGGCGTGGCTGTCCGGGCCGGTCATCACTGCGCCGGACCGCTGATGGACCATTTGGGTGTTACGGCGACCTGTCGCGCCAGCTTCGGTCTCTATAACACCATGGATGAGGTCGATACGCTGATCGAAGCGCTGGAATTGGCACACGATCTGTTCGCCTGACTTTGAAATGACTCAGGGTGCAGCAATCACGATTTGCAGTTGCACCCGGATTGGATCAAGGTTAGCTAACGGCCTAGGCACCTGTAGCTCAGCTGGATAGAGCGCTGCCCTCCGAAGGCAGAGGCCAGAGGTTCGAATCCTCTCAGGTGCGCCATCTACCCCACCAATATATTGTAAATTAAACAATATTTTCGCTGGAAGGATGTTGGCGTACTGATTTCTGTACTGATTGAGTGCTTCTGAAACCCAGTGTGTTGAGCGCCTGCATCAGCGGACCACTCTTAGTATTGTTTTTGAATGTACTCATCCAAATCCGCAATTACACTTTCGTTTCGTGTGGAAAAAAACGGATCAATCGAATCCTTGCGAGCAGCAAGCATTTCTTTGAGTGTCGGATAGCCCGTTGCTACAGATTGAGTTTCGTTCCGTGCATATCGAAAGAGGCTATTGGCATATGCTTGGAGCAAGACGATATCGTAAAGCGGGCCTTTTTTGGAAAGGGGTTGGTTCTTGTTCGTAGCCCGAGCGCGTTCGACTTGATACCACGTCACTAGTTCGAAAACCCGAACCGCCGCATCGTTGTCGATATGCTCAATCACTTGTTTTAGTGTTTCAATAGCTTCTGTCGGTGCTTGGGGGGCATTCTTAGACTGTTCGGTTAAGTAGTGGCCCGACTCTGAGACGTACTTGCAGACACCGCTGAGGGCGTCTGCCATTCTAGCCCTTGCTGCCATCTTCTTTCGCTCTACTGAGCGTTGATGCCGCGCATCGTCGGCCTTTGCTTGTTTTCTCATTTCACGGATCGTGAAATAGGCGGCGATCAGGGCAAGCAAAGCCCCCGAGAGAGTCTGCCAGTCTTTGAGAAACAGGTAAGTTTGACACAAATAGTAGTTCATAGTTGCCTTGCGTTCAGGAGTGTGGGATGCCGATAGCCCTCAGCTTTCGGTGTGCTTGTTTCAAATTTCCGTAACGTGTTCCTGTGGCTGGCTGCAAGCCGCCTATCGCTCTCTAAGCGGTATGCAGTCTTGCATTTGCTCGGCTAACTCTTCGCAAAAAGCGCGGGCTTCGCTTAAGTCGTGAAATGTTCCCACGCGCAATCTGAAAAATTCTCGATCCTCATATTGTTTACATTCAGAGGTGCATTCCACGCGGGTTACCAATGGTTCGAGCGGAGTAAGCTCAGTGCTAAATCGCTTCCTTATCGATTTCCAATCGCGAGTTGCTTCCCGGACCTCGTCGTACGCTCCCAACTGCGCCACTATTGCACTGGAGGGAAAGCCTACACTCACCTGAAGACGAGTGGCATTCCAATACGCAGCAATGCCCAGCCCTGCTAAAATTAATACCGCGCAAACCCCAGTCTTCCACTTAGTTGTCAATTTATATCACCTTGTTCAAAAACTGCTGACCAGCAGCACTATTGCATATGGTTGACCGATGGCCCGCGAACGCGGGCCTTTTGATTGGTCCGCTTCGAATCGCCTCGCGAACCGCTGAACCGTTACAATTCGCTTTGTCAAGAAAAATCTGGTATAGATTGTTCAACGATACAAGAAACCTTACCAAATTTGAGGAAAGCAGTACCAAGTGTCCATCACTATTACGCAAAATAAATACGCTCGCGCGTGTGCCGTCACCCGGAACACGGCCTGTGCGCGCTTGAAGGGTATCCGCCCGATTGGGACCGGACAGCCGTTCGATTACCATCTTGCCGCCGTTCTCCCGACGACCCGTAGAAAGGGAATCCCCGAGTTGTTTTCACTGGCAGAAGTGAATGACGATTTGTTTGTCGGAGATGACGTGCTTGGTACCTGCCGGACCGCAAAGGAATGGCTGACCCCCGATGAGCGTCAGCGTCTGCTCGAATGTGAAACCGCTCTTTCGAACGCGCTGGCCTCATCGCTTCGCTCATCTGAACTCTTCCGCTACGTCGACATTCTCCGTGCCAAGCTGCTGCTTCATCACGGCGTGCTTCGGTACGTGATGTTGAATGACGCCGCCGCATTGCCCAACTGGGGAGAATTCTGCGTTCCGTGGGCCATTGTGAATGCCTCAGACGAAGAAGTTCACGGGGAGATGGCAGCGTAATGACCGATTATACTAACTTTGTTGCCATCGTTAATGGGAGCGCCACCGTTGCAGAAAGGTGGGCTGAGGCCGTGCAGAAGGCAGTGACTATCGCTCAAGAACAAGGTGTCACGATTGATGAGACCGATGTTTTGGATTGCACCGCTGCAAGAATGATGGCTCTCGGAGCGAACGTTTCCGCCGATGAACTGGAGTCCGAGGTGGGCAATCTTGGTCCCATGATCGCCTCGCGTCAGGAAGAAGCTGAGCTACAGAAGATCGCAGAAGCCGACCCCGCTGCGCTTGGTCGCCTAAATGACCTGCCGCCTGCTACTAGAATCACGATGGCGAGGCGCGCGCAGGCGGGTGTCCCCGAGCGTACCGAAGAAAGTGTAGAACTGACCGAGGCTCAAAAGCTTGAAATCGTTTTGAAGGTGGACAGCCCTATCGCCCGCCTGCGTCTCGCTGACAAGCTCGGTATCGGGCGGCGTCCTCTGTCCAACAACAAGGGTCGCTAACGATGCAGGTGGACAAGCTTATTGCAGAAGTTCGCAGTTTCGGTGGAAATCCGTGGACCAATTTTGTGTCCGTGGAAGGAGGATGGGCAGCGGTCATGATTAAGAATGTCACCTTGTCGGACCATCAGTTTCTCAAGCTGGCCGAGTGCTTTCCCGATGCGCCCCCGCCGCCGCCCGCCGTTTTGGATGAACTTAAGGCACGAGGTATGATTGAAGAGCCGGAAGAGACCGCTGAAGTGCCGGAACCCGGACAACGTACCGTGCAGACGCCTTCGCGCCCGCTGACCGAAGCGGAAATTCGCCGTAATCGTCTGCATGCCCATGTGGATCGCACTGTTGAGCGCGGTGAGCGGAGGCGGCGGCGATGAGCATTTTCGAATTGGACGAATTGGGAGCCGGACACCCTCATATTGATAAGGCTGCACGGAAGCGAATGCAGCATCGTAGTGAGCGGTGGCGGCGGGGGTTGGCGCAGCGTGAAAACTGGACTGACCAGCAATTTCGTGAAGAGGATGAGCGCCTTGAAAAGGAAATCGCCGCATTCGGGAAAGCGGCGTAGGGCTGCTTTCCAGCGCGCTTATGAGAAGCACTTGATGCGTGCCGCCATCTGGCACCGCGAACGATTGGGTATCTCAGAAGAAGAGTTCCGTGCGCGATGGCATGAAATCGCGGCAAAGGTCGCCCGTGAACTGGATGAGCTATTCCCGAGGCACGCGGTCGCTCCTAGCCAAGCGCAATGATGCGTCCGGGCGGTGGTGGTGCCCCATCATCGTCGTCCGGACGCACCAAACACCACTAGCAAGAAAGCAAAGTAATGACCATCGAACTTACGGCGGTTGAGAAGTCCCGCCTGTATCTGGCACAGATTGACGCCCTCAATATCCCGAATGAACCCTCAACCGTGCGCGACCGTATGCTTGAACGTCGGGCGTGGTTTTCGACGCATCTCGATCCGCAGGACTACGCTGACGCGCTCCTTCTGGCTGAGGCCATCGATACCAAGCTAGTCGAAATGGGCCACGGGCGTAGTTTTGCGCTGTCTCTGCGTGAGGTGCGAGACGCGGCGGAGGCCGATCTTACGGAGTGCGTCTGGGCGTTGGAATTGCTGGGCGCGCACGAGGTCCGTCCGGGCGTTTACGGCAACACTGATTCGCTTCCGGTTGTCGAAATCGGCAACCTCGGGAACTGGCGAACGCTAGTCTAACTGACCGCTGATCTTGGAAACTTCACTTGAAGTAGATGGATCAGCCGAAATGCTGCGACTTGAAGTCGAACTTTAATACAGAAACTTCACTTCAAGTGTTAAAATACAGCTAAAACAAGTACTTACATTAAATATGATCCTGTGCTAGTTAATCTGACATCGGCGGATCAGTTCCGCACGATCTCAATCAGAAGGAGATTATGGGTGTACGAAATTGAGCAGAAATTGGTGCAGGTGACGGATGCAATTCGGGCGGCTGGGCAGCGCCCGCTGACGCGGGGCAACGCAGAAGATTTGGCGCGGTTGGGCGACGAACTTACCGACCTGTTGGAGCAAGTAGCGGACGTGTCAGCGGCACAGTGAAACGGTGGCGGCGCGCGATTAGCGCGCTCTGCCCAACAATGCCCGATGGCACGGGCGCTAAGATGGCAAAAATCGAGGAGCAAGAACAGAATGGCAAAGGATGCAGTCGCACCTTTCAACAATCCCTATTTGGCTGGAGGGCTGAGCGTCTATGCGTTTGCGCGTGGGTTGCGAGATGAACAGTCGCAGGACCACCCGATCCGGCCCGATCCGCCGCTATGGATGTATGATCATTCACGAGACGGTAATGTAATTAACTTTACCCGTCCTGCGCTGAGTAAGTTTAGTGCTGCTACCGTCATCGGGGACCTTGAGGCCCCCGCTTGCGATGCATTGTTGAATTCCAAGGCGGTGATTGGTGTGACTGACCACGCGCCCAAGGTATTTGGCCGTGATTGGGTTCGGTTCAGCGGTACGTGGGCAGAGGTGGTCAAGATGATGACCCCGCACCCGGAACGTACCGACAAGGGCGGGGATGCGTTGTACTTCGCGGAAGGCGACTTGACCGGAAAGTCGGTCGCGACGAACGGGCAGCGCTTTCAGTACATGTATAAGCTCAAGAACAAGCTTCGCCGGGTGTATGCGGTCGCCATCGACGTTGACGGTGGCTGCGCCGTTGAGCCGGTGGTTGCACGGTTGCGCGAAATGGGCGTGTTCGCCGTGGTCTACACGACGCACTCTCACACCACCAAGGGCGCACCCGGCAGTGATCGTTTTCGGGTTATCATTCCGTTGGCAGCGCCTTTTGAGCTTGGCGAAGATGGTGACGGCTGGCACGCCAGGTATGCAGAGTGGCAGGCGCGTTACGTTGGCTTCTGTGAAGCGCTGATCCCCGGCGAGATTGATGCAAGGGGGCGGCTTCCGTCTCAACTCATGTATATGCCTGCGCGCCCTAAGGGGGCTGACTTCAAGCACTACATTCTTGCAGGCCGTGGGCTGACTCTCGACGAAATGCCGGTCGGAGATGTTTCGCAGTACACCCGCCGCGCACCGTCAGGCGCTAAAGGTGGAAGTGGTGCCGTTTGCGGCGAACTCGCTTACCTGTCTGATGGCTTCGACCTTCTGGCATGGTGGCACGATCACGGCGAATACTTCCTGTTGCCTGACTTTCTGGAAATGATCGGCTGGGATGTTCGGGGTGACGCGGGGCGTGGCGTCGACGTTCTTTGTCCAAACGCAGCGGCGCATACCTCCGGTGAGGATATGGCTTGGGCGGCAGAGGGTGAAGGTGCTGACGAAAGCGCGATTGTCTATTGTCACCACAGTCACTGTGAGGGCTTGTACACCTGCGATTTCCTCCGCCTTATCGAGGAGCAGGTTACCATGCCGGACGGGGAGACCTTTTCTGGTCTGCTGTGCGATCCTGCATTCTACCCGAACGAACTTGACGGTGAGGCGATCACCGTTGACCGCGCAGACTACGTAGACGAGGAAATCAGGGTTGAAATGCTCAAGACCCCTGCGGCGGTAAAGCGAGCCTTTGCTTCGCTGTCCGCTAACGCGGGCAAGGACCATTTCGCCGCAATCTATGTTGGTGTTCTCAAGGGTGGCGAACGGAACAATGCCGTTTCGATGTGGACCAACTTGATCGGTGAATATCTTGACGCGAACCGGCGCAAGAGTGTTGAGAAGCATGGGCGTGACCTGCTGGATGCTGAAAAGGCCGCTTACGCGGCGGAGAAGGCAGAAGAACAGCGCGAAGATAACCTCGCCGCCCTGAACGCCGATCCTGCAAACACGTCTCTGGACCCTGCGGACCCTTTGGGCGACGATATGGAAACCGCATTGGCGACTCTGGCCTATCGCTATGCGCCCTGCGATCTGGGCGGGCAGTTTCGCATTGTACGTAAGCCGGACTTGAACGCTTTTAACTCCGATTTCGATTCCACGATTGCCGTTTACCGCAAAGACGATTTCCTGAACCTGCATCTAGATCGACAGATCGTTGAGGGGGAAGCTCTGGTCAACCCGGCGAAGGTCTTTCTTGAAACGGCAAAGCGAAAGAGTGGCTTGGTATTCGCTCCGCCGCCGATGGTGCCGGGGGAGAATGATTTCAACATGTATCAGGGTCGAAAGCTGACTTCGCTTGCGGGTGAGTTTGGTGACGAACGGGATTTCCCGGTCCTGCACGATTTCATGCTGCGCATTGTCTGTGACAACGATCAAGACAAGTTGGACTGGCTGCTGCTTTGGATGGCGCACATGGTTCAGCGCCCCGGTGAGAAGCCGGGGACGGCCATTATCGGTGTTGGCGACGGCGGCATCGGTAAGGGGCGGTTTGGCACGCTCTTGTCGAAGTTGGCAGCACCTCATTTCAAGCAGCTTGAGAATGAGAACCATGTGATCGGTCAGTTCTCCGGTGAGCATCTGAGCAAGTGCGTTCTGGTGGTGGTCAACGAAGCTGTATTCGGAGCATCGCCGCGCGTTTCCAGCACGTTGAAGGCCAACGTCGACTCGGTCACGATTCAGGTTGAGGCAAAGGGGATGAGTATCGCAACGGTGCTTTCCTGCACGCGGTATTACTTTGACTCCAACGAGGCCGTGCCGGTGTTGATCGAAAATAACGGTTCTGAACGTCGCTATTTCGTCCTGCGCTTCAATTCAGAAGAGCAAGGGCAAACGGGGTACTTTGAGAAGCTGACCGAGGCAATTGAAGGTGATGAGATGCGCCGCCTTCTTGCTTATCTGGAACGGTACGATCCCGCGTCAGCGGGCAAGAGTTGGTCAGATGTGCGTACGGCTCCTGAGACGCCTGAGCGGAAGGTCATGGCTGTCCATTCAATGCGCCCGGGGCAGCGGCGCTTGTTGAATGTCCTGCGTGATCGAGAGGTGACGCTAAGGGTTGACGGGTATGACGAAACTTTCGTCCTAGTGAAGGATGGATTGCGTGTTCCTAGGGCTGCGTTCCGTACGTTCATTGAGGCTGCGGCAAACAAGCACGATGCCGACGACGCTGACGTGGTGGCGATGGTTTGGCGCTTGTTTGGCGTTGAGATTACCGAAAAGCGCGGGCGGGTCGGGGATCATGGGAACAAGTGGTACTGGCTGTTTCCGTCTGAGATTTTGGGTGAAAATGTCGATAAGGTCTTGTTGGGGGCCGCGTGAGCGGCCCAACCTCCAAACTGCGCGGTCTGTGGAGGTGGCTTGGAGGCGCGGGCGTGCCTTATTTTCTTGGGCCACCGGCGGCGGCCTCCAAACCTCCACCGCACACGCACCTTGACGGAAAACAGATGGGGACACACACACCCGTGTTTGTTGGTGTGTGTGTCCATACCAAATTTTATTGAGGTAGTTTCTATTGGAGGTTTGGAGGCAGCAGCTTCGCACCCCTTATTCTTATGGGCAAATCCGCCTCCAAGCCCTTGGAGGTTGCTTGGAGGCTTGGAGGCAACCACAATAATTACCTGAATAGTAAAGTAATAGTCGTCTAAATCCCGCCATGCGGGTACGTTTCTTGTTGAACGAATTATCAGATACGCAAGAGGACTCTGGATGGGCCACAATGACCACATTGATTTCGATTTGTACGAGCTTTTGGATGACACAATTGACGCCGGTTACCTTGACGCAGAGGAGCACCGGAATGCGATTGGGGTAGCGCGGCAAGTGATACACGAAGGCTATGACAGCCTTTCCCCAAAACAAAAGACCTTGTTCAAAAAGGTCGTGGAGCCTGCTCTAAATGCCTGCAAGAAAGAGCATGAAAGGAACGAACTAGCGTACCGCTATGGGGAATAAGTTGTACCATGGATGACGACCGCGACTTCCTCCGCCTTCGGAAGGAGGGCAAAACCTACATATCGAAGGTCTTTAAGTTCAACGAGCAATCGACTGAACGTTTGCGTTACGTTCACATGGTCCTCGAAGGGAATGACAGCGCGCTGCTCGGCGAGATCGACGGCTCTATGTGCCTGCGCATCAGTGGTGAAAAAAGAAAGACGCAGGTGACTGCACTTGTCTCTCAAGATGATCAGCAAGTTAAGCGTCTTTCTCTGCTGACCTACCAAACGCGGGCTGGTGACTGGGTTCAAGGCTACGAAAAGAATGAATTCACTTTCCGAGCGGGTGAATTCCAGCGCCTATTGTCCTTTCTCGAGCAAATCAACTTTGTGGATATGACAAATGAAGCCCGCTTCCAGATCGAAGACATATCCACTCAAGCTGGTCCCAAAGCGATCATTGATGCCACCGACCGAGGACTAATTGAGCGTATAAAGAACTTGGATGAGAGCCAAAGAGAAGACCTAATTCAGGCATTGGGTGGATCGCTGTCCGGGGAAGAAATCAATGTTCTGCTTGGCCGTAAGCAAGGCCTTGAAGCGTTCGAGTTTCACATGTCCAGTGGAGATTGGGCAGAAACCGAATGGCAAGACTTCTTCGAGAGAAACCAGTGGGTGTTTGGTTACGGCCTCGATTACCGCGTCATGCGGCAGTTCGATAGAGAAATGTCCGTTGGTGGATACGGGACAGACAACAAGAACAAGCCGATGACTGACTTCTTAATGCAGTTTTCAGACTATACCGTACTCGTCGAGATCAAGCGCCCTGACACTCGAATATTCAAGTCAGGTAAGCGCGGACGAGCAGGTACATGGGAGTTCAGCGCGGAATTCACGAGCGCCGTTTCGCAGGTCATTGAACAGAAAGCTGAGTGGCTAGCCGCTGCCCAGACGGGAGAGCATTACAATCGCGACGGTACCGAGAAATTAGAAGCCCGTACACGCAACGCCAAGACGATCCTAGTTATTGGTTCCCGGACAGAATTTGAACGCGCAGAGAACATACGATCTACACAGATCATGAGTGACACATTCGAACTCTTCCGGCGCGAAATGCGAAGCGTTGATATCGTCACTTTCGATGAATTGCTGGAGCGCGCCCGCTTTATTACACGCAAGAGTTAGTCAAAATTTACTTCGCAGCCGCCCTCGGCAAGCCAAATATCAACTCCTATGGGTCAGTTGTATTGACCTATTAATAATCGACGCAGATTTCACGTAACCACTTGATATGACTCGCGAATCATGCCTGCGACATGGTATAAATAGCACAACCAACGTAGACGATTTTTACGAGGCCCGGTATGAGCAAGAAATATGTGATCTATCGCAGGGTAAGCACGGCCCAGCAGGGCAAGTCCGGGCTGGGTCTGGAAGCTCAGGATCGGGATATTGCCTTGTTTCTAGACAACTACTCAGACGTACCGTTTGAGGTTCTGGGAACCTTCACAGACGTGCAGAGCGGCAAGTACGCCGACCGTCCAGAACTAGAAAAGGCGCTGGAAACGGCCCGGAAGCATCGGGCAGAACTGCTTGTCAGCAAACTGGACCGCCTCAGCCGTGATGTGGAATTTATCGCGAAAACCCTTAAAGATAAGGACCTTACGCTAAGGGTGGCGTCCATGCCTTCCGCTGACAAATTCCAGCTGCATATCTATGCAGCGCTGGCAGAACAGGAACGTGACTTCATCAGCCTGCGCACCAAGCAAGCGCTAGCGGCAGCGAAGGAAAGAGGCGTCAAATTGGGTGGTATGCGGGATGCCACCATGAAGCGCAATGAAGCGGCGAAACAAGCGGCTGACGCCGCCGCTCAGCGTGTCGCATCCATCATCATTCCAATGCGGAAATCCAACGCTTCACTACAGGCAATCGCGGACGCTCTGAACGCTGCCAACGTCCCGACACCACGTGGCCGCAAGTGGGCTGCAATGAGTGTCAGCAACGCCCTGAAACGGCTGGATGCAGCTTGATCCTATTAACATGACATAGAGAGGTATCCGGGTGGGTGCGGGGCCGCGTTAGCGGCTTGAAAACAAAGGCAAATCACATTGACTCTTAACGTCGAATCGTCGTATAAGTAATTGTAAATAAAGGGAAAGGGGACCCGAGGCCGGTATACCCTTTTTTCGTGGAGAGGCGCGTAGTTGCTGTCTGCATACCTCGTGTAAACCTCAGAAAACCCGGATTAAGTACCCCGAGTTGACATCGGTTCTCATCTGCCCCGTCTCGGTTGCATTTTGAACTTCACGGTTATCATTTAGCGCTCTGGATGTTGCACGAATAGGGGACCCAACGGCAACCGGCACCCCCCTTTTTCGTTTCGCAATCCGGCCTCAAAAAATTTTCAATTCCGGTGAAAAAATGTTGCAGTGCCTGCGACTGAACGCTGCCCGGTTTGGATGAACCGTTTTGGCGGTTTGCTAGGCCACGTCACCCACCTGTGATACACTGTACTTGCTTAGCGGGGGTCTGATCCCCCGGCATTTTTGCCGTCTTCGGGCGGGTGTTTCGGGCGTATGGGGCCGCGAAACACCCGCCCACTTTTCCCATACCGAAGAAAGATGTAGCCACCACATGGCTGAAACTCACGAACTCCGTTTGAAGATTAATTCGGGTGCTGCAAAGAGCGGCGCGCGTGAATTCACTGGTGCCATCAAGGCCGTTCAGAAGGCCGTCCGCGATCTGGACCGGGACACCGCCGGGACTTTCACCAAGCTCAAGAATATTAAGCCGCAATACGACGTGACCCCGCTGACGCGGGCACGCACCGAAACCGAAAACCTGACCCGTGCAACCGACCGCGCCGCCGCCACGATCCAGAGAACCGCACTCGCCAGTGCGTCGGCGCTCAGGTCTTCTGAACAGGCCGCGCAGCGCCTTGCCCTGCGTATGGGCGATCTTGGTGACACGTCCGGGATTGCTCAACTCGAAACCGCTCTGACGCGTCTACAGGCCAATCTTGTGAACGCCACCAGCACCTTGGATGTGCGTTCCGCCAAGTCTCAGTTCGATGATCTGCGCAGTTCTTTGTTGCAGAACACTGTCGCTGCTGAACATCTTCGCGGCGAACAGGCTCAGCTTGCCCGCCAGACCGAAGAGGCTGCACGCGCTGCCTCTGGAAAGGCTGAGGCATTGGACCGGCTACGCACCAAATACAACCCGGTCTATGCAGCCTCAAAGCAGTATGAAAACGCAATGGACGAAATCAGCGCTGCCGAACGGGAAGGAGCCATTTCTACCCAGCTCGCCGCTGACGCGCGTCAGCGCGCGGCCCAGCAGCTTGCAGGTGCGTCCGCTGTTGTCGATCAGCACACCGCCGCAATGCAGCGCAATGCCACTACGACGCAACAGGGCATCATGGTGGGGCATCAGCTTTCCGACGTTCTTATTACGTCACAGATGGGTTTTCAGTCTGTAGGCATGATCGCGTTGCAGCAAGGATCGCAAATCGCTGCCCAGATGAATAGCCTCAAGGCCGCTGGCGGGGGAGTCTTCCGTACCCTGCTTGCCGGTTTCACTTCTTTGGTGAATCCGCTCAGCCTTATCACTATAGGCGCGGTTGCCGCTGGTGCCGCCATCGCAAAGTGGTTTTTTGCTGGGGCAGAAGAAACTAAGTCATTCGGCGATGCGCTGTCCGACGCCAATACGAAGATTCAGAACCTGCGCCGTGCGTCCGACGCGTTGGCGACTGGCAATCTGTCCCAGCTCCGCCGGGAATATGGAGCAGTAAACGAAGAGCTGCGTGTGCATATCGAACGCTTGCAGCAAGTCGCAAAGATTGACGCGAAGAACGTCAACCGAGATTTGATTGCATCCATTGAAGACGCGCTTACCAGCGACGGAAACCCGTTCACCGGATCGGTCGATGAAGTTCGCCGCGCCTTCGATACCACCAACGACTCCGCCCGCCACATGTTGGCGCTGATGACCGAGATTCAGAACGCAGCCACTTTCGAAGATCAGGCGGCAAGCGTGACCCGGCTGCGCTCTGAGGTCGAACGCGTATCCGGCGGATTGGCGCGCGCTGAAGGTGAGGCGCTTGAAGTGCTGATGCAGCTCATCAAGAGCGAAGACGCTGCAAAGAAGCTCATGGCTGCGCAAGAGGGCACCAGCAAAGCTACGAGGCGGGCCGCGTCAGCGGCGTCCGGGCTATCCAGTCAGCTTGGCACGGCGGCTGACGCCGCCCAGCAGCTTCTTTCCACGTTGGGCGCGGTACCCAGCGCAGTCGCTGCATTGGGACGTTCTGTGGACGAGCAGATTGCCAGCATTCAGGCTGAAAACAGGTCGTTGACCTTGCAGGTTGATCTAGGCTTGTCCAGTCAGGCCGCGAACCGCCGGGTGCAGCTTGATGACCTGTTGCTGTCCGGTGCGATGACGCCGGATCAGGCCGTTGCCGAATTTGAAAAGATTGGCGAACTTGAAAGCCTTGCCAAGCGGCAGGCAGCGCTGCGTAAGCAGCTCAGCGAAGCAAATCGGAGCGAGCGGAAAGGCGGCGGCGGGCGAAAGAGTGAGGTAGGCGAATACAAGAAGCTTATCGAAGCTGCACAGAAGCGCACGACGGCGTTGAATGCGGAATCATCTGCTCTACAGATGCTGGCAGACGGTCAGTTTCGTACTGCTGAAGCTGCCAACCTGATGGCGCGGGCACAGCAGCTTTCGGGCGGGTCCGTTGATGCCACCACCATGGCAATGATCAAGCAGATCGATGCCGCCGCGAAGCTCAATGAAGAACTGAGCCGGGTCGCGAACGACCCGGTTAAGGCATGGCGCGACAGCGTTCCCGGTTGGTATGAAGCTGGGCAGCGGATCGAAGTGGGTGTCATCGGCAACCTCAAGGATGCTCTGTCCGAGATGATGCAGTCTGGTACTGTGGACGTAGAAGCGTTCGGGCAGGCAATCCTTGGCACGATCTCCGAAATCGTTGCAGACAAGGCTCTGAAGGAGTTGCACACCGCGTTCGGTGGTGAAGGCTCGTTCCTCGGATCGCTTCTGGGCGATACGCTCGGACAGGATGCTTCACTAGGCGACAGCGCCGCCTCTGGTGGACCTGCGGCAATGCAGAACGCCATGATGACGGGCGGGCAGCAGGCAGGGCAGAACATCGCTCAGGCCATGCTTCAGGCAGGGCAGCAAGTATCCACCCAAATGCAGGGCGGCATGGCTCAGGGTGGCGCGCAGGCTACCGGACAAATCCGGGGCGGAATGCAGTCAGGAGGAGTAGTCGCAGGCAATCAGGTTCGCACCGCTACTATGTCCGGCGGGCAGCAACACGCAACGAGTGTCCAGACCGCAATCCAGAACGGGGGCAAGCAGCACGCGACTATGATCCAGCAGGCAACCATGATGCCGAAGAAGGGCGGTTTCCTCAGTGAGCTATTCGGTGGTGGGTCCGGCTTCCTTGGTACGGCCCTGTCATTTGCGCCAATGTTCTTTGAAGAGGGCGGGCTTACGTCCAATCCGCACCCGATAAACTGGAACCACGCGCCGCACTACGCGTCAGGCACTCCGAACACGTCCGGTATCCCGGCGGTATTGCATCCGAACGAAGCCGTGATCCCGCTTTCCAAGGGGCGCAAGATTCCGGTTGAGATGGCAGGAGGTGCAGGCGGTGGCGGAAACGTAATCAACATGCCGCAGACTTTTAATATCGCAACCCCCGATGCGGATAGCTTCCGCCGTTCCCAGAAGCAGATTGCGGCAGATGCTGCCCGCGCTGGACGAATGGCGTCAGCCCAAATCGACTGAAGAAGGTCCCTCAATGTCTCAGTATACGCCTAAAACGTCCCCCGGACATCCGCTTGGATTGCATCGCCCCAAGTTCGAAGAAATCCGCAAGCAACGCGGTTTGGACGAAAAGGGCTTCCCGAAAAAGCGGGAACCTGAACCGGAAGAAGAGACGGAAGAATCTGAGCACTAGGCGCTTTCCGTGTAAACGACACGATCACGCCAAAGTTGAGCCGCAAAGCACTCATAGTCACCAAAATTACTAAGTATTTTGGAGGCTTAAGTGAGAAAAGCTATCGCAGCAATTTTGCTGATTTCGACGGTTACAGCATGCACGGAACCAGTAATTCAGACTGGTGCAAGCTACCCGGCAGTATCGCCAGATCAGGTCAAAGTGTCATTCGCCGACGCGCCAAACTGTGAGAATGCAAAGGAGATCGGACTTATCCCACAAGTTGGGTCGAACAAGTATTCTCAGACAAGGGCAATCAACGAAATCAAACGGCAAGCTGGATCACGGGGCGCTAACTTGGTGTTACTTCAAACACGGGCCACAAGTCTTTTGGGTGACATGCTTATCGACGCTGAGATGTACCGCTGCCTTTAGTATAGAATAGAGTTTGGGCCGCTCACGCGGCCCTTATTCTTTGCCATCGCTTTCCTGTGATTTGCGATACCACGTATCTACGTTCCGCTTGTCATTCGCCCAGCTTCTCTCTGAAGACATTTTATCAATTTTTTCAGCCTGCTGCCGGTGTTCTTTGATGTCGTTTAGAGAAAGGGACCAGTCGTTACCGTCGTCATCTGTGCGGATCAAAAATGGGCTGTCGGCTGTTACGCCGCCAGACAGGTATTTCCCCCATTTCTCCATTGCTTCTAGACGCTGCCGGAACTGGGACCCCCGAACGTAACGTGACTCGGTGTCTCCGTGGATATTGTGATCCAACGCTAATTCTGCAACGTCGCGAGAACAAGATTCAGTCTCAGTCGCCCACGTTCTGAAAGTGGCGCGCAACCCGTGGCCCGTCGAAGGGAAGTTATTCGACTTGAGCCAGTTGTTGAAGAAGTTCTCGGAGATAATCCCGCGTTTGAATGAACCGGCATAGGGGAATACAAGATCATCCGCGCCATGTGCTCTCGTTATAGATCGCGCATATTCAAGTTGTATCTGCGAGGCCGTAGACAATGGCACAATGAACTGTTTACCGCCTTTCATATTCTCTGGTGGAATTATCCACGCATCCGCTGCAATTTCTTTCCACTTCATGAGCCTGACGGGCAAAATTCGGGGTAGGGTCAAAAGATAGAATTTGAGTGCGACTAACCGGATGTCGTCCTCTTGAATGCTCTTGAATAACTTTGGTCCGTCTTCCCAACTCAGGGCGGCGTGAGGTTTGGGTTTGTGGCCCGATTTACCAAGCTGAGTCGCCGCCTTGTCTGTCAGTTCAACATCAACGGCGGCGTCAGCCGCTTGTGCGTACCTCAGTACGTCGGCAATGCGAGGTCGAACTTTCTTTGCCGTGGGGTACTGATCGTACCAAAGCGGTTTCAGGATGCTGACCACATCGTCAACTGTGATGTCCCGACAGCGTAGTTTGCCTAGCTTAGGAACAGCATGCATTTCTAATACACGCAGCCACTCCCCGGACTGGTTTTTACCTCTGAAACCGCGCTTCTTTGCTTCATATGTCGCTTTTGCTGCTTCGGAAAATGTCAGGAACTTAGTTCCGGTTCCACGGACCTCGGCCATGACTTCACGTGGAGAGCGTCCTGTTGCTACAGCCTCTTGGCAATCCTCCGCTAATGCCCTCGCGCGTTTCAAAGGGACAGCCGGGTAGGGGCCAAGTCCGGTCTTGGGTGGCATGCCCCGGCGCTGGGTGCGAAAAAACCAATGCGCGCTATTGGCGTTCTCACGTTGGAAATACAGCCCGCCGCCATCGTTCAAAGTGACCTTCTCGGTTCCTCGCAACTGGCTATCCTTGAGCCTGTGTATTCCCGCCATAAATACCTCAATTTCTGTACTGATTTCTGTACTGATTTTGATGTGTAATGCCGTTATCTTGCGGAGTCCATACCTCTAAATGCCTTTGAAATATAACAAAAATACGGATTAGTAGATCGCGTTATACGTGTGTATGATTCATCTCAGGTGCGCCACACCATCCAAAAAAGTACTTACGAACAATGTCTTACTTGGTTAGTTTGCTCCGACGAGTGACACGTCAAGTGAAACCTGTCGAAGAACCGGTTCAAACTTGGCCTATCTCAATTCGGTAGGGTCAGAACGCTGGTGAGAGTCGCAGTGGCCACCAGTACCATCAGAATGATTGCAGTTTCGATTTCAATTGAGCGGGCCAAGTGGCGGGCAGCTGTATCGTCCCCGGCCTGCATCGCGGGAACAAAGCGAAGTTTGTTCGCGGCTGCCAACGTCAGAACAGCGCAAACAAGTGCAAGTTTGATCAGCAGGGTTTGCCCGTAGCTTGTTGTCGTCAATGCCCGCAGATCGCCCAACAGCATCCAGGCCATCAATAGTCCCGCCAAAATCAGTGTGGGGATTATGACGGTAGCGGCTTGCCCAAACTGATGCCCTAATGAGGCTGCTGTGCCCAGATACTCTGGCTGGCGCGACAGAGCATACAACGGTCCAAGTACCCCGACCCAGAACGCAACGCCCAGAAGGTGCAGGAACAACAGAAAACGGGCACCTGTTTGTTCCAATTCAGGGACATGCCCGATTTGAACAAACGACCACAGCGCAAGCAATCCACTCGCGAGCGCGATCCATTGTCCAACGCGTGGGATAAACACTCCGACGATGATCAAGACGGTCCCGATGACGCGACTAACCAGAACGTCGCCAACCGGCGTCTGCCACAAAAGGCCGAGCATTTCTGGATCAATCATGCCATCAGCCCCACCCGTCAAGGCGGCACCACGCAGCAGGAAACCAAGGACAGAGGCAGCAAGCGCAAGCCCCGCCAGCAGCGCAGCCTGTACTTGAATCTTATCGCTGAGAGGCGACACAAGGTCGGCAAAAGCGGCCCGAATGATCAAAAGTCCGGTCGAACCACCAATACCGACATAGAGCATCAGCTTGGACAAAATTGCTCCTATTCCCCAGATATCGGGCATGGTCAGTCCACTGTGAACGTGAAATCACCCTGCATGGCGTGCCCGTCCGCACCCAAACCCCGCCATTCTATGCGATAGGTGCCTTTGCCCATGCTTTGAAACGGGAGCGCGAACGCGCGGCCGAAACTGGTCTGATCTCCAAGATCAAGTGTGACGGTGTGAGCCTTCTGATGGATCATGTTAACCTTTGTCAGGCGAATATCATCCGTGAAATTGAAACTGATCACAGAAGGCACTTCGGCAATTGTCGCGCCGTTTTCGGGTGTGGTGGTGTCCACGCGCGAATGAGCAAAAGCACCTGTGGCAAACGTGGATATCAGTGCAATTGTGGTGAGCTTCTTCTTCATTGGGTGGTTCCTCAGTTTATTCCATTGGCGCGCTGGATTTCGCGAATGTAGTCGATGACCATGGCCACGTCTCCACGGGTCAGGCCTTCTATTGGTGGCATGTCGCCAAATTGCCAGTGGTGACTTCTAACGCCCATCGCGACCGCGCGTTGAAATGACTCGTCCGCGTGATGGGCGGGTTCATAGATGACATGGATCAGCGGCGGCCCTGCACCTTCAATGCCGACCGCGTTGTTGCCGTGACACGCGGCGCATGCGTTTTCGAATATACGCTGTCCGATAACAGCGTTTCCTTCGATTGGTGGCATCTGAATTGCGACCATGTCGCTGCCATCGGTGGTCGCAGGCTGTTCGTCGTTGTCAACCGAAACCGGGCGCAGCACGAAGTAGGCAGCCATGACGGCCGCGGCGCAAACGCCGGTTAGGAGATGTTTTTGGTTCATGTAGAGGTCCTAACACTGTGAAACAGAGGAATTCCGCAAATCTTTGCGGCATATCGGAACGTGCTCACGGTACGTGAACAGCGTCGGATTTCTGTTTCAGAAGTTAGGGGGTCTGTCCGGGTTGTCCGGTTCATTAAGCGCCGAAAAGCTTGTCACCTGCCATGTCAATACGACTGCCGATTGGCAGGGGCTTGATGCGGAATTCTGAATCGTAAGTGCTAGAGCATTGCACAGGAATGGGTTGCATCCTACGTGCGCCGGTTCGTTTGATTGACGCGCGGTGTCTTCGCTTGGAGGGGTCGAAACGTGGTCAGTGTGCTGTGACTCAACGCCCGGGACCACATGATCATCATGACCGACAGCGCAATCTTTCGACAGCGCATGCGCAACACTCCCGAGCCCGATAGTACAGGCCAAGAAAAAAGCAAGCAGCGTTGTGGTTGTTAGGCGAAAGTGTTTCACGCAGAAAAACTAATCCGGGTTCCAGACAAACGCAACGCGAATGCCAGAGGTTTCTTCTGGGCAATTGATCCCTTGGAGAGGCAGCTTTGCGTTACAAAGCGGGCTTCCAAGCGCTATGCAGCACATTGGGAATTGAGACCAGAACAAACTTTCACGACGCCAAGCATCTATGGCCGCTGAGGGTCGACCACAACCGAACATCAACGGTCTTCCAGCGAGCTTCTGCGCCGCACAGAGGTCTGAAGTGAGCTCAAAGAATCTAAGGCTGCGCGCGACAGGGCTGGCAGAGGGAAGGTGTTACAAAAGCCATACCTGAACCCCTTTACTTAGCGGATCGCTCGAGATTATGAAGCGCAGTTTTCTTTCTTGGAATTCCGTAGAAATGTCCGCGTTAAGCTGCTTGAGGCCGTCGGCGCTCGAACGGGTGATGGCTATTTGGTTGAGTGTATTTTGGGTTCAATTTCTCAACCACTTTATACGGGCACGGTTTTCAATTCTGCTGGGTACGAAAGATTATTGCTAACGCCCTTACTGAGGCGCAAATTTTTCCATCAGCACGTTTTCCTGTACACTTTCCGGATGAGTTTCGTTCGCGTCACCTTTGAAGGAGGAAAGAACGTGCAAGTCATCTCTTCAAAAAAAAAGTTTCTGATCGTTGTCGTGATTGTAGCGGTTTTAGGTTGTTCTATTATTACGGGGTATTCACCCCAAAGCGTTTTAGGCTGGATTTTGGTCGGAATTGTAGCCGCATTCATCCTTGGCAAGCTGACCGATGATGATCCGGATAGCGATGATGAATTAGAAAGCGGAAAGGCGTCTGACTCAAATGTCCACTCGGATGTCGACGATGAAAAGACGCGTGAGTCAGGCAGTTCAACTGCGGAAACGGCATCCAGCAGCGATTCCGGGGGCGGTGACGCCGGCGGAGGAGGAGGTGGAGATGCAGGGATGTAACCGGAAAACCAGTCAACCGGATGTCAGATAGACTGAGATCGTAGCTTCGGCGTTTTAGCCGCGCCAACTGCGTACGACACCGCAGTCCATGTGCACGAAATTTGATCCGTAATACTGACCGACGCCACCCGCACGGCAGGACATCGCCGCCTTGGCCATCTGCGAGACCGAGCGGGACGCGAGGCGCAAGTCAGCTGCCTGTCCTTCCATGTGGAGGGACTTTCGGGCCACGCGTCGAGACCGGGCACGCAGCATTGCGTTTGTCTGAGGGGAACGATAGCCGGACAACAACATGTAGGGCTCGTTGACATCCAGCAGGTTGTGTGATGCCGCCATGATATCAATCGTGCGTAAATCGATGGATTTTACCTGATCTGTGCGCCAATCACGCATGAAGTGGTTCACTTCTTTGACAGCGTCCTTGATATACTTACCATCGACCCAATAAATCATATCCAACCGTTCGCCCGTGCGACCGGAATACATACGTATGCGACGAATATCGCCGCCACCGCGCAAAAAGCCTGCTGCATTTGAGTAGGAAGGAGCTGCCACGACTGCGGTTGCTGCAAATGCACCCAATAGGGCACGCCGGGTCAAGCCCGAGGAACTGCTCTTGGTCATTTTTGGTTCGTCCCGTACTGTTCCTGCCTGCGCACGATGTTACGCGCGCCGTCTTAATTTTTTCCCATCCCAGATGCGGAATGTATGGCACAATCGGAATCAACGGCCAAGAAGTGTTTCACAATCACCTATTCAAGGGGGAATTTTCGGCAGTTTTTTGCGCAAATGTCACAGCGCATCACAGATATTTTTGAGGTGTGAGTTTCGAGCCACGCAGCCGATGCAATCGCGCATCAGGCATCGACAGAAGCGATTTGGTAGGGAATTTGTGAATAGACAAGGCTTCGGGCTCAAATCCATACTTGTTCGACGCACATATCCACCTGTCCAAACTATTGATTATCAAGGCAACCAATGTTTTCTGTTTTCCGGACCAGTACCAGTATCCTGCTAACCGCCTGTTTTGCGGCTACGGCGAGTATTGCGAATACCACCTTTGAGCCCGCGCCCAGCACGGCGTTCCAGATGGCAATCGCTGAAAACACAGCGCGGGCGTCGCAAGTCGCCGAGTTTTACCGGACAAACGGATTTGCGCCGATTTGGGTGGGTAAAACCGCCGAACATACGCAACGCAGGGCAGCGTTGATCAAGGCTTTGTCGAGCGCGCATCTGCACGGGTTGCCGCAAGCCACCCCATCAGTTTCAACCTTGCTGGAGACGATGGAATCGGCACGCTCGACCCGCGATCTTGGGGCCGTTGAGGCTAAACTGAGCAGGATTTTTGTCGAATACGCTGACGCGCTGTACACAGGCGCAATTCGGCCCGGAAGTGTTGATGATGGTCTCGTTCGGACGGTGGCGCGGCGCAGCGCCGCCGAGCATTTGCAAGGCCTCGGTGCGCAAGGTGCTGCATATATTGAGCAACTTGCGCCGCAGACACCTCAATACCGGGCGTTAATGAAGCAAAAACTGGTACTTGAGGCTCTTATTGAACAGGGCGGATGGGGAGCAACTGTTCCCGTGAGCAAGCTGGAATTCGGCGATACCGGGCCGAATGTCGTGAAGTTGCGCAATCGTCTGGTGGTTATGGGGTATATGAGACCTTCCGCCAGCCCCTCGTTCGATGCGGCTCTGCTGGACGGTGTTCGGGCTTTTCAAACCGCGCATGGGTTGGAACCTGATGGCGTTGCGGGCAAAGGCACGATTACCGAGCTGAATCGTCCCGCTTCCGACCGGTTGAAGGCCGTTTATGTCGCACTGGAACGGGAACGCTGGTTGCCTCGGGAACGCGGCACGCGTCATATCCTGGTCAACCAGGCCGATTTCTCGGCCAAAATCGTGGATGATGGGCACGTCACCTTTGAGACCCGGGCGGTGATCGGAAAGAACACCCATGACCGCCGGAGCCCCGAGTTTTCGGACGTGATGGAGCATATGGTGATCAACCCCAGTTGGTATGTTCCCCGTTCGATCATCACCAAAGAATATCTGCCGAAGTTGAAGGCGAATCCAAATGCGGTCGGTCACATTCAGATCACCGACAGCAGGGGACGGCAGGTCAATCGTGGGGCTGTGGACTTTAACCAATTCACAGCGCGCAATTTCCCATTCGCGATGCGCCAGCCACCCAGCCAAAGCAATGCTTTGGGGTTGGTGAAGTTCATGTTCCCTAATAAGTATAATATCTATCTGCATGATACACCTCATAAAAACCTGTTTGCGCGTGAGGTTCGGGCGTTCTCGCATGGCTGCATCCGGTTGGCACAACCCTTCGAGTTTGCCTATGCGCTACTGGCAAGACAGGAAGAAGATCCGAAGGCATTTTTCCATCGCGTTCTGAAGACCGGGAAAGAAACCAGAGTTGAACTGGATCAGCATGTCCCGGTGCATCTGATCTATCGGACGGCATATGTCGGACCGAAGGGTGCAGTGCAGTATCGCCGCGATGTTTACGACCGGGATCGCAAGATTTGGGAGGCCCTTCAAAAGGCAGGGGTGGCCCTGCCGGACGTTCAGGGGTAAGCACGGGTCAAATCCTGCCAAAAGGAAGCCCGCCATGCAGTTCACCGTTCAACAAATCGCCGACTCTCTGGGCGCTGAATGTCAGGGCGATGCTGGCCTGACAATTGTGCGGGCCGCTGAACCGGGTGATGCGGGTCCTACCGATTTGGCGATGGCCATGTCTCCAAAATACGCCGAGGCGCTATCCAACGGTGAAGCACGCGCCGCTGTGTTGTGGGAAGGCGCGGACTGGCAGGCGATGGGTTTGCGGGCGGCCATTTTCGTAAAGCGCCCCCGCATGGCGATGGCCGGAATCACTGCGATGCTGGATCGCGGGCAGGGGGTTGAGCCGGGCATTCACCCTTCGGCCGTTGTTGATCCAACGGCGGAAATTGGTGCGGATGTAGCGATTGGTCCACTGGCAGTCATTGGTGCCCGCGCGCGGATTGGTTCCGGATCGGTCATCGGGGCGCATTGTGTGGTCGGTATAGATGCCGTTCTGGGCGAACAGGCTCTTTTGCGCGAGATGGTCAGCATTGGCGCCCGTGCACAGATCGGGGATCGCTTTATCGCGCAACCTGGTGCACGGATCGGGGGTGACGGGTTCAGTTTCGTCACGCCCGAAGTGTCAGGTGCAGAGAATGCGCGTAAGACAATGGGCGATCAGGGTGATGCCAAGGCGCAAAACTGGCTGCGCATTCACTCTTTGGGCGCGGTTGAGATCGGTGACGATGTCGAGGTGGGGTCGAACTGTACGGTCGACAATGGCACGATCCGCAATACATGCATTGGCGACGGCTCAAAGCTCGATAATCTGGTTCACGTCGGTCACAACACCCGCGTCGGGCGGGATTGTCTGCTATGCGGGCAGACCGGCGTGTCGGGATCGGTCGAAATTGGCAACAACGTCGTTCTGGGTGGTCAAACCGGGGTTGTCGATAATATTTTCATCGGGGACGGCGTCATATCGGGTGGAGGAACAAAGATACTGTCAAATGTTCCCGCTGGACGCGTAATCATGGGCTACCCCGGCATCAAAATGGAAACCCATACAGACGTCTACAAGGCGCAGCGACGCCTGCCGCGAATGGCCCGCGACGTTGAGGCACTGAAAAAGGCTGTTTTCAAACAGACCCCAAGCGATTAAATCATCCTCAAACTGATAATCAGGGGATCGACATGAGCATCAGCGACCGCGTCATCGCAATCATTGCAGAGCAGGCCGTGCTGGAGCCATCGGACGTGACGCCCGAAAGCACACTGGAAGATCTGGGCATCGACAGCCTTGGTCTGGTCGAGAGTATCTTTGCCATTGAAGAAGAGTTCGACATCTCGATTCCTTTCAATGCCAACGAACCCGAGGCCAATGATTTCGATATTTCGAATGTCGCTGCGATCATTGCAGGGATCGAAAAGCTTGTGTCGGAAAAGGTCTGACAAACTCTCATGAAACGTGTTGTCATTACCGGCTCGGGGACGATCAATTCGCTGGGCCATTCTGTCCCTGACACGCTGAAAGCCATGCGCGAAGGCCGCTGTGGCATCTCAGAGCTGGAATTCCGCGACGTCGACCGCTTGGCCATCAAGATCGGCGGACAGGTCCGGGGGTTTGAGGCCGAAGGGCGGTTCAACCGCCAGCAGATATCTTTGTATGACCGGTTCACCCAGTTCACCCTGACCGCAGCCAAAGAGGCGATCGACCAGTCGGGCATCGAGTTTCACGGAGAGTTGGCCGCGAAATCGGGTGTTGTGTTGGGGACCGCCGGCGGCGGCGTGTCGACTTGGGATGACAATTACCGTTCGGTTTATGAGGACGGAAAGAACAGGGTGCACCCGTTTGTTGTTCCCAAGCTCATGAACAACGCGGCGGCCAGCCATGTCTCGATGGAACACAACCTCAAAGGCCCAAGTTTCACCGTTTCGACCGCTTGCGCGTCGTCCAACCACGCCATGGCACAAGCCTTTCAAATGGTGCGCAGCGGTATCGCGCCTGCCATGGTTACGGGTGGGTCCGAATCCATGCTGTGTTTTGGCGGCGTCAAAGCGTGGGAAGGCTTGCGCGTAATGTCGAAAGATGCGTGCCGTCCTTTCAGTGCCAATCGTAACGGGATGGTACAGGGCGAGGGGGCTGGTGTCTTTGTGTTCGAAGAATACGAACACGCCCGTGCCCGTGGGGCCGAGATTTTGTGCGAAGTTGTCGGCTTTGCCATGTCGTCAGACGCCGCGGATATCGTGATGCCCAGCAAGCAAGGGGCTTCGCGGGCCATGTCAGGTGCGTTGGCCGATGCCCGGTTGAATGCAAGCGATGTGGGGTACATCAACGCGCATGGCACCGGGACGGCTGCAAATGACAAGACCGAATGTGCTGCGGTTGCGGATGTCTTCGGCCCTCATGCCGACGATCTGATGATCTCATCGACCAAATCCATGCATGGCCATCTGATCGGCGGGACCGGTGCGGTCGAGCTGTTGGCCTGTATCATGGCGCTGCGTGACGGTGTCATTGCACCAACTATTGGATACGAAGAGCCCGACCCGGAATGCGCGCTGGATGTGGTGCCGAACGATGCTCGCGATGCCAAAGTCGACGTCGCGCTCAGCAATGCGTTCGCTTTCGGGGGGCTGAATGCTGTTCTGGCTTTGAAAAGGGTCTAGTGGTCAAAAAGCCGCCGCAAGTGATGCGGCGGCATATTCAGAAAAACGTTTTCAGTTCGTATTGACCGTCAGGGATTCATAGCCTGATGTGAAGCCGGACAGCGACATATCCATTTCCAGAACCTGGTCCGGGAAGCGGGCGGGAACCAGAGAGAAAGTGGCCTTGCTGCCAGCTTTCATCGCATCGATATCACCCTGGCTGAGCCCAAGCTGTGCGATGCAGCCAACCGGAACGCAGTGGTGATAGTTGTACAGCTTGCGCGGTGCACCGTCGATGGACAGGGCAAGTTGAGCTTGCAGCAGCGTCTCCAATGGAACGATCACATTTGCCCAGGCAACGGCCGCTCCGCCTTCGGGTAGCTTGCCGATCGATACTTCTGCAATCGGGTCGCCTTGGTCGCCGTTCAGAACCTGAACGATGGCACAAGGGTCTTCACCTTGCTGTGCCTTGATGCACGACACATCCCAGTCGCCGAATTCTTCTTTGACGAATTGCTCTCCGACCCGTGGTCCTTCCTGGCCCAGGTCCAGCGCTGTTTCTGGTTCGGATGTCGTTGTGTCCTGCGCATAGGCAGCACCGCACAGCAAAACCGCTGCCACGGTATTCAGCGAGAGGATTTTCTTGATCATGAATGCCTCGATTTGATGATTGAGCTTTTCGCTTCGTTTAACACTCTTCTGGACTGGTGTCAGTCACTATCGGAACAGCATGTTCGAACGTGAACGGATTCCTGCCGGAACGCCGAAAACGGGTTGTTCCGAATTAGAAAAAGGGAGCTGATCAAACAACTCCCTTTTCCAAAAGGTTCTCCCCGTCGGACTGGCCGACTTATTTATGCGCAAACCCTACGAAAGGGGGGCTGACGGGTCAACAGCTATCCTCAATTTTTAATTTGCCGATTAGAACTTTGAAACCCTTCGGGAGAGAAAAAAAGCCGTGCCCGAAGGCACGGCCAGTCGACAGGGAGGAAGTCTGCCCCGCAGAAAGGAAATCACCACAGGGCAAATTGACTATCGCAGTCAAAGGTTAACTTTGTATGCTGGTCCCGGATCGGTGAAACATAAGGCAGTGTTAATGGGCGAGAATATCTTTTTGGGCGGCGGTGGCGAAGGCTATGGCCAGCCGCAGGAACTGGCGTTGAAATACGCAAACCGCCATGGGTTGATTGCCGGTGCGACCGGAACGGGTAAGACCGTGACGTTGCAAATCCTTGCTGAAGGGTTCTCTCAGGCCGGGGTTCCGGTGTTTTTGTCCGATGTCAAAGGCGATTTATCCGGGCTGGCCTTGCCCGGAAGCGAGACACACAAACTGCACCAGGCGTTTCTGGATCGCGCGGGTCGTATCGGCTTTGACGATTTTTCCTATTCCGCCTGCCCGGTGACATTCTGGGATCTGTTCGGTGAACAAGGTCATCCCGTGCGTACAACAGTCACAGAAATGGGGCCATTACTGCTATCCCGTTTGATGGAACTGAGCGAGGCGCAGGAGGGTATTCTGAACATCGCGTTCCGTGTGGCAGATGAAGAAGGCATGCCGCTGTTGGATCTCAAGGATCTTCAGGCGCTGCTGGTCTGGATCGGAGAGAACCGCGCGCAGCTGTCCTTGCGGTATGGCAATGTATCGACGTCTTCCATCGGCGCGATTCAGCGGCGGTTGCTGGTGCTTGAAAACCAGGGCGGAACAAAGCTGTTTGGTGAACCGGCGCTGGATCTGGCCGATCTGATGCGGGCTGACGAGAACGGGCAGGGGATGGTGAACATCCTTGCCTCGGACAAGTTGATGGCTTCGCCACGGCTTTATGCGACCTTCCTGCTATGGTTGCTGAGCGAATTGTTCGAAGAACTGCCCGAGGTCGGAGACCCTGAAAAACCCAAGCTGGTGTTCTTTTTTGACGAGGCGCATCTGCTGTTTGATGGGGCCCCGAAAGTATTGGTGGACAAGGTTGAACAGGTGGCTCGCCTGATCCGATCCAAAGGGGTAGGGGTCTATTTCATCACACAGAATCCTGCGGATATCCCCGAGGATATTCTGGGCCAGTTGGGCAACCGCGTTCAGCACGCATTGCGGGCCTTTACGGCGCGTGACCGCAAGAACCTGCGGCTGGCAGCGGAAACTTATCGCGAGAACCCGGCCTTCGATACCGAGGCCGCGATCCGTGAGGTCGGCGTAGGTGAGGCCGTCACATCGATGCTGCAAAAGAAAGGCGTGCCTGGCGTGGTTGAGCGTACGCTGATTCGCCCGCCTGGGTCTCAGCTCGGACCGATTTCAGACGCTGAACGTCAGGCGATTCTCGACACTTCGCCGATGGCGGGGAAATATGACAAGGGGATAGATCGGAAATCCGCCTTTGAAATCTTGCAGGCCCGGGCAGATGCTGCCGCAAAAGCCGCCGAACAGGCCGAATCCGATGAGGTACTTGAAGCGCAATCGCCCATAGAACGGGAGTATTCTTCGGCCCGTAGATATTCGGGTAGCCGGGTGGGCAGGTCCTCGTCCCGTGTGCAGCGCCGGAAAGACACGTTTGCAACGGCAATGACCGAGGCAGTTATCAAGGAATTGAAAGGCACGACCGGACGTCGGATCGTGCGCGGTATTCTGGGCGGTTTGTTCCGCAACAGGTAAGGGCACGGCGCCCTTCCGGGCGCCGCGGCGTTTACTTGAGGCGGCGCTGGCCTTCCTGACGGCAATAGGCATCCGCCTCTGGCACCGACATTTTCGTGGCCGGGAAATCAATCGCGCGATCCCAGGTTACCCGGTCGGGGCGATACAGCTGACAGGTCACGACACCTTTGGGCGTTTGAACCTTGACAGGGGTTGTCTCAAGTTCTTCCGGTGAGGGAATGCAGGCGGCTGTTACAACGGCAACAACGGGAAATAGAACAAGTGTTTTGAGGCGCGGTGCTTTCATCTTTTACTCTTTTCAACACGTGTGGATGATCGTTACAGATCGGCGTAGACGGGTGTGAGTGCCGGCAACTTCCCGCAACATGAAAACACTGCGGTGGGTCCGTTTATTCAGAAAATCCTTAAGAATCAAGAAACCGTGCCGGATGAAAGGCACGGTTTCGCGTATTTCAGGTGGTTCTGATCTATTTCTCGGGGATCAGCCCCCTTGGACTGAATCTGAGAACAATCAACAGGATCAGCCCCATCGTCAGCAGGCGCATATGCGCGGCGCTGTCGATCAGATGCGATTTTAGCGCACTTCCATCCGGCATTCCCGCTGTGATGACATTCATAAGCCACAGGCCGATTGGCTCAACCTGAACCCATAGGAACCAGATCAGGAACGCACCAAGCACAGCTCCGAAATTGTTACCGGAACCGCCAACGATCACCATCACCCAAACCAAAAAGGTGAAACGCAGCGGTTGATAGGCGCTTGGTGTCAGCTGACCGTCCAAAGTTGTCATCATTGCGCCTGCGATACCGCAAATGGCCGATCCCAGCACGAAGATCTGTAGATGACGGCGGGTAACGTCCTTGCCCATGGCCTCAGCCGCGACCTCGTTGTCCCGGATCGCACGCATCATTCGGCCCCACGGGCTTTTCAATGCCATCTGAGCCATCCAGAGCAGAACAAGAAGCACGATCATGAATAGCAGTGAATACCCGAGTTTGACCGAAAGCGTCGAAGCAGTGACCGGATCCAGCCCGAGCCATTCTGCCCGGGCAAGGAAGACCGGGTCATTCTGCAAGTCGACCTCATAACCCACAACCGGGGAAGGACGCGGGATGCCGTAGACATTCTTGACGCCCCGGGCCAACCAATCCTCGTTTTTCATGATGGCGATGATGATCTCGGCGATACCCAGCGTGGCAATCGCCAGGTAATCCGAGCGCAGACCCAAAGCGGTTTTACCAATCAACCACGCGGCACCTGCCGCCAGCAAACCACCGGCTGGCCAGGCCAGCAGAACAGGCAGGTTCAGGCCGCCAATGTTACCGGCTATCGCCGGGTCAATCGCCTCAACGGCTGCAATGCTGGGATCAAACACCGCACGATAGACGAAAAAGCCAACAAGCAGAACGGCAATGATCGTCAGGGTCTGCACACGACCTTTCGGCATCTTCGTCGCGACCAGTACCGCGGCCACCACAGTGGCAGCCCCCAGAAGCAAAGACAGAAGGATACCGTAACCGCCGGCAGACCAAGCACCGGGAGTGGGCGCAGTCGAAATCAGCACAACGGCCAGACCGCCCAGCGCGACAAAGCCCATGACACCGACGTTGAACAGACCCGCAAATCCCCATTGCAGGTTCACCCCGATCGCCATGATGGCCGAAATCAACCCCATGTTCAGGATCAGGATCGCGGCGTTCCAGCTTTGTGTGAACCCGGTCAAAAGGATCAAGCCAGCTACGACAACGAAAAGCAGTGTGTTCTTAACGGATTCGGTCATACCGCTTTCCCCTTGAACAGGCCGGTAGGCTTGAAAAGAAGCACGATCAGCAGGATGACAAAACTGACCGCGAATTTGTAATCGGTCGAAAGAAATTGCACCAATCCTGACGGTGCTAGGCTTTCAGGGGCGATATATGTGATCACCTTTTTCCACGCGTAGGTGATCGTAATCTCGGAAAACGCGATGATGAAGCCGCCCGCGATAGCGCCTAGCGGATTGCCCAAGCCGCCAACAATTGCCGAAGCAAAGATCGGCAGCAGCAACTGGAAATAGACGAAGGGTTTGAAACTCTTGTCCAGCCCGTAAAGCATACCGGCCGTGGTGGCCAGCGCGGCGACGATGATCCAGGTGATCATCACCACGCGTTCAGGGTTGATGCCCGACAGCAGTGCCAGATCCTCATTATCGGAATAGGCGCGCATCGATTTCCCCGTGCGCGTCTTGTTCAGAAACCAGAACAGCAGCGCCACGGCGACAACGGCCACAATCACGGTGATGCCTTGGGACGTCTTGATCGCCAACCCTTCGCGCAGACCGGTCATCGCCTTGAAATCCCGCGCCGAAATGATGAAGCGTGCGCCGTCCGAAAACCTCTGATCATCCGGTCCAATGATGAATCGTACGAGGCCGTTCATGATGAACATCACACCCATCGACACGATCACCAGAATAACCGGTTTGGCCTTTTGTTCGCGGTAAAACCGATACACAAGGCGGTCGGTGATCAGCACCAACAGGATGCAGCCAAGAATGGCGAAGGGCAAGGCGAGCAGGGCGGTTGGCAACGGTCCAAAGCTGACACCGACGGCCTGCAAGCCCCATGTCACCAGCACTGCTATCATCGCACCAAAGGCCATGGTGTCGCCATGGGCAAAGTTTGAAAACCGCAGGATACCGTAGATCAGAGTGACCCCCAGTGCCCCCAATGCCAGCTGGCTGCCAAAGGCGATCGCGGGCACCAACACAAAATTCGCAAGCGCAACAAGCGCGTTGAGTAAGTCCATTAATTCTTCTCACTGTCCGGGTGCGACCTTATGGCATGGCACCGGTTGCAAGCACAACATTGCCGCTGCGCCCAGCACGTGAATTGTTCGCAAAAAATAGGATTGGTTTCGGGATTCTGCACTCGCTGACGACGGTTATGATTGAACGACCCCAAAGGTGCGAAAGCAGCCTTTGGGGTTTGTTGGTTTGATTCTGTTCGTTGGGTTGATTAAATCCAGCTACTGAGAAATCGAACAGACCCCACGCTCGTGCCTTTGCTGGCCGCCGGTAGCCCGAACCGACAATTCCCCAGACTCATTTTGGACTGTGTAACCGATGCTGCCGCCGGCGGTAATCTGTAGAAACTCTTGCGCGCCGAGACCGCGTAAAACATGCGCTTCATATTCCTGCCCGTTAGACAGAATCGTACCTTTGGACTGGCCGTCTAACTGTTTCAGTGTAACCGGAACGATGGGGTCGAGCGGGTTGCATCCACTGGATTTGCAGGCCTCGGTAATCTGACACTCATAAATAATTTCGCCTTGCCCGGAGGTTTGCGATACCGCCTGAGCCGACGCAGGCAGGACGATGGCGGCAAGCGCTGCCAAATGTTTCATAATATGTCTCCTGAAGAGGGCATGTGCCCGGTATGGATTGAGAATTCCTAATGGATTTCCAGTGTTCGCGCGCCGTGATTAGGTGCAGATCATGGCAAGAATTAAACTGAGTCCGGGCGGAATTCTGGACCTACTAATTTTTCTTCCAAGGGGCCCAGGCGGGTAATCTTCTGACAAAACAGCGTAAAAATATGCATCTCGCAATCTGGAAGGACCGGTCGGATTTGGCGCCACTTTTTGGCCACTTTTTGCGTTCTGCATCTGGCTAATTGTTTCGCCGAAACACAACCCCTTCACCTGGATTCAAGAACCGGTGAGGGGCGTGGGACAGCCCGTAGAAACTCTTGGGTTTCTTCATGATTTATGACGAAGCGTGGGGGCGCAGAAACAAAAATGAGGTTCGACATGAAATCATACGCAGCTCTGATACTGAGTGCGACTTTGCCTGTGATGGCTCAATCCGCGAGTGATCCTCTGAACGGCGCAGATTTCGTCGTCAACTGCGTGTCGGACGGAAATGGCGGAGCGGTGACATTGGCGCGATCCGGGGCGACCGACAAAGGGTTCATCGTGACAGAGGATATCAAGGGCGAGGCTACGATCATTCCCGGACTAAACTCGCTGACTTTCCTGCATATTATGGGGCAGGATGTTGTGACCTTTGTGGTGGATTTTGACAACCTGCATTATGACATGTCGATCAAGGGGCCTCATGCAGCGCAGGATTCTGGGTATTGCAGCAATCCAGAAGGGTGAATGTTGCAAGGCGGTTGTATTTGCTTGAGCGCAGTTTGCAGCCGCCTTGTGGCCCCTGAAAACAGGTCAGATATCTGCCACGAGCTTTTTGATGTTGGGGAGTGCAAAGAAAATGGAGTGGCCACGTATTCGTAGGTTTTCGCGACTCTCAAAGCCTAATTACAGCAATAGTAAAAAAGATTTTGGACAGATCAACCTGTGGGAATGTACAACATGCGAGGCTACCGAAGCGAAAAGACGTGAAAAAACTGCTAAAATGCCGGAGCGAATTTGCGATTTCTAAGGATCAACAGATTTGACCGGGACGGAGTTTAATCTAACCCAGTATAGGTTGAACAATTGCCGTGCCATTGCGCGACAATGAACTCTCCTAGTATTGCAGTATGTCGAGAATGAACTGCTGTCCCGTCCGTTAACACAGTTGTGGATTGAACTACTCCGGACCCAAGCGGCTCAACGAAGGAAAATGCTTGATTGCCATCGACGGGGACAACCTGGACAAGTCCTACATTACCCTGCATGAACGCTTGACCTTGCCCGTCCAAAAAGAAAGTCAGGTCCATTTCCTTTTTTTGACAACCTTCGTCGCGCGTGCATTCAATGTCGAATTTACAAACACATGATGATACTTGAGCAGCCAAGCTTTGAGGCGTCAAAAAAAATACCGCAACAAGAACCTTGGGATCTAGATTTTTCATTCTACCCCCCCAGGAAACTCTTGCGAACCTCCGGATCAGCCAGCAGTTCCTTGCCCGTGCCGGTATAAGCATTCCGCCCCTGAACCAGCACATAGCCCTTGTCTGCGATCTCCAACGCCTGCCGCGCGTTCTGTTCCACCATCAGGATTGGAAGGCCAGTGCGCGAAACCTCGATGATCCGATCGAACAGTTCATCCATCACGATGGGCGAAACACCGGCGGTCGGTTCGTCCAGCATCAATACCTTGGGCTGTGTCATCAGCGCTCGGCCCACAGCGACCTGCTGGCGCTGACCGCCTGACAGTTCTCCGGCCGCCTGATTGCGCTTGTCGCGCAGGATGGGGAAGAGGTCATAGACCTGTTCCATCGTCTCGCTGATATCATCGCGACGGATGAAAGCGCCCATCTCGAGGTTTTCTTCGACCGTCATAGACGTAAAGATGTTCTGTGTTTGCGGCACGAAACCCATGCCTTTGATCACGCGATCCTGTGGTGAGAGGTTGGTGATCTCTTCGCCATCCAGTCGAACAGATCCCACGCGGACGTCCAGCATCCCGAACACGGCCTTCATCGCGGTGGATTTACCCGCACCGTTGGGGCCGACGATGACCGCAATCTCGCCCTTGTCGACAGCAATGGTGCAGTCGTGCAGGATGTCGGGACCTTTGCCGTAACCGCCGGTCATGGTGTCGCCGATCAGAAACGGCTCAGTCATTCTCCTGATCCTTCTTCATCTGGCCGGAAATATCTCGGGGGTTTTGGGGGCAGAGCCCCCAATCACAAAGATTAAGCGCGCAGCAGGCGCTCACTCGGATCACGGATCTCACGCCTCGGCCTCCAGCTTGTCTTTGTTCTTCAGGCCGGTGCCCAGATAGGCTTCGATCACGTGCTCATTGGCCTTGATCTCGTCCAAAGTACCCTCGGCCAGAACTTTACCCTCGGCCATACAAATGACTGGGTCGCAGATTTTACCAATGAAATCCATGTCATGCTCAATAACGACGAAGGTATAGCCGCGTTCCTTGTTCAGGCGCAGGATTGTGTCGGCGATGGTCATCAGCAGGGTGCGGTTCACGCCCGCGCCGACTTCGTCCAGAAACACGATCTTGGCATCGACCATCATGGTGCGGCCAAGCTCAAGCAGTTTCTTCTGACCGCCCGACACCTGGCCCGCCTTGTGATCGGCCAGATGTTCAATGGTCAGAAACTCCAGCACCTCATCGGCCTTGGCCTTCAGCGCGCGCTCCTCATCGGCGATGCGCTTGCGGCCGAACCAAGTGTTCCACAGCGATTCACCCGATTGCGCGCCGGGCACCATCATCAGGTTCTCACGGCAGGTCATCGAGGAAAACTCATGCGCAATCTGGAACGTGCGCAGCAGACCCTTGTGGAACAACTCATGCGGGGGCAGGCCGGTGATATCCTCTCCGTCCATGTACACTTTGCCACTGGTCGGAGGCAGAACGCCTGCGATCACGTTGAACAACGTGGTTTTACCAGCGCCGTTCGGTCCGATCAGGCCAGTGATTGACCCCTTTTGGATTTCAAGCGACGCGCCATCCACCGCGTGAAACCCGCCGAAATGCTTGTGCATGTCTTCGACGACGATCATGTCTTCCCCCAGCCACCGTTTCCGGCGTCGTTACCTATCCCCGTTTTCGAGGTGCGGCTTTTTTCATTGAAACAGCCCGGACACAAGGCCCGGGCTGTTTGTTTTTATAACAGATTACGCAGGATCAACGGAACTTTACGGTCTTGTTCTCGCCGTCGGTCACTTCGATCTCACGATAGGAACCCGCGCTTTCACCGGGGCCAATCAGCTCAACACCGGACGCGCCGACGTAGTCGATGTCTTGGCCAGCTGCCAGCAGTTCCAGACCTTTGGCCAGTTCGCCGGGATAGATTTTCTCGCCCGGAGCGTTGGCCACATCCATGATTTTGGCACCATAATCGGCAGGGTTGGTCGAGCCGGCCGCTTGCATGGCTAGCATAAACAGAGCCGCGGCGTCATAGGATTCCGGCGAATATGGCGACGAGCCGTCAAACCCTGCTGCCTCGGCCATGGCAAAGTATTTCTCGGCACCTTCACCACCCGAACCGGCGATCTGACCAAACGAGCCGTTCAGGTCGGGTCCGACGTTTGAGGGCAGCGAGTCACCGATCATGCCGCCGGGCAGACCGAAGGTATCAAACGCACCGCTGTCCAGTGCCGACTGGATGATACCCAGACCGCCTTGGTCCAGATAACCCGCAACGACCAGAATGTCGCCACCGGCTGAAGCAAGCGCGCCAACTTCGGCCGAGTAGTCTGCCTTGCCGTCTTCGTGCGCGGCAACGATGGTAACTTCGCCACCGGCCGCCTCGAACGAGGATTGGATCGCATCCGCCAGACCTTTGCCATAGTCGTTGTTGGTATAGGTCAGAGCGATTGAGCTGATGCCGCGATCATTCAGGATGTCGGCCATAACCTGACCTTCACGCGCATCCGACGGCGCGGTGCGGAAGAACAAGCCATTGTCTTCCATGGTCGACAGACCGGGCGAGGTTGCCGAAGGCGAGATCATGACCATGCCGTTCGGAATCGCGACGTTCTGCAGGATCGCACCGGTCACGCCCGAGCAATCGCCGCCGATGATACCGGCAACACCGTCCGCGATCATGCGTTCGCCGTTCGACGTGGCCAGGCCGTTGTCGATACAGCCGGTGTCAGCGCGTGAGGCGGTCACATTGGTTCCATCCAGCAGTTTGCCGGATTCGGTCACTTCGGCCATCGCCATCTCGGCGCCCGAACCCATTGCCGGTGCCAGCGATTCAATCGGACCGGTGAAACCGAACAAAACGCCTAGCGTGATGTCCTCAGCCATGGCGGTGCCGGAAAGCAAAGCGGTTGCTGCAGTTGCGGTAAGCAGCTTTTTCATATGGTTACTCCCTATTGTGAACGTGTTCGTTCTGGCCACGAACCTAGGCAAGCCGTCTGGAAAAGAAAAGTCCTAACGCAAACGTGTTTTTGCCGATAGGAATTCTAACTGTTTTGTTAGGGTTTACCTGCGATTGCCACGGAAGGGGGCTTTCATGTTCAGAACTGTTGTGATTCTGTTCCTCTCTATTTGCGCCGGAAGCGCATTCGCTCAGGTCCTGTCGACGTCTGCTGGGAATGTTGTGCTTAAGGAAATGATCAGTGGGCTGGATACGCCCTGGGCAGTGGGTATCCTGCCGGACGGCGATTTCCTCGTCACCGAACGGGACGGAGAATTGTTGTATGTAAGGGATGGAAAGGCGCACGAGGTCTCGGGCGTTCCAAAGGTTGCAGCTTCGGGGCAGGGCGGATTGCTGGACGTCACAATCCCACGTGATTTCAATCAAAGCCGAGAGGTCTTTCTGACCTATTCACAACCACAAAAAGGTGGTGCAGGTACCGCGGTCGCAGTCGCGCGCCAGTCCGGGAACGGCAAGCGCCTGACAAACCTGCGCGTGATTTTCGAGGCCTCCCCGGGCGGATCGGGCGGGCGTCACTTCGGCAGCCGCGTGGTCGAGGCACGGGACGGGACATTGTTTGTAACAATTGGTGATCGTGGCCATGCGGACAATGCCCAGGACCGGTCCAATCACATGGGCTCGGTCATCCGGATAAACCGTGATGGAACAGTGCCGTCAGACAACCCGTTTGTCGGACAATCGAACATCCGACCGGAAATCTGGTCGTATGGTCACAGAAACCCGCAAGGGGCCGGACTGGATTCGCGCGGGCGGTTGTGGGTTTCGGAACATGGCGCCCGCGGTGGAGACGAGGTCAACCAACCCCGTGCGGGCAGAAACTATGGTTGGCCGGTCATTTCTTACGGCACTCATTATTCCGGGCAAAAAATCGGGGAAGGTACAGCCAAGGAGGGAATGGAACAACCAGCGCATTATTGGGACCCATCCATCGCGCCTTCTGGCCTGCTGGTGTATTCCGGCAGACTCTGGCCGCAATGGAAGGGTGATATCTTTGTCGGGTCGCTGAAATTTGACTATATCGCCCGGCTTGCTGGCAAACCGCTGCGAGAGGTTGAACAGATAAAGGGGCCCGAAACCGAGCGTGTGCGCGATATTGTCGAGGCCCCTGACGGTTCGATCTGGTTTATCTCGGTTGGGCAGGGCGCGGTGTATCGGATGGCCCCGTAGGCTTAAACCGACAACCGCCCGCTTTGCGCACCGCGTTCGCGATACGGCGTGGTGTTGTAATGCGCACGATAGCATTTCGAGAAATGGCTGGGTGAAGCAAAGCCACAGGCGAGCGCTACGTTGATCACGCTCATATCCGTCTGCATCAGCAGGTTCCGGGCCTTGTGCAGGCGCAGTTCCATGTAATAGCGCTTGGGCGAACGGCTGAGGTATCGGCGGAAAAGACGCTCCAACTGACGGGTCGACATGCCGACATCCTTGGCCAGAATCGAAGGCGAGATCGGTTCTTCGATGTTTTTTTCCATCATCAGGATAACCTGACTCAGCTTGGGATGCCGCACACCGATCCGGGTTGGGGTCGACAGGCGCTGGGTATCCTGATCCGTGCGAATCGATGAATAGATCATCTGATCCGCTACCGCGTTGGCCAGATCCTCGCCGTAGTCCTCGGCAATCAGCTTAAGCATCAGGTCAATCGAAGACGTGCCGCCCGCAGTCGTCATACGGCTTCCATCGATCTGAAAGACGGATTTCGTCAGTTCAACCTCATCAAATTCTTCGATGAAACTGTCCGAGTTTTCCCAGTGAATCGTCGCCTTCTTGTTATCCAGCAACCCGGCCTTTGCCAGAGTATAGGCAGCCGTGCACAGGCCACCAATCCGCAATCCGCGCCGGGCTTCGCGCCGCAACCAGTTCAGAACGCGCTTACTGGTGGCGGCCTGAACGTCAACGCCGCCGCAGATCAGAACGACGTCGTCCCGCTGCAATTCTTCCAGATCGCTATCCAGCCTGAACTCGGTCCCGGCCGAGCAGGTTACTGATTCTCCGCCTTCTCCCAACAGCCTCCAAGTATAAAGCTGTTTGTTCGCCATTCGGTTGGCGATACGAAGACTGTCCAACGCCGAAGCAAACGACAGCAAAGAGAATTTGTCCAAGAGGACAAAAACAAAATTCCGAGGCGGGGCCGCGGTGTCTTCCACCGTGACAACTTGGCGTTGCTCTTGCATGGCGAGATGTCCTTACTTCGCTGCTGGATAGAAGTATATCCAACGGCAGATTTGGCGGCCAGCATGATCAAAGCTTGTTTGCGTCGTCAAGAGGCGCAAATGGGATATGGTCACTCTTCATTGCATTTTGTATAGAGACGACCTGAACATTTCAGCGGAGATCAAAGCTATGACCGAATGGCAAAAAACGAACTGGCGCAACAAGCCCCGGGTTCAGATGCCAGATTATACCGACGCGGCCGCTCTGGCCAAGGTCGAGGCCCAGCTTTCACAGTATCCCCCGCTGGTCTTTGCGGGTGAAGCGCGGCGTCTCAAGCAACATCTGGGTGCCGCTGGTCGCGGCGAAGCCTTCCTGTTGCAGGGCGGGGATTGTGCTGAAAGCTTTGAACAATTCAGCGCGGACGCGATCCGTGACACCTTTAAGGTGATGCTGCAAATGGCGATGGTTCTGACCTATGGCGCCAAGGTGCCTGTGGTGAAGGTTGGTCGCATGGCCGGCCAGTTCGCCAAACCGCGCAGTGCACCGACCGAAGTTGTGGATGGCGTCGAGCTGCCCAGCTACCGCGGTGACATCATCAACGAGCTTGCCTTTACGCCCGAAGCGCGGATTCCGAATCCTAGCAAGATGCTTCAGGCCTATACGCAGGCAGCGGCTACTTTGAACCTGTTGCGTGCCTTTTCGACCGGTGGTTTTGCCGATATGAGTCGGGTTCACGCCTGGACACTCGGCTTTGCGGATGAGCAGGACGTTCAGAAGTATTCCGAGATTGCCGACCGCATTCAGGACACGATCGACTTCATGGAAGCTGCGGGAATCACAGCGGATACCACGCATGAGTTCTCAACCGTTGAGTTCTACACCAGCCATGAAGGGCTGTTGCTTGAGTATGAAGAGGCACTGACGCGTCTGGATTCAACCTCGGGCAATTGGCTGGCAGGTTCCGGTCACATGATCTGGATCGGCGACCGCACGCGTCAGCCGGATGGTGCGCATGTTGAGTTCTGCCGTGGGGTTCAGAACCCGATTGGTCTGAAATGTGGTCCGACAACGACCGCCGAAGACCTCAAGGTTCTGATGGCCAAGCTGAACCCGAACAACGAAGAGGGTCGCCTGACCCTGATCGCGCGTTTCGGTGCGGGTAAAGCAGGTGAGCATCTGCCGCGTTTGATCAAGGCTGTGAAGGAAGAAGGTGCCAAGGTCACTTGGGTCTGCGACCCGATGCATGGTAACACGATCAAGTCGGCCACAGGCTACAAGACGCGCCCGTTCGACTCAGTCCTGCGCGAAGTGCGCGACTTCTTCGGCGTGCATCAGGCCGAAGGCACCATCCCCGGTGGTGTGCATTTCGAGATGACCGGTCTGGACGTGACCGAATGCACTGGCGGCGTGCGTGCTGTGACCGAAGAGGATCTGTCGGATCGCTACCACACGGCCTGCGACCCTCGTCTGAATGCCTCGCAATCATTGGAACTTGCGTTCCTGGTGGCAGAAGAACTGACCAACCTGCGGCGCAACGGCGGTAAACGCGCAGCAAGCTGATCGCAGGCGTAAAACAAAAAAACAGCGGGCCTTGGGTTCGCTGTTTTTTTCACCCCGAGTCAATCGTCGCGTGATACGACCAGCCGCAGATGGCTTGCGGCCCGTTTGAAACCGGCTTGTTCTTCGGCAAACCCTTCCACCGGCTGCGGCGTTACAGGGGCCTGGGCCTGAATGTCAGCTACCGGTCTGATCCGCGTGTCAGAAATTGAAAACCGGCGAGGCGTTTTGCCGATTGCGCCGTCCGCGATCATGACCCCCAGCACCCGGCTGACATCCCCCAGATCGCTTTTCAGTGGCAGAAGGATCATGCGAGCCTGCATTCTTGCCCGCCCCAGCACACCGGCCGAGATCAAACCCAGTTCCGCGACTGCGGGCACGGCAAATACCTGTTCCAACACATCCTTTGTTTGGGCGCGATCATCGGGCTGAAAGAAGGCAGTCAGGGGCATTCCCCGAACTTCCATACCTGCAAGGGCATTCAGATGGCTGCCTGCCAGACGAAACCGCGCCAGCCCCGGAGCGATGCGTTCCAGAATGAAGGTGTATTCCAAAACATTCTCAAGACCGCGCGGGTCGATTTGTGACCGCATCGGAACGCTGTTACCGCTCAGCAATGCGGTCCAATACGCCTCGGCCTGGCGGATCGGCGAAAGGCTGCGCCCACTGTCAAAGCGATCCATTGCGACGATCTTTCCAAATTTTGACCCGGAACCTGTCCCGAAAAAGGTTTTCATTTTCATCACCCTAACGTCAATTGGCCGCCTTTTTCATAAAATGCAACACAATGGGAGCATCAGCGGCCCACAAGCCATTGCTAGGGGCAGTTTGACTCGGGTTTACTCAATTTTGGAGTAATTCTTTAACGAATGGTTAACTTGCGCCAAACAATTGCGTCTTCAGCAAACTCTTGCTCTGCACCTGACAATGGCATTAGGTGCGGCGAGAAGCGCCACAGGAAAGGGCAGTGATGATCAAATCCATGACCGGGTTTGCCTCGGGGAAGGGAACATACGGCCCGCACAGCTGGACGTGGGAACTGCGCAGCGTAAATGGCAAGGGCCTGGACATGCGCCTGCGCTTGCCTGACTGGCTGACCGGCCTCGAAGTCGCGCTGCGGGCCTCTTTGTCGAAGTCTCTGAGCCGCGGAAACGTGACCCTGTCCATGCGTCTGAACCGAGAGGACGCGGCCCCTGAGCTGTCGTTGAACGAAGCCGCGATGGCTGCCGCATTGACCGCACTTGAACAAACGCAAGAACTGGCCTCTGCGCGCGGCATCACCTTGGCTCCGACGAGCGCTTCGGACTTGTTGGCCCTGAAAGGTATGTTGGATGCCGGGGCAGAGGCTGACGATCCGGCGCCGCTGGTTGCGCATCTGACATCCGCGTTCAATGATTTGTTGACAGCATTTATTGACATGCGACGGACCGAGGGCGAGGCGCTGACAACGGTTCTGAACACACAGCTGGATCAGGTCGCGGAACTGACTGCGCGTGCGGCGGACTTAGCGGAACAACGCAAGGGCAAGATGGCTGATGCGTTGCGTGAGAATCTGGCGCGTGTGCTGGAAAACGCGCAGGGCGCGGACCCTGATCGCGTTGCGCAGGAACTGGCTCTGATTGCGGTCAAGGCCGATATTACCGAAGAGATTGATCGCCTGACCGCCCATGTCGACGCCGCGCGCGATTTGCTGGCGCAGAACGGAGCCGTGGGCCGCAAGCTGGATTTCTTGATGCAGGAGTTCAACCGCGAGGCCAACACGCTGTGTTCCAAGGCGCAAAGCTCTGACCTGACATCTGTGGGGTTGGAGCTGAAGGCGGTGATCGATCAGATGCGCGAACAAGTGCAAAACGTAGAATAAGAATGGGAACGACTGACATGGCGGACCGCCGAGGCCTTTTAATCATCCTATCTTCGCCATCCGGAGCGGGCAAATCCACTCTGGCCAAACGGTTGATGGCCTGGGACACGGATCTGGAATTCTCGATTTCGGCCACAACCCGCGCTCCGCGTCCGGGGGAAGAAGACGGGCGGGAATATTTCTTTCTGTCGGAAGATGCTTTCAAACAGCAGGTCGCGGAAGGTCAGATGCTGGAACACGCTCATGTGTTTGGCAATTTCTATGGCTCACCCGCTGAACCCGTTCGCAACTCGATCAATGCGGGTAAAGATGTGCTTTTTGATGTCGACTGGCAAGGTGAAGTTCAGATCAGAAACTCGGATCTGGGCAAGCACGCGTTGTCGATCTTTATCCTGCCTCCGTCGATTCCCGAACTGCGCCGCCGTCTGGAAACACGCGGGCAGGACAGCGATGATGTGATCGGTAAACGGATGCTCAAAAGCTGGGATGAGATCAGTCACTGGGGCTATTACGACTATGTCCTGATCAACGACGATCTTGAGGCGACCGAGGAAAAGCTGAAAACCATCGTCAGCGCGGAACGGATGCGCCGTATTCAGCAGCCTGCGCTGCAACAGCACGTTCGCAAACTTCAGAATGAATTCGAGGGGCTGTCATGACCATTTACGCATTGGGTGACCACACGCCTCAGATTCACGAAGACACATGGGTCGCTCCTGATGCCAATTTGATCGGCAAGGTCGTGTTGGAACAAGGGGCGTCCGTTTGGTTTGGCTGTACGATCCGCGCGGATCACGAAGAAATTCGCGTTGGCGAAGGCAGTAACGTTCAGGAAAACTGCGTCATGCATATCGACGCGGGGTATCCTCTGACCATTGGTCCGAACTGCACCATCGGCCACAAGGTGATGCTGCATGGCTGCACCATCGGTGAAAACACCTTGATTGGCATGGGTGCTATTGTTCTGAACGGCGCAAAGATCGGTCGGAATTGTCTGATCGGGGCAGGGGCCCTGATTACCGAAGGCAAGGAGATACCCGATAACTCGCTGGTCATGGGCGCACCGGGCAAAATTGTGCGCCAGTTGGATGAGGCGGCGGCAAAGCGGATTACTATGAGCGCGCTGCATTATCAGGAGAACATGCGCAAGTTTCGTAGAACCTTAAAACCTATCCCCTAAGGCGGGCGGGTTGATAGGGTATTGAAGCATGACTGCAGACCTTCTTGAAGAATTCGTTCTTGCAATACCGATGCCGGCGCTGATGGTCGATCAGACCGAACGGATTATTGCCGCCAATACCGATGCAAAGACCCTGTTGGGCCCGAACATTGTAGGGCGTCATTTTGCAACCATTCTGCGACAGCCACAGGTTCTGGAGGCAATCGAGCAAAGCCTGTTAAGCAAAAGCTCGAAAAAGACCCGTCATCTGTCCAATGACGGTGCGCAGGACACCACGTTTGAAGTACAATGCCGTTATATGAACGGGGTAGGTGCCGTGGCCGGAGGGGCCGTTTTGGCCACCTTTCAGGACATCACGCATCTGGAGCACGCCAGCCAGATGCGACGCGATTTCGTGGCCAATGTCAGCCACGAATTGCGCACTCCGCTGACTGCGTTGATGGGGTTCATCGAAACCTTGCGTGGCCCTGCGCGTGATGATCCTGCGGCGCGGGAACGATTCCTGCAGATCATGACCGATGAAGCCAACCGGATGAACCGGCTCGTCGGCGATCTGTTGTCGTTAAACCGGGTGGAAAGTGAAGAGCGTGTTCGGCCCAAAGAACAGTTGGAGCTTACCGGGCTGTTGCAATCCACAATGAACTCTCTGCGACCACTTGCAGAAGATGCCGGTGTGGTTCTGTCGCTGGACGCAAAGGACGGGCCACTGTCGGTTACCGGTGACAGTGACCAATTACGGCAGGTTTTTACCAATCTGATTGAAAACGGGATCAAGTATGGTGCCAGCGGGGGCAGTGTCGCGGTACGCGTTGTGTCCTCGGACCGGGATACCGCGATGCGGGGGCCAGCGGTTCGGATTCAGTTTATCGACAAAGGTCCTGGCATAGATGCGATTCACTTGCCGCGCCTGACTGAGCGATTCTATCGCGCTGACAGTCATAGATCGCGGCAATTGGGCGGAACGGGTCTGGGCCTTGCGATCGTAAAGCATATCGTCAATCGGCATCGCGGAAGACTGCGTGTGGAAAGCGAGTTGGGAAAAGGGTCTGTTTTCACGATCATTTTACCCCGTTAGATAGCCAGCCCCGCACTTTCAAACGCGCCAATGCTTGTATGGCTGTGAAGTTTGCGACAGCAAAATCTCGGAAAAAACCGGGTTGTCATAAAATCGTTACACACTTGTCACAAAAGGCTTACGCACGGCCCCTAGGGGTGCGCGCAGGATCATCATGGGGGTGATCAAGCATACCTTTTTCAGGGAGACTGAAATGTCCTTTGTAAAACTGTCGGCATCTGCGCTGGCAATCGCTGCCGTCTCGGCAACCACTGCTGCGGCTCGTGACAACGTTCAGGTTGCCGGTTCGTCGACCGTTCTGCCTTATGCCTCGATCGTCGCCGAACTGTTCGGTGAAAACACAGACTTCCCAACCCCGGTTGTTGAATCGGGCGGTTCGTCGGCTGGTCTGAAGCGTTTCTGCGAAGGCGTTGGCGAAAACACCATCGACGTTGCGAACGCGTCGCGCGCGATCCGTGAAAAAGAGATCAAAGCCTGTGCCGAAAACGGCGTGACTGACATCATGGAAGTCCGCATCGGCTATGACGGCATCGTTTTTGCAAGTCAGCAGACCGGTCCTGCCTTCACCGCGTTTGAACCTTCCGACATCTTCAACGCGCTGGGTGCGAAAGTCCTGAAAGACGGCGAAGTTGTTGATAACCCTTACAACACCTGGGCCGAGTTCAACTCGGAACTGCCGGACGTTGAAATCGCAGGCTTCATCCCGGGCACCAAGCACGGCACCCGTGAAGTGTTCGAAGAAAAAGTTCTGCTGATCGGTTGTGAAGAAACCGGCGCAATGCAGGCCATGATCGATGGCGGCATGAGCGAAGACGACGCAGAAGACGCTTGTCTGGCCGTTCGTACCGATGGCAAGTCGGTCGACATCGACGGCGACTACACCGAGACCCTGGCGCGTATCGACACCAACCCCAATGGCATCGGCGTCTTTGGTCTGGCGTTCTACGAGAACAATACCGACAAGCTGAAAGTGGCCACCATGTCGGGTATCGCTCCGTCGACCGAGACCATCTCGACCGGCGAATACCCGGTTTCGCGTCCGCTGTTCTTCTACGTGAAGAAAGCCCATATCGGCGTGATCCCCGGCCTGAAAGAATACGCTCAGTTCTTCACTCATGACGAAATCGCCGGTCCGTCGGGCCCGCTGGCCAACTACGGTCTGGTTGCTGATCCTGAGCTGGCACAGACACAGGACGCCATCGCCAACGAAGTCACCATGGGTTCGGGCAGCTAAGCCTTTCGCTGGTGTAATGCATCGGGGGCGACGGATCAGTCGCCCCTTCATTGTCTCTTCTACTAACCGCAATCAAGAGCAACGGGGGTGTCATGCCGATACTTTGGCTCATTCTGATCGTATTGGCGATCGCAGCAGTCGGCTATGTACTTGGACGCGCACGCGCCCTGAAAAGCGCCGGTGGCGACAGCCGGGATCTGCACTCACTTCCATCGTTTTATGGCGCAAACGTTGCGCTGAAGACGATCGTTCCGGCCTTTGGCCTCTTGATTGTCTGGCTGCTGGCGCAGCCGCTTTTCGTTAATTCTCAAGTGTCTGGCATGATCCCGGATTCGGTGATCAAGGAAGGTTCGTCGCGCAGTCTGGTCATGGCCGAGGTGCGCCGCACCGCAACCGGCTTGGACAATGCCGTTGCGCAGGGCAATCTGACCGAGAATGAAGCCAACAACCAGCAAGCAGACGTCACCGAGGTCACCCAGCAGTTGAAAGATGCGGGGCAGGTGGTGACGTCGGACATCACTCAGCCGGTTCTGAACGCGGCGCAAAGCTATCGCGCCATGAATGCGACCGGCTATACGATCATGTCCGCCGTTCTTCTGGCGGTCGCCCTGATCGGGGCTGCCGTGGCCTGGTTGCAAACCAACGCCGATTACCGCGCCCGCAACGTTGTTGAACAGGGCGTCGGCATTCTTCTTCTGGCCGCCGCGTCGATAGCCATTTTGACAACTGTGGGCATCGTCCTGTCCCTGGTGTTCAACACCTGGGAGTTCTTCAAGCTATACCCTGCTACAGACTTCTTCTTTGGCCTGACCTGGGCACCCAGTTTTTCGGGCCGTGGAGGCCTGTCCGAACTCGGTATCATCCCGCTGCTGTGGGGTACGCTTTACATCTCTATCGTTGCGCTGCTGGTTGCGGTGCCGATCGGATTGTTTGCCGCGATTTACCTCAGCGAATATGCCTCGCCCCGCGTGCGGTCCGTTGCCAAGCCGTTGCTTGAGGTTCTGGCCGGTATTCCGACCATTGTTTACGGTCTCTTCGCGCTGCTGACCGTTGGCCCGCTTCTGCTGGACGTGTTTGGCGACAATGGCCTGGGTTGGATGAAAGCAGGGACGGCCGTGATGACGGCGGGCTTGGTGATGGGGATCATGCTGATTCCGTTTGTTTCCTCACTGTCCGACGACATCATCAACGCGGTGCCACAGGCGATGCGCGATGGGTCTTATGGCCTTGGTGCGACGCAGTCAGAAACCATCCGTCAGGTCGTTTTGCCTGCCGCCTTGCCCGGTATCGTGGGGGCGATCCTGCTGGCGGCATCGCGCGCCATCGGCGAGACCATGATCGTGGTTCTCGGGGCAGGGGCCGCAGCCCGACTGAGCCTGAACCCGTTCGAAGCCATGACAACCGTGACCGCCAAGATCGTCAGTCAGTTGACCGGCGATGCCGATTTTGCCTCGCCCGAGGCTCTGGTCGCCTTCGCGCTTGGCATGACCCTTTTCATCCTCACCTTGGGGCTCAACGTTTTTGCCCTCTACATCGTGCGTAAGTACCGGGAGCAGTACGAATGACCGACGCAAGCATGCAAAGCCCCGATTCCGGTCGCCGCTCAACCTCGCTCACGGCTACGGATGAACGCACGAAAAAGCGCGCCAATGCCGAGAAACGTTTCCGCGCCTATGGTGTTGTTGCGATTGCAACCGGCCTGTTCTTTCTGGTTGTACTGTTCGCCTCGATCCTGTCGCAGGGCATCCCGGCCTTCCAGCGCACCGTCGTCAGCGTAGACTTTACCCTGACCGAGCCGCAGCGCGACGAGGCAGAAGGAACGCTGTTCAAAACCAAGGCTTATTCCAACCTGTTCATCGCTCAATTGAACAAAGAACTGGCAGACAGCGGGATCAGCGTCGATTTTGACGAGGCGGCCATCGAGCGTCTGTTGGGTAAAATTGGCGGGACGATCCGAACCTTTTATGCCGAAAACCCTGACAAACTGGGTGAGCCTATCGAATTCGATCTGGCCGCTTCCAGCCGGGTGGACGGGTACTTCAAAGGCCGCGTGTCCCGTGACACCATGCAAGACAGCCGATTCCTTCAGAAAAGCGACCTTGATCTAGTCGACGCACTGGAAGAGGCCGGTATCATCAAACAGGCGTTCAACTGGCCGTTCATCACCGGGGCAGACTCGGGTGTGGACAACCCGGGTGGTGCGGGCATCGGTGCCTCGGTCGTAGGGTCGTTCTTCATGATGCTGGTGGTTCTGGGACTGTCGCTGCCGATTGGCGTGGCCGCCTCGATCTACCTCGAGGAGTTTGCACCGCAGAATAAGTTCACTGACCTGATCGAGGTGAATATCTCGAACCTCGCCGCCGTGCCGTCCATCGTGTTCGGTATTCTGGGTTTGGCCGTGTTCATCCAGTTCATGCATCTGCCGCAATCGGCACCGCTGGTCGGTGGTCTGGTGCTGACCTTGATGACGCTGCCGACAATCATCATCTCGACCCGGGCCTCGTTGAAGGCGGTTCCACCGTCGATCCGCGATGCGGCGCTTGGGGTAGGGGCCTCGAAAATGCAGGCGGTGTTCCACCACGTGCTGCCACTGGCCGCGCCGGGTATCCTGACCGGCACCATCATCGGCCTCGCCCAAGCCTTGGGTGAAACTGCGCCGCTGCTGCTGATCGGTATGGTTGGTTTCGTCGCACGGGGATACCCCGATGGGTTCATCGCTGGCTTTACAGAGCCGAACTCGGCCATGCCGGCGCAAATCTACACCTGGGCTGCACGCGCTGACGTAGGCTTTTACGAGAAAGCGTGGGGCGGCATCATCATCCTTTTGATGTTCCTGCTGACCATGAATATCATCGCAATCATCCTGCGCCGCCGCTTTGAACGCCGCTGGTAATTGGGGGCAACAATGAACGACATGACACGAGTGGAGAGAGCCGTGGACTCCAAAGACATCAAGATCAACGCCAAGAAGGTTCAGGTTTTCTACGGTGACACCCATGCCATCAAAGACGTGAACGTCGAGATCGAAGATAAAACCGTCACGGCTTTCATCGGCCCGTCGGGCTGCGGCAAGTCGACCTTTCTGCGCTGCCTGAACCGGATGAACGACACCATCGATATCTGCCGCGTAGAAGGCGATATCCTGTTGGACGGTGAAGACATCTATGACAAGCGTGTCGACCCCGTACAGTTGCGTGCCAAGGTGGGCATGGTGTTCCAGAAGCCGAACCCGTTCCCCAAGTCGATCTATGATAACGTAGCCTACGGCCCGCGCATCCACGGCCTGGCCAAGAACAAGGCGGATCTGGATGAAATCGTTGAAAAATCCCTGCGCCGAGGTGCGATTTGGGATGAGGTCAAGGATCGCCTGGATGCACCCGGAACCGGCCTGTCCGGCGGTCAGCAGCAGCGACTGTGTATCGCCCGCGCCATCGCAACCGCGCCCGAGGTTCTGCTGATGGACGAGCCATGCTCGGCACTGGACCCAATTGCAACCGCGCAAGTCGAAGAACTGATCGACGAACTGCGCTCGCGCTATTCCGTGGTGATCGTGACCCACTCGATGCAGCAGGCCGCACGGGTCAGCCAAAAGACCGCCTTCTTCCACTTGGGCAATCTGGTCGAATTTGGTGAGACGGGGCAGATCTTTACCAATCCGGTCGATCCGCGCACGGAAAGCTACATTACTGGCCGTATCGGCTGAGCACAGGTATCTGACAATGAGCGAACAACATATTGCATCCGCATTCGACCGCGATCTCGAAGCGATCCAGGCCCATATCATGAAAATGGGCGGTTTGGTCGAGGCTGCCATCATAAGCGCCGCGCGCTCGCTGGAAACCCGCGACGAAGAACTGGCGCAAGAGGTGCGCAGGGGCGACAAGGCGATCGACGCGCTTGAAGATCTTATCGATGAAGAAACCGCGCGCCTGATCGCGCTCCGGGCGCCTACGGCCAGCGATCTGCGTCTGGTTCTGTCGGTTCTGAAAGTGTCCGGCAATCTGGAACGGATCGGAGACTACGCCAAGAACATCGCCAAGCGGACCACGGTCCTGGTCAATGCAGGCGAGATCAACGGCAGTGCCGCAGCCCTTCGCCGCATGGCGCGCGAAGTCGAACGGATGCTGCGTGACGCGTTGGACGCCTATATTCAGCGTGATGCCGAACTGGCGACTGACGTCATTAATCGCGATGAAGAAGTTGACCAGATGTATAACGGTCTGTTCCGCGAGTTCCTGACCTTCATGGCCGAGGATCCGCGCAACATCTCCTCGTGTATGCATCTGCATTTCATCGCAAAGAACATTGAGCGCATGGGCGACCATGTGACCTCGATCGCCGAACAGGTCGTCTATCTTGTTACAGGCGAACGCCCAACCGAGGCTCGGCCCAAGGCCGACACTACGTCGCAAACCGTGTAGGAGACGACTGAGATGTCCGCAGATCAACCTACGGTGCTGGTGGTCGAGGATGAATTGGCCCAGCGTGAAGTTCTGGCTTACAACCTCGAAGCCGAAGGATTTCGGGTCTCCAAAGCTGCCAGCGGTGACGAGGCCATGTTGCTGGTAGACGAGGATTGCCCGGATATCATCGTTCTGGACTGGATGATGCCCAATCTCAGCGGCATCGAAGTTTGCCGCCGCCTGAAAAGCCGCCCGGACACACGTTCGATCCCGATCATCATGCTGTCGGCCAGAACCGAAGAAGTCGACAAGGTTCGGGGGCTTGAGACGGGCGCGGACGACTACGTGGTCAAGCCGTATTCAGTGGTCGAGTTGATGGCACGTGTCCGTACGCAATTGCGCCGAGTACGTCCGGCGACTGTCGGTTTGAGACTTGAGTTCGATGACATCATTCTGGATTCCGAAACTCACAAGGTCAGCCGCGCAAGCAAGCCATTGAAACTCGGACCAACCGAATTTCGGCTTCTCAGCACGTTCATGGAAAAGCCGGGCAGGGTTTGGAGCCGCGAACAACTGCTCGACCGGGTATGGGGTCGCGACATTTACGTTGATACCCGAACCGTCGATGTACATATTGGACGTTTGCGCAAAGCGCTGACCCAGCATGGTGGGAATGATCCAGTGCGCACAGTTCGTGGCGCAGGTTATGCTTTAGGTTAACCAAAGTCAGATCAGGGCACGATAAATGCTGTGATCTGATGGGTTTCCGAAATTGAACTCTATGTCGGTAGGTTGGCGCCTTGCCTGTAGATGGCAATCGTATAATTGGTATTATGGTAAATATTAGGACCTTGTGAATTAAACAACAAGAGAACACTCTTATCCCGAGTTTACCACTCAATCTGGAAGTTTGCATGGATCTGAAGAACAAAACAGTCGTCGTGACTGGTGCAGCCCAAGGTATCGGCCGTGGTCTGGTCGAAAGATTTGCCGATGAAGGTGCGCGAGTTGTTTGCGCGGACATTGACGAAGCAGGTGCTAAGTCAGTTGCCACGTTCATTGGTGGTGTTGCGTATCCCTGCGATGTTTCCAACGAAGATCAAATCGAGGCATTGATAGATTTCACGGAAAACTCAGTTGGACCGATCGATCTGTTCTGCGCGAATGCCGGGGTCCTGACGCTTGGCGGGTATGATACGCCGGATGAGCATTGGGACCGGATCTGGAAAATCAATGTGATGTCTCATGTCTGGACCGCCCGCCATCTTGTTCCTCGCATGATAAGCCGTGGTGGCGGATTTATTCTGACGACGGCGTCTGCCGCTGGATTGCTGAACCAGCCAGGCGCTGCTCCGTACAGTGTTTCGAAACACGCGGCGGTTGGATTTGCTGAATGGTTGTCGCTGACATACGGCGACAAAGGTTTGCGAGTTTCCGTTCTGTGCCCTCAGGCAGTGCGTTCAAAAATGACCGAAGGACACGAGGTCTCAGTCGCGTCCATTGACGGAATGCTGGAGCCCCGTGACGTGGCTGAAGCCTGCGTGCAGGCCATCCAAGCCGAGCGGTTTCTTGTTCTCCCACATCCGCAGGTTTTGGACTATCTACAACTGAAAGCTGCGGATTATGATCGGTGGTTGGGTGGAATGCGTAAGTTAAATCAAAAATTTAACACTGAAACTTAACGTTTTTACCGGGCGCGGCGCATCAAACCTTCCTGAGCGACAGAGGCAACCAAGGTGCCATCCTCAGAATAGATAGACCCACGATTGAAACTACGCCCCTGCCCCGTCCAGGGTGAATCCATCACGTACAAGTGCCAGTTCTGGAATTTTACAGGTGCGTGAAACCACAGCGCATGGTCCAGACTGGCGCCGTTGAACTCTCCTGTGAACCAGCTCAGCCCATGTGGCCGCAAACCGGACGACATGAGGTTCATGTCTGAGGCATAAGCCAGCAACAGGTGCTGAGTTTTGGCGTCTGCAGAAGATGCCGCAGCCATACGAAACCAGGTCTGGTTGCGATCGTCGGATACCTCGGGCTTGAACGGGTCAAGATGATCCACGTCGCGCACCTCAATCGGGCGTTCACGCAGCAATTCACTGTGGAGTTTTTCAGGTACGCGATCGACATATGTCTTTCGCAGTTCGGACCGGGATGGATATGTTTCCGGTGGTTTCACTGATGGCATCGGGTGCTGGTGATCCCAACCGTCATCCTGAACGTGAAAAGACGCAGACATGTTCAGGATCTGTTTGCCATGCTGAATAGCGACGACGCGGCGGGTTGTGAAAGAACCTCCATCTCGCGCTCTATCAACCTGATAAATAACGGGTTTCTCTGGATCTCCGGGGCGAATGAAATAGGCGTGCAGGGAATGGCACAAACGGTCTTCTACAGTCCTGTAGGCCGCCGCCAACGCCTGTGCAATGACTTGCCCGCCAAAAATCCGGGTTGGAGTTTCACCTCCGGACCCCGTGCCGCGAAACAGATCGACCTCAAGCCGTTCGATATCCAGAAGATCCAGTAAGATGCGTTCCGCTTCGGTCATTGTCTGCTCACAGGATGGTTGTTCCAGACTCGGGTATCAGCCTGAGCAAGATCATTCAATCATGGCGGCATGGACCAATGCCTTGAGCTCAGCTCGGGACGGGTAGGAACTGGATGGTGACAATTGGGTAATAAACACGGCCGTCAAGTCATTCTCCCAATCGATCCAGAAATAGGTCGAGGCCATGCCGCCCCAACTAAAATCACCGAATGTTCCAGGTACGCACACCCGAGCCGGGTTCAGGACAATAGCCCCAGCAAGGCCAAACCCCATGCCTTCCATCGGTTGTTCCGCAAAGCTTTTTGGTCCCATCGACGCGATATCGCCCGGCAGGTGGTTGCGCATCATGAAGTCCACGGTTTTTGGCCCAAGCAATCGATGCCCGTTGCCGGATCCGCGATTGCGCAGCATGTCGACAAATTTGGCATAGTCATCAATTGTGGAAATCAGCCCGCCGCCGCCTGAGAAGGTTGTCGCCTTTTCAAATGGTGAACCTTCGTGGGAATCCACCAGCCGCAAGGTATCGCTTCCCTGAGCAGCGGAATTCAACGCCATCGCATCACCAGCCAACGGTGTGTAAAGTGCCGCAAATCGATCCCCTGCCCCGGTTGGGACTGAGAAGCCCGTTTCGGTCATGCCCAGAGGCGACAAAATCTCCTGCTGAAAGAACTGATCCAGTGTTTGTCCCGAAACGACCTCGATCACACGCCCAAGCACATCGGTACCGACCGAGTATTCCCATCGTGTGCCGGGCTGAAAAGCCAAGGGTAATTCCGCCAACTCACGTACACGATCTTCCAGAAGCCCTTGATCTGGTTTGAACATAAGGTCTTTTTCATCCATCGCTTCGGGCAGAAGTCCGGGATTGAACGGATAGCTGAACCCACTGGTATGGGTCATCAACTGATGCAGTGTTGGCGATGCCGCGTCTTCGGTCTGATCCAATCTTTGCGCGCCGGGTACCAGAGCCTGCATTTGCTTGAACTCGGGCAAGAAGTCAGACAGAGGCGCGCCGAGATGAAAAAGCCCGCGCTCTGCCAGTGTCATCAAAGCAACCGAGGTAACGGGTTTGGTCATTGAGTAAATACGCGCCAACGAATTGCGTTGGAACGGCAGGCCATGCTCAAGACTTCGCAGACCGCAGGAGTGAAAGAAGGCCTCGTCCTGTCTGTGTCGCAGCAAAAAAGATGAGCCCGCATATTTTCGCTGCTCAACATAGCTGTCCATCCAGGTACGCAGCCGGTTCAGCCGTGTTTTTTCAAACATCACTTGTTTTGAGGCCATAAGCAGAATTCCGTCAGGTGTTGACCGTCATAGTCGGTACTTGAGACCTGAAATAACAGCAAAAAATGGGTTAGTCACAGACTTCAAAAGCGCTATTGGTATCTAGGTGTTAGACTGAATCCGACGCAGATTCGCTTGGAAAGAACTAGGCGGGATCACGTGATTCCAGCTTGGAGGATAACTATGACGCAAATTATAGATTTCGTTTACGATTTTTGCAGTCCCAATGCATTTCTGGCCCATAAGATGCTGCCAGATTTGGCCGCGCGACACGACGCAAAGATTAACTATGTGCCTGTCCTTCTGTCTGCCGTGTTCAAGGCGACCCATAATCAAAGCCCATTTCAGGCTTTTTCCGAGAACCGCCAGAAAACTGCCTATCTTACGCATGACCTGCACAGGTTCGCGCGCCGCCGGGGATTAAGCTTTCACATGAGTCCCCATTTTCCGATTAACACGAAGTTTGCGATGCGCGGTGCACGTTTCGCCAACGGAAAATCTTGGGAAACCAAATATATAAACGCGGTTTTTGATGCGATTTGGGTGCACGGGCAAAAGGCGGACGAACTGGCGGTCCTCACCGATATTCTGCAAGAAAATGAACTGCCGGTCCGAAAACTGCGCGAGGCGATGACCAACCCGGACATCAAGCAGGACTTGAAGGATCAGACCAAAGCCTTTGTGCGTCGCGGTGTGTTTGGCGTGCCCAGCATGTTCGCCGGACCCGAGATGTTTTTTGGGAAAAACAGCTTATCGAACTTGGAGATTGAGCTTTCTCGAAACAAGGAAAGTGAATAAAAACAAAGTCTAGCGTGAGTATGTGAGTGTTACATCCTGTACAATCTGAACCTACAAGTTGAGCGTGTGCGCATTACGGTTTAACTCGGGAGGTTGCCGGCTTCCCTGCCCTCAAAGAGCCTCGGCAAAGATGTTGCCGGACGTGACTACGTTGATCCCACCTGAGACCGGGATGACCGCACCGGTCACATAGCTGCCGCCCCGCCCGCACAGGAACAGCATACATCCTGCAATATCCTCGTCGCACCCGACACGGCCCAGCGGCACTGAGTTTCCGACTCTTTCCCTGGTGCTTTCATCTGCCGTCGCAAAGGCAGTCATACGAGACACAAAGGGACCCGGCGCCAGCGCGTTGACCGTCACGTGATAGGACGACAATTCCTTGGCCATGATCTTGGTGAGGTGCAGGACTGCAGCCTTTGAAGCGGAATAACTATAGGCTCCATCCCCCATGGGAACCTCCCCCATCACGGATCCTACATTCACAACCCTCGCGGGATCATCAGCCGTGCCTGATTTCATCAACATTGGCAGAAGCCGCTGGGTCAGTTCAAAAATCCCGGCCACATTGACGGACATCACCTTGTCCCATGCGTCATAAGGGAACTGACCCAACGGTGCGCCCCAGGTCACGCCTGAGTTATTCATAAGTATATCAAGATGTTCGGTGCGCTCCTGAATGTCGGAAACCAGTTTGGCAATTCCTGCCTCGCTGCCTATGTCTCCGGCAAATCCCTCGGCACGGCCGGGGGCGTCCAGCGCATTCAGCTCAGCAGCGGCCGCAGCACAAGCGTCCCCGTTGCGAGAGGCTATCAGCACGCGCGCACCGGCCCGGACCAATGCCTCAGCTGCCATTCGGCCAATGCCCGTCGCGCCACCCGTAACCAACGCGGTCTTGCCCGGCAGTGTAAAAAGAGTGTCTGGGGTCATGGTCGTGCTCCTTGAAAAACTCTGGCGGCCTCTGTTTTTTGACCCGAACAACCCAATTGCCGTTACGGTAATCAACCGTTCACAGCGTTGACAAAATTCTGGGCTGGACCAAAAATTCCTTCTGACAAGTTTACAGGCAGATCAGAGGCGGTATGCAAGCATTACTCAGCGTCGCGCCGGGCGGACCCGAAACCTTGGAACTGACCACCCTGCCTGACCCAGAGCCAGGCAAGGGTCAACTGGTCGTTGGAGTCAGGGCCGCGGGTGTGAACTTTCCGGACACGCTGATCATTCAGGACCTCTATCAGATTAAACCTTCAAGACCTTTCGCCCCGGGAGGTGAAATTGCCGGCGAGGTGTTAGTCCTTGGTGAAGGTGTCACTGATTTCAAAGTTGGTGACCGCGTTCTCGCGTTGACCGGGCACGATGGTTTTGCCACTCACGCCACGATCAGAGCGGATGCCGCCCTCAAATTTCCCGATACGATGCCCTTTGAGGAGGCCGCCTGTTTCCTCTTTACCTACGGAACCTCCTATCATGCGCTCAAGGATCGGGCGAAAATTCAGCCCGGAGAAAACTTGTTGGTGCTGGGTGCAGCCGGTGGGGTTGGATCAGCTGCGATCGAACTGGGAAAATCCATGGGCGCCAAAGTGATAGCTGGCGTTTCTACCGAAGAGAAAGCAGAGTTCTGCCGTCGAATTGGAGCGGATGAGGTCGTGATCTATCCGCGCGACATGGACAAGGAGGCGCAGAAAGCCTTTGGCGCCGAGGTTAAAAGGCTTGCCGGTCCTAACGGAGTTGACGTGGTTTATGACGCGGTCGGCGGTGCTTTGGCTGAGCCGTCCCTGCGCAGCATGGCCTGGAAAGGGCGCTATCTTGTTGTTGGCTTCCCGGCAGGCATTCCGCAGATTCCGTTGAATTTGCCGCTTCTCAAAGGGTGTCAGATCGTGGGCGTGTTTTGGGGCGCGTCCGTGTTCCGTGAACCTCAAACCCATGCGGAAAACGTCAAAGAGCTGTTCGATCTCTACAGCGCCGGGAAGATCAGGCCACACATAAGCGCGCGGTTCCCGCTGGCCCGCGCGCACGAAGCGCTCGCGCAATTGTCACAGCGCTCTGTGCTTGGGAAAATCGTTGTCACGATGGGGGATGCTTGAAGTCTGGTTATGCGCTGCCCTTCGCTTTGTTTTCTAAGCAACTGACTGCATTCATTCCGGCAATGTCAGGTGGACAACCCGACCTTTTCGCGTCTATGAACCAATTATGGGGATCGTGAAAACATGCATAACGTTTTGGTATTGAATGGCCCAAACCTCAACCTGCTTGGTACAAGGCAACCCGAGGTTTACGGCAGCACAACTTTACATATGATCGAGGAACGTTGCGTACAGCATGGCGCGTCCATAGGGTTGGACGTCACGCATCTGCAATCCAATCACGAAGGTGTTTTGCTTGACGCGATACATGCGGCGCGCGGCGTACAAAGCGGTCTGGTTCTGAATGCCGGGGCATTCACGCACACGTCGATAGCACTGTATGACGCCATTGCGTCCGTAGAAGTGCCGGTTGTCGAGGTGCATCTGTCCAATATCCATGCCCGAGAGACCTTTCGGCACAAGTCCTACATAGCCCCGGTTGCATTGGGGCAGATCTGCGGGTTCGGAGCCCAAAGCTATATTCTCGCACTCGACGCGCTGGCGGCTCATCTTAAAGTGGGTGGCGTGGCATGAACCTCAAGGAATATCTACGGTTTGTCAGCTATGCCAAAACCCTGGAAGACCTTTGGGACGCCCACTGCCGTCAGATGGCTGAGTTTGGCTTCGCGCGCCTGATTTATGGCTACACACAGTTCAGAACTGCGACGTCGCTGGGCGACCCGGAAGATTTCGTTATCCTGTCAAACCACAGCCGGTCCTATGTCGACGGTTTCATCAAGGACGGACTGTATTTTCACGCTCCGATGCTGAAATGGGCGCTGGACAATGAAGGCGCGGCCAGTTGGAAAATGCTGCAAGATATGAACTCGGGCGGGACGATGACCGCCAAAGAACGCGACGTGTTTGAGTTCAACAAATCCATGGGTGTGGTCTCGGGTTACACCGTCAGTTTCAACTCGGTTTCCGTGCGCTCAAAAGGCGCGATCTCTCTGGCGGCTGCAGATGGGTTGAGCCAGGAAGACGTTGACGAGGTGTGGAACGAACATGGTGAAGACATCCTTCTGATGAACAATGTCGCCCATCTGAAAATCCTCACCCTGCCCTTTCTTCCGCCTAACCGGGCCTTGACCAAGCGACAGCGTGAAGCCTTGCAGTGGGTCGGAGATGGGAAGACCACGCAAGACATCGCCCTGCTGATGGGGCTGACATCGGCGACCGTAGAAAAACACCTGCGACTCGCTCGCGAGGCTTTGTCGGTCGAAACGACGGCACAGGCCGTTCTCAAGGCGTCGTTGCACAATCAGATGTTCATTATGGAAGTGTGATTACAATATTTTGACGCTATGCCGCGTCAGTTTACCTTAGGTAAGGAAATCACTACTTTTCAAATCAAGCCTAAAAGTTGCAAAGTGAGAGTGTTCCGTGAGTGGTGGCTTTAGCCAGGGAACATTCGATTGGATCTTTGCAATATCAAAGCTCTCCAATCACTCTGACAAAGGGGCGTCTATTTGTCCGCGTACCGGTGTCGGAATTTTGGGGGGCCTCGACCATCCCCATCAAGCGGGGCCCTCCAATCCTTCTCTACATATAGAAGTATGCTTTTTGCCGATGGCAAAAGAAAAAAGGGTTACGCGATGCGCAACCCTTACATTTTTTGGAAAAGGCTCCTGTCGGAACCTTAACCATAACTTCTTAGCCCTGAGCGGCCTTTGCAACTTCGGCTGCGAAGTCTTCTTTTTCGACCACGATGCCTTCGCCAACTTCCAGGCGAACAAAGCCGGTGATGGTCGCGCCTGCTTCCTTGGCTGCTGCTTCGACGGTCAGGTCAGGGTTCACAACGAACGACTGGTTCAGCAGGGTCGATTCCGCGACGAATTTCTTCATGCGGCCTTCGATCATCTTTTCGATCACCTGCTCCGGCTTGCCGGATTCGCGGGCGATGTCCATCTGTACCTGCTTTTCTTTCTCGACAACCGCCGGATCCATGTCGGCCTCGGACAGAGCTGCCGGGTTCACAGCCGCGATATGCATCGCGACCTGCTTGCCGATGGCTTCATCGCCGCCCGACAGGGCAACCAGAACGCCGATTTTGCCCATGCCGTTGGTCGCTGCGTTGTGCACATAGGACACAACGGTGTCGCCCGACAGTTTGGCCATGCGGCGCACCGACATGTTCTCGCCGATGGTGGCGATCTTGTCGGTCAGGGTGTCCGCAACGTTCTTGCCGCCAAGGTCAGCCGCCAGCAGAGCCTCGACGTTGTCGACGCCTTCAGCTGCGTAAGCGATCTTGCCGACCATTTCCTGGAACTCGGCGTTCTTCGCAACGAAGTCGGTTTCCGAGTTTACTTCAACAGCAACACCATTGCCGCCGTCGACGTGTACTGCAACCAGACCTTCGGCCGCGGTACGGCCCGATTTCTTGGCCGCCTTGGCCAGACCTTTGGTGCGCAGCCAGTCAACGGCTTCGTCCATGTTGCCGCCGGTTTCGGTCAGCGCTTTTTTTGCGTCCATCATGCCTGCGCCGGTTGCGTCGCGCAGTTCTTTAACCATTGCTGCTGTGATTGCCATCTCTTGGCTCTCCTCAATTCAAACGGAATTGGGGCAGGTCATACCCTGCCCCATATGTCATTTACGTGACGGGCAGCTTACGCTTCGGCAGATGCTTCTGCTTCCGCCGGGGCTTCTTCTGCGACGGCTTCTTCAACCGGCGCTTCTTCGAATGCACCGAGGTCAACGCCGGCTGCACCCATCTGAGCGGTCATACCGTCCAGAGCGGCGCGTGCGGCCAGATCGCAGTACAGCGAGATTGCGCGGGCTGCGTCGTCGTTGCCGGGGATGATGTAGTCTACGCCGTCGGGCGAGCAGTTGGTGTCGACAACAGCTACAACCGGGATACCCAGTTTGTTGGCTTCGGCGATGGCCAGTGCTTCTTTTTTGACGTCGATGACGAACAGCAGATCAGGTACGCCGCCCATCTCGCGGATACCGCCCAGCGAAGCTTGCAGCTTGGCCTGGTCACGCTCCATGCCCAGACGCTCTTTCTTGGTCAGGCCTTCAGCGCCCGATTCCATTGCTTCGTCGATCTGGTTCAGACGGTTAATCGACTGGGAAACGGTTTTCCAGTTGGTCAGAGTGCCGCCCAGCCAGCGGTGGTTCATGTAGTACTGAGCCGACTTTTCAGCCGCTTCAGCGATCGGGCCAGCGGCCTGACGCTTGGTTCCGACGAACAGAACGCGGCCACCTTTTGCAACGGTGTCACGAACAGCCTGCAGAGCCTGATCCAGCATCGGAACGGTCTGGGTCAGGTCCATGATGTGGATGCCATTGCGCGAGCCGTAGATGAACGGGCCCATGCGGGGATTCCAACGCTGTGTCTGGTGACCAAAGTGAACGCCAGCTTCCAGCAGCTGACGCATGGTGAACTCGGGAAGAGCCATGCTATTTTCCTTTTCCGGTTTACGCCTGGGCGGGGGTGAAAGAAGCGGATGCTCCAACCGGCGGTCTTGATGAGGATGTCTCCCTCAAAAAGCCCAAACCCCGCCTGCGGGTTTGAATGGCGCGCGTATACGGCAGGTTTTGAAACAGTGCAAGGGCCTATCGCCCTTATTTTTCAAGCCGCGCCAGCGCATGCGCATGGCGCACGGCCTCTTCGCAATGCCGGGCCAGTTCCTTGCGACTGGCAAAGTCGCTGACCTTTGCCGGAGAATGATAGATCAATTCGACGGAACCCTGCCTGCGCGCGCCAAGGGTTTTCAGCAAATGCGGACCAAACTCCATATCGCCCCACCAGCCGTAAAACCGGTCGGGCTGCCCTTCGGGTGCGTGAAAAATAACCGAGACCGGCTGCACATACATGAAATCGCGCAGCTCATCTACGAAGAACGCCGCGAACAGCGTTGTTTTAAATGGCAAAACACGCAAGCCATCAGTCGATGTGCCTTCAGGGAAGAACAGCAGCTTGTGGCCAGCTTTCAGGCGGGTTTCAAAGACTTTCGTTTGCTCCTTGGCCTTCTTGCGGTCACGCTCAATGAACACGGTACCGGTCGCGCGGGCCAGCCAACCGATGCCGGGCCACTTCGCAACCTCGGCCTTTGAGACGAAATACACACGTTTGCGTGCATTTAGCGCAAAGATATCCAGCCACGAGGTGTGGTTCGCAACCACGGCGCCGCGCTGCTGCATCAATTGACCAGAGGTGCGGAACCCTATCCCGAGAATCCGAAACGCATTTCGACACACAAACTGCGAGATAAAAGGCGTGACTGGGCGGCGCACGCCGAACAACGGGCGTTCGATCAGACGAAGGACCAAAAGAACGATCAGCCCTCCAAACACCAATAGGGCCAAGGGAACGCCGCGTAGAAACGCCAGTACCCAGCCGAGCGGCCCAAGCCGGATCGGGTCCGGCGCGTCTTCGCTGTTCCAAAGTGGGTCGTTCACTGCTTCAGGTCCCGGCATAGATGCGTCTCTGCCGTTCGTTCATGCGGGCAGTGTCGAGGACTAGGCACACGTCGGTCGTGTTGAAGGCATGATCGATAAAGGCCCCTTCGCCCACGAAACCGCCCAGCCGCAGATAGGCTTTGATCAACGACGGAACCTGCACCATCGCCGCCCGGCGATCCAGATCCTCGGGCGCGACGAGGTCCATGCTTTCGAATACCTCCGGTTGCGCCCGCACCCGCAGGTCCGGCGGAGCAAGATGGTTGTGATGCAACATCGACAAAGGCTGCGCCAGCTGCTCAAGGTCCGTTCCGTGAAAACTGGCTACGCCGAACAGGACTTCGATCTCGCGCTCGGTGACATAAGCCGCCAGACCGTTCCACAGATGGTACATCGCCGTGCCACCGCGATAGTCAGGATGCAGGCAGGACCGCCCCAGTTCCAGCAGCTTGCGGTCACTTTGTTTCAGGACAGTCAGGTCGTATTCATCCTCAGAATAGAACTGCCCAATTTCCGCTGCACGTTCGCCCGGTAACAGCCTGTAAACGCCTATAACTTCACGGGTCTGGTCATCAATCGCCAGCATGTGGTCAAAGTATGGATCGAACCTGTCGCGCTCCAGTCCGGTCTCGTGATCGACCATCTCTCCGCCGCCGCCCAGTTCACGTACGAACACGTCATAGCGCAACCGCTGCGCCGCATGCAGGTCGGCTTCGGTCTCGGCGAGTTTGACGGTGAAGGAAAGGTTTGCATCCGGCATCGGTCGTTCCGCTTTGGTTTGCGCGCTGATAGCGCAGTTGCCGGGGGGATGGCAACATAGGCGGATAACGGGGCTGTTAACCTTTCCTAAACCAGTTTCACGGATCAAAGACCGGCATCAGGGCGATGCGCGATCCGTCAATCACCACTTTCCCCTGCTCGCGAAAGTTCACGGTGATTTTGCCACCGATATTGGACTGCACCTGTCCAATGCCCCAATCGGGGAAATCGGGGTGGCGGACATACATGCCCGGTGCAAGAATGGCATTGAGGTCTGACATGTCTGGGCTCCGGTCCGGCGGTAGTTACAACAAAAGAGGTACGCATGGGCGACACCAACGTCAATCTGGCCGAACTTATCGGTTCACGGATCTGCCACGATCTGATCAGCCCTATTGGCGCCATCACCAACGGGCTTGAACTGTTGGACATGGTCGGGTCGGTCCAGGGCCCCGAGATGGAGTTGATCTCGGGCAGTGTCGGCAGCGCGGGCGCGCGGATACGGTTCTTTCGTGTCGCCTTCGGATCCGCCAGCGATCAACCTTTGGGCCGTGCAGAGGTGTCGGAACTGCTGAGGGATGTGGAACGCGCGGGGCGCGTGCGGGTCAACTGGAACCTGACCGAATCCGTGCCGCGCAATCAGGTAAAGCTGACCTTTCTGGCCATGATGTGCTGCGAAAGCGCTATGCCTTTTGGTGGTGAAGTTTCCATCGTGAAAACAGGGGAAACTTGGACCGTGACGGGCTCAGCCGACAAGCTGAATCTGGACAATGACTTGTGGAAGAACTTGCCTGTCGGGCGGTTCCCCAACAAGGTCACGCCTGCTCAGGTTCAATTCGCCTTGCTGCCCCAAACCGCTGCTTCGATGGGACGGCGGGTTGCGGCAGAGACCACCTCAACCCGCGTCGTGATCCGGTTTTAAGACCGGGTCGTTCCGTTTCCACGGACCAGATACTTGAAACTGGTCAATTGCGCGGCTCCGACGGGGCCGCGCGCGTGCATCTTGCCGGTGGCTATCCCGATCTCGGCTCCCATGCCGAATTCGCCGCCATCTGCGAACTGGGTCGAGGCATTGTGCATCAGGATGGCGCTGTCCAGACGTTCGAAGAATCGCGCGGCGGTGCCTGCGTCTTCGGTCATGATGCAATCGGTATGGTTCGACCCGAACTGACGAATATGCGCAATTGCCGCGTCAACGTCAGCCACAGGCTTGGCAGCAATGATGCTGTCGAGGAATTCCTTACCCCAATCGTCAGCCGTAGCCGCCACCGTTCCTTCCACAGCCAAAGCTCCTTCGGCGTGAACCTCAACACCTGCGGATAGCAAAGCCGCTATTGTATCCCGGCCCAGCGTTTCGACGATGTCTTCATGGACCAGTAGACACTCGGCGGCACCGCAGATGCCGGTACGGCGGGTTTTGGCGTTCAGTACGACCTCAAGCGTCTTTGCTGGGTCTGCGGCTTTGTCGATATAGATATGCACGATGCCTTCGAGATGGGCGAAGACAGGCACGCGCGCCTCTCGCTGCACCAGCCCGACAAGCCCCTTGCCACCGCGCGGAACGATGACGTCCACATAATCTGTCATGGTTAGCAATTCCTGAACCGCCGCACGATCGCGGGTCGGCACCAACTGGATCGCATCTTCGGGCAGGTTCGCGGCTTTGAGCCCTTCAACAAGGCAGGCGTGAATTGCCGTTGAGGAATGAAAACTCTCGGACCCGCCGCGCAGGATCACAGCGTTCCCCGATTTCAGACACAGCGCCCCGGCATCGGCGGTGACGTTGGGACGGCTTTCATAGATCACGCCGATCACCCCCAAGGGTGTGCGCACACGCTGGATGTTCAGACCAGTGGCCATGTCCCATTCGGCCAGAACCTCACCCACGGGATCGGTCTGATCCGCCACGGTGCGCAACCCGTCGACCATGCCTTGAATGCGTGCCTCATCCAGCATCAGGCGGTCCATCATCGCCGGGCTCAGACCCTTATCGCGGCCGAATTCAAGATCTTTCTGATTGGCCTCGATGATCTGCGCGCGATTGGCCCAAACCGCGTCGGCTGCCGCGATCAGGGCCGCATGTTTACGCTCGGCGCTGGCAAAGGCCAGATCGAGGGACGCTGCCTTGGCGCGTTGACCAAGATCGGCCATCAGCGCGGGAATAGTGTCAAAATCCTTCATCTCATGTGCCTTTCGGTCTTGTATTTTAGCATCGCGCCATCACAGCGCCAAATCATCCCGGTGGATCAACACTGCGCGCCCTGGATAACCCAAAGTGGCCTCGATCTCAGAAGATTTCCGCCCCTTGATCGCATCTGCCTCTTGCGCGGTATAGCGACTGAGCCCCTGTGCCAGTCGGCGGGCCTGCGGATCGAGAATGGCCACCGGATCACCGCGGCCGAAATCGCCGGTCACTTCGACAATTCCGGCGGGCAGCAGGCTTTTGCCGTTGCCCAATGCCTTGGCCGCACCCGCATCCACCACGATTTCACCGCGTGGTTTCATAGCGGAAATCCAGCGTTTGCGGGCAGCGTGCGGATCAAGTGTTGCCGTGAACCACGTACAATTCGCCCCGTTTTCCAGCATTTTCAAAGGGCTCAATGTCGACCCTTCAGTAATCGACATATCACATCCCGCAGCCGTCGCCATCTTGGCCGCCAAAAGTTTGGTTTTCATCCCACCCTTGGACAGCCCTGACCCGGCATCGCCTGCCATCGCCTCGATCTCGGGCGTGATGGCCTCGATGACATCAAATCGTTTGGCGTTGGGGTCTTCGTTGGGATTGCCGGAATAAAAGCCGTCCACATCCGACAGCAGGATCAATTGATCAGCACCGACCGTCACCGCGATCTGGGCGGCCAGACGGTCATTGTCGCCATAGCGAATCTCATCCGTGGCAACTGTGTCATTTTCATTCACAATTGGAACGACGCCCAACCCAAGCAATGTCTCAAGTGTCGCACGAGAGTTCAGATAGCGTCGCCGATCCTCACTGTCCTCCAGCGTGACCAGAACCTGCGCCGTGGTGATGCCATGCGGTGTCAACGCCTCTTCATAGGCGCGCGCCAACCTGATCTGACCGACCGCGGCGGCGGCCTGAGACTGTTCCAGCGGCAAGGCAGCCATGGGCAAGCCAAGCACGCCGCGCCCCAACGCGATCGAACCGGAAGAGACCAGAACCACATCGGTCCCCTGCCCCTTCAGCCATACCACGTCCTGCGCCAGCGAATGCAACCAGTCCGAGCGCAACAAGCCCGTATTCCGGTCCACCAGCAATGCGGATCCGATTTTGACAACCAGTCGTTTGGCCGAGGTCAGGGTTGCCAAGGCTGTGCCTCCTCGGCGGGCTTCTGACGCAACCGGTTTTCGTCAATCTGCGCGCGCAAAGCCCGCAGAACCTCGGTCACACCCAGATGCGCCACGCCTGACATGGTCATGACCGGGCCGCCAACAGCCTCTTCCAACTCGGCCTTTTGCAGCGCCAGTTCCTCTTCGTCCAGCGCGTCGACTTTGTTCAGCACTGTGATCCGGGGTTTTTCAGCCAGCTCTCCGCCGTACGCTTCAAGCTCGTGAATAATGGTTCGGTAATCCTCGGCAACAGAGTCAGAGGTGCCATCGACCAGATGCAGCAGAACGGCGCAGCGCTCGACATGGCCCAGGAAACGATCGCCGATACCGCGCCCTTCATGCGCGCCTTCGATCAGGCCAGGGATATCCGCTACAACGAATTCCACATTATCGACGCCCACAACGCCCAGATTGGGGTGCAGAGTCGTAAACGGGTAATCGGCAATCTTGGGGCGCGCGTTTGAAGTCGCGGCCAGAAAAGTCGATTTGCCCGCATTGGGCATGCCCAGCAGGCCCACATCAGCGATCAGCTTCAGCCGCAGCCAGATGGTGCGATCAATCCCAGCCTGCCCCGGATTGGCGCGGCGCGGTGCCTGATTGGTGGCCGATTTGAAATGCAGGTTGCCGAAGCCGCCATTACCGCCCTTGGCCAGCAGCACGCGCTGACCAACCTCGGTCAGATCGCATATGACGGTTTCTTCGTCCTCGTCCAGAATCTCGGTGCCCACGGGTACACGCAGAACGATGTCGTTACCATCCTTGCCCGTCCGCTGCTGTCCACGACCGGGTTGGCCGTTCTTGGCAAAGAAATGTTGCTGATAGCGGAAGTCGATCAGGGTGTTCAGCCCGTCCACAACCTCGGCCCAGACGGACCCGCCTTTGCCGCCGTCCCCGCCATCGGGTCCGCCGTATTCGATGTATTTTTCGCGTCGAAAGCTGACGCAACCGCTACCACCGGCCCCGGACCGGATGTAGACCTTTGCAAGATCGAGAAATTTCATGTGTGTCCCCTACTGCAAAGGCCCCATCGGCCACAAGTCAGAGTTTTTTACTGTATGTCCAGGTGGGCACATTCGCATCGCGCGCCACCGAATAGCTTTCTGCATCACCCAAATACTGGAACCCGCAATGGGTCAGAACCCGCGCCGATGCCGGATTGTCCTGAAACACGCTGGCGAACATGGTGGCGTTTTCCAGCGGATTGGCATGTACCAGCGCTTCGACAGCCATCGAGGCGATGCCCGTGTTCCAATAGATCGGAGCAACCCAATAGCCGACCTCTGACTGATTCCGATCCAACCGCTTGAGCGTGATCAGACCAATCAGTTCCGGACCACCATCTTTGTTGGCATCCATGACCCAGACGTCCTCGTCCCGGTTTTCGGCCATCGAGCGAGTCACAAAAGCCTCGGTCGAGCCGGGGGCCAGCGGATGGGCAATACTGGTCGTCATACGCGCCACACGCTCGTCACCGGCATAATGCTCGATCAGCCCCATATCCGACCGGCGCAGTGGACGCAGATCGAAACGCTCGGTTTCTATCACCGGCTGATTTATTATTGTTTCAAGCTTCATTGGTGTGTTCCTCCTCCGAACAACACGAAAAGGACGGACGCAACCGTAAGTCCGGCCAACGTCCACATCAGATATTTTTCCGCAGGGCGACCTTCAACCGCATGCGCGATTCTATCCCCGGCAAATGTCCAGATCGGGTGCAAGACAATCTGGCAGATCAACAAACAAAGAGCGATCGTGAGCGTTGCGTCAAAACTAGACGTGCCCGCCGCGACGAACCCAGTAAAACCTGCAATGATCATAGCCCAGGCTTTGGGATTCAGCGGATGCACGATCAGCCCAGCCCAGAAACCAGGCACCGTTTCGCTTGCCCCACCACGTGAAAGGCGCAGATTGGCAATCTTCCAGGCCAGCCAGATAATATAGGCTGCCGACGCGTATTTCAGCACCGAGAACATAAACGGTGCCTGTTCGGCCAATTGCAGCAAACCAAAACCCACCGGCCATATGATCAGCTGCTTGCCCAGAATGACGCCACCGACAAAAGGCAGCGCCGCCCGAAAACCATAGCGCGCACCTGTTCCCAGCAGGATCATATTGGCCGGCCCCGGCGTGCCCACCTGAGAGGCGGCAAAGATCAGGAAACTGGTGGTTGCGACTGTCATCGGTTTTGTTGATCACGACTGAGTTAAAACGAAAAAGGGACCGGCATTTTCTGCCGGTCCCCCATGAATTTTTTATTAAACCTTCTGGGTCTCGGCTTACTCTGCGGCCTCCGCCACTGGCAGGACCGAAATGAAGGTGCGGTTTTTGAGTCCCTTGTGGAACTTCACGGCGCCATCAGTGGTAGCAAAGATTGTGTGATCTTTGCCCATGCCTACGCCTTCGCCCGGCCAAAACTTGGTGCCGCGCTGACGTACGATGATGTTGCCTGCGATGGCCGCCTGGCCACCATAGAGTTTCACGCCAAGGCGGCGACCCGCTGAGTCGCGACCGTTACGGGAGGAACCGCCAGCTTTTTTATGTGCCATTCTCTCTCTCCTTAGCCCTGAGCCAGCTCTTTGGCTTGCTCAACCCATTCGGGTTTCACTTTGATGGTGTCGATAGCAGCAATCTGCTCGTCCGACAAGGCGGCCAGAGCGGCAAAGCTCTCGATACCGGCTTCAACCAGCTTTTTGGCAGCGGCAGGGCCGACACCGTTCAGCTTGGTCAGATCGTCAGCAGCAGCGGCGGCAGGTGCCTCTGCCTTGGCTTCAGCTTTCTTGGCAGGCTTTGCAGCAGGTGCCGCTTCGCCAGCCGGAGCAGACCCGGTTGCAGCTTTGATGCCCGACTTGTCAGCGCCCGACGACAGGATGTCGGTGATTTTGACCAGAGTCAGTTTCTGACGGTGGCCAACGGTACGCTTCGAGCTGTGCTTACGACGGCGCTTCACGAACTTGATGACCTTGTCACCTTTGATCTGTTCGATCACTTCGGCTTGTACGCCTGCGCCTTCAACGAAAGGTGCACCAACAACCGGAGCGTCGCCGCCCAGCATCAGAACATCGTTGAATTGAACTTTTTCACCTGCGTCGGCAGCCAGTTTTTCAACGCGGAGGATATCACCCGCCTGAACCTTGTACTGCTTGCCGCCAGTCTTGAGGACCGCAAACATGCGTCTTTCCTTTTCATACCCGCGTTCTGTGGTCCCCTTCCGGGTGTTTTCGGCTTTCGCCACCTCGAACAGCGCGCCCTTTTCGGGCTGTGTGAATGACCTTTGGACCATCCCAAGGGTCAAATAATAACGATACCCGGCGCGGAATACCGGCCGGGATGCGCGCTTATCCATAGATTGCCGGGAAAAGTCAACACCAAAGCGACGTCAAAGATCGGACGCCCTTAGCGTTTGTGCAACCGCCTGACCCAGCTGGAAAGAGATACCGTTGAACATGCGGTCAAAGCCGTCAAACAGGGCCTCATTCAGGGCGCGGCCGGTCTCGGTTCTGGAAAACGCGATGTTCTCTCGCATCTGCGCTTCATTCAGAGGGCGATAGGCCATCAGGAGAAAAGAGTAAAGCCACGCCTCGGTTTCGGCTGTGCGGCTCTCTCTTTGTGACAGAAGCTCGGCCAGCAACTCCTGATCATCGCCCCGCGCATCGACATCAAGACCCTGGAAGAAACTATAGTCTGAACTCAGGGCCCCTTGAACATTCTTTTCGATCAGATCATTTGCCTGAATGTATTCATCGACCAACGCATAACGCGTCGAGTTGCGTTCCACGGTTTCGTAAGCCTCGCGAGCCATGTCTTCTATGGCCTGTTCGGACATCGCTTGCCGGGCCGAGTTTTCCAAGGCCACAATCATCTGTCCAAGCTCACTTTCGAAAAACACGATCGCCTGATCAAGCTGTGCGTCCGACATCCCGGCCTCAAACGCATCCGTTAGATGTGTTTTCATCCAAAGCGGGTCGTAAATGTCATTAACCTGCGCTTCAAAAAACGCGCCACCGGTGTTGTCCAACAAAGTATCGTCAAGTTCTTCGCGATGTACCTGCCCCTCAAGCACCAGGATGTCCATCACTTGCGACAGGTGCATGGCCTGCGCAAGGCGATCCACCTTTTCATTGGCCTGTGGCGGCACCCCACACAGAATAAATGTAATCGCCAGAAGAACGCGCCGCATCAAATATCCTGTGCGGGATGAATTTCTGCCATCCGGGCCGCGAGAACCTCGAAACGCATCGCCATAATCTCATACTGGATCGCGTTCAGCAGTTCATAAACTTCCTGCATCAAGGGCTGTTCCAACGCTTCGACATATGTGTCGACATCCGCGTCGGAGAAATCCTGATACGTGTAGGCCGCGCCTGCAAGGCTGGACAGTTGAAGTGACTGGCGCATGCCGGGTTCGTTCCGTTTCATCAGCGCGCGCAATTCATCCGCATCCAGTTGCAACTCGATGACGCCAGATGCGCTGGCCGCCAGAAGGAAACGTAACTGGATCTCTTGCAAGGCCCGCAGTGCAGTGCCCGTGGAGTCTATGGCGGTATTCATGCGTTTGAAGCTTTCGACCCGATGCGACCCGTCCTTGATGAGGTCGGAAATGATCTTTTGCCCTTCCAACTGCTTGGCTTCATCGTCCTCAATCATATGCGACGCGTTTTCTGCTTCGACCAGACGCTGCCCCAGATCGGAAGCATAGAAATCAACCGCGTGGGTCAGGGCTTCATCACTCAAGGTTTGTTCCAGGATAGACACCGCGGTCTCGTGCATGGCTCTGACTTCGAAAACCTCATCCGCCAGACGTGTCCAGTCAGATCCGAATCCATCTGGATCAATCCCCAGCATCTGCGGGGCGGACCGAGAGCTCAGGGCGATGCTTTCAAGGGCTACGTCGAATCCGGTGGTGGTCAGAAACGCCTCGATCCGGTCCCGATTAGCGGCAGAAAGTTCCAATGGGATCAGAACAAGCGCAAAAAGCGGGGCCAGAAACCAAAAGGCAGTGCGGCGTGCAAGCTGTGTCATACCTATCAGACTAGGAGTTTTACGTCGGCAGGCAACGGAAAAACCCGGCTTTCGTAAATTCTGGAATTTTCTGCTTGCACCCCTGCCCGTTCCTCACTAAATCCCCCCCTCACAGACCCCCGCGGAGAGGTGCCGGAGTGGTCGAACGGGGCGGTCTCGAAAACCGTTGTGGGTGCAAGCCCACCCAGGGTTCGAATCCCTGTCTCTCCGCCACATAATTTACCTAACTTATCGTTTTATATATCTTATTTAAGTTATGGTGATTTTTGTCACCCAATTACTCCCCCGAGGGACATCAAAATCGACCAGTATGTACTCAGAAAGTCAGAGTGGATGGGTTCGAGTGGCGGCCTAAGATTTCTGATCTTCGTAAGTTGGATGCCTGCGGACAGGCCACACAGTTGCCATTCGCTGCGGTTGCAGCACTAGTCATCGTTGACAGCCGCTACGCGGGAAAAAGTGTGAATTTTCTGCAAGAGTACGAAAGGCTGCTTTCATGAATTCTTGGTCAAAATTGCCCACTCGGGATACTTACTATCCTGAAGAATTTTCCAAATCACGTACCTAGCAATTGCTTCTCCTCTGTTGAGGTGATCCAAGGCGTTGTCTGGATCGTCGAATTTCCCAGTATGAACGGCTTGGCAGCAAGTATCGTATACTTTGTCTATTTTCTTACCGGATAGCTCTTGTCCATCCACCTCTATTTTCAGCACTTTGACCCGTTTCTTAAACTCACTAACCTTTACATCTTCTTTTTCAAAGAAAACAGCATCAAGACAAACGCGCAGATCAACGGCGCGCTGTTGTAGTTCTTCCTGAGAACCAAAATTGTTCAAAAAGCGAAGGCAAACTGTGATTTTCTCCTTGAGGTCTTTGTCCAGCTTATCGAAATGCCCAATGGCTTCATCGGCTCTTTCAAACTCTGCTTGGCTAAACTTACCACGCGTTTGCTGCATCTTCTGATACACACGGTAACCAAACTCAATATTGCCAACGTTAGGGACGCTTTCATCAGGAATAACGGTAGCATAGTTGGTGAAAACCCCCTTTCCTTCTTCGCACGCTAAACACAGGCAGAGTTTGGTGATCTCAACCTGACGGCGGGCATGTTCAATTGCATTGCTTTCTTGAACAAGTTTTGGATCAGTTTCATCCGCGACAAACTTGACGTCAGTGTCCCAGGAATATGACAATACACTGTTGGTCGTATCAGCCGGTTGCGAAAAAATCATGCGTTGCCTTACCATCTCATCAAGATAGTTCCGCAGATTTCCAGAAGGCAGCTTTGAGCGGCAGTGTAGGACAACGCCATTGCAAAAACGGTAGTCACCGAGATTGTTTTTGTGATCAACTCTGAATATCTGACTTTGAAAGTACGGTCTTCAATATAACTTCGGATGTCATCCAATGCAGTCTCGGCACTCGTTTCCTTCGTGCGTTTGACCGACCACCGTACAAGGTCACGGACGTTCACTGAGCTGAAATTACCCGCGATCCATTGGTTGCTATCCACGAATTCCGGGAATGTGGAGTGGAACTGGTTCTCAAGAACGCGGAGACTGCTGACAGTATCAGCCTGTGGGCAATCTATATCCGCTACATTGATTTCCCAAAAAGGACTTTTCGAATGCAGGAGGAGGAGTTCTTCGTCGCTCATATTAGCGGCTAACTGGGTTAGATGGTGTTTTGCATCCTCTACGCTCAAAACTGCTCTTTCTCCATTAAACAATATTCGTCTTGCGAAATCTTCGGTATGTAAAGCGCTTTGGTAAAGATAGTATCCACGGCAAGGCAAGCGCATATCGATGCATCGAGTTCAAAAAGGAGACATTGAGGAAGCGAGCACCACCCGCCAATTTGGGATCGTAACTGCCGAACGCATCCGCAACATTCAATTGGCACGGTAATGGCCGCTCAGGGTTCGTTAGATCAATTTGAGCCTGTCGCAGAGAATGGCCGCATCGGGCCCATTGATCATTGTTCCAACAGTAATTGCCCCAATTGAAAGCAGATTTACTTTGTGCCTTTGGTGTTCTGCGGGTTTCAATCAAATGTCAGTGGACGAACGGCAATCGGTCAGCACTCACATGCCCTTAAATTCCAGGGCGCCCTACCCCTACGGTGCGCTTGCGGGCATCTGTTGCGTTGCGCAGTGTATACCGCCACCCAATTCACCCAAAACATCCACATTCAGCGTTACGATTTCGCGCTCTGGATAGTGGTTCGCCAACGTTTCCTTGGCCAGAAAGTCCGTTTCAGGATCGCCAAACTCAGCAGCAAGCACTGCGCCGTTGCAAACATAGTAATTGGCATAGGACGCCACGAATTCGATGCTTTTGATCCGGCGAATTTCGGGCTCGGGGATAACTTCGACTGACAAGCCTGCCGCAAGTATCGCATCATGGGTATCAAGCGCGGCAAGGTGGAACGGGTCCTCCATATCCGGTTGATCCGGCAGATTGATCAGCACGCGTCCCGGGCCGGTGAAGCGCGCCAGGCTGTCGATGTGATAATCTGTGATGTCCTCGCCCCAGACACCCTGTGACCAGATCATTCGATCGGCACCGTAGGCGGTCAATAACCGCGCCTCAATCTCTTCGCGTGTCAGCCCCGGGTTTCGGTTGTCGTTCACCCAACTGCTTTCATGCGCCAGAAGCAGCCCGTGACCATCATGCTCAACGCCGCCACCTTCGCCATAGAGCCCGGTCTGCCTAAGCTCTAAACCAAGCCTGCTGGCGACCCGAGCGGCAATCTGACTGTCCCGGCGGCTGCGCTGACGACCGCCCCACCCGTTGAACTGAATATGACTGACCGCTAGTTCGCCTGCACCATCAACAACGAAAATCGGCCCGGAGTCCCGGCACCAAAGGTCTTCGGTCGGGATATCCCAAAGCTCAACCCGCTGCGATAGTTTCGCGCGCGCTTCGCTATCGTCTTCTGATGCAACCAGCATGGTAACCGGCTCAAACTCGACGATTGCGTTGGCAATATCTGCGATGGTTTGCTGTGTCGTTTCAAGAAATTCGCGGTCACGATAAACATGACGGCTTACAGGCCATTGCATGAACGTCCGCTGATGCGGCCCTTCCTCAGGTGGAACAAAGAAACCGGGGCTAGCTTTGGCCGCTGAGCTGTTGAAAAGATTGCATAAAGCCATCGAACCACCGCCAATCAATACATCCCGACGCCTCATCGCATCCCTTCCTGCTACAGTGTTTCGCTACGATACAATTTAACTGTCGTAAAGCATGAGTATTTTGTGAAAGCGATCCCTCTACCTCAAGCAGATTTCCTTAACCAGAGTAAAGAAGGCTTATGTTCAAATGTACTATGGCTCTCCGATTCACCGGTTGGCGAGATCATTTGAGAGATACCACCACGCTACCAATCGCGATTCCATTTCCGGATGCCAGTTGGCGTACTCCTGACATTCATGACGTTTTTGGGTGCTGAATCTTCAGTCTCTTTAGATCCTCAGAACAGAACCGGGGTTCATGATCCGTCTTGAGTCTAAAGCGTCTTTGATGGCCCTTAACGCGGCCAATTTGGTTGGGTCACCAAGGTCTTCCAATTGCCCGACCTTGATCCGCCCAACACCGTGTTCGGCGCTGAAAGAGCCGTCGAAGCTGCGAACCAGCGTATAGACGCTGTCTTCAATCTCGGGTTTCAAGTGCATGTAGGCATCCCGCGCCTGCCCGGCCGGAGGGAAAATGTTGTAGTGCAGGTTCCCATCTCCCAAATGGCCAAAGCAATTGACGCGCACGGGCCAGGTTTTGAGGGCCTCTTCGGCCTGTTCCAGAAACGCGCTGATCTGACCCAAGGGGATCGAAATGTCGTGGCTGGCAATGGCCCCGATATGGCGGTTGGCTTCGGGGATGTGTTCACGCGCGTTCCAGAATTCTGCCCGCTGGCCCTCGGACTGCGCGATCATGCCGTCTTGGACCAAATCCTCTTCCAGACCGTGCTCAAACAAGGACATCAAGGCGTCTTCGCCGGATTGTGTGTCCTGCACACCAAGATCAATCAGGACGGACCATGGCGGAGGTGTTTCGAAAGGCAGGCGCAGATCCGGCATGGTCTGTGCCAGGAATTCCAGTCCGGTACCCTGTATCAGCTCAAAGGCCGAGACGGTATCACCCGCCAGCTCGCGCAGGTATTGCAACAGTTGCAAAGCGGCGCTTGGGCTGCTGACTGCCATAACTGCGGTGCAGTATTGGTGCGGGCGTGGATAAAGCCGCAAGGATGCAGCGGTGATCACGCCAAGCGCGCCCTCGGATCCGATCAAAAGGTTTTTCAGATCAAAGCCGGTGTTGTCTTTGCGCAAACGGCTCATGCCGTTCCAGATTTCGCCATTCGGCAGGACCGCTTCCAACCCAAGGCAAAGATCGCGCATGTTACCATAGCGCAGCACGTTGACGCCGCCTGCATTGGTGGCCAGATTGCCGCCGATTTGACAGGTACCTTCGGCCGCAAGCGACATTGGAAACAGCATGCCTGCCTCTTTGGCAGCGTCCTGTACTTGCGCAAGGGTTGCCCCGGCCTCAACCTCCATCGTGTTTTCCAGCGGGTGCACTGCGCGGGTGGCTTTCATTCGTTCCAGCGACAGGATCACCGGGTCCGGCCCTTCGGTCATGATCTGTCCGCCAACAAGACCGGTTCCTCCGCCAAAAGGCACAACAGGCACTGAATGTTCCCAGCAGGTTTTTATGATGGTGGAAACTTCAACAACATCGCGCGGTGCCAGAACCAGCCCGGCCTTGCCCTTCAGATTGCCGCGCGGGTCTTCAAGGTAAGCCGGTGTCAGCGGGCGAAAACAGGCCTCGGGCAGTTGTGCAGCAAGCAAGTTTCGGAAACCCTCATCAGCGGGTTTGAGATCGATCATTTTGAGCCTCCCTGCGCCAGAATTTCGGCGTCCGGCGCGAATGACGAGCGCAGCTGGGCCGCCCAGATGCCATCCAGACGCGCAATCACCCAGAATGATGAAAAGGAGTTCATCAGCGCACCGTCGGCGTCGTATCGTTCGACCAGCACATCGAGGTGCACCTTGTCTTCGCTTGCATGCACCACGTCCAACCGTCCCCAGCCGGAATGCCCCCAGCCTTGTCCTGCCCTGTCGCGGAAATCCGACAGATAGCTTTCGGGACCTTCCCAAGTTTTTAAACTGCCATCGACAAGCCGGTAATGCGGGAAATGCAACGTCGCGGCGATGGCCTCTCCGTCGCGCGCATTGAGAGCTTCAATATGCGCCTGCATGACCTTCAGGGCCGCTTCGACGCATTCGGAATGATTGTCAGAGGAAGAGACGTTCATAATCGGTTCACTCATTTTTTGATGGGGGCATCGAACCCGTAAAGACGGCCAGGATTGTCGACGAGAATGCGGTTGCGCATTGCCTGGTCCGGCACCCAGTCGGCCAGCATGTTCAACAGTGCCGTGTCATTGGGCATATCAACCGGGATATGCGGGTGCGGCCAGTCGCTGGCCCAAACGCATTGGTCAGGATTGGCCTCGACCAAGGCGCGGGCGAAGGGTGCGATGTCTTCATAGGGTGGGATATGTTCGGTCGTCATGCGATAGCTACCAGAGAGCTTTACCCATGCGTGCCCCTCGGACATCAATCGCAGGAGAGATTGAAAGCCAGAATCTCGCAGACCGTTGGACGTCTGCACATGACCCATGTGATCAATCACAACCGGAACCGGCAGGTCACGCACAAAGCCTTCGAAGTCATGAAAACGCGACACGTCGATCAGCATCTGCATGTGCCAACCGACATCCGCCAAACTGCGCCCGAGGCGGATCAAAGCATCCCGTTTGGAATCGCCCGAGAACACTACGTTGACTCTTGCCCCACGCGCGCCTTGATCGTGCATGTCCATCAACTCGGACACAGCGACGTCCTCGTCGACCACAACGACAGCGCGGAAACCTTCACCGCCACGTGCCACCGCGTTCAGGGTTGTTCGGTTGTCGACGCCATAGACACTGGGTTGCACGATGACGGCGCGTTGCAGGTCGAGCGTGTCCAGCACGGTCCTGTATGCCTCGAACGACGCTTCGGCAGGTGTGTAGATGCGGTCTTCGACCAGATTTGACGGGCCTGCGAAGACATGTGCGTGACAGTCACAGGCCCCCGCAGGAAGCATGAAGTCAGCCGGTCCCGCAACATCCAGTGCGGGCGCGCAGAAAGGGGCGTCAACTTCCGACATAGGCTGGCTTTTCACCCGGAGGGGGCGTTGCACCGAATCCGCCTTTGGCGACCACGGCTTCGGCCCCGCCGTGTTGCTCGACAAGTGCGTGCTGATCGGCCATTGCCCGGGCGTTCACCTCATCGGGGTCGCAAATCTGCAGCAAGGCGTGCATCAAATCATCTATGATGACGGCATGGTCAGGGCTTTGTCCCAGATCGTTACCCTCGTCCGGGTCACTGGACAGGTCATACAGCTCGGGCGGCATCCCGACATAGTGCACCAGTTTCCAATTCCCTTTGCGGATCATGAAAGCTCCGGTGGCTGAGCCCATTGCGTGATATTCGCTGAATACCACCCGTTCGAGATCATCTGGCTGAGTTGCCAAAGCAACCAGCGATGTCCCTGGCCTGTCTTCCGGTATGGTGAGACCAGCTTCACCAACCAATGTTGGATAAACATCGACAAGGCTGGCTGGTGTTTCACATACGTGACCCGAAGGGAAACCCGGCCCCGCCGCGATAAGTGGAACGCCCGCGCTTTCTTCGAACAGGTTGGACTTTCCCCATAACCCTCGTTCCCCGATATTGTCGCCGTGATCGGACGTGTAGATCACCTGCGTCGTGTCGGTTAGGCCAGCCGCATCCAGCGCATCCAGAACCCGACCCATATTGGCGTCCATGAAACTGACCAGACCGTAGTAAGAAGCCAGAGCAATCCGCGTGCGTTCCCGGGTGAAGTTGTCATACAGGATGCAATCCCGCATGGCTTTGTGCCACGCATGTTCGGTCTCTGATTGCGGCTTTGATGGCATCAGTCCTTTGTCGGCATAGAGGTCATAAAACTCTTGCGGTGCGATCAACGGGAAATGAGGGGCGACCATCGAAACAAACAGGGTCCATGGCTGTCCGCTGTTGCCATTGGTTTCGATCCACTGCACGGCGGCATCCGCGATATTTCGGTCATAGGCGGTGTAGGAGGTCTCACCTGGCCCGATTTTTTCCGCCATAGCGTGCGATTTCCAGCGTTTGGGCAAGGGTTCGCGCACACAGCCCAATACATCCCCGACACCGTTTACGACATGCATGGGGATTTCCTGAAAATCCAGGCCAACCGGATCGTCAACGTTCCGATAATGCAGCTTGCCAATCGAGCCTACAGTTCGGCCAGCTTCCTGCAATGCGTGGCCCCAACTGCTGGGTTCGCCAATATACGGTGTGGCGTTGTCCCAATGACCGGTGCTGTGGCCATAAAGACCCGTTGCGAAACTGGCACGGGCCGGAACGCATATCGGAACCGGAGTGTATGCGTTGGAAAACACGGTTCCCCGTGCCGCCAGACAGTCCAGATTGGGGGTCTGTACTACAATGTTGCCGTAGCAACCCAGCACATGACGGGTATGTTCGTCCGACATCAGGACGAGTTGATTGACGGGTTTTCCCACAACAACGCTCCGCTTGTAATCGATACGCGGAACCTTAGAGGTAGAAATTGTTTTCGAAAAATATAATTAACTGATATCGTATTTACTTTTTTCGAAGATGTTTCAGGCCGTCTTCGTTTGCTCTTCCCATACTTCGTTCAAACATTCGATGAGATCTGGCGTAGCCCTGTGTTTGGATTGGTTTTCTGGGGCGTAGATTCCAATTTGCATGCGAACCTCGGGTGCCCAAGGCACCAACACCGTGCTCTCCATGAAGCCGGGGTCCAGCACAGTCACATCGCTGAAGGTAAAACCAATGCCCCCTGCCACCATCCGCAAGGCGGCGTTGGTGCTGCTGACCTCGTGAAAAATTTCCAGCGTCTCTCCCGAACGGTTCAAGGCCTGGTCCACCGCTTCCCGCGCCATCAGCCCGCGACGCAAAGCGACATAACGCTCGTTAACCATATCCTTTGGGGTCAGCAAGTGACGGTTCGCCAGATGGTGATTCTTGGGCAACAAAACCTGCAACCGGGTTTCCCGCTGTTCCAGCAACCGAACACCCGGAACACTCATGGGAACCACATAAATACCCAGATCAAACTTGTCCTGTTGCACGCGGCGACCCAGGTCACGCCTTGGATGAATGTCCAAAGTCGTCCGAATATTCGGAAACCTGTGCGCAAATCTCACGAGGGCCGGAATGACCAGACCGTTGGCCGATCGCATTTGGCAAATGACACGCAAAGGTACCATCGAGTTATTGCGCAATTGCCGGAACAATTCCGGAAAATCATCGACCGATGCAATCACGCGCTGCGCCTCCGGATAGAACAGTTCGGCCTCCGGAGTGGGCGCCAATGTCTTTTGATCCCGATAGAACAGTTTTGTTCCGATCTCTTCTTCCAACAGGTGAATAAGACGACTGACAGCAGGTTGCGACAAGTTCATCTTTTCCGAGGCTGAGACCAGAGCGCCCTCATCCATGACATGCAAAAACGCCCTAAGGTTCTTTAACTTCATCTTAGAATTTCCTGATATGGAATTTCATTAATTCTATTATCCTGAACTCAATTAGTAAAGTATAAGCAGGCAAACGGGTCAAAAGTGTTGCCCGTAGTTATGGGAGGAAACCATGGACAGAAGGTATTTTCTGAAGGTTGCCGGTGCATCCACATTGGCCTTGGCAACTGGAACCGTTGCGCAGGCGGAATGGAGCCCGCGCAGGCCATTGAACATCATCGTGCCGTACAAAGCGGGTGGCGGAACTGACCTCTATGCCCGCGCGCTTGCAGCTGCGGCGCAGGACAAACTGCCTGTTCCTCTGGTCATCGTGAACAAGCCCGGAGCGGGCGGAATGACGGGTGCGATCGCCGCGTCTCAGGCCCGGCCAGACGGCAATACGATCATGATGCACTCCACCGGGTCTTTCCTGCTGCGCCACATGTTCCAGGAAACAGAAGTCGGACCCTTTGACAGTTTCCAGACAATTGCGCAGATCGGGAATTTGAAGGGCGCTTTGGTGGTGCCTGCATCAAGTTCGTTCCAATCCGTAGAAGATGTCGTGAACGCGCTGAAAGCGGACCCCGGCAAGCTGCGTTGGGGCCATAACGGTCGCGGGGCAACGTTTCATGCGATGGGCCAGACCTTCCTGAATGCACTTGAACTTGAGGCTGTCGATGTCCCCTTCAAAGGCGGTGCGGCAAGTCGCGCGGCACTAGTGGGGGCGCAGGTTGATTTTGGCTTCATTGGAATTCAGCAGGCCAAGGGCTTTGAAAACGAACTGCGGATTCTGGCCGTTGCCGATACCAAGCGTGATGATTTTCAACCCGATGTACCGACATTCTCCGAAGCCGGGTTCGAGGTTCCGCTTATCAGCTCGCCCATCATGCTGTTCGCGCCCAACGGAGTCGACTCCGAGATCGTAAGTGGCATTGAAGCCGCGTTAAAAGATGTGGTCGCCGACCCGCAATTTGCCGAGCTTCTGGCTGCAAAAGGCACGCTTCCGCTGTACCGCACCGGTTCGGATGCCGAAGCGATGCTGAGAGACGTTGAAAGCGCAGCCCAGCCGGTCATCGACGCTCTGAAAGCGAACCAGTAAAATGACCACTCGCGTGAACGAAGCAATGGCCGTTGGCGGTGTTCTGACCGTATTCGGCCTTTGCGCCTTGGGCTTGGGGTTGTCCATTGAGGCGGATGCCCAAGGCAATGCCAATGCCCGGATCTTTCCTGCGCTGTCTGCCGCAGCCATTGTGGTACTTGGGGTTCTCGAATTCCGGCGCGGTTGGGCTGGGGAAATCCGCCCGCTGGCCTTAGGGGAAAACATGTCTGCTGTTTTCGCCCTTCTGGCGCTGGCCGTAGCCTACGCCTGGGGTCTGGGGAAATTCGGCTATTTGCTTTCAACCGGTGTGGCTGCGCCGTTGGCGATGTGGCTCTTTGGAATTCGCAACCCCATTGGCTTGCTGGCGGCGGCCGTACTTTGCCCGGCCATTTATCACCTGATTTTCTTCGAACTCATGGGCGTGTTCCCACCCTTTGGTGAGTGGTTCGATTTGCTTGACGTGATCCAGGGAGTGTAACGATGGAAATCCTTGCTGGACTCGCAACTATTCTGACCAGCCCGGCCCTGATCGGGTGGGTCGTACTGGCGGCGCTTGTCGGTATGATTGTTGGTGCAATCCCCGGCCTGACCGCATCCGCTGCAATCGCAATGCTTTTGCCTATCACCTTTTATATGGACCCATTGGCCGCCCTGGCGTTTCTATACGTGATCGGTAAATCCGGTCGATACGGTGGGTCAATCGCCGCTATTCTTTTCAATACACCTGGCACAGCGGCCAGTGCGGCCACCCAAATCGATGGCTACCCGCTTTCCCGTCGGGGCATGTCCTCAAAAGCGATGAAGGTAGCGACGATCAGTTCGGTCATCGGAGATTATACAGGTGAGATACTCTTGATCGCCGGCGTCGGCCTCATCGCTGCTATTGCCCTGACATTGGGCCCGCCAGAGCTGTTCGCCGTCTATTTCGCCGCTTTCGTCGTGATCGGTTCCGTCATCGGGAAATCAGTTGTTCGAGGGTTGGCCTCTGCCGTTTTGGGCGTTCTCGTGAAAACAGTTGGAATCGACCCGATTACGACATCCGAGCGTTTTACGTTTGGCAGTTACGAGCTTCAGAATGGCATTGCCCTCGTCCCGCTCATGATCGGTATTTTCGTTCTCGGAGAGGTCTTTACCCAGATCGAGTCCAATCATAAGGACGTCGAACAATTCGATGATCCGGACACGGAAGAAGCCCGCGCGCGCAATCACCTGACCTGGGCCGAATATAAGCCCTGCATTCCGCATGTGATCCGTTCGTCTTTCATCGGTGCGTTCATCGGCATCCTTCCGGGGCTCGGTTCGGCCATTGCCGCCTTTGTCGCCTATGGCGAAGGAAAACGTCGTGCCAAGAACCCCGAACAATGGGGCAAGGGTGCCCTTGAAGGTATCGCCGCGCCCGAAGCTGCCAACAACGCGGTTTCCGGTCCATCCATGGCGCCGCTGCTGACATTGGGTATTCCCGGCTCAACCATTGGGGCGATCATGGTCGGTGTCTTCCTGATCCACGGCATTCAGATCGGCCCTACCCTGTTCCTGACACAGCGTGATCTGGTGTATTCGCTGTTTGCCGCTGGTCTGGTGGGGATCACGGCCTATGGCCTGATCGGTTACTTCGGTGCCGCCTTTGTTGGGCGTTTTATCCTGAAAATTCCAACAAACATCCTGTATCCCCTGATCTTCCTGACGGCCTTCATCGCGGCTTATGCTTCGCGCGGCAGCCTGTTCGACGTCTGGGTTATGTTGATTGCAGGGTTCGGTGGCTGGTTGATGAAAAAGCTCGACTTCAATCCGGCAGCTTTCGTCATCAGCTTTGTTCTTGCCGGTGGTGCCGAGGAAACCTTCCGCCAGTCGCTGCTTCTGTCCGATCAAGGTGTTCTGATCTTCATCACCCGCCCGTTCGCGTTGTTGTTCCTGATCATTGGTGCAGCCGCCGTGTTCATGCGGGTTCGGACCCTCAGTCGGCAAGCCCGCAACGCAGCATTGGAGGACGCGTGACAGGCCCGCTTTCAGGTATCCGCGTGATCGACTTCACGCATGTCTTGGCAGGGCCGGCTTGCGGTTACTACCTGGGCCTGCTGGGCGCGGAGGTTATCAAGGTCGAAAGCCAAAGCCGCGGTGATGCGATGCGTTACCGTGGCGGCACCGACGCCGAAGGTGCCGCCCGTGGAATGAGCACGGCTTACCTGACGCAAGGCGCAGGCAAGCGTTCCGTCGCGATCGATCTGGAAATCGACGACGGTAAAGCGAGGATGCAGCAACTGTTGGCCTCTGCCGATGTGTTCGTAGAAAACCATTTGCCCGAAACAATGTCTCGGCTTGGGCTGGAAGAAACATCTGTGGCCAAAGCTCATCCCCATCTGATCCATTGCGCCATGACCGGTTACGGCCGTGGAGGCCCATTGGAGAACATGCCCGCCTATGACGTCAACATTCAGGCAGCCTGCGGAATCATGACGATCACAGGAACAAAAGACACCGGGCCGCTGCGGACCGGAGCACCGATTATGGATTATTCGGTGGCCTTGGCGGCAGGGTTTGCCATTTCTGCGGCGCTCTACCGGCGAAGCCAGACCGGCTCGGGACAGTTCATTGACGTATCAATGCTAGAGACAGGATTGTCGCTGATGGCGTCCACGATCACCGACTATCTGGCGACTGGAAATGAGCCGAAACAGCGTGGGAACGCAGCGAACAGCCGTTCCCCTGGTGCGGGTAATTTTCCGTGCAAGGAGGGTGTCATAAGCCTTGGGGTAAACGAAGAAAGCCAGTTTCAACGTTTGGCCTTGGCACTGGGCAAACCCGAGTGGCTGAGTGATCCGCGCTATTCAAACCGCTCAAACCGCGCAAAACATACGGCGGATCTGGAACGTGATCTGTCTGAAACGCTGCTTGCGAAAACGGCGCAGGAATGGGAATCCATCATGCTGGAACAGGCCGTGCCTGCCGCAAAACTGCGCACGCTTCCCGAGTGCCTGGAACAGGAACAGGTTCAATCGCGCGGTTATGTGGTCAAAACCGATTCTGGTGTTTCCGTTCCCCATCTTCCTTTCAAGATGCAGAGCCTTGATAGAGAAAAAAAACTGACCGACGCCCCTCGTCACGGTTTCGACACTGAGGATGTCCTGAAGAGCTTGCGCTAGCGGTTTTCTGTTTCGCAACGAGTGAGGGTTGAAGACTGATCAGAGCGTTTGATCCGAAGACCTCTGTCAGAGAACACGTGATCGAACTCGTGCAATGTTTGAATGCGTATTGTCGCCCCCCTAACAATACTGAAAATTTGAAGTGCACGGTCTGCGCAAAAGCTTAGGTAAGGCGCAAGCCCTGGGCGTCCGAATTCCAACGAATCGCTAACACTGATAGGCTGTGCACTATTCGAAAAAGGTGTGTTGATGCGAAACGCCCGACTCATCGAAGTAAGTATTATCTTCTTTCAAATCGCGTTTCTGGTGGCCGCGATATACGTGGCGGTCGAGTTTTCGGTGCTTGCCGGCGCCCTTGTGTTCCTTGGGCTGACTATTGGTTTTACTGTACTGGTCTATAATCATGACGCCTGGTTTGTCCAAAGGCTGACATCGGACACACAGCCGCTGGCATTCAGCCTGTGCCAGAGCGGGTTTGTCGGACGGGTAAGAAGGTTCACCCGACTGTTCCCGGCCTCGCCCAGATGCCGCCTGTGTCTGGTGCCCTTTGGGGGTGTCGGCAAAGTTCTGGGTATCAAACCAGCCTCTGAAAACCCGAACTTTTGCAGAAGCTGCTTTGAAGGATTGCCGACCAAAACGCTGGATGCTGAAGTTGGATTGCTGTTTGCGGACATGAGAGGTTATACGCCTTGGTCCGAGCAACATTCTCCGGCAGAAGCAGCGGACATGCTGACCCGGTTTTATGACATTGCGGAAAAGGAAATCACGCGCGACGACGCCCTGATTGAATTTGTCGGAGATCAGATCATGGTGATTTATCCGGTTCAGATGGCCTCGCTTGGTGATCGAACGGCGGACGTGATGCTGCAGGCAGCCGTTCGCCTGTTGGACAGAATAAGCTCGGAACCCAACATGCTGGGTGTCGGGGTTGGATTGAACATCGGCATTGCGCAGGTTGGTGAAATGGCGACCGGCTCATCCAGAAGTTTCACAGCTATCGGGGATGTCGTGAACACGGCCGCCCGTCTTCAAAGCCAGGCGGCGGAAAATGAAATCCTGCTCTCGGAAGACATTTACAACAAGCTCAACTCGCGGGCATTCGACTTTGAACCGAGCGAGATCAGTCTGAAAGGTAAAGCCGACGCTGTTCGAACCTATTCCTTGAAAACGGGTTGATCGCTGGAATGGCCTTTCCACGCACGTCAACGGGTCAAGAGTTTTGAGGGCAGCGAGTTGAGCACCTGTTCTGGCAAAATACAGACAACGGCGCATACCAACTTACCAGAGAATTCCTTAGGCCTTGTCCGATCGTCGCTCATTCCCGGCGGATCGCTGCCAAAGTGGGTTAAGGCCCATTTGAGCAGGCGTGTTCTTGCCGCGTTTCAATGAGGCAATGAGCGTAGCTCGGCCCATACCCTATTCTGCTGAGAAATCACAGGAATTCCCCTTTGTGCATGAGTTACTTTTAACGCATCCCTGCGACACAATTTCCAAAGGAGACACACATGTCGCGTACTCTCATTCTTGTTATCGTCATCGCCGCTATTGGTGCTGGCGGATATTTTTACCTGAACCAACCCGAACCTACTCCGGCCGAACGCTTGCAAACCGCGGCACAAGACGCGGCCGAAGCAGTGACTGACGCGGCTTCTTCTGCTCAGGAAGCAACTTCCGAAGCGGCATCGTCACTGGCAGATCAGGCAACTGAAGCTGCCTCTTCGGTCGCAGATCAGGCCAGCGAAGCGGCTTCTTCTGTGGCAGACCAGGCATCCGAGGCGGCTCAACAAGCGGGCGATCAGGTGGCCGCGCTGGCCGGTCAGGGTCAGGAACTGCTGACGTCCTGGATTCAGGAGGGTAAGTTGGACCCCACCAATTTCGACTATGATGGTATCATGACATCCCTTCAGGAAAGCACTCTGGCAACCGACCTGAAGGATCAGGCGATCAAGATCGTGAATGACATCAAGGCATCTCCGGAAACCATTGTTCAGAAAATCCAGGAACTGACCAACCTGCTGACTCAGCAATAAGAATGGATGAGGCCGATCCCCACGGTCGGCCTCTGCCAAACGGCATTTCCGCACTGACTTGACGTTATTACTTCGTTGAATTGACGGCATATGCGGCTTTTGATTGTCTGAAACCCACAGAAGGCCCGCGCCCTGCCCGCTCCATCAGCAGCATTCCTATCTGGCGCGCTTACCTTAGCCATTTCGAGGAGAATTTCATGACCGACCTGCCCCAGACCATGTTTGCCGCCATCCTGAAGCATGACGGGTATTCCGGAACATCCAGCGGGCCGGTCATTGCGGATGCGGCCGAGTGGTTGGAAGAAGCAGAGCTTCCCATGCCGCAACCTGGCCCCGGTCAGGTTCTGATCCGGTTGCGCACTGCATCGGTCAACCCGTCAGACCTGCATTTCATCAAAGGTGAATACGGGCAGCCTCGGGTCAAAGGGTCACCAGCCGGGTTCGAAGGGTGCGGAGATGTCGTGGCCACCGGCAAAGGCGCTGAGGCGTTGCAAGGACAGCGCGCTGCATTTGTCGCTGCCGGGTCAGGGGCGTGGGCAGAATATGTCGTCACGCAGATGCAGATGTGTATCCCCTTGCGCCCTGAAATCTCGGACGATGACGGTGCCGCGCAAATCGTGAATCCGCTGACCGCAATGGCGATGGTGGATATGGCGAAGGCCGATGGCGATGCCTTTGTGGTTTCTGCCGCAACCAGTCAGTTGGGTAAGCTTATGTGCAGCCTCGGCCGCGATCTGGGTTTGAAGCCCATCGCGCTGGTGCGCCGGGCCGAGACTGTTGAGATGTTGAAAAGCCTTGGTGCAACCGAAGTGCTTGTGACAACCGGTGATGATGTGGTCGCAAAGTTTGCCGATCTGATTGCAAAGCTGAAACCACGGGTGTTTCTGGATGCCGTGACAGATCAGCTTTCCGAACAATTGTTCTGCGCCATGCCCAACCGGGCGCGTTGGATCAGCTATGGCAAGCTGTCTACCGAAGCGCCGAAACTGACACAGACAGGTCAGTTGATTTTCATGGGCAAGAGGATCGAAGGGTTCTGGCTGACTCAGTGGATGATGTCGACCCCACCCGCCGATCAGATGCGCGTGGTGGCCGAAGTCCAGGCCCGCTTTGCCGACGGGCGCTGGAAAACAGATGTTTCTGAACACCTTACCCTCAGAAATCTTGTTCCAAATCTGGCAGATGCGCTGAAAAAGAGTGACGGAAAGGTGATTATCACGCCATAGTAGAACATACCTGCGTTACCGAGGGTAAGCGCGGGCGGAACGCGACACCGGAAAACCGGTGGAGGGAGGACAGTTTGGATAACGCACAGCTGCTGATCAGCGGACTGGCAAACGGGTGTGTCTATGGCCTGATCGCGCTTGGCTTTGTTCTGATCTACAAAGCAACTGAGGCTGTGAACTTCGCGCAGGGCGATTTCATGATGTTGGGGGCCTTTGTGACCATTGGCCTGACGAATACCGAATATATGGGCCTGCCGTTCTGGTTGGCCTTGCCGGTCTCATTAGGGATCATGGGGGCGTTGGGCTATCTTCTGGATCGACTGATCATCCGTCGTTTGTTCGGCGAAAGCCAAACGGCTGTTGTCATCCTGACCATCGCATTGGGATTTGTGATCCGTTTTGTTGCCGGGTTGATCTGGGGGCATGAACCGCAAACGCTGCAAAACCCGCTGGCAGGTAAAGAGGTGCGTTTTGGCGGCCTTGTACTGGGGATGGAGGATGTGGCCGTCATCATCGTAACGATCCTGCTGACATGGGGCCTTTACGTGTTTTTCAACCGGACCAAGTTGGGGTTGGCGATGCAAGGGGCGTCGCAAAACCAGTTGGCGGCCTATTACATGGGTGTGCCGGTAAAGCGTGTTCAGGAGTTCATCTGGGCACTGGCCGGAGTTGTCGCCGGGATCGCAGGCATACTATTCGCAGCCAAAGGCGCAGTGGATCCAACAACCGGTCTGCTGGGCATAAAGGCCTTTGCCGCCGCTGTCATTGGCGGATTTGGTAGCCTACCGGGGGCATTGGCAGGCGGGCTGATCGTAGGTGTCATCGAACCCTTTGCCAGCCGATATATCGCGGCGGGCTATAGCCAGGTCGCTCCCTACGCTCTGCTGCTTGCGGTGCTGATCTTCCGCCCCAACGGGCTGTTTAGTCAGGTTCGGGTCAAAAAGGTCTGAACCATGCGGATTGTCTTTAAAACCAGCTACATGCAGGACATCCGCCCCTGGAAAGACCGGTACCAACTTGGCCTCTATCTGATCCTGTTGGCCGTTATTGCCGCCGCTCCCTGGTGGCTGGATGACTTCTATCTGGGCGAGTTGACCAACGTACTGATCTGGGCCATCGCGGGGCTTGGTCTAATGGTCCTGACCGGCCACACGGGGCAAGTCAGCCTTGGCCACGCTGCTTTTCTGGCCTTTGGTTGTTATGCCAATGTTGCCCTGATCGAAGCGGGGGTGCCGTTTCTGATCGCCTTCCCATTGGCCGGAGTCCTGACCGGTATCGCAGGTGTGACAGTGGCGATCCCTGCCCTGCGGCTTCATGGGATCTATCTGGCAATCTTCACCATGGCGCTGTCCATCCTGATGGATGACATCATCGTTCTGTCCGAACCCATCACCGGAGGCGTCGCCGGCAAATATATCGGCGGGGTCGAGATCTTTGGCCATCTTGTCGACCGCTGGGGAACGCCCAATCAGTTCTTCTGGCTGGTTCTGACCGTCGCCGTTCTAGTCACGTTGGGCTACATCAACCTGCTGCGTGCGCCTTTGGGGCGTAGCTTTATCGCCGTGCGCGACTCCGAGGTTTCGGCGCAGGCGATGGGCATTGATATCGCGCGAACAAAGATGATCTCTTTCGCCCTTTCTTGTGCCGTGACGGGCTGGGCCGGGGCGTTGATGGGCTTGTTTGCCGGAGCGTTCAACAACGAAACCTTCAGCGTTCTGATCTCGATCCAGTTGCTGATGATGATCGTAATCGGTGGGCTGGGGTCGATCCACGGGGCGTTTCTGGGCGCAATTGTGATTGGCTTTCTGCCGCAATTTTTGTCGATCTCAAAGGAATATGCCGGTGCCCTGTTTGGCGGAAACACTGTCGCCATCCCGGGGCTGGAGTTCGGCATCTTCGGAATGATCCTGATCGCATTCATCCTGTTCGAACCTATGGGCATCTATGGCCGCTGGCTTAAAATCCGCACCTGGTTCGAGCTGTTCCCATTCTACCGAAAGGACATGTTCAAACGGCAGAAATCCTATCTTAAGACGGAGCGTCTGAGATGAGCTTGCTGGAGTTTGAAAACGTTACTCTCAAGTTCGGCGGCCTGACGGCGGTGGATGGTCTGTCCTTTGAGGTTCAGGAAGGTGAGGTTTTTGCCATCGTCGGTCCAAACGGCGCGGGAAAATCCACGGTCTTCAACCTGATTTCCCGGTTCTACGACCCATATGAAGGGTCCATCCGGTTTGACGGTCACGATCTGCTTCAAGTCAAACCGTCAGGTGTTGCGGCCTATGGCGTGGCGCGGACGTTTCAGAATATCGAACTGTTCGAGCACGCGACTGTCCTTCAAAACCTGCTGGTCGGTCGTCACCGACACCGCGGGACAAACCTGATTTCCGAAATTCTGTTCACCCCTTCCGCTCGTCGTCAGGAGTTGGCTAACCGAGAAAAGGTTGAACAGATCATCGATTTCCTCGACCTGCAGGCCTATCGCGAAAAGATGATCTCGGGGCTTCCCTATGGCGTGCGCAAAGTGGTCGAAGTTGCACGCGCCTTGGCCACCGATCCCAGGCTGTTGCTGTTGGACGAACCAGCCTCGGGGCTTTCTGTCGAAGAGACGACCGACATGCGTTGGTGGATTGACGATATTCGACGGCAGATGGGGATCACTGTACTGATGGTCGAGCATGACATGGGCCTGGTCTCGGGCGTGTCCGACCGGGTTTTGGCCATGGCAGACGGTGCAAAACTGGCGCTTGGCACCCCGTCCGAGGTGCAATCGCACCCGGCCGTGATCGAAGCCTATCTGGGCAAAGCCTCATGACCGCTCCGATCCTGAAAATCCGCAATATCGAGAGTTTTTACGGCCCTATCATGGCCATTCGGGGTGTATCTCTGGATGTTCATGAGGGAAAGATTGTTTCGATCCTCGGCGCGAACGGTGCGGGCAAGACGACATTGATGAAAACCGTCTCGGGCGTGATGGACCCGGAAAAAGGAACGATCACCTTCAATGGTGACGACATTCAGGGGGCCGAACCGCACACAGTCGTCCAACGTGGGATCGTGCATGTGCCCGAAGGGCGCGAAGTGTTTCCCCTGCTGACCGTTGATGAAAACCTCAGCCTCGGCGCCTATACCCGTTCGGATAAAAATCAGGTCGAACAGGATCGCGAGCTTGTCTTCAGCTATTTACCTGTTCTGAAGGAGCGCCGCGCGCAAGAGGCCGGGACCCTTTCGGGGGGACAGCAACAGATGCTGGCCATTGGACGAGGCTTGATGGCGCAACCCCGGATCATGCTGTTGGACGAACCGTCGCTGGGCCTTTCGCCCCTGTTGGTGCAAGAGATCTTTGGCATTCTCAAACGCCTGAACGAAGAACAGCATATGACGATGTTGCTGGTCGAACAGAACGCCAATGCCGCGTTGGAATTGGCGCATCATGGCTATGTGATGGAGGTCGGCCGCATCGTCATGGACGGAGCCGCCGAAGTGCTTTTGAAATCCGAAGACATCCAGAACTTCTACCTTGGTGTTCAGGAAGACGGCGCGCGCGAAAACCGCCGCTGGAAACGCAAAAAGACGTGGAGGTAAGCTGAATGGATGCGACGCCCCTGCCCCCACAGATCAATATCAACGGCGTAGAGCTTAATGCCATGCCGGGTCAACGCCCGCTGCGTGTGGATGGATGCACCACAATCAGCGCGTTGTTTCAAAACCGTTGTGAAGAACTTGGCAATCGCACAGCCCATCGTGAAAAGGATTTGGGTATCTGGAAATCCTATTCCTGGGCTGACTACTGGCAGCACGCTAAATGGATCGGGCTTGCCCTGCGAAAGCTGGGTTTGGAACGGGGGGATGTGGTTTCAATCCTGTCCGAGGACCGCAAGGAATGGATGTGGTTCGATATGGGCATTCAATGCGTTGGCGGCATAGCCTCTGGCGTTTACACCACGGATTCCGCCAGTCAGCTACAATATCTGATCAACGACAGCGGCAGCAAATTCCTGATCGTCGAGGACGAAGAGCATCTGGACAAGTTTCTTGAGGTCGAAAGTGAGCTTCCCGGCCTGATCAAAGTGATCATTCTGGAAGACGAAGGTCTGCACGATTTGAACCATCCACGCTGCATGATGATCGAGGACCTCTATACTCTGGGCCAGCAGGTCGAGAAGACCGACCCGGGTTTGTTCGAAGCCGAAATCGCGCAGGCAAGACCGCAAGACACTGCTTTGCTGGTCTATACATCCGGCACCACAGGGCAGCCCAAAGGCGCAATGCTAAGCCATGAGAACATTCTGGCTGCCATTGAAGCGGGCGCGCGATCGTTGCCGACACTGGCAAGTGACGATCAACTGTGTTTCCTGCCCCTCTGCCATATTCTGGAACGCGATGTATCGGTCTATTTCCCGCTGGCCGCCCGCTGCACTGTGAATTTCGCTGAAAGCCCCGAGACGGTTTTCGCGAACCTGCAAGAAGTTTCACCCTCGACCTTCACGGCTGTGCCGAGGGTCTGGGAAAAAATCTATGCGCATGTGCAAATTCTGTCGCAGGACGCGACGCCGCTGGGGCAAATGGCATTTGGCTTTGCCTTGAAAGCCGGGATGCGTCGCGCGGAGTATCTGAGCGCTGGAAAATCCGTTCCTGCGGGTGTCGCGGCCAAATTCTGGTTCTGGGACCAACTGGTTCTGAAAAACCTGCGCCGGATGCTGGGATTGGACAGGCTGCGCCGTGGCGGAACGGGTGCCGCCCCTATCTCAACAGACTTATTGAAATGGTATTGGGCCATAGGCGTGCCCATTGTTGAGGGCTTTGGGATGACCGAAACCTCGGGCCTCGCCACGCTCAACACCATTGAATGCAACAAGATCGGCACCATAGGAAAGGTCGTCGAAGGCTGCGACATACGCATTTCGGATGAGGGTGAAATTCAGCTGAAAGGCATGAACATCTTTCAGGGGTATTGGCGGAACAATGCCAAGACTGCGGACAGCTTTACCGCCGATGGATGGCTGCGTACCGGAGATATGGGGCGTATCGACGAGGAAGGATATGTCACCATCACAGGCAGGTTGAAGGACATCATCATCACCGCCGGTGGCAAGAACATTACCCCGGCTGAGATCGAAAGCCGGTTGAAGTTCAGCCATTTCATTTCGGATGCCGTCATCATTGGCGACAAGCGCAAATACCTGACAGCGCTGATCATGATCGATCAGGAAAACGTCGAAAAATTCGCTCAGGACAGGAAGATTCCGTTCTCGAACTTTGCTTCGCTTTGCGCAGCAACGGAAATCAGGGATTTGATTGGTGACGAAGTTGCCATTGTCAACGCTGAGTTCGCGAGGGTCGAGCAGATCAAGGATTTCCGACTGATCGACGTTCTGCTGACTGCCGAAGACGACGAACTCACCGCCACGATGAAGCTGAAACGCGGCTTGGTGGAAAAGAAACACGGACATCTGATTGAAGACATGTACACTTAGGCAAAGGATTTTTTGGGAGGAAAAAGATGCAGAACTCACTCAAATGGCTGACCACTGCAGTAGCACTTTCCACGACGGCGAGCATTGGTTGGGCGCAAACGCAAGGCGTGACCGATGACGAAATTGTCATTGGTTCCGTCAACGACCTGAGCGGCATCTTCGCCGCCGTTGGGGTCCCGGCAACCAAGGGCGCGAACGTGGTTTTCGACCGGGTGAATGAGGCCGGTGGCGTGCACGGGCGCAAAATCCGCTATGTGGTCGAAGACAATGGATATCAGATGCCGCGTGCGATGCAGGGCTATAACAAGCTGCTGAACCGCGACAAGGTGTTCGCCATGCTGCAGTCACTTGGCACGCCAATGAATATGGCCGGGTTCAAGCTATTGGACCCCAAGGGCATTCCCAACGTCGCCCCGCTGACAGCCGCACGCCAGATGTTGCAAGAGCCGATGCGGAACAAGTTCACATCTTTTTCGACTTACTTTGATCAGGCCCGTGTCGGCGTGAACTACCTGGCCGCTGAATTTGGTTCACAGACCGTTTGCACCATGTACCTACCCACCGATTTCGGTGAGGAAATCCTTGAAGGCAGCAAAACCGGAGCGGAAGAAGCCGGGATCGCCTTTGGAGCCGAGACGACGCATAAGCCCGACGAAACGGATTTCGTGGGCTCTCTCAGCAAGCTTAAGGAAGAAGGCTGCGATATTGTAACAATGGCGCTTGGCGTACGCCAGGCGATCACCGTCGTGGGCACTGCCAAAAAGATGGGCCTGACGGATATGAAATTCCTGGGCACGTCTGCCAGCTTTCTAACGGTCGTGGCACAGGTTCCCGGCGGGGTGACAGACGGGTTCTATGCAGCAGCGTCTTGGCGGGATCTATGGGCGCGCGCAGATGAGCCTGCTCCTGCGGCATTCATAGAAGAATACAAGGCCGCCACGGGTGAAGATCCCGTCGGGTTTGCCATGCTGGGCTATTCCGCAGCTGAAATGATGGTCAAAGCGCTCGAGGCCGCGGGCCCTGACCTGACCCATGACAGCTTTATTGAGGCGATGGAAACGCTGGACTATCAGGACGATCTGGTCGGCAATCACATCACCTATGGTCCTGACGACCATCAGGGCGCGGATACCGTGTTCGTCAATGTCGTTGAAAACGGGGCGTGGAAACTCGTTTACGAAGAGTAAGAAACGACAACCGAAACGAAAAAGGGCTCGCATAAGCGAGCCCTTTCTTTTTGGGTATTCCCAGCGATTAACGCTTCGAGAACTGGAACGAACGGCGGGCTTTGCGCTTACCGAATTTCTTACGTTCCACAACGCGGCTGTCGCGGGTCAGGAAGCCTGCGGCTTTCAGGGCGCCACGCAGGTTCGGATCGTAAAGCTGCAGCGCTTTCGAGATACCGTGCTTGACCGCACCGGCCTGACCGGTCAGGCCACCGCCTTTGACGGTTGCAACAACGTCAAACTCACCTTCAACACCAGCAACCTGGAACGGCTGGCGCAGGATCAGCTGCAGAACCGGACGAGCGAAGTACTTGTCCTGGTCTTTGCCGTTCACGGTGACCTTGCCGGAACCCGGCTTGATCCAGACACGGGCAACAGCGTCTTTACGCTTGCCTGTGGCGTAGGAGCGGCCCAGTTCGTCACGTACGGGTTCACGCACGATGACTTCTTCGGCCACGGTTTCAACGCCTGCGACGGCGCTCAGCTCTTCGAGAGTATTGATCTGATCAGCCATCGGTCATTAGCTCCGGGTGTTTTTCTTGTTCATGGACTTAACGTCCAGAACTTCGGGCGCTTGCGCCTCATGGGGATGCTCGGCACCGGCATAAACGCGCAGGTTGGTCATCTGCTGGCGCGCCAGACGGTTGCCCGGCAGCATGCGCTTGACCGCTTGGGTCACGACGCGCTCGGGGTGTGCACCCTCGAGGATTTGCTGCTTGGTGCGCGATTTGATGCCGCCCGGGTGGCCAGTGTGCCAGTAGAAGTTTTCTTCGCGCTTCTTGCCGGTCATCTGGATTTTGTCAGCGTTGATCACGATGACGTTGTCGCCCATGTCCATGTTCGGGGTGAACGACGCTTTGTGCTTGCCACGCAGGCGCATGGCGACGATCGAGGCAAGACGGCCCAGAACAACGCCCTCGGCGTCGATCAGGATCCATTTCTTGTCGATGTCTGCAGGTGTTGCAGAAAAGGTTTTCATGGCAGGATAGTCCTGTTTGATGTGAAAGACCGCCCCAAGGCGGAGCGGCCCGAATTCGATGGATGCGTATCTAGACTTCCCTAGATGCGTCGTCAAGCAAGGTAATGTCATTTAAATTACGTAAAAACAAGGCGTTACAAAATAGGTATTATTTTACCCCACATTTATCCCCTACTCCACCGGCAGAAAGCATTATGATCCCACCCGAGCAGCAAACAAAGGAGAACCAATGTCTGACCTGAACCAAGTCATCGCCGACTACGGTGCCGCATGGCAGGAAACCGACGGCGACGCCCGATTGAACCTGCTGAAGCGTTGTTTTTCGGAAAACGGCCGCTATGTCGATCCCACTGCCCAAGTCACGGGGCGAGACGCCCTGAATGCTCATATCGGCGCAGTCCTTCAAAGCTCAAATGGGCGTGTCGAAATTACAAGCCAGACGGTATCGCACCACAACGTCGCACATTTCACCTGGCACATGGTTGGAAAAGACGGGGCTAAGGTGGTCGATGGCCATGACTTTGTCCAACTCGACGCGGACGGACGGATTGCATCTTTGACAGGTTTCTTCGGCAGCCCGGAGCCCTTGACCTGAAGAATTAGACGCTGATTTGTTCGGGTGGATTGTCCAGCAAAGTCCGCAGCCGCAACATCGCATCTTCAAACCGCTGCAACGAGACGTGCCCGTTCATTGCAATACGCACCGCGTTCGGCGCGCGCCCGTCGCGCAAGGCAAACTCGTCAGCCGAGCGTAATTGTATCCCTTCACGCTCGGCGGCCCGACTAAAGGCAGCAGCGCGCCAACCCGATGGCAGGTTCAGCCAGACAAAAGGAACATCCGGCGCCCAGTTCAGGTCAAACCCCCCAAGCGCGTTCACTGTAATGCGCACATACTCTCCCATACGGGCACGCACATCCTCGGCGATCTGACGTGTGCGAGGGTCAGAAAGTAGCAATCGAGTAAGCTCGGCCAGCGGCTGCGCCAATCCAAAATACCCATACTCGGCCGAGCGGCGCAGGTCCGCGCTGCGATCCTTTGGGGCGATTGCAAAACCTACCCGCAAAGCCGGGGTCAAAATTTTGGAGATCGACGACACATGCCACCCCCGCTCGGGCGCCAAAGCGCGATAGCTGGGTTCCTTGGCATCCCCCATGCGGTAGCAATCATCCTCAACGATCTGAATGTCGAATTTCCGAGCAACTTCTACGATCTCCTTGCGACGCTCCAATGGTGTATGCACGCCGGTCGGATTTTGGACTTCGGGAGAAACGCACACGGCTTGGGCAGCGTTTTGTCGTAGAACATGTTCCATGGCCTTGGGATCAACGCCCCATTTGTCCATTTTGACCCCGATTACCTCGGCGCGCATTAATTCTCCAGCGCGGCGGAACCCTGCATAGGACAGGTCTTCGACCAGAACGATCGGCTTCGGACCGCGCAAGATGGTTTGGAACACAAGGCACAGCCCGTTCTGCCCCCCGTGTGTCAGAACGATATCATCATGAGATAAAGCGCCCAACGGCAGATCTGATAACCATTCCACCACGACTTGCCGCATGGGTTGATACGCGTCGCGCGTTGGATAATTCAGGAAAAGACCGGGATCAGCCTGGGAAACCTTTTGCAGGCATTCACGGATCAACGCTACCTGCCCGGCATCTGCCAGTCGTGGGCTGAACAGGCTGACATTCGAGTTGTATTTGTCGTCCCGCAGATGGAGTTGCCGGGACCAGACATCATCCAGAATCGGCGACTTTGGGGGGGCTACAAATGTACCACGCCCAACTTCGGCTTGTAACAAGCCCTCATCGGTCAGGATTGTGTAGGCGCGCGCTACTGTACCTGGCGTGATTTGCAATCGATACGCCAACTCCCGGACCGGAGGAAGTTTAGCGCCTACCTCCAGAGATTTGTTTTCAATTGCTTTTCGTATGGCATCAGCGACCAGAGTGTATTTTGGCCCTTTGGTTTTCGGCAGCACGTCCGGCCAAATTGTATCCATTACAATTCTTCCTTTGCCTTTGACACAATTTCGAATGTATCAAAACACTGTACTAACCGTTACCGACTTGTGTCAATACAATTTGAAAGGACTTCTGAGATGACACGCACAATGCACAACCCCGCCCTCATGCTGCTGAACGACAGTCCCCGGCTGCCGCTGATCGCTGCGCTGGCCGTGCGGTTTGCGGCGGCGGTCACTCAATGGGAACGCCATCGTCGCAGTCGCGTCAACCTGGGCTATCTGGATGACCGTTTGCTGCACGATGTGGGCCTGACCCGCCGCGATGCGCACCGTGAAGTAAAGCGCTATTTCTGGCAGCCTTAACTGATCCCCAGTCCCAATTTATTGGGACCTCTTCCTGGGCCGGGGCCTGCCCCCGGCCTTTTTTATCCGAAGTTTGCCGCTGCTGAGCCTGCGGGCGGGATGGAATAGGTCATCGTTGCACGCGCGACGGGTTCATCCGCGCCTTCGGAAAAGATCAGCACGTCCCCAACCGCCAAGGTTCTGCCGAGTTTAAGCAAGCGGCAGGTCGCGATCAGATCGGCACCACCTTTTGGCTTTCGCAGAAAATCCAGTGAACTGTTGGTCGTCACTGCCAGAGATTGACGCCCCTTTCGTGCCAGAACCATCGCATACACACAGACATCGGCCAGCCCGAACATGGAAGGCCCCGAGACCGTCCCACCGGGGCGCAAATGTCGGTCCTGAACCACAAGACGCATGGCTATGGTGTCTTCGGTCAGATCCTCGACCACAAAATCTTTGTGCACCTGCGGGAACACCTCTTTGAGATATTGTGACAGTTCGTCCCGGTTCATTGCCAAAGCCATACTTCCCCTCCTGCTCTTACCGACCTAGAGTTGGCCCAACTTGGGATCGGAGGGCAAGATGACAATTCTGGAACGTAACGACACAGGCGCGGTTGCAAGGCTGACGATGAACGCCCCGGACCGGCTGAACGCACTTAGCGAAGAGATGCTGGCGGCACTTCAGTCAGAACTTGATGCTCTGCGCGAAGACAGTTCGATCCGGTCTGTGATCCTGTCGGGCTCAGGTAAGGCCTTTTGTGCCGGGCATGATCTGAAGCAGATGACAGCCGGGCGTCAATCCGAGGATGGCGGCAAAGCCTATTTTCAGGATCTGTTTTCACGCTGCGCCAGGATGATGATGTCGATCCAGTCCCTACCCCAGCCCGTCATCGCGCAAGTTCATGGAATTGCGACGGCAGCCGGGTGTCAGTTGGTGGCCACCTGCGACATGGCTGTCGCGGCCGAAGGTACGCGCTTTGGGGTGAACGGCGTTAACATTGGCTTGTTCTGCTCGACACCGATGGTGGCGCTCAGCCGCAACATTCCCAGAAAGCGGGCTTTTGAGATGCTGACAACCGGTGAATTCATCTCTGCCGAGCGCGCCTCAGAGCTGGGTCTGATCAACAAGGTCGTTCCTGAGATGCAACTGGAACAGGAAGCAAACGCGCTGGCAGATCTGGTTGCTTCCAAACTGGGGGCAGCCGTCAAAATCGGAAAAGAGGCGTTTTATCAGCAGCTTCAAATGCCGCTCGACCAAGCCTATGCCTATACCGGCGATGTGATGGCACAGAATATGTTGTACCGGGATACGGAAGAAGGCATTTCCGCCTTTATTGAAAAACGCCCCCCGAATTGGACCCAATGAGGCAATTGTTTTGAACATTTTTTGCCACTGTTTTCATTTTTGCACTTTCCAAAAGGGCAACTCTATGGCAAAGCTGGGTCGAGGCTGAGGCCTCAGGATACTTTTGGGTCGCCGTGGGCGGAAGGTCCCTCCAGCTGGTCTCTCTCACCAGCGCAGACAATCCCGCAGCGGCGACCCCAAGACCCCTCCTTCAAAATTTCGAAACTGGCGATGCCTTAGTTGCGTCCGATTGTGCTGTGCCCTATGTGGCAGCACATGACACAAGTTTTGCATATTGTAGGCGGCGGGATGGCCGGGTCAGAGGCAGCATGGCAAGCCGCTGAAATGGGCGTTGACGTGGTGATTCACGAAATGCGCCCCACCGTTGGCACCTTTGCGCATCAGACCGGCAATCTGGCCGAGATGGTCTGCTCCAATTCGTTCCGCTCGGATGACGACGAGCAGAATGCCGTGGGCCTGCTGCATTGGGAAATGCGCGCGGCGAACGGTCTGATCATGACAACGGCAGATGCCCATCGCCTGCCAGCGGGTGGCGCGCTTGCCGTGGATCGCGATCCTTTTGCCGAAAGCGTCACTGCAAAACTCCGCGCGCACCCGCGTGTAACCGTGACCGACGAAGAAGTGACAAGTCTGCCTGATGACGGCCAGTGGATCTTTGCAACCGGCCCCCTGACATCCCCCGCGCTGGGTAAGGCCATTCAGGCTGAAACCGGCACGGATGCGCTGGCATTCTTCGACGCAATTGCCCCCATTGTTTACGCCGATAGCATCGACATGAGCCAAGCGTGGATGCAATCGCGTTATGACAAGGGCGAGACTGAAGAAGAACGTACGGCCTATCTGAACTGTCCAATGGACCGGGATCAGTACGAAGCTTTCATCGATGCTCTTCTGGCGGCGGACAAAACCGAATTCCACGAAGGGGAAACAGCCGGGTATTTTGACGGCTGCCTGCCTATCGAGGTCATGGCTGAACGCGGGCGCGAAACCCTGCGTCATGGGCCGATGAAGCCGGTGGGCTTGACCAATCCGCACGCACCGGACGTAAAACCACATGCAGTGGTTCAGTTGCGCCGCGACAACGCGTTGGGCACGTTGTTCAACATCGTGGGCTTCCAGACCAAGATGAAATACGGTGCCCAGACCGACGTGTTCCGCATGATCCCAGGGCTTGAGAGCGCCAGTTTTGCACGCCTAGGCGGCATTCACCGCAATACGTTTATCAACTCACCTACCCTGCTTGATGCGCAAATGCGGTTGAAATCCAAGCCCAACATCCGCTTTGCCGGGCAGATTACGGGTGTCGAAGGTTACGTCGAAAGCGCGGCGATGGGATTGCTGGCCGGACGTCTGGCTGCCGCTGAAATTCTGGGGCGCGAACTGCCGGAAGTGCCGCAGGACAGCGCCATGGGTGCTTTGATCCATCACATAACAGGTGGGGCCGAGGCCAAGACCTTTCAGCCGATGAATGTAAACTTCGGCCTGTTCCGCCCGGTGGATGGTCTGAAAGGCGGTCGACGGGGTCGGAAAGACCGGTACAAGGCCTATACCGACCGGGCCAAAGCCGAATGGAACACGTGGTTGGACCATTGCTGACTGGACGTGCAACATAATCTCGGCCTAGCATGTTGAGATGAGCGAAAAGTTCCTGAACAGCACCTACGACCTCGACACTCCGCAAGAAACTGAAACGCACTATCGGAACTGGGCGGCGACCTACGAAGATGAGGTTGCCGAACAGGGATACGCCACTCCGGGCCGTGTAGCTGCCGCCTTGTGGTCTATCCACCCAAAGCCTGAGACTCCCATTCTGGATTACGGATGCGGCACCGGATTGTCGGGCCTGGCGTTGCGCGCTGCCGGTTTTGAGATCATCGATGGTATGGATCCAACCCAAGAAATGCTGGAAGAGGCTGAGGCCAAGGGGGCTTACCGAACCCTGACCAGTTTTGACATTACCGAGCCCGCTCCGCTAAAGCGTGGCGCGTATTCGGTGATCACTGCGATTGGCGTTATCGGTCAGGGTGCAGCTCCGCCCGAGACTTTCGACATGTTGATGCACGCCCTGCCCAAAGGCGGATTGCTGGCATTTTCTTTCAATGATCACGCGTTGGCAGATTACAAATTCACCTGCCGCCTGTCCGATTGGGTCGACATGGGGGCCGCTCGTCTGTTATTTCGTGAACATGGGCCACATCTGCCCGGCATAAACCTTAACTCAGACGTGTATGTATTAGAAAAAGCGTGACTTTCACAACTCGCTTCGCGCCATCCCCAACAGGGCCGCTTCACCTTGGACACGCGTATTCGGCGCTGCTGGCCCATGACATGGCAGTTGCAAAGCACGGTCAGTTCCTTCTGCGGATCGAAGATATAGATATGTCCCGCTCGCGTCCACAGTGGGAGGTTCAGATCTACGATGATCTCAGTTGGTTGGGACTGACATGGCCAGAACCTGTGATGCGCCAGTCGGATCGCCTGAGAGTTTATGACCAAGCGCTGGATCAATTGTGGAGGCAAGGACTGCTGTATCCCTGCACCTGCAACCGCAAAGACATCGCCGCCGCCGCAAGCGCACCGCAGGAAGGCGCGCCGCTGCATGGGCCCGATGGGATCATATACCCTGGTACATGTCGAAATAGATTTATTGGCAAGGATTTAGGGGCGCTTCCTCGTCCAAAAGAAGCGCCTTTGCGATTGAATGTCGCTAATGCATTTCAGACGATCCGCGACTCTGACAGGTTTCATTTCACCGAACTTGGCTCGGGACCTGATGGCGAAACCGGTACGATCACCTTCTCTCCTGACGAAATGGAAACAACAATCGGCGACGTTGTCCTGTCCCGTCGGGACATGGGTACCTCGTACCATTTGTCCGTCGTACTGGACGACGCGGCTCAGGGGATCATCCGGGTGGTCCGCGGTCAGGACCTGTTCGAAGCAACCCGCATACATGTCCTGCTTCAGGCCCTGCTGGATTTACCCACGCCCGAGTATTACCACCACGATCTGATCCGTGATGATGCGGGCAAGCGTCTGGCCAAACGTGACGACGCGCGTGCGATCTCGAAATACAGGGCCGAAGGCGCCAGCCCCGCAGACATTCGGCGTATGGTCGGACTTTGACCTTGCGCCATTATTCCATCGGGGCCATCAGTTCCGTCTCGACCCCATCCCGCACAGCCGTGTAGAAACAGGTCCGGCGGTTGGTGTGGCAGGCAGCCCCAGTTTGGTGCACCAGAACCAGCAGGCAATCCCGATCGCAATCGATCCGAAAATCCACAAGCTCCTGCACATGCCCCGAGGTTTCGCCCTTGATCCAGAAGGCCTGACGAGACCGTGACCAATAGGTTACCCTGCCCGTTTCCAGCGTTTTTTCAACAGCTTGCGCATTCATCCATGCCATCATCAGAACCTCGCCTGACGATTCATCCTGCGCAATCGCGGGGATCAAACCTGCCTCGTTGTATTTCAAGGCAGAAGGATCAAATACGACGGGATCAGACATGTGAAAAACCTTTTGCATCCGGTGGGCTGACGACTATGTATGAGGAACACACGACGAGGGAAAGCCATGAGCGGCGAGAACGACCTGATTAAACTGTATTCCGGGCGCATTCTGGCGCTGGCGGCGGACATTCCGCATCTGGACCGGCTGGAAGACCCTGATGCAACGGTCAAGAAACGCTCACCTTTGTGCGGTTCGACGGTGACGGTGGATGTAAAGGTTCACGATGGTCGCGTCAGCGCCTTTGGTCAGGACGTGAAGGCTTGTGCTCTGGGGCAAGCTTCTGCTTCGGTCGTTGGAGACGCTGTTATCGGGGCCACACGCGCGCAGGTCGAAGCCGCACGTGATCAGCTTGCTGCAATGTTGAAGAAAGACGGCCCCGTGCCGGACGCGCCCTTTCACGGGCTTGAGGTTCTCATGCCCGCGCGGGACTATAAGAACCGCCACGCTTCGATCCTGCTGGCGCTGGATGCCACAGCCGAAGCCATGGCGCAGGCGGAACAGGCGCACTGCGCCTGATTGTAGCTATTTGAGACGAACCCGTTTACCCTCCGCTCAGATTTGAGGAGGGATGGGTTTGGATAATCTGCTTGAGCATTTTGTGACACTATGGGTCGTCATTGACCCGATCGGCACAATTCCTGTGTTTATCGCCGTAACTGCCGGCCTGAGCGCTGCGGCCCGACGGAAAACGGCCTTGTTGGCCGCCATCATAAGCGCCGGGGTGTTACTGTTCTTCCTTGTATTTGGCCAATTGTTGATCGAAGCGCTGGATATCGGCCTGAATTCGTTTCAGGTGGCCGGTGGCATCATCCTGTTTCTGTTCGCGCTGACCATGATCTTTGGCGAAAGCAAACAGGACATCGAACAACGGCAGGCGGAAGAGGACCTGGAAGACAAGTACCACAAGCAAAACCCGGCGATTTTTCCTCTGGCCGTACCCTCGTTGGCGTCACCGGGTGCCATGCTGGCCATCGTCATTCTGACCGATAACCATCGGTACAGCGCGACGGATCAAGGAATCACGGCGCTGGTCATGCTGTCCGTGCTGTTGGTTGCTTTTGTTCTGATGCTTCTGGCAGAGCCGATCATTCGTTGGATCGGCCATTCAGGCGCGGCGATCATCAGCCGCATCATGGGGATGATACTGGCGTCCGTTGCGGTCAATTCCGTCCTGTCCGCGCTGCTTGAGATTTTCAAAACCGGTCAATTGTAAAAAAAGCCGCCGCACCTTCCGGGCGAAAGGGCGGCGGCAGGCATTGCGTGTCTCGTGTGGGGTCCGGTTCACCGCGCGGGGCCGAGGCATGGCCCCTCAAGGGGTTTGGGACAGGCAGGTCACCCTTGACTGAAATGGGGATGACAGCGCGGTTTGTTCGGCACGAGATCGCAGGCAGAAAGGCTTAGAATCCAACCGGCAGGTGAAGCGCAACCATCAGGATCACGACCAGAGACATCACGCCAACCGCATCCTGAAGGATGGTCGATTGCGCGCGGCTGAAAGCGGTCTTGATCTGGGTCAGCATAGGGTCACCTCCGGGCAGAGTTTTAATCCTTTGTTGACCTTTTGTTCTCACATTTACTCGAGTCGGTAAAGAACTTTTTGAGAACATTTGTGAACTTTTTAGAACGTCGAGTCTAACCCACTGAAATCAAACGGATTGCTTGATCTTGTTTCATCAGCCACAGAAGAACACGTGCCGCTCGTCCCCGATCCGAGGTCAGTTTGGGGTCCGCATTCAGCAACGCCCGTGCATCGGACTGGGCCACAGCCATCAAACCGGCCTGACGTTCCAGATCAGCTATACGGAACTTGGGCAGACCGGATTGCGCTGTTCCGATCAGATCCCCGGCGCCGCGCATTTCTAGATCGGTTTCGGAAATGCGGAACCCGTCTTCGGTTTCGCGCAGAACCTCCAGCCGCTTGCGGCCTCCTTCGCTCAGCGGCGGTTGGTACATCAGCAGGCACGTCGAGTCCGCGTCGCCACGCCCCACGCGCCCGCGCAATTGGTGCAATTGCGCCAATCCAAAAATCTCCGCGCGCTCAATGACCATGATCGTAGCGTTGGGAACATTGACCCCTACTTCGATGACGGTCGTAGCCACCAACACCTTGGTGTCACCGCTCTGAAAGGCGCTCATGGCCGCGTCTTTGTCTGCGGGCGGCATTTGCCCGTGCACCAGCCCTACCACACCGTCGCCCAGAATAGCACGCAGCCGCTTGAACCGTTCTTCTGCGGCCGTTAGGTCCGAGACCTCGGATTCGTCCACCAAGGGGCAGACCCAATAGCACTGCCGCCCCTCTTCAATCGCGCGGCGCAGGTGTGACACGACCTCGTCCATGCGCTGCGTGCTGACGATCGCTGTCTTGATCGGTTTTCGACCCGGCGGCTTTTCGTCCAGCACCGACACGTCCATATCCCCATATTGCGCCAGCGCGAGGCTGCGCGGGATCGGCGTTGCTGTCATAACCAGAACGTCGGCTCCCTGCCCTTTCTCAGACAGTTCCATCCGTTGCCGAACGCCGAACCGGTGCTGTTCGTCGACGATGGCCAGATGCAGAGCTTTAAACTCCACATCATTCTGAAACACGGCATGGGTACCCACCAGAATATGAATCTTGCCCTGCTTCAAAGCGCCAAGCTTGGCGCGACGCTCCGCTCCCTTATCGCGCCCGGTGAGCAGCTCCAGAACCACCCCAGCCTTTTCTGCCAGCGGTCGTAACCCTTCCAGATGTTGGCGCGCGAGTATCTCGGTCGGGGCCATCATCACACCTTGCCCGCCAGCCTCGACTGCGATCAGCAGTGCCATGAAGGCCACCAAGGTTTTACCCGCCCCTACGTCCCCCTGAAGCAAGCGGTTCATGCGAGTTTCGGATGCCATGTCGGCCGAGATTTCTTCAATCGCACGGCATTGTGCCCCGGTCGGGCGATACGGAAGGCTTGCCAGCACTTTGGACTGCAACGCTCCGGTCGCAACGCTGACAACACCCCGTGACTTACGTTCCCGCTGCCGCGCCAGAGCCAGCGTCAACTGGTGCGCAAACAGTTCGTCATAGGCCAAACGCTGACGCGCAGGCGCAAATGGAGCGACATCATCCGCCCCTTGCGGATTGTGACCTGCGCGAATGGCCGAGGCCCAATCCGGCCAGTTTTGTTGCGCCACTTGCGCGGGATCAATCCATTCCTCAAGCTCGGGGGTTCGCGCCAACGCGCTGCGGCTGGCCTTGAACGCTGTTTTCTGGGTCAGCCCCTGTGTCAGGTGATAGACCGGCTCGAATTCCGGGATCTCCCCGGCCTGTTCGACCGGCAGCATGTGGTCCGGATGCACCATCTGGGCCATGCCATCGAACAGTTCCAGCTTGCCCGAAACCACCCGGCGCGCGCCCTGAGGCAGCACTTTCTTCAGGTAATCCCCGCGCGCATGAAAGAAGACCAGCTGAAAATCGGCCTGACTGTCTTCGACATGAACACGGTAGGCTCCGCCTTTGTTGCGTGGCGGTCTGTGCGGGCCAACAGTCACCTCCACGGTCAGCGTAGCAGGCAGATCAGCACCCTGGATCGTATCACGCCTGCGCCGGTCGACCACGGCATATGGCAACCCAAACAATACGTCGCGCGGGCTTTCCACGCCGGTCTGCGCCATGACCTGCGCGGTTTTGGGGCCAACACCTTCAAGTGTTTCCAATCCCGCAAAAAGCGGGAAAAGCTGTTCAGGCCGCCCGCTCATGCGCCTTCGATCAGCTGCAACCAGCCATCCTCATCCAGAGTTTCGATACCAAGCTCTGCCGCCTTCTTCGCCTTTGACCCAGCCCCGGGACCAGCGACCAGAATATCGGTTTTCTTACTGACAGAGCCTGACACTTTCGCGCCCAACGCTTCGGCCCGGGCCTTGGCTTCGGCGCGTGTCATCTTTTCCAGCGTTCCGGTGAAAACGACGGTTTTGCCTGCCACTGGACTATCCGAAGCGGGCGCATCGGGCGCGACAACCGTCAGTTCCTTGCGCAACGTGTCGAAAGCACGCCTCTCTTCCAAATTAGCAAACGCATCCGACAGCGACAGGCCAAGCGTTGCGCCGATCCCATCGATGCCAATCAAATCAAACCACGCGGCATTGGCCTCGGCAGACGCGTTTGCCGTTGTGATGGCTGCGTCCCGCACCTCTTTGAGGCGGGCGCGACGGCCCTCAGCCTGCGCAGCCGCGCGTTCCGCATCTTCCGCCTCATCCGCTTGTCTTTGAGCCAGAGCGGCGGGGCGCGCTGTATCAAGCGCCTGCGCCATGGCATCCCAATCGCGGTAATAAAGCGCCAGATCGCGGGCACCGACTTCACCCACATGTCGAATCCCCAACGCAAACAACAGGCGCGCAAATGGAATGGTGCGCTTTTCGTCGATTGCGGCAAACAGGTTTCCGGCCGAGGTTTCCCCCCAACCATCGCGGTTTTTCAGCCGCGCCAGATTACCTTTGTCGCGCTGTTGCAACGTAAAGATATCTGCGGGGGTATTAATCGGCAGGACCGGATCATCATAGAACATCTCGATCTGTTTTGCGCCCAGCCCCTCGATGTCAAACGCCTTGCGGGAGACAAAATGCTTCAGCTTTTCAACGGCCTGCGCCGGACAAATCAAGCCGCCGGTACACCGGCGTACAGCGTCGCCCTCCTCGCGGATCGCTTCGCTTTGGCATTCAGGACAGCGTGTCGGAAAGACATAGGGCTGAGCATCATCGGGACGCTTGGAAAGATCTACATCCGACAATTTCGGAATCACATCCCCGGCGCGATATACCTGCACCCAGTCGCCGACACGAATATCCTTGCCTTCGCGGATCGTGCCGCCCTTGGCATCGCGCCCGGCAATATAGTCTTCATTGTGCAATGTTGCATTGGACACAACAACGCCGCCAACCGTCACCGGATGCAAACGCGCCACGGGGCTGAGCGCGCCGGTGCGACCGACCTGAATGTCGATCGCCTCCAATCTTGTCCAAGCCAATTCGGCGGGAAATTTGTGTGCAATCGCCCATCGCGGCGTGGTTGAACGGAACCCCAATCGCGATTGAAGGGTCAAGTCATTCACTTTGTAAACGACCCCGTCAATGTCATAACCCAAGGTCGAACGTTGCGCTTCAATATCCTGGTAATGCTTGAGTATTTCTTGGGTTGTATCACACAGACGAGTCAGTGTGTTTGTTGAAAACCCAAGAGTTTTTAGCCGCTCAATCGCTTTCATTTGCGTATCAGCCAGAGGTTCGGACAATTCGCCCCAAGCATAGGCGAAGAACTTCAGCGGGCGGGACCGCGTGATTTCCGAATCCAACTGCCGCAAAGACCCTGCGGCTGCGTTGCGTGGGTTGGCAAAGGGCTTTCCGCCCCGTTCCGCCTGCCGCGCGTTCAGCGCCTCGAAATCCGCGTGAGACATATAGACCTCACCGCGGACCTCCAGAACGTCTGGTGCATTGTGCAATTGCTGAGGGATATCGGTAATCGTGCGCGCATTGGCTGTCACGTTCTCGCCAACTTCGCCATCCCCACGGGTTGCAGCCTGAACAAGCTGGCCGTTTTCATACCGCAATGACAAAGACAGGCCGTCAATCTTTGGCTCCGCCGTGAAGGACAAAGGTTCATTCGCGCCCAGACCCAGATATTTTCGGATCGATCTTTCGAAATCGGCCACGTCCTCATCATCAAAGGCATTGCCCAGCGACATCATCCGCACCGCATGGGTGACTTTCGAAAACCCATCTGCCGCTTTGGCCCCCACCTGATCCGACGGGCTGTCGGCGCGTTTGAGATCGGGAAAACGCGCTTCGATTTTGGCATTCCGGCGTTTCAGAGCGTCATAGTCTGCATCCGACATCTCGGGGGCGTCTGCCCCATGATAGAGCGTGTTTGCACGTGACAGTACTTCCGCCAGGCGCGCCAGTTCTGCACGCGCTTCGTCTTCGGTCAGATCAGATATGGAAATGGAGTTGCTCATGGCCTCGCCCTGTCACGCGTTCTTGGACCTCAGTGATAGGGCGAGGCCATGGCCAGGTCCAGACGTGCTGAGCCGTGAGTGCAAAGTGCCGCCCTGGACCACCGGCGGCACTGGTGGTTCAAATCAGAGGCCGACCGCCATCCGGGTCTCGTCCAAAGTGTTGCTTTGTGGGTCGCGCAGAACATATCCGCGCCCCCAGACGGTTTCGATGTAATTCTCGCCACCTGTCGCGTTGCTGAGCTTTTTGCGCAGTTTGCAGATGAACACGTCGATGATCTTCAGTTCAGGTTCGTCCATGCCGCCATACAGGTGATTCAGGAACATTTCTTTCGTCAGCGTTGTGCCCTTACGCAGGCTGAGCAGTTCCAGCATCTGGTATTCCTTGCCGGTTAGATGCACCGTCTTGCCATCCACCTCGACAGTTTTGGCATCCAGATTCACAGCAACGCGTCCGGTGTGGATGATGGATTGTGAATGCCCTTTGGACCGGCGGATGATGGCGTGGATTCGTGCCACCAGCTCTTCGCGATGGAAGGGCTTGGTCAGATAGTCATCCGCGCCGAATCCAAAGCCTTTGATCTTGCTTTCGGTGTCATCAGCGCCAGACAAGATCAGAATCGGTGTTTCGACCCGGGCAATCCGCAATTGGCGCAGAACCTCATGCCCGTTCATATCCGGCAGGTTCAGGTCCAACAGGATCAGATCGTAATCATAGAGTTTCGCCAGATCGATTCCTTCTTCGCCAAGATCCGTTGCATAGACGTTCAGATTTGCGTGCGTCAGCATCAATTCGATGCTTTTGGACGTAGTCGGATCATCCTCGACAAGAAGTATTCGCATTTTTCACTGCTCCAATTCGGGTCAATAATTCCAATTAAAAATAAACCTGACCAAGAATGGTTAATCTGACGTTACCGTTGAATCATTTATTCACGCTCTCCCATAGGTTGTCGATACTTTTTTAAGGCGGTGGCCTTTAACGCCTCAACCCCGTGTTCTGCGACCAGGGAGACCCAGCCGTTGAATTCTTCGTCGCTGATTCCGTATGTTTTCTTTGCCTCCGACAGGCTGATCAAACCGTAAAGTACCCCACGCACGACCAGAATCTTGCGCGAGGCGACCCATCGCCGTGTGTTTGCCGGCGGCAGATCGGCACGCGTCAAAATTGTTCCATCCGACAGTGAAACAGACCTTGGCCCTTCAACTTTGTGCAAATACATCGCTTTACCCTTCTTGCTGCATCAAAGCTGGCACAAGCCTACTTAAGGTCGTATGAAACCGCCCCTTGAGAGTGTGTAGAATTTTCCTATATTCTGCCGGTCTTTCTTAACCCGGACTGGAATCTGCAATGGCCCTCGATACCGAGACCCCGCTGAACTCGCTTGGCTTTGCCAAACCGCCCTCGGAAACGCGGGTGGTTGTGGCGATGTCGGGCGGTGTTGATAGCTCTGTCGTTGCGGCCTATCTGGCGGATCAGGGCTATGACGTGGTGGGCGTGACGCTTCAGCTATATGACCATGGCGCGGCGTTGGCCAAGAAAGGCGCGTGCTGTGCCGGGATCGATATCCACGACGCACGCCGCGTGGCGGAAGAGCGTGGCTTCCCCCACTACGTTCTGGACTATGAGAACATCTTCAAAGATGCGGTGATCGACGAATTTGCCGACAGCTATCTGGCGGGCGCGACCCCTGTGCCCTGCATTCGCTGCAATGAGCGCGTAAAGTTCAAGGACTTGCTGGAAACCGCCAAGGATCTTGAGGCCGACTGTATGGCGACTGGTCACTACATTCAGCGCAAGATGGGGCCAAACGGCCCGGAACTGCACAGCGCCGAAGATGCGAACCGCGATCAGTCCTATTTCCTGTTCTCAACCACACCGGAACAGCTGGATTACCTGCGCTTCCCACTGGGTCACCTGCCCTCGAAAGACGCGACACGCGAGATGGCGGCCCAGTACGGGCTGTCTGTAGCTGACAAGCCCGACAGTCAGGATATCTGTTTCGTGCCCAATGGCAATTATGCCAGCGTGATCGAAAAGCTGCGCCCGGGTGCCGCGGAACCGGGCGAGATCGTCCATGCCGATGGCCGGGTTTTAGCGCAGCATGACGGCGTTATCCACTACACCATTGGTCAGCGCCGCGGTCTTGGCATTGGTGGCCTGAGCGAGCCGCTTTATGTAGTTAAGCTGGACGTCGACAAGAAACAGGTCGTTGTCGGCCCGAAAGAGATGCTGGCGACCCGCGTCGTCCCGGTGCGTGAAATCAACTGGCTGGGCGATGAACCCTTCACATCGCGCGATGAATGGCACCTGTCGGTCAAAGTCCGCTCGACCCGCCCCCCGCGTGAAGCGATCATTCGGCCCCTGTCAGACACGACGGCCGAGGTTGAACTGCTGACGCCCGAGGAAGGCATCTCTCCGGGGCAGGCCTGTGTGTTCTATGCTGGTGAAGGCAGCCGCATTTTTGGTGGCGGCTGGATCTGGCGCGGATACTAGGCCGATACCGGCTCAACCTCAGTCTCGATCTGGATTTGCAGCGCGTCGTTGAAGCGGTTGAAAGCCCCAGTCAGGGCTATGCGCCATGTCAACTCGACGAGCTGGGCATCACTGAACCATTCGCGCAGGTCCGACACTTCGGCATCTCGCATTCGACCTGACCGTGTTGTCACTGCCTCAGCATAGCGCACCACCGCTTTGTCGCAGGCATCCAGTTCCGGGTGATCCTCAACATCCGGCAGGCGCGCGGCACCTTCAGCGCTGAGCCCAGTCACGGTCAGCCAGGGCGTATGGTGTGAGACGCAGTAGTCGCAGGCGTTCAGTTTCGACACGGTCACCATGGCCAGTTCCAGCGCACGGCGCGGCAGGTTTTCCTGTTCCCGCAAATCAGTCAGCATTCCCGTGACATGTTCCAGAACCGGGGGACAGTACGCCGCCACGCGGGCCCAATTGTCGAACGGGCCATACGCGCCCAACGCCGAATGCGACGCGCGCGCATCGTCGGTCATTTCCTGATCCGACAAAGGTGGAATGCGGGTCATGATGAAGGCTCCTTTTTTCGGCAAGGATATCTCAGGTCCATGTCACTGCAACAGTCGCTTGGGGATCACATGCGCGAGACAAGGGTTTTCCCCTGCCAATCAAATGACATCGGTGGGTGAGTTGAAGAGAATGTAAAGCCCGACACAGACCATGATGTAAGGGGCGATCCGATCCAGACGGGCGACGCGGGGACCAAGGTTTTTGGCCCTCGGCGCACCCCAGGTCGCGACCGCAACCAGACCTGCTGCAGCCGCGACTGCACCGATCAGTGCGGCAACGCGGTATGAAGGCGCCGAATCCGCCAGCAGAGGTGTCATAACCGCAAAGCTGTCGATCGAGAGGCTCAGGAAAAGCGTCACGACCGAGGTGACAGCCCCTTTGGCCTCTGCGTCTTCGGTATCTGCCTGACAAAACTGCTGCCAGATACCGCGTAAGCCAAAAACCAATGGAATGATGCCCAGATATCCGATCCAGAACGGAACACCGCTTTGGTTCAGTCCCATTGCCACGGTCATCGCGAGGGTCAAAACGATCGCCTGCGCGACCGCAAAGCCCATGATGGCGCGGCGTTGTTCCATCACCAAGATCAAGCCCAGCAAGACGGCCAGATTATCGAGATTGGTGGATACCATCGCGATTCCAGCCGATACCGCGAACAGCACATGATCAAGCATGATCGACCTGCATTCTGTCCAGCACGGCCCGTGCTGCGCGCAGACCGGGCGCTTCACCACAACGGCCCAAACGATCCATTGTCACGTTCATGGCCTGCTGCTGCGCGCCGGGCGCATCCGCCACCTGTCGCAACGCATCGGCGATCTTTTCGGGCTGACAGTCATCCAAAAGACATTCGGGCACTGCGCGCGTATCTGAAACCAGGTTGACCAGCGTCACGGTGTCCAGCTTCACCAACCGTTCCGCCATTTTTTGTGTCAGCCAATTGAGCTTGTACGCAATCACCATCGGCGTGTTCTGCGCCGCCAGTTCCAGAGACACCGTGCCCGAGGCAGCCAGCGCAAGATCCGCCGCACCAAAAGCCGCACGTTTGGAGGCCGTGGCTTGCTCGGCCGCCAAATGGCGCGGATCAAGTACGATAGGGTCACCAGGCCATTCTTGCACCAATTCATTGATCAAATCAGTGGTTGCACCAACAGTCGGGATCACCACGCGGTAGGTCGGGTGGTCTTCCATAAACAGCCGCAATGCGCCGCTGAATGCATCCGCGAGTCGTTCGATCTCCCCCCTACGCGACCCCGGCAACGCAAGCAGGATCGGCGCGTCACCCAGATCAAAACTGCTGCGAAACGCTGCAATCTCTTCCGGCGTGGCAACCGGTTCACTGGCCACAGGGTGGCCCACAAAGTCGCACTCCATCCCTGCCCGCTCCATATACGGCGGCTCAAAAGGAAGCAGCGCCAATACATGGTCGATCACCTTCGCCATCTTGTCGGCGCGCCCCGGTCGCCAGGCCCAGACGCTGGGGGCGACGTAGTGCACGGTTCTGATGGTGCTCCCGGCCTTTACGATCTTGGCCACGCGCAGGCTGAAATCCGGGCTGTCGATTGTGATCAAAACATCCGGCATCGTGTCCAGCACGGCCTGCGCCGTCTCGGATATCCGGCGTTTGAGGTGGAAGAACTTCGGCAGAACTTCGACCAAACCCATGACCGAAAGTTCTGACATCGGAAACCGGCTGGTTAGGCCCTGCGCTTGCATCAGCGGGCCACCTACCCCGTCAAACTCGACATTTGGGATCAGGGTTTTCAGCCCCTCCATCAACGCGCCGCCCAACCGATCGCCCGAAGGTTCACCGGCGACCAGAAAAACGCGCATCAGACCGCCCGCTCGCGGATGTACAGGAACAGACCCAGACGATTACACTCGGCGATGACGCGTTCTTGTTCCAATACAAGCACACCGCCTTTTTCAAGAACGATCCCGGACAATCCAGCTGCCACTGCATCGGTGACAGTGTCGGGTCCCATGGCGGGCAAATCGGCGCGTCGGTCCTGATCGGGCTTAGGGCCTTTGAACAGTATGCCGCCACCTGCGTCGGGGCGTTGGGTCAGGGATTGCAGCATCCAGGCTGTGCCGAATATCCCCTCGATAGCAATCGCCTGCCCTTTGGACACGGCACAAGCCTGACCCGTGTCCGCAGCGCCCATCGCCCGAATAATACCCGCAGCACGGTCGGCATCGGCCATATCGGCCTCGGACGGCTTCGCATCGGTCAGACATCCCAGAGGCGGTAACAGGCCCGGGGCGATCTCATGTGCGGCCCGCAGGTGCAAACCGGCATCCTCGAGAATGCCGATCACCGCTCGCAGCGCACCATCGTCGCCTGACATGATCGCCTTTTGGATCACCGGGACCAACGGCAAGGTCGCTGCATCTATGCGCGACGGGTCGATGGGAGGGCGTTGGACGGCACCGGCCAAACAAATCTCGGTCACGCCGCGTGCTTTCAGATCGGCTATGAAACTGCCCAGTTGTTCCAGCGGAAACACGATGTCTGCGGTCAGATCGTCAGGCAAAAACCCTTCCATCGCGCAGATCAGTGGCCGTTCCGTCAACTGGGCGACCACTTCTGTCGGCAATGCGCCGGTGCCCGCAATCAATGCCAGCATGGTTTACTTCCCCGGTGTCAGGAACGAACGATCACTGTGCCCGGTGACAAAATCGACGATCTTTTGCACATAATCGCTTTCGTTGTCTTCACCAATGCGGTGGGCACGGTCCATGAAAGTACCATCGCCTTCGGACAATTCCTTGAACGCCGCGCGCAAGGCCGAGATATCCTCGCGCGATACGCCCTTACGCTTGAGCCCGACAAGGTTCAAACCATCCAGTTCGCCCCGTGACGCTTGCACCAACCCGTATGGGATGACGTCCTTTGGCACCATGGTCAGCGCGCCAATGATTGCACCGCGCCCAACACGTACCCATTGATGCAGGCCGGATATACCGCCGACAATGACATCATCTTCGACGATACAGTGACCAGCTGCACCTGCGTGGTTGACCATGATCACGCGGTTTCCAATCTGCACATCATGGGCCACATGCACACCCGCCATCAGCAGGCAATCATCACCGATCCGGGTGACGCGACCACCACCGTCTGTTCCGGTATTGACCGTAACATGTTCCCGAATTCGGTTGCGTTTGCCGATCTCGAGACGAGTATTTTCGCCACCGAATTTCAGGTCTTGTGGGATTTCACCAATCACCGAGAAATTGAAGATCACGGTATCTTCGCCGATCATCGTGTCACCGGTCACAACCACATGCGACTTCAACTCGACCCGATCGGCCAGTTTGACCTGAGCACCCACGTAGCAGAACGGGCCGATGCTACAGTCCTGCCCGATTTGCGCGCCGTCTTCAATAATTGCGCTGGGATGGATTCCACTCATGTTGTTTTTTCCATATCCCAGTCAACATAGGCCGAGAATTCCGCCTCGGCTGCCACTTCACCGTCGACAGTTGCGCGACCGCTGAACTTGAACAGTTTGCCGCCCTTCTTGCCGCGAACCGTTTCCACGTGCATTTCCAGAACGTCACCGGGAACAACCTTGCGACGGAATTTGCACTTGTCGATACTCATGAAGTAAATCAGCAGCTCGGTGTCGATGACATCCATCCCCACACCCAGCATCACGCCTGCGGTCTGCGCCATCGCCTCGACGATTGTGACGCCCGGCATGATCGGCGTTCCGGGGAAGTGGCCCTGAAAATGCGGTTCGTTCATGGTGACATTCTTGATGCCACGTGCCGATTGGTAGCCCGAGATATCCACGACTTTGTCGACCAGCAAAAACGGATAACGATGCGGCAGGATCCTCTGGATCAGCTGAATGTCGGCGCTTTTGGTTTCAGTGCTCATGATGCAGATATCCTGTTTTGGATGTTTCTTTTTCCGCGTGGTTAGCAATACGGCAACCCAAGGGCAAGCGAACCTATTCGCCTGTACCTTCTTGCAACCCGCTTCCATCACCAATTGCGGCGTCAATGCGAGAAATAGCGGCCTCGGTGATGTCTGACGTGCTGACGACGACGTTGGAACGTTCGATCATCACACTAGCACCGAATTCCCGTAAGATATCGACCAGCAAAGGGCGCACAATTTCGAAAAACGTCTGTTGTGCCTCTTCGCTGCGCCGCGCCAGCGCGTCCAGCTTTGCCCTTTGTCCCTCGCGATGGGATTGAACCTTTTCATCAAACGCCTCGGCCAAAGGACGGAATTCCTCGGCCGGTAAAGTTTCACGCTTTTGAGTGAGTTCTTTTTCCTCACGGCTCAGTTCGGCCACGATCCGTTCATTTTCTTCGGCTAGTAAGACGCTTTCTTTTTCGATTTCGCGCAGGACACGTTGGCCGAAAATTGATCTGGTAAACAGCTCTTCACTCGACAATGTGACCACGCTGGCTTGTGGTACGCCAAGCTGTTGCGCGGCAACCAACGTCACCGACGAAAGAGCCAAAAAAGCACACAGGGCCCCGAAAGGGCCCAGTGCTGTTTTCACTATCTTTCTCAGCATGTCTGATCAGAACCGGGCCTGAATTGTAAAGTCAAAGTTCTGGACCTTGTCGAAGCTTTCTTTTTTCAAAGCCTGCGAAAAGTTGAACCTCAGAGGACCGAAGGGAGTGTCCCAAAGAATGGCTACGCCAATGACGTGACGGATCGAGCCATTTGCCCCGACAATGTTCGCTCCAGCCGTGTTGACGTTGTCGATATTGTAAAGGTTACCAACGTCGTAAAAAACACCACCGCGCAGACCCAGTTCTTCAGGCAAGCCCAACGGGAAATCACTTTCAAATCTTGCAACCCAGTAATAGTTGCCGCCAATTGCATCGTCTTGACCGTTTGACAAGTCACGTGGGCCAAGTCCCGCAGGTTCAAAGCCGCGGAACGTGTTCGGCCCCAGCACAAAGCGGTCGATGGTGCGGCTGAAATCATTGCCAGTCCAGCTCAACGCGCCGAGTTCAAGAGACGCACGCATGACAACTTCTTCATTCCACACACGAGTTTGAGCAATGCCCCGCGCAGTGGTTTTGAAGTACTTGTTGTCACCGCCCAGACCAGCTGCATCCACGCCAACTTCGAACAGGACGCCTGAATTCGGATCCAGACCGCCCAGTCGGCTGTCATAAATGTAAGACACCCCAAGGGAACTTGTTGATCGTTTGCCCTGCGCGATCTCGGACGAGATCACGGCTCCGTTTACCTCGTTATCTTGCTGTGTCATCTCGCTCCGCTCCCAGCCATAGCGTACACGGAGGGCAGAAAGCTCCCCGATCGCATAGGTGAGTTGCGGTGTGAAAAACAGCGCGCTCGTGTCGTAACTTGCGAAGCCCGAGTTTGTTCCAGTCAAACCAAGGCCCAAATCGAACCGCAACTTGCGGCCAAGCAGATAAGGTTCGGTAAAGTTGATCGTATAACGTTCCGAGTCTTGCGCAGTCGAAAGCTCAAGTCCAAGATTCTGGCCGCGACCGAGGAAGTTGGATTCATTCAGGCCGATTGCGATCCCAAATCCGTCGGTGACCGAGTAACTGCCGCCAAGGCTGAGCGACCCGGTCGGCTGTTCTTCGACATCCACATCTAGGATAACCTGACTGGGAGAAGACCCTTCACGCGGTTCAACATCAGCTGTCGCGAAAAAGCCCAAGGCATTGATCCGTTCAGCGGCCTGGCGAATTTCACGCGGATTGAACGGGTCACCTTCAACCGTATCGAACTGACGGCGGATCACGCGGTCCAACGTGGTCGTGTTACCTTCGATATCGATCCGCTCAACAAAGATGCGGGGCCCTCGTGTCAGGACAAACTCAATATCCAATGTCAGATCGCGGTCATTGCGCGTGACACGAGGTTCGACCCGCAGGAAGTCCACGCCTTGCTTCAGCCCCAGGCGCTCCTGTCTGGCGATCGAGTTTTCGACAAGCGTCGGCGTATAGGTCACGCCGGGTTTGATTTTCAGTGCCTCTTGATACGGCGCAGGATCCACGCCCGGAATTTCACTGACGGTCGTGATCTTTCCGAACGAGAACTTCTGCCCTTCGGTGACGTTCATCACCAGAAAGAAAGCATCCCGTTCCCGAGTGAATTCGACATTGGCGCTGTTTACACGAAAATCGACATAGCCCCGCGACAGGTAGAAATCGCGAATAACCTGTTTGTCGAACTCGATTCGGTCACCGATAAACGTATCGTTACGGAAGAAAGCCCGCAGGAATGTTGCCTGTTTGGTTTCCAGAACCCGGCGCAAACGGCGGTCCGAAAAGGCGCGGTTGCCTACAAAGCTGACACGTTCGACTTCGATAGTTGTTCCTTCTGAGACCTCAAAGACCAGATCGACCCTGTTATCGCTGCGGCGGATGATCCGCGGGATAACCGTCGCTGCAACACGGCCTTGAGCGGAGTACACTTCCGCAATCATATCCGCATCAGCTTCGGCAAGCTGTGGGGTAAAGACACGGCGCGGCTGGGATTCAATGGCTTCCAGCAGCACGTCATCTTTGACGCGGGCGTTTCCTTCGATGCTGATCTGATTGATGGTCGGGTATTCCTGCACTTCAATCACCAGCGTGCTGCCACGCGGCGTCAGTTCGACTGTTTCAAATACACCACTGTCAAGCAAACGCTGATAGGCATCGTTGAGCTGTCCGGCCGTAACGGTCTGGCCCGGTTCGATGCCCGTGCGGGCGATGATCGTACCTGTTTCAATCCGGCGGTTGCCCTCAACGTCAAAGGAATTGATCGTGAAGGTCTGCGTCTGCGCAGCGCTCGGAAATGCCAGTAAGCTGGCTGCAACAAAAAGGAAAAAAACCGTTAGCGCCTGCCACAAAATATTGTTTGTCGGCATTTGCCCCCCGCAGGATGTGCCCGCGCCTCGCCTGTCAGTCATTTTGTGCTCTACCCAGAATTTTTGGACTTTAATGCTGAGTAACGGGATTGAATGAGCTTGTCAAAAGGCGAAATCAAAGCAATCCGGCAGACTACTTTGCTACACATGGCTTTCGATTTCAGTAAGAATCACATTCCCGCCAAATAAGCGGTACCTGTCATCGCCAATGCCAACGCCAAAGCTGTAACCGCAAAGCTCAGCAGAACATCCCAGTTCAGCACGAACAGGAAGCTAAAGCTCTGATACGATTTCTTAAGCGTTTTGGTCATGGCATATCCCTCTCGCGCGAGGAGAATAGCGCCGGATTACGGCAACAATGCGGCCCAAATAAGGGCCGCACGTCACAATCAGCAGAACAGGTCGTTACTGACAGAAAACAGCATCAACGTGAGGATGAGTGTGATCCCTACTCCCATCAGCACACGCAGGGCTCCGTCGCTGGGCGGTTTGCCAGTGATCGCCTCATAGGCGTAGAACACCAGATGCCCACCATCCAGCGCAGGAATCGGGAAAAGGTTCAACAATCCAACCGCTGTCGAAAGTACCGCGATGAAGAAGATAAAGTTCTGCGCCCCCTGGCTGGCCATCGCACCTGAGGTTTCGGCAATTCCGATTGGCCCGGAAATATTACAGGTGCTGATCGCCCCGGTCACCATGTGCCAAATGCCAGACAGCGATCCCTCGATGATACGACCGGTCTGAATGACACCGCCCCGCAGAGAATCAATAACACCGGCCGGTTCTGTTGCAGGCTCCAGCATCATGCCGCCAATGATACCGATCCGCCAATGCGTGACGAAACCGCCATCTGGTTGCGGTTCATCGGTGCGCCGGGGCGCCAAAGCGAATTCCAGCTCGGTTCCGTCCCGCCAAACCTCCAGCAACAAGACCCGACCGTCTGAGCCTTCGACAAACTCTTTCAGCTGATCAAAGGCAAAGATCGGCTTTCCATTGACCGAGGTGATGACATCCCCTTGTTCCAACTGGATATCCATGGCGGCGCTGCGTGGCGCAATCTGGCGGATCAGCGGCGGAAACATCCAGGGCGCCTGAACGTCCAACGTCTCACCATCCCGGATAACCGTGTATTCCAGAATGGGTTCGACGGGCAGTGAATTCGTAAACTCCTGCCACGCCCCCTCTTGATCATAGTCCGGTGTTGGAATGCCAGCGATGGCCGTGATCACGTCACCTTCCCTGAGTTCCTGCACGGTGCCCGGCAAGGGTTGCAGCGTTGCCACTGTCAACGGCTCGCGCGACACGCCCTGAGACCAGAAGATCATGCCAAAGACCAGAATAGACATGACAAAGTTGAAAGCAGGTCCAGCAGCGACCGTCGCCGCCCGCGCCCACAAAGGCGCGCCATGCATGGTGCGACGCAACTCCTCGGGGCTTTGAGTGGCGATCTCACCCATCGCCTCTTCATCCTTGCCCGACGCGGCATTAGCATCGCCAAGGAATTTCACATATCCGCCAAAAGGCAGTAGCGCGATCTGCCACCTCGTGCCTCGTTTGTCGACACGGCTCCACAATACAGGGCCAAACCCGATGGAAAACACCTCGGCATGGATGCCGGACCAACGACCGACAATGTAGTGGCCATATTCGTGCACGGCCACGATGACCGACAGCGCGATGACAAAGGCCACAATCGTCCAGAGAAGATTGCCGAATTGCGGGATTAGGGAAAGTACGTCCAAATTTCTATCCTGCTCGTTCCACCACAGTGTCATCGACCCATTGACGTGCCAGATGGTCGGTTCGCTGTACGTTATCAAGGGTCATCGGGGTATCAATAAGGCTGTCCGAGGCGTCAAACCTGTCCAGAACAGCGGCAACAGCATCCGCCATGTCCAGAAAACTGATCCGACGGGCAATGAAATGATCCAGCGCGCGTTCCTTGGCGGCGTTGAAAACAGCGCCAGCCAGACCACCGCGTTCCATCACGTCCCATGCGAGTTTCAACGCGGGATACCGCGTCAGATCCGGAGCTTTGAAGTTCAATTGACCCAGCTTGGCCAGGTCGAGCCGTCCCAAGGGCAGATCGCGCCGTTCTGGCCAATGCAGCGCATAGCCGATGGCATGGCGCATATCAGGGGCGCCCATATGGGCCATCACCGCGCCATCACGAAACCCGACCATGGCATGAACAATGGATTCGGGATGAACCAGTACCTCGATCCGATCCGGTGAAACCCCGAAATATTCATGAGTTTCTATCACTTCCAGGGCTTTGTTAAACATCGACGCGCTGTCGATCGTGATCCTCTGACCCATGTCCCAGTTCGGGTGACTCGACGCCTGTTCAACGGTTGCATGAACCAGATCGCTCAGCGGCCAATCCCGGAACGCACCACCGCTTGCGGTGATGATCACACGCTCGACCGTCTCAATGTCTTCGCCGACCAAAGCCTGGAACACAGCCGAATGTTCACTGTCGACCGGCAGCAATCGCCCGCCATGAGCCTTGGCCGTTTCCAGAACCAGAGAGCCGGCGCACACCAGCGTCTCTTTGTTGGCCAGCGCCAGCGTCGCCCCCTGCTTGAGCGCTTCGATCCCCGGAGCCAGCCCGGCCGAACCCACAATGGCGGACATGACCCAATCAGCCGGGCGCGCAGCAGCCTCGGCAATGGCGTTTGGGCCTGCGGCCGCCTCAACACCACTGCCTGCCAAGGCAGCTCTGAGATCATCCAGCCGGTTTTCATACGCCGTGACCGCCAGTTCAGCACCCAATCGACGCGCGTCATCCGCCAATTGCTGAATGTTGCTGCCACCGGTCAGGGCCACGACATCATAATCGGATGGCGCACGCGAAATCAGATCGATCGTATTCTGCCCGATCGACCCGGTGGCGCCGAAAATAGAAACCCTGCGCATTACATTTCACCCGGCGAATAAATCAGCCCTGCGATCAGTACAAACAGCGCGGCCCCCATCATACCATCAAACCGGTCGAGAAAGCCGCCATGGCCCGGGATCAGGTTCGAACTGTCCTTGACCCCAAATTTGCGTTTGACTGCGCTTTCGACAATATCACCAGCCTGGCTGGCCATTGAAGCTAAAACCGAAACAATAACGAATGCGAATCCAAACCCGGCATGGCTTGCGAACACAACGCCTACACAAGCAGCGGCAACCCATCCACCAGCCGTCCCCGACCATGTCTTTTTGGGGCTGACCTTAGGCCAGAACTTAGGGCCACCAACCGCTTTGCCAACAAAATAGCCTGCGACATCCGTGGCCACCACTACGGCGATCAGCCAAACCATCCAGCCAAAACCGGAGTTTTCTCGGATCGAGATGAACCCCAGCCCGGCCGCGACGATCCAGACTGCAAACAGCCCGAACAGGACCTTCGACCGGCTGACCTGCCCCACACCCACAAGTGCCGGCGCTAGTACAATTGGCAATGTGTAAATCGGCGGCAGATGGTAACTGAGAACAACCGCAACACTGGTCAAAATCCCCAGTTGGACGGCCACGCCCCGGCTTTGCGGGTCTATCATCCGCACCAATTCCCAGGTCATCAGACCACAGGCAGCGGCGATAAAGGTTTCGAACCACAAACCACCAAGCCAGACTTCAATTGAGCCGATTACAACCAGAACTGCAGCGGAAAGGACCCGTGTAGTCAGGTCCGACCATCGGCCATCACTCATGCCAGAACCGCTCCGAACCGCCGGTCCCGCATGCCAAAGTTCCGGCAAAGGCGCGCCAGTTCAGCGGCAGTGAAATCCGGCCAGAGCGTGTCGATGAACTCATATTCCGAATAGGCCGATTGCCATAGAAGGAAGTTCGAAATCCGCGCCTCTCCACTGGTACGGATCACCAGATCCGGATCAGGAAGAACCCGTGTATCCAAATACTTAGGTAGGGTTTCTTCATCCACATCCTCGGGCTTCAACCGTCCGTCGGCCACATCCCGCGCCAAGCGTTTGGTGGCGCGCGCGACCTCATCACGCCCCCCGTAGTTCAGCGCAACAGTCAGATGAACAAGATCGTTGTTTTTGGTTTCTTCTTCCAGCGAGTCCATCAGCTCGGTCAGTTTCGAATCCAACCGGACCCGATCGCCGATAAAACGAACCCGGATTCCGTTATCCGCAAGGGTCCGGGTTTCTTTGATGATATAGCGGCGGAACAAGTTCATCAGGCCCGCCACTTCTACCTGCGTCCGCTTCCAATTTTCGGTCGAGAACGCAAACACCGTCAGATACTTGATCCCCAATTCCGGGCAGGCTTCAACAACCTCACGAACACGTCGTGCACCGGCATGATGCCCAAACAGTCTGGGACGACCGCGCGCCTGCGCCCAGCGGCCATTGCCATCCATGATGATGGCCACATGGCGTGGGCCGGAAACCGGATCGTTTTGGGGATCTTTTGGCATCAGACCAGCTCAGACCTGCATGATTTCTGCTTGCTTGGTTTCAAGTGCGGTATCAACGGCCTTGATCATCTCATCCGTCAGATCCTGTACTTCGCTTTCCCACAGCTTCTGGTCATCTTCCGACATACCATCTGCTTTGGCCTTCTTGATCTGATCCATGCCGTCACGGCGTACGTTGCGGATCGAAACCCGAGCGCTTTCTGCATATTGCCCGGCAACCTTGCCCAGTTCACGGCGACGTTCTTCGTTCAACTCCGGGATCGGCAGCATGATGATGGTACCGTTCAGCTGCGGGTTGATGCCAAGGCCACTTTCACGAATGGCCTTTTCCACCTTACCGACCAATGACTTATCCCAGACATTTACGGTAACCATGCGCGGCTCGGGAACGTTCACGGTGCCCACCTGGTTGATAGGTGTCATCGAGCCATATGCGTCAACCATGACGGGCTCTAGCATCGAGGCCGACGCGCGCCCCGTTCTCAGCGAGGCAAATTCGGTTTTCAGATTGGCCATCGCGCCATCCATGCGGCGCTTCAGATCATCGGTGTCCAGTTCGAAGTCGTCAGACATGCTGCTCACTCCCCGTATTCAGGTACTCTTTGGATGGGTCTTACGCCATCGCAATTGGGATGTATAGCAATCATGGTCAGGATTTGTACCAATGGCCAGAGGCGTTGCGACCATTTTGTACCAACTCCGGCGTTCCAGGCCTGGTTGAAAACATCCATCCAGGCCGTAGAGGCTGGTTCAGACTCAGGCGTTTACGTCCACCACGACGCGGCCTTTGACCTGCCCTTTCAGAATGTCAGAACCCAGCTGTGGCAGATCGGAAAGAGAGGCGGGTTGAACCATTGCCTCCAGCTTGTCCATCGGCAAGTCCGTGGCGATCCGCTTCCACGCACGAACCCTGTTGTCGTAAGGCTGCATCACACTGTCGATGCCCAGCAGGTTCACACCGCGCAGCAGGAAGGGAATCACCGATGCAGGCAAGGCAGCACCCCCGGCCAAACCGACTGCAGCGACAGAGCAACCATACTTCATCTGCCCCAGAACCCGCGCCAGCATATCTCCGCCCACCGCGTCCACACATCCAGCCCAGACTTCGCTTTCCAGTGGCCGTTTGGTGGTCTCGTTCAGTTCTTCGCGCGGCACAATTGTCGTCGCCCCAAGGGATTTCAGGTAGTCACCAGTTTCGGGCCGACCCGTCACCGCAGCGACCTCATATCCCAGCTTTCCCAAAATGGCCGTGGCCACCGACCCAACGCCACCAGCAGCCCCGGTTACCAAGACCGGACCGCGATCCGGGGTCAGCCCGTGATCTTCCAGCGCCATAACCGCCAACATTGCGGTAAACCCTGCCGTGCCCACGGCCATGGCCTGACGCGCATTCAGCCCTTCGGGCAGCGGCACCAGCCAATCGGCCCGCGCGTTGGCTTTCTGGGAATAGCCGCCCCAATGCGCCTCACCCACGCGCCATCCGGTCAGAACGACCTTGTCGCCCGGTTTGTAGCGATCATCCGAAGAGGCCTCGACCGTGCCGGCATAATCAACGCCGGGAACATGCGGATAGGCGCGCACCAACCCACCCCCTTTGGGGGACAGGCACAATCCGTCCTTGTAGTTCACTGTGGAGTACTCCACCGCCACGGTAACTTCGCCCTGCGGAAGATCGTCCAGCGATAGCTGTTTGACCGACGCGCTCGCCAGCCCGCTGTCTTCGTCCTTGTCCATTACCAGCGCATTGAACATATTCAGTTCCTTTCGTTTTTCTGCGTCCAGACCAGTCCTTCACCTGGCCTCAAATACCTCGGGGGAGTCGCGCAGCGACGGGGGCAGCGCCCCCATACCCCTTTAAATCCAGAAATGCGCTTGCACAGTTGCCCGACGCATCCCATCCGGTGTTTCCACGTCCAATTCCGTTCCCGCGTCCCAATGGCTCAACCGAACCATGCCAATAGCCACGTTTGTATTGAAATCCGGCGACCAGGTGGCCGAGGTCACCTGCCCGACCCACTTTCCGTCCGCGTAAAGCCCCCAGGGCCGATCACAGCCCGGAACAGCATCACCCGCAATCGCGATCGGTCGGATTTGCTGAATGGGCCCCTCTTTCGCCACCCGTAACAACGCATCGCGGCCAATACAGCCGATGGCGGTATGCGTATTGCAGAACTTGCCCAAGCCACATTCATGCGGGGTGTTATCGTCGGTCATGTCATTGCCATAGGACAGCAATCCACCCTCGATCCGCTCGATCAGGTTTGGACATCCCGCGCGCACCTGCAGGTCCTCACCCGCCGCAAAAAGCGCGTTCCATAAAGGCATACCGATTTCGCTGCCTTCCACATAAATCTCGAACCCGCCTTGTTTGGAATAGCCCGAGCGCGCCACGGCCAGATCCCGCCCTTCAAATTCGAACATGTCGAATTTGAAGAAACGGATGTCCCGTACCCGATCCCCAAAGACGCGCGCCATAAGATCGTTAGCCTTGGGACCCTGAACGGCAAGCGGAGACACATCCGGTTCATCCACCAGCACATCCAGACGATAACCAACGGCAATCCCCTTGACCCAAAGCAAAAGATCACTGTCGGCAATCGATATCCACCAGCGGTCTTCGGACAGTTTCACCGCAACCGGGTCGTTCAGCATCCCGCCGGTCTCATCCACAATCGGCACATAGAAACATTGCCCCGGCAGCATCCCGCGCAGGTCACGGGGCGTCAGCATTTGCATCAGGCGCGCGGCGTCTGGCCCACGCAGTTCAACCTGCCGCTCGCACGCGACGTCCCATACCTGCACATGGGTCTTCAAGTGCCGGTAATCGGCCTCGGCACTTTCGAAAACTGTGGGCAATAACATACGGTTATAAACCGTATATCCCTTGACCCCGGCAGCTTCGACCCCTTCAGAGAACGGTGTCCGCCGCAGGCGGCGAGAGGGGGAAATCAGCGGCATTCAAAGCTCCTCTGGCATGAATACAAGATCACTAACAGGCGCTTGCGAGCCCGCCTCGGTCAGCATTTTGTGCACTTGTCCCCGGTGATGGGTCTGATGGTTAAAAAAGTGAATCACGCAACGCGCGTAAGGCAGGGTGATATCGGCTTCTTTCGCGGCCGAGTACCAGGTGAACGACCCCGTCAACGGATCATCCCCCAAACTGTCGGCCCAGTGGAGGATGCGGGCGTCGATCTTATCCCGCAAAGGCAACCAACAGGACAGGTCCGGGCAAAGGTACACGCTTTCATGGATGCCACCGCCTGCCTTGTGAATGTTGCTTTCTGGTCCGTCGCGTTTTTCAAAGCGAGACATCCAGATCCAATCGCCCCACAGCAGATGGTTTACCGTGCCCAAAATCGAGCCGAAGAATGCCCCGCGTTCAAGGATAAGTTCTTCATGAGATAGAGCTTGCAGAAACTCTGCCAACTGTTTGTTTTGCCAGTGATTATAGCGCGCCATTTCACGCGCATAGGCGCCGGTGATCATCACTTTGGTCCGTGCCAGTCGATCGGACAAATCTCGGCTGATTTGCCGCCAAAGTCCCAAACACGGCCGTAATCACGCACTTTCGATTTGGTGCCGCGTGCCACGATGATGTCCGGACCCATCCAGTACTTCGAGTTCGAAACCATCACCGGATGTTCGGGGTCTTTGCCTGCCAGCATCTCGATCTCGCCCTGAATTTTTCGACCGATCACGATGCGGCGCTTGTTTCCGTCGCGTTCGATCTGAACCGGAGCACGCTCGGCACCGATGATCTCGCTGACAAGCATGGTGAACAGTCCGGTTGTACCGCCCGCCTGCCCGCTGAAGATTTGCAGCAAGCCATTATACGCTTTGCCGCTTGCACGTTCGTCGACATAAGCCGCCACTTTCCACTGGCCTTCGCCCATCCGGCCCGGAATATCGACCAGCAGCCCGACGTTCAGCCCCGACAGGTCTTCGCCCTCATAATGCCCTTCGTCGATAATAACTCCCATCCAGGCATGGCAATGGCCTTCGGTCGGAGGATGCGCGCCCAAAGACACCACGCACGGGCAAAACACATCGCACGAGCAGTTCAGGATCAGCTCACCTTTGACGGCCCATTCCGTCGGGCTCATCTCACGCCGTTTGGGATTGGGCATCCGGCTGTCGATACGCTGGCTGATAGGCAACCGGTCTGCTTCCGGTTTTCTGTTTTTTGCCATTGGCTTAACCTCCGTAGCTAATAGGATAGACGAGCAGGACCAAACCGCCCGCAATCAATGCAAACCCCATGGGTCGGGTCACCGCATGTCCGATCTGGGGGAGCTTCTCCAAAACCATGAAAAGGGTCGCGAGGCCCATCCACAGCAGGCTCATGACCCCGCCGACAAAGCCAAGCGCCATGAAGCCCCAACAGCACCCGACGCAAAATGCACCAAGGCCCAGCCCCATGCGAACACCGCCTGTGAACCCTGTCTTCCAATGACCCAGGAAATAGGTCATCGGGGCATGGCAGACGCCGTGGCAGACCTCTTTCGCGCGGGAAAACTGGAAGGCCCCCACTGCGATCATCAACCCACCGGCCAGCCAGCCAGACTTGGCAATGCCCAGCATATCGACCACGCCGCCGAACAGCAAAACCAGCTGTACACCCGCGATCAGAGCCGCAAACCCGACCCAGACGATGGAATACCCTGCCAGAACGCCCAGCCAACCTGCACGGCTGCCATTGGCGCTGCGGATCAGATCGTCATAGCTGCGCAGGGTCGGAACAAGCGTCGGCAGCATCATCGCTGCCATCATAATCGCCCACATCCAAAACAGCGGGCCGAACTCGGCCATGGGCATGTACATATCCATGCGCGGGTCCATGGCCGCCATCGCCTGTCCCATGGGTCCGGGGCGGCCAATCAGGTCAAGGTCCATGTTCCGGCTCATCGAGAACATGACCCACCACGCCCAAAGGATCAGGACATAAAAGCCCAGCCACATTCCGCTTCGCAGCCACGTACGACTCACTTCGGCCTCCCGACTCAACTCCCTTGCTTTTCAAATGTCAGACTTTTAAATGTCAGACAAATAAAAATTTTGCCCAGGGTCATCTGAACATGAAAGCCGCGCCTCGGAAAACTGTCGACCTTTCCGCCCAGATTGCGCAAGCCATTCGGGATGCGATTGTGTCAGGTGAGTTGATTGTGGACGCCCGCCTGCCCTCTGAGGCCGAGCTTTCCGAACAGTTTCAAGTCTCACGTCCAACCGTGCGTGAGGCGCTGAAACGGCTGGCGGCGCAATCCCTGATCCGAACCCAACGCGGCGCATCGGGTGGCGCGTTTGTGAACCGGTTGAGTTTCGAGGACGCCTATTCCCAGCAGGTCACGACCTCGACCCTGTTGCTGTCGATGAATGCGGTCAGTTTCGACACCGCCTGCGAAGCGCGCTATGCTCTGGAAAGGGCCTGCGCGCCCTTGTCCGCGCAACGGCGTACAGCGGATCAATTGGCCACCATGCGGGCCGAGATATACCGCCAATCCCAACCCGGCCTGACGGATGAGGCGTTTTGCGCCTCGGATGTTACGTTCCATCGTGCGTTGGTGGATGGCGCCGCAAATCCGGTCTTGTCGTATCAACTGGCCGGAGCAGTTGAGGCGATGCAGCCGTTGATGAACATGATCACGTTCACCGCGCGGTCCCGAGAAGAGATCATCGCATTACACACCAAAATAGCGGACGCGCTTGAAGCGCATAGGGCGGAAACCGTAGACGCCGCACTTGTCGACCTGGAACGCTATACCCGACAATTGGCTCAGGATGTGGTCGAGCGCAAACGCAAACCGGCCTAAGCGCCGCATCTGAAACGCAATCAGGACAAAGGGCAAACGAGCAGGCAGAATGTCATCCGGCGCCAAGACCGGAACTCTCATTACGAATTGAAGATCAATGACTTACGGGAGGACGTTATGAACCAAAGACCAGACCCCAGTTTCTATCCATCTGCCAAACTGGCGATGGAGGGCCCTGCTGAGACGCTTGCCTTTACGCTGATGCTCAGCCCTGACTTTTCACAGCCTGACGGATTGGCGGTTGTGAATGTCGATCCGAGTTCGGACGATTTCGGAAAAATTGTTCATCAGGTGATCATGCCCGAGAAAGGCGACGAGTTTCACCATTTCGGTTGGAACGCCTGTTCTTCAGCCCTGTCGCCGCTCAGCGGTCACGCGTTTCTGGAACGGCGCTATCTGATCATTCCGGGAATCCGATCCAGCCGGATTTACGTCATCGACGTGAAGAATCCGCTTGAGGCGAAGATTCACAAGATCATCGAACCCGAAGAAGTCTTTGCCAAAACAGGATATTCTCGCCCACACACGATCCATTGCGGGCCTGAGGGCATCTATGTGAGCACCCTTGGTGGCGGTGGTGTGGACGGCACTGATGGTCCTCCGGGTATCTTCATCATGGATTGCGAGACCTTCGACATTATCGGCCGCTATGAGATCGAGCGCGGAGTGCAGGACAAGCACTATGATTTCTGGTGGAACCTGCCGCGCGACTACTTGGTCAGTTCCGAATGGGGCCTGCCCCCGCAATTCGAAAACGGGATCGTTGCCGAAGACCTGCTGTCGAACAAATACGGCCACAGCATCCATTTTTGGAACCTGCGCAACCGCACCAATATCCAGACCATCGACTTGGGGGAAAATCACCAGATGGCTTTGGAAATCCGCCCTGCCCATGATCCGGTCAAGCAATACGGGTTCTGCGGCGTGGTCGTAGACACCACCAACCTGCAAGGTGCGATCTTCACCTGGTGGCGCAATGATGACGGCACGTTCGAGGCCAAGAAAACCATCACCATTGATCCGCAACCTGCTGATCCGGACGATCTTCCAGACCTGCTCAAAGGGTTTTCGGCGGTGCCGCCTCTTGTCACCGACATCGACCTGAGCCTGGATGACAAGTACCTTTACGTCTCGTGCTGGGGTACGGGTGAGATGCACCAATACGATGTGTCGGACCCGATGAATCCCAAACTGGCGGGCGTGGTTGAAATCGGTGGGATTGTTAAGAAAACCAAGCATCCAAACGGTCAGAGCTTTGGCTATGGCCCGCAGATGGTCGAAATCAGCCGTGACGGCAAACGCGTCTACTGGACCAATTCGCTCTATTCCACATGGGACGATCAGTTCTATCCCGGCGAAGGCGGCGCGGCCATGGTCAAGGCGGATGTCGGCGAGAACGGAGGACTGACGCTGGATCCGAAATTCTGGGTCGCCTTCCCCGACGGCTATCGTAGCCACCAGATCCGGCTGGAGGGCGGAGACTGTTCAACCGACAGCTTCTGCTACCCGTCGGTCTGACTTGGACGCTTTGATGACATCAACGGCTGGCCTCTGGCTGGCCGTTGTTCTGAGTGGCGCCTATCACGGTCTGAATCCCGGCATGGGCTGGCCGCTGGCGGTATCGTCGGCCCTTATGGAACAACGTCAGTCTGCCCTTTGGCGCGCGTTGGCGGCTTTGGCAGGCGGGCATTTCCTAGCCATGCTGGGGGTGCTTCTGCCTTTTGCACTGATGGCGGTTCTTGTCGATTATCAAAAGGAAATCCGCATCGGGGCGGCCTTGATCGTCATCGGAATGGGTCTGTTCATCGCAATCACCCGTCGCCATCCGCGCTTTCTGTCGCGTATTCCCCCAAGCAAATTGGCATTGTGGTCGTTTCTAGTGGCGCTGGCCCATGGGGCGGCCCTGATGCTGGTGCCGATCTATCTGGGACTATGCGCCGTTGATGAACTTGACGCCGGGCATCAGGCGATCTCTCAGATCATGACATCAAATACCCTTCTCGTTCTGGGTGTCGCCGCGCTGCACACGGCCGCCATGATACTGGGCGGAGGGTTGCTGGCCTTTGCCGTCTATCGCTGGCTCGGCCTGCAATTCCTGTCCCGCAGTTGGTTCAACCTGGAACTTATCTGGGCGCTGAGCCTCATACTGGTCGGCGGTCTTGGTCTTTGGTCCGCGCTCGGCTGACCTTGTACTTTGTTTTGAAACGCGCTTTGTCTGCGGCAAGACAAATACGGAGCTTCCGAATGCAAGACCAAATGCGCCCGACAGAGATTCTTCGTCAGGGTAGAATCGAGGATTGGCAGGCCGCCACGACCCATGCCTTCACCCGAGAACTGTCCGATGGCACCCTGCCCGAGGACAAGATGCGCTGGTACCTGCAGCAGGATTATCAGTTCGTGGACGGGTTTGTGCGCCTTCTCGCCAGTGCTATCGCTCATGCGCCGACCCTCGCAGACAGCGTGCCAGCCGCTCAGTTTCTGGCGGTGATCACCGGGCCCGAGAACACCTATTTCCTGCGCGCGATGAAGGCTTTGGGCACAGATCCCAGCACCGATCCCGCACCCGCGACAAAAGCGTTTCAGGACCTGATGGCTGAGGCTGTGGCCTCTGGCTGTTATCAGAACATGCTGGCGGTGCTGGTTGTGGCCGAATGGGTCTATCTGAGCTGGGCCAGCCCGGAAAATCCGCCCAAAGAGGGCCTGCCTTTCTGGTTTGCCGAATGGATCACGCTACATGCGGGCGAAGGGTTCGAAGGCGTGGTCGAATACCTGCGCGGCCAATTGGACAAGGTCTGGCCAACGCTGAACGCCTCGGAACAGGCCGAGGTCACGCGGTTGTTCCATCGGGCCGTCGAGTTGGAACGCGATTTCTTTGACGCCGCCTACGCGGCCTGAACCAAGGGGGCCAGTATGGTCGCAACTTTGAACGTGATTGCCGCGTTGCTTACCATCGGGTTTGGCGCATTTGGGTTTCTGGCCCCGGCCCATACCGCGTCGGCCCTTGATCTGGCCCCGACCAACAGCACGATGGGACTGTCGGAAATGCGCGCCTCTGTCGGAGGCCTGTTCGTTGTAACTGGCATTGCGGTCATCTGGCTGAACAATCCGATGGCCTATGTCATGCTGGGGGTTGTCTATTCTGGTGCAGCGTTGGGCCGGTTTGTATCCATTGCACTGGATAATCCCCCTTTGACCAAGGCGCTGATTTTTGGGGGAATCGAACTGGTTCTGGCGGTTTGGCTCATTGCCGCAAACTTTAACAAGGCAACTTAACCAACTGGGAACGTTAGATTGATCGGGACGCAATCTGAGTTTGCATCCGCCCATCACCTCACCTATATATGGGGTGTCCTTCGGGACTATGGACATAAACGCGCTCGTAATAAGCGGATCGGACCCGGGGGCGGTACCCGGCGGCTCCACCAGCCATCCTTCGTTTGAGGATTTTGGGGCCGAAACAGGATCGACGAACGTCTAAAGGGGTTAGCTTTGTCTCGGCTGTCTGCCACCGTTACCGGCGAAACTAGTACAATTGCAAACGACAATCGTGCTCCGGTTGCAGTTGCTGCGTAAGCAGTAACAAGACCGAAACTTAAGTCCTTGCGCCTAGCCGCGTAAGGCGGGGTTCGCAGGTACCTGGCAACAGAAACCTGCATTAATCCCCAACATGTCTGAATTTATTCGTAAGATTCTGCGTGATTCAGAGTTTGTTCACTCCTTTTTGCCAACGTGCCTTCAATTGGACAGGAGAGCTGGGATGACAAATTCAGAGATACTCAGAACATGGTATTCAGAGGTTTGGGAAAACGGAAACACCGAGGCGATCGATCAGTTCTTTGCGCCTGAAACAATGGCCGAAGGGCTGATTCCGGAAATGCAGGTCGGTGCCGACGATTTCCGCGATCTGGTCACCGCATTCCGTCATATCCTCGGCGACATCAAGGTTGAGTTACCCAAGATCATCGAAAACGGCGACTGGGTCTCGGCCATCCTGCATGTGCACACGTCCCGCGCCGATAATGGAGCGCCCTTGGAAGTGACCGGTCAGGTGATGGCTCGATTCAAAGGCAACAAGATGGTCGAGGCTTACAACCACTTCGATTTCGTCTCGTTCTTTGAGGAACTGGGACAGTTTCCCACAGATACCCTGCCCGTCTGCATGACCGGGCAACGTCTGGACTGGGCCTGAACCCAAAGCAATCTTGACCCCAATGGCCCTCACACGCTAGCAAGAGCCATGGGGTAACATTGCGAACGCCCCGTGAGGCGACAGCCCAAGTTTCGCATGTATCCGCGGTTACAAGGAGACATGCCATGGCATCGCCAAACTCAATTGCTCCCAAGCAGCTCTTGCGCCTGATAGGTACACCCAACGCGCCTGTTCTATTCGATATCTGTCTGGACGATGATTTTGCAGAAGACCCGTATCTGATACCCGGATCGGTCAGGCATCCGGCAACGGATGTTCAAGGATTGATAAACAGGATCTCGGGCCGACCGGCAGTTATCATCTGTCAAAAAGGCAAGAAGTTGAGCCAAGGCGTCGTGTCCTGGTTGCGAAGTGAAGGCAATCAGGCAGAGTTTCTGGAAGGCGGAATGTATGCCTGGCGCGACATGGCCGACGCGCTGCGCGTGCCCGTGGCACGTATTCCTGATCGGATCAACGGTCATACGCTTTGGGTCACTCGGCACCGTCCCAAGATCGACAGAATTGCCTGCCCCTGGCTGATACGTAGATTTGTTGATCCCGGCGCCAAATTCCTGTTTGTGGCACCCGGCGAAGTCGAAAGCGTTGCGGACGCATTCAAGGCGTCGCCGTTCGATATCGAGAATACATTCTGGAGCCATCGGGGCGAAAACTGCACGTTTGACACAATGTTGGATGAATTCGAACTTCACTCGCCCGCGCTTGACCGGTTGGCGACAATAATACGTGCAGCGGACACGAACCGGCACGAGCTTGCCCCCGAAGCGGCGGGGTTGCTGGCCGTGTCCGTTGGACTTTCAAGACAGTGTCGCGATGACCACGAAAACCTCGAGGCCGGGATGAGGCTTTACGACGCGCTGTATCGCTGGGCGCGGGATGGATTTAACGAAAGCCATGATTGGCCCACGGGTCGATCCTAATGACGCCATCACTCAAAGAACTGTTTCAGGTCTTCGGCAGGATCGGCCTTTTGTCCTTTGGCGGTCCCGCTGCACAGATATCCTTGATGCATCAGGAGTTGGTCGAACGTCGGCCATGGCTGGATGAACAAACCTACCTGCGCGCCTTGTCGCTGTGCATGCTTCTGCCCGGACCTGAGGCGATGCAGCTTGCAACCTATGCTGGCTGGCGTCTGCGCGGTGTGACCGGCGGGCTGATCGCCGGCAGCCTGTTTGTTCTGCCCGGCGCACTGGTGATCGCGATTCTGGTTGCTCTCTATTCGGCGTTTGGCGATGTCCCACTGGTGCAATCGGCGTTCACCGGCATCAAGGCAACCGTCATCGTCATCGTCTTGCAGGCGCTGCGTAATCTTTCACGCAAAGCATTGACGGATGCTGAGCATCGGATCGTCGCAGTTTTGTCCTTCCTCGCCATTTTCCTTCTGAACCTCCCCTTCCCGCTGATCATTTTCGTCGCTGCATTCTGGGGCTATGTCACGTTCAAAGGACCCGCCGAGGCGCCCGTGCCAGACACCACTTCACACTTGGCGCGCTCTCTGCGCACAATCGCAATCTGGTTGCCGTTATGGCTTGGTCCACTCACCGCCTTGAGCCTCAGCGGCCATCAGTTGCTGAGCGATCTGGGGTGGTTCTTTGCCCGGCTCGCTGTTGTGACTTTTGGCGGTGCTTACGCTGTACTGGCTTATATGACCCAAACGGTTGTGGACCAGTATCATTGGATCAGCACAGGTCAGATGATCGACGGGTTGGGCCTGGCGGAAACGACACCGGGCCCGCTGATCCTTGTCACACAATTCGTTGCCATGCTGACCGGACAGCTGACCGGCGGGTTCACTTTGGCGCTGGCCGCAGGCGCGGTTGCGCTTTGGGCGACCTTTGTGCCCTGCTTCTTGTGGATCTTTCTGGCGGCTCCTTATCTTGACCGTCTGGCCTCGCGTCCTCGCCTTTCCGCAGCGCTGCATGGCATCACTGCAGCCGTCGTCGGAGTGATTCTCAACCTTTCCGTGTGGTTCGCCCTGAATGTTCTTTTCGAATCGGTCCCTGAAAAATCATGGGGTCCTTTGGCAATCCCCGCTCCTCAGATTTCTGAGTTGGATTTTGTCGCCTTGGGTCTAACTATTCTGGCTGGGGCCTTGATTTTTCGACTGAAATTAGGAATGGGCACGGTGTTGGTTCTGATGTCCGTTGCCGGGCTGGCCGCGCACAATATCTGATCAATCCGGCGATACCCGCCCTTTCGTTTCCGAACAAAACCCCTATGCTGAAAATAACCACTTTTGAGGATCACACATGTCGCAAGGCATCGACTATGGAAACCTGATGCACACCGCCATGCGCGGGTTGATCAAAACCGTGCTGACGGATGTTTCTGAAACCGGCTTACCCGGGGCGCACCACTTTTTCATCACCTTCGACACGCGGGAAGACGGTGTGGAAATCGCGGACTGGCTGCGCGAACGCTATCCCGAAGAAATGACCATCGTCATGCAACACTGGTTCGAGAATCTTGAGGTCGGAGAAGTTGGCTTTGCCATCACTCTGAATTTCGGAGATGCGCCGGAACCGCTGTACATCCCCTATTCCGCGATCAAGACCTTTGTTGATCCGTCCGTGGAATTCGGCCTGCGTTTCGAAAGCCCCGAAGATGAGTTGGACGAAGATCAACTCTCCGAGGATTCGATCGAAGTCGAGGAGGAAGAGGTTCATACCGACGCCGATGTGGTGTCGTTGGATAGTTTCCGAAAGTAACCTTCAGAACCCCGCCTGGCGCGGGGTTTACTTTTTCATCAAAAAAGTCTCGACCGACCTTGATTTTTGTCCGTCGATAAACCGTGAAAAGGAAAGGTTCAGACCGCCTTCGGCCAATGTCCGGTCGAATTGCTGCAACTCGTAACCACCGTCCTCATCAATAAACAGCGAAAATACGGTCAGCGTGTCGCCAACGATGCGGCCCCACACGAACGGCTCGCCCTTCATGGGGTCCAGGGGAACTTCGTGACCGAAAACATTGCGCTTCATCGCTGCCGAGAACACATCCGGGCGGTCTGAGGGCACAAAATCAATCGAGAACTGCTGTTCCTTTACCCGCCCATCCAGCTTGTAGGTCGTTGTCCGCCAACTGACGTTAAAGCCGTTTTTGGTCTCGAAAATTGAAACGCTCATGTCCCGAGGTGTCGCGGTGCCGTCTGCATCCACAACTTCCGCGGATCCGATATAGTCACCTACAAATGGGGTTATGTCCTCTGCGCGGGCCTCAAAACTCAGAACCGAGAGCCAAACTGCGCAAACCGCTAGAATCGCGGCGGCTTTTTCAAGCGTAAGGCGATGGAAATTTGGCATTTTACCCTCCAGGACGCTGCCTTTCCATTGTAGCTGAGAGGCGTCCGCGCACAATGGCGCATTCCCTTCCAATATCAATTAAAGTGACGCACCCTGTGCCTATACCTTTGACGCCCTTATGTCTAAGGTGCGCGCAACTGGCCGATTGCGTTACAGCTTTGCTGCGGCTAAACGGCATACGATTGCATACCAGACGGAGTGACAAATGTCTCAGACCCGCACCGAATCCGACAGCTTTGGCCCGCTCGAGGTTCCTGCCGACAAGTATTGGGGAGCGCAGACACAGCGTTCGATCATTAACTTCCCTATCGGCTGGGAAAAGCAGCCCGTCGCCATCGTGCGTGCGCTGGGCGTGATCAAAAAGGCCTGTGCGATGGAGAACAAGGCGATCGGTAAGCTGGACGCCAAGATCGCCGACGCAATAATTCAGGCCGCTGGTGAGGTGATCGAGGGCAAATTCGACGACAACTTTCCTCTGGTCGTCTGGCAGACCGGATCGGGTACCCAGTCGAACATGAACTCGAACGAAGTCATCGCGAACCGCGCGATCGAGATAATGGGTGGCGTAATCGGTTCGAAAGATCCGGTGCATCCAAACGATCACTGCAACATGGGGCAATCATCGAACGATACTTTCCCCACTGCGATGCACATCGCCACCGCCGTCAGCGTGCGTGACGTGCTGCTGCCCGGCCTGACCAAGTTTGCTGAAGCGCTTGAGAAAAAGGCGGCTGAATTCGCCGGTATCATCAAGATCGGGCGCACCCATACGCAAGACGCGACACCATTGACGCTTGAGCAAGAATTCGGGGCATACGCCCATCAGATCCGTCAGGGCATCGCCAGGATCAAAGCCGCAATGCCCGGAATTTATGAGCTGGCACAGGGCGGTACTGCCGTTGGCACCGGCCTGAACACCCATGGTGGATGGGACGAAGCAGTTGCCGCCAATATGGCCGAAATCACCGGCCTGCCCTTCGTTACGGCTCCGAACAAATTCGAAGCATTGGCAGCGCATGACGCCATGGTGTTCCTGTCGGGCGCTTTGGCGACCATCGCCGGTTCTTGCTACAAGATCGCCAACGACATTCGCCTGTTGGGCTCTGGCCCCCGTTCGGGTCTGGGCGAGTTGATCCTGCCCGAAAACGAGCCGGGCTCGTCGATCATGCCGGGCAAGGTGAATCCGACGCAGGCTGAGGCGCTGACACAAGTGGCCGCCCACGTCATGGGTAATGATGCCGCGATCAAGTTTGCGGGCTCGCAGGGTCACTTCCAGCTGAACGTTTACAACCCGATGATGTCTTACAACCTGTTGCAGTCGATCCAGCTGTTGGGCGATGCAACCGACAGCTTTACTGAACGGATGTTGTTGGGCATTCAGGCGAACGAGCCGCGCATCGACAAGCTGATGAAGGAATCGCTGATGCTGGTGACAGCACTGGCCCCGACCATTGGTTATGACAACGCGACCACTGTTGCGAAAACCGCCCATAAGAACGGCACCACCCTCAAGGAAGAAGCCATCGCGCTGGGTTTTGTGGATGAAGCGACTTTTGACGCTGTCGTCCGCCCTGAACAAATGATCGGCCCGAAAGACTGATGGGTAAACCGGTCAATCTGAACCGGTATCGAAAAGAAAAAGCGCGGGCTGAAAAGAAGGCCCGCGCAGACCAGAATGCTGTCGCCTTTGGACGAACCAAAGCCGAAAAAGAAGTTGTAGAACTTCAACAGGAAAAGCAAAAACGCGACCTCGACAATCATGAGCTGGACGAATGAGCGGTCGTCCCGTCAAACGTTCCCTGACCCTTAAAGGGCATCGAACGTCGGTGTCCCTTGAGGATGAGTTCTGGCGGGCCTTTCGCGACATCGCTCGGGAACAAGATAAACCAATCAACACCTTGGCCGCAGAAATTGATGTGGCACGCGACCCTGAAACCGGCCTTGCATCGGCGATACGCGTCTTTGTGTTGAACTGGTATCGCGACCGGGATTAAGCCTTGTCAGTCCCCGAACCCCGAGTGTAGCCTAAAGTGGAACAAAAGAGGTACATTCATGAGCAACACCATTACGGGACCCGATGGGCAACAAAGATGCGCCTGGTGTCAGGCCGCCCCGGAGTTCTTTGAGTATCATGACAATGAATGGGGTTATCCGGTCGCGGATGACCAGCGACTTTTTGAAAAACTGTGCCTCGAGAGCTTTCAGTCAGGTCTCAGCTGGCGAACAATCCTAAACAAGCGCGAGAACTTTCGAGAGGCGTTTTGTGGATTTGATTTCAACAAGATGGCTGAGTTATCTGAAGCAGATGTAGAGCGCCTTTTGCAGAATGCAGGGATCATCCGTCACCGCGGCAAAATCGAAGCGGTGATCAACAACGCACGTCGCGCGCAGGAATTGGTGGCGGCTGAAGGATCTTTGGCGGCCTATGTCTGGCGCTACGAGGCTGATATGCCACCGCCCCCGCAAACGGCGTCTACATCGCCAGAGTCGGTGGCGATGTCGAAAGATCTCAAGAAACGGGGATGGAAGTTTGTTGGCCCCACGACCGTCTTTGCGTTCATGCAAGCCATGGGGCTGGTCAATGACCACGCCGAGGGCTGTATTGGCAGAAAAAAAGCGGCACAGATGCGCCGCTCTTTCACAAAACCTGTCTGAAAGGTCAGACGGAGGCTTTGAAAATCTTGTCGATGTTGCCACCCAGGGCCGCGTTGAATTCGGCGTCCGACTGCTGTTTTGACAGACCTTCTGTCAATGCACGCGAGAACGAGGCGATCATCTTGCCGTTCTGACCCAGCAGATCGCAGGCTTCTTCGGTCGAATAACCGCCCGACAGCGCCACAACACGCAACACCCGCGGATGATCGGCCAGCGCGTCATACAGGTTTGCGTTCGTCGGGATCGTCAGCTTCAGCATCACCTCTTGTCCCTCGGCCAGTTGATCGAGGTTCTTCAGGATTTCAGCTTTCAGGATATCTTCCGCTTCGGCCTTGGTTTCCGAGTTGATGTTCACTTCGGGCTCAACAATCGGAACCATACCGGCATCGGTGACAACACGGGCAACGTCGAACTGTTGGGCAACCACGGCCGCAATGCCTTCGGCATTGGCTTCGTGAATGACCGAGCGTTCTTTGGTGCCGAATACACCATTTGCCTTGGCCAAAGTCTCGGCCAGGCCCGGGATCGGTTTCATCATCTGAACGCCATTGGCCTGATCTTCCAAACCTTTGTCGATCTTCAGGAAAGGCACGATACCTTTCACAGACCAAAGGTAATCAGCGACCTTGCGGCCATCGATTTCTTCACCGAGGGTACGTTCGAACAGGATCGCACCAATCACTTTGTCCTTGGTAAAATCGTCGGCCAAAATGATGCGGGCGCGCATTTTCTGGATTTCACCAAACATCTCTGCGTCAGAAGAGTAGTCCGATGCCTCAACGCCGTACAGCGCCAGTGCCTTCGGGGTTGATCCGCCGCTTTGATCCAGTGCTGCGATAAAGCCTGCGCCGTTGATCATCTGCGCGCGCTGTTCTGCCTTGGCCATAATGTTTTCCCGTTCAATGATGATTCCGATGTCTTCCCCCGCATACAACAGGGCGTGCGGCGATGGTAGGTTGTTAGCGCGCAAAAAGCCGTAGCCAGATACCATCTTTGGACCGAACGGTCAGATGTGCGACCGGAACGGGTGTTTTCCCCGGGATTGTTTCGAACCGGAAATGCCGCAATAGCATCGACAGAATCAGCGGCCCTTCGACCATTGCAAAACCGGCCCCGGTACAAACGCGCGGCCCTGCAGAGAACGGGATATAAGCCTCGCGTTGGCAGCGCTTGCCGTTATCAGTGTTCCAACGCGTTGGGTCGAAGTCGTCCGGGTTGTCCCAGAGCCGTTCTTGACGGTGCAAGTGCCACGGGCTGATCACGATTTGCGCGCCGACTGGCACGTCCCTGTTTCGGAACCGTTCCGGGCACGTGGCCTCGCGGACCATCATTGGCACCGGAGGATAAAGGCGCAATGCCTCGCGAAACACATCCCGGCTGATCCTGAGTTTTGAAACCGAAGCAAACGAGCGGTCATCCAGCGCAGCCGCTTCATCAGCGACCTTCTGTTGCCACTCAGGATAAAGCGCCATCAGATACAGCGTCCAAGCCAAAGCGGACGCGCTGGTTTCGTGGCCTGCAAGAAAAAAGATCGCGACCTGATCAACCATTTCTTCGGGGTCGAAAAACTGGCCGGTTTCGGGATCGGCTGTGGTCATGATCTTGGTCGCCAGATCGTCAGGTGCCGTTCCGGCTTTGATCGCTGCAGCGCGCGCTCTGGTCAGTTCGGCGATAAGCTCCCGAATGTCCCGCGCGTTTTGTCTGGTCGCCTTGGAATGAAACCGGGGCACCCATTTTGGCAGTGGAACAAAGGCGGCAAGGTTCAGCAAAGGCTGCTCGCGCTGATAGGTGCGAAACTTGTCAAACACCTGACTGGCTATGGCGTGGTCGATCGGCACGGAAAACAGGGTGCGAAATATGACATCCGCCGCCGCAAAGCTAGTTTGCTCTTCGCACTCAATCTGCTCACCGACATGGGGTTGCAACCGCTCCACACACGCCTCGGCTGCGGCAAGCATGGCGGGAAACGTGTCTTTCAACCGCCCGCCCTCGAAGGCCGGATCAATGATCCGCCGCTGACGCTTCCACGTCTCACCATTGGTCAGAAACACGGAATTTCCGAGCAGTGGGCGCAAGCCTTCGCTGATCCTTCCGGATTTCGGAAAATCGTCAGGGCGGTTCTTCAGGACGGTTTGGATCAGATCCGGTTGATTGATCATGAACGACCGGAAGAACGGGGTTTTGAATTCAGCCATCCACGCACAGTAGAGTCGCGCAGGTTGCGCCGACAACAGGTCCTGACGGAACAGTTTCAGATAGCGCAGCAGTGAAACCTTGTCAGGGCGCGGTTCTGGCTTGGGTGGGATCATGCGCTTACCGACGTGTATTTGGACACAGGCACCTCAATCCGGCTGCGCGACGCCGCTCGATCCTTGAACCGTTCTTTCAGCGTCAAAGGACCAGCGGTTATCCGAAAATAGTCATAGCTGTCCGGTTTATCGAAGGCGCAAAGGTATTGAAAGTGCAGCCGGAAGAACCTCCAACGCATAGCTTTCCACCGCGCGGGTGATAGGGTTTGTGTAAAGGCCGCTGACAGGACCAGGGGCCAGCGTTTGTCAGACCCCGCCACGCCAGTAACAGCCACCGGATCGCATAGAGCGAACGAGCAACCATCGCCGGGGGCAGAGACGTCCACCCAGGTGACTTCGGAACATGCGGACAGGAAGTGCAAATCGGACCTCAGGTCATGTGCCTCGGGCAGAAAGGAGACCATCGGCACGACTTGCCCCAGACTGAGGAAGGACAAGACCGCCCCACGCTCGGACATGCTCTGATTTCGGATCAATTCGGCCAGAACAGACACGCCCAGATGCGCGCCCGAACTGTGGCCCACGACCAGCACCTCATCCACATCGGACATTAGCGCAGTTTCGATCGTTTCTCTAAACGATGCCAGCCTGTCCTGCAGCTTGGCCGGTGTTTCTCCCTTCAACTGCGCCGAATAGGCATAGTCATGCATCAAGTAGTAGGCGAACAGGCGATTATCGATCTTGCGGAACCACAGCATCAGTGCAACCGCAACGGCCACGCCCGGTATCAGCCCCCACCAACCGGCCAACGCGACGCATGCCCACGCAGCAGCAAGTGCAACCAGGAACTGGAACACCAGCATCCCCACAGGGTACAGCGCCGCTATCACTGGTCCCTTGCGCAACCGCATCAAACGCCACAACGTTCCGGTTGATAAGTAAATCCACGCCGTGCGCGCCAAATGCAGATAGGTCGCGGGGATCGAAGCCGACATGCTGTCGCGCACGATATCGGACCACCCCAGAACCTCGAATTCAGTTTCTACGGTCAAACCATCTTGCACCGACGTCACGCCCCACCCAAAACGCCCTTTCGTCGTTTTTGGCGATAAAACCAACTCATACCCTGAGGTCCTGGCCTGTTCCTGTGACTCTGAGCGATACAGCTCACGATACCGCCGGGGCGGTCTCGGGTCGTAGCCGGGGATATAGAATACCCGGCGTTTGCGCACCTGCGGCTGATTTTTGTGACTGCTCATACTCTTACCTTCTGCCGCGCAGGTTAACGCAGGCTTGAGGTCATGGTAAGAGGGTCAGGTGATCAACCGAAATTCGCCAGTGCAGGAAAAGTTTCAAGCAACCACCAACTGAATCGGGTGAAAAGACCGGTGATCAGCATGATACCGACGAACAGCAACAGAGCACCCATGACTTTTTCGATCGTGCCCATATACGGTTTGATCCGGTTCATCACGGTCATCGAGCGGTTCAAGAACATCGCCGCCAGAAGAAACGGAATACCCAGACCTGCAGCATAAACACCCAACAACAGCGTACCACGCGCAACTGAGGCTTCGTTTGCCGCCAACGACAGGATCGCGCCCAGTTGAGGTCCAATGCAAGGAGTCCATCCGAAAGCAAAGGCCAGTCCCAGAATGTAAGCTCCAAAGACCGAACCACCAGAATCCCCTGTTTCAATCCGCGCTTCGCGATCCAGAAACGGAATACGGATGACATTCAGGAAGTGCAAACCAAACACGATGACCACTGCGCCGGACAGTTTTGCGAAAAGAACCTGATTTTGCAGCACAAACGCGCCAAAGGCGGATGCTGTGAAACCAAGCAAAAGAAAGACGGTCGACAGGCCCATGACAAAGAACAGGGCCGACATGGTTGCCTTTCGCCGCGCGCGTGCTTGATCCTGCATCTCATGAATGGTCACGCCGCTCATATACGCCAGATAAGGCGGCACGATAGGCAGTACGCAGGGCGACAGAAAGCTGATCAAGCCACCCAGCAGGGCAACAAACATGGCGGGCAACAGCCCTGCGTCTATGATCTCTATTCCGAACATACTTCTGCACATATGTGATCAAGGACGATACGTCACGGGGCCAAACGGTCACATCCTCGTGGGCGTAATCTGGACAAATTTACAACTTGGACCTATCCCGAAATCCATGTCAGACGTTACCGAAACACTGGACGCACTGGGCCTGTTATGCCCCCTGCCTGTCCTGAAAGCCCGCAAACGACTAAAGTCCATGCCGCAGGGCGCTGTCCTGCGTGTGCTGGCCGATGATCCCGCGGCGATCATCGATGTTCCACATTTTTGCACTGAGGCGGGGCACAAGCTGTTGTCTCAAGAGTTGGACGGCACCCATCAGGTTTATCTGATCCAGAAAGCCAGCTGACTTACGTCGGGCGAAACGAAAAAGGCGGGCCAATCAGCCCGCCTTTCGTTTAGCTTCCCAGCGACCACCAGCCGCGCCTTTTAGGCTTGGCGGGCGCAGGTTCGGGCTCTTCCGCCACTGTCTCAAGCACCGGTTCGGGCGTTTCTTCCGCTGGCGCATCCACGACGGGTTCGACCGCGTCTTGTACTTCGGGTTCTTCCTCAGCTTCGGCTGAAGGCTCTTCCGCGACAACGGCTTCTTCAACAGCTTGCGCATCATCCGCGCCGTCTACAGGCTGATCGCTATCCACCGTCTCTGGCGCAACTTCGACAGTCTCAGCGACCACCTCAACTTGCTCCACGACAACCTCTGTCGCTTCAACCACGGTGCTTTCTGCAGTTTCTTCAGCCGCCTGTACATCCGTCACGGTTTCGGCGTCTGTCGACGTAGTTTCAGATTGATCCGCAGTCTCTTCTGCAACAACGTCTTTTTTCCGACGACGCGGTGCGCGCTTGCGTTTAGGCTTGGCTGGTTTTTCTTCCTCCGAAGCCTCGGCATCCGGAGTTTCGGCTGCACCTTCTGCGTCAGAAGTGTCGTCTGCACTGTCGTCCTGCGCGGGTGTATCACCTTCATCCGCGCCCTGCTCCTGCGCGTCACCATTGCCCGAGCCCTTCTTGCGGCGACGGCGGCGGCGTTTGCGCTTGGGCTTTGTATCTTCTTCGGTCTGAGCGATTTCCTCTTCGACCTCTTCCTCGTCCGAAGAATCCACCAGATCCATCAGCGACGCATCAACGGACACGACAGGCGCTGTGGCTTCGGGAACGATCCGGCTGGCGGTCTTGAACTTCTCCATCGAGAAATCGGGGCTGACCAAATGGATATCGCCTTCGATCCGCACGGACAGGCCATATCGCGACTCGATCTGCGCAATGTGCTCGCGCTTCTGGTTCATCAGGAAGTTAGCAATGCTGACCGGGCAGCGCACCAGGACCTCGCGCGACCGGCGGCGGGTGCCTTCTTCTTCGATCTGGCGCAGGATCGACAATGCCATATTGTCGTCCGAACGGATCAGACCGGTCCCGTGACAGGCCGGGCACGGCTGTGTCGTGGCCTCGATCATGCCGGGACGCAAACGCTGACGGCTCATCTCCAGCAAACCAAAGCCCGAAATACGGCCCACCTGAATGCGGGCGCGGTCGGTTTTCAGCTTGTCTTTCAGACGCTTTTCAACAGCGGCGTTGTTCTTACGCTCGTCCATATCGATGAAATCGATGACAATCAGACCCGCGAGGTCGCGCAGACGCAATTGGCGCGCCACTTCTTCAGCAGCTTCCAGGTTGGTCTTCAGCGCAGTTTCCTCGATCGAGCCTTCCTTGGTCGCCCGACCCGAGTTCACGTCGATCGCCACAAGCGCTTCGGTCACGCCAATCACGATATAGCCACCGGATTTCAGCTGTACGGTGGGATTGAACATCCCCGCCAGATAGCTTTCCACCTGATAGCGCGCGAACAGCGGCAGCGCGTCTTCATACCGTTTCACGTTCTTGGCGTGGGACGGCATGATCATCTTCATGAAGTCCTTGGCGATGCGGTACCCGCCTTCGCCCTCAACCAGAACTTCGTCGATATCACGGTTATAAAGATCTCGGATCGACCGTTTGATCAGGTCGCCTTCCTCATAGATCTTAGCAGGTGCGATGGATTCCAGAGTCAGCGCGCGGATCTGTTCCCACAAACGCTGAAGGTATTCATAGTCGCGCTTGATCTCAGACTTGGTGCGCTTGGCACCTGCAGTTCGAATGATCAAACCCGCCCCGGTGGGCACATCAATTTCCGAGGCGATCTCTTTCAGTTTCTTGCGGTCCGCTGCATTGGTGATCTTGCGGCTGATGCCGCCGCCACGCGCGGTGTTGGGCATCAGAACGCAATACCGACCCGCCAGCGACAGATAGGTTGTCAGCGCGGCGCCCTTGTTGCCGCGCTCTTCCTTGACAACCTGCACCAGCAGGACCTGACGAACCTTGATAACTTCCTGGATCTTGTAGCGACGCGGGCGCGGTTTGCGAGGCGGACGAATGTCTTCGCTGTCATCCTCGTCAGCCACCGATTCAATCGATGCGTCTTTCGAGGCGGCATCGGCATTCTGGTCGTCGTCGCCGTCGTCATCAGCGTCCTGTTCGTCCTCTGAAACATCCGCAGCTTCTTCTGGAGCGTCCGCCTCAGATTGCTCAGCCGCGGTTGAAGACTCCGTTTCTTCTACGGCTTCCGCAGCCTCTCCGGCTTGATCTTCAGCGTTGTCTTCCGGTGCCTCAACCGGTTCTTCGCTGGCATCGTCAGCAGCGTCAGACGCCGCTTCTTCCGGGGCTGATTCAGATGTCTCTTCACCCTCAGGCGCTTCGCTGTTCTCCGGCTCCTCTACCGGAGTTTCAGCGACGATTTCCATGGGCGAGGTCCCTTCTGGCACCTCCACATCTGCCTCTTCGCCTTCGTCCAGATCGATGGTTTCCATACCGGTCGGTTCAGTCGAAACCTCCATGGTTTCAACCGGATCGTCCGATTTCACGTCGGCTGCCTTTGACCGAGACCGGGAACGGCGCTTTTTCGGCTTGGCCTCTTCCGCCTCATCGCGCGCCTTCATAGCCTCGGCATAGGCGCGCTCTTCCTCCATCAGCGCCTCACGGTCGGCGACGGGGATCTGGTAATAGTCCGGATGAATTTCCGAAAACGCCAGGAACCCATGCCGGTTCCCACCGTAGTCGACAAACGCCGCCTGCAGTGACGGCTCAACCCGTGTTACTTTTGCAAGATAGATGTTGCCAGCAAGCTGGCGTTTGTTTTCGGATTCAAAATCGAACTCCTCGACCTTGTTTCCGTCGACCACCACGACGCGGGTTTCCTCCGCGTGGGTGGCATCGATAAGCATTTTCTTAGCCATGTGTCCTTGATGCACCGCGCCAAACGCGTTGTCCTGACCTGTCCAGGCGGACAGGCGCTTTTGGGGAGGTGTCTTGTCAGGGCGATATCGGACGGCGCGCGGCAGGGTCTGGCGCTGTGGCCCCCTGCCCGTTCTCTCAATCGTTGCGCGCGCGTCATCGCGGTTCTTCTCCGACAGGCGCGTCTGAACGCTGCCCGCCCATTTATTCCTTTCGCCCAAGGGTCCTGGGCTCAGGTACTCCACTGCCCCTGTCGGGGCACAATCGGTCTGCTGAACCGCGAGGGGTTGATCCTCACCAACGGATCAGCAGCGAAACTCAAAGATTCGGGACTTGTGGGCGTCAAATTCGCCCGGCCCGTCCGGACACAATAAAAGCAACCCTGTGGAAAAGACAATGGGCAAACTGCATCGCCGCCGTTTCAGACGCCACGCTCACCCGCTTCTTCTGTTCAAAAATACCTCGGGGGGTGAATTGGCCCAAAGGGCCGAGAGGGGGGCTGGCCCCCCTTCCCTTACAAGTAATCGGACCGTTGCAACCCGTATTTAGCCATTTTCTCGTTCAACGTCCGGCGCGGCAGGCACAGTTCGTCCATCACAGACGCAATCGAACCCTTGTGACGCCGCATCGTGTTGTCGATCAGCATACGCTCGAACGCCTCGACATATTCCTTAAGCGGCTTGCCCTCGGTCGTCATTACCGGCTGCATCTCTTCGTGATCCGACATCAACAACGACGCAATTGTGCCGGACCCACGGCGCGACTGCAGCACCGCGCGTTCCGCAATGTTGATCAACTGGCGCACGTTGCCCGGCCACGGGGCTTGCAACAGCTGCGCAGCCTCCTGCGCGCTAACTTGCGGCGCATCGCAACCGTATTCTTCGGCAAATTGCTCGCTGAGACGGGTGAACAGGGTCAGGATGTCCTCTCCTCGCTGACGCAGCGGCGGCATGGTGATGCGCAGGGCGGCCAGGCGATAGAACAGATCCGGGCGCAACACGTCTTCAGACGTCTTGCCCGCCTCTTGCAGGTTCGAGATCGCAACGATCCGCGTTTCTGCCGGGGTGCCCTGTTCGTTCATCACGCTCAGCAGCTTGGCTTGCAACGTGTCGCTCAGTGCCTCGACATCTTCCAGCACCAGCGTCCCGCCGCGGGCCTCTTCGATGGCGGGCAATTGCGCGTCCTCAGGCATCATCGGACCAAACAACCGCTTGGCCAGCGCGTCTTCCTCAAGCGCAGCGCAAGACACCAGGACAAATTTCTTGCCCGCACGGCTGCCTACCGCGTGCAGCGCGTGTGCAACCAGTGTTTTGCCCGTCCCGGTCTCTCCATCGATCAGCACATGACCGTCGGCCTGACCGAGGTCCAGAATATCTTCACGCAACCGCTCCATGACCGGGCTGGCACCGATCAGCTTGTTCATGATCTGCGTGCCACCGGACAGCTCTCGCCGCAGCGCCCGGTTATCCAGGGTCAAACGGCGTGCGTTGCTGGCGCGTTTGGCCAGTTCCGACATGCGGTCCGGGTTGAACGGCTTTTCAAGGAAGTCAAACGCACCGACGCGCATCGCCTCAACCGCCATCGGTACATCGCCGTGCCCGGTGATCATGATGACCGGCAAGGTGCTGTCGGCCCCCATCAGCTTTTTCAAAAGCTGGATACCGTCCATCCCCGGCATCTTGATGTCCGAAATCACGATCCCCGGATAATCCGGCCCCAGAACCTTGAGCGCATCTTCCGCGCTGGCAAAGGTTTCCGTGTCATATCCGGACAAAGCTAGCCATTGGCTGATCGACTGGCGCATGTCCTGTTCGTCATCCACAATGGCAATTTTCATGGCCTGTGCCATAGTAATTCCTCGTTATTCCGCGGCCTCAAGACCGCCGCTTCCCAGTGCTGGCAACTGCATTTCAAACACCGCGCCACCGTATTGGCCGTTGCGTGCAGTCAGCCGCCCCCCATGGTCGTTCACGATCCCCGACGAGATGGCAAGCCCCAGCCCGACCCCGTCGCCGGGTTGTTTGGTGGTGTAGAACGGTTCGAACAAGTTCTCGATATCCTTGATTCCGTGCCCGTTGTCGCGAACGGTCAGGACCGCCATGTCACCCGCCGCCAGGATGATTTCCACATCTGGCTCTACTACTGATTTGGTGGCGTCCAGCGCGTTTCTCAAGAGGTTTACCATAACCTGCTCGATCCGCATCCGATCCCCCATCACCATTACCGGTTCTTCGGGCAGGATCTGAGTGATTTTCACATGCCGCTGCCGCAGCTGCGGTTCCATCATCGACAGGGCCGAAGCCAGCGCTTCGCCAAGATTTACTGGTGAAAACGCATCCGCCCCCTTGCGGGCATAAGACTTGAGCTGCCGCGTGATCGCCCCCATCCTTTCGATCAGACCATCGATGCGGCCAAAGCTGGCAAGCGCCTCTTCGGGCCGGTTCCGGCGCAACAGCAGACGGGCTCCGGCCAGATAGGTTTTCATTGCAGCCAGCGGTTGATTCAGCTCGTGACTGACCGCTGCCGACATCTCGCCCAAAGCGGCCAGTTTCGAGCTTTGGGCAAGCGTCTGTTCAGCCAAATCCAACGTCTTTTCAACCCGTTCGCGTTCAGCGATTTCCCGCTGTAGCCTTGCGTTCAATGCGCGAAGCTCTGCCGACTCGCGCTGAAACAGGGCCATGCGCAACGTGGCACGGCGGCTCAGCGCGTAGAACGTCAGCGCCAAGAGAATCGCAAAGCCCATGATTTCCAATGCAAGAACGCTGTTCACCTTTTCCCGGATTGAGGCGTAGGTGGTGAAAGACGTCATTTGCCAACCGCGGAAAGGAATACGCGATTGCAGGCGCATCACGGCCTCACCCTGTAGATACGCATCCGGTGGCAACGCCGTCCAATCGGTCGTTGCGCGAATGGCGCGCTGAATTGCCCCTTGCGGTGGTTGGCGCAGCAAGGCCGAGCCCTCATCCAGCCCCCGCCATCTGGGTTCAGTGGACAGAATGATCGTGCCGGTGCTGTCCGCGACCATGACCGCATCCGAAATACCGGCCCAGGCCTGTTCGAACTTTTGCAGATCAACTTCTACGACGATAACGCCCAGAATTTCCGCACTGTTTTCGAGCCGTCGGGAATACACAAAGCTATATCCGCCGGATTCCTTGGGAATGACGGAAAAGATCGTCGCATTTGAACGGATCGCATCCACGAAATACGCCGTATTCCTGTGCGGCTCGCCCAGTTTATTCCGATCAGTCGCCGCAACCGTTCGCCCATCGCGATCCAACAACATCAGCGACGCAGCGCCGATTTCCTCGACGAAAGAAATCAACCGCTGCGTTGACAGAGAGTAGTCGCTGGATTGCAACGCCGATATCAGCGTCGGGTCCCGTGCCAGCAATTGCGGCACAATCGAGTTGCGGCGCAGTTCGCTCAGCAAGTTGCCGGAATACAGCGCAAGGCGCAGTTCGGCCCGGTTGCGTGTAGATTCGGTGAACCTGTCTGTCAGCAACCGGTTGGTGATCCAAACCGTTGCAATCGTTGCCAACATCAGAACAAGAACAGCCAACCGTAGCCGCCACCCCAATGGGGCGCCGCGAAACGGTTTCAGCAGATTGGACCAGCCTGATCGTACGTCGGAGTTCATGGTCAGACGTTACGCCCGGGCGGACGCGACCTCAAGTCACGCCGCTTCAAACACGCCTGACAATGCGCGGAACAACGCCGCCCCATCGGTGCCGCCATGCCCTTGGTCGGCTGCGCGTTCGGGGTGCGGCATCATACCCAGCACTCGGCGGTTTTCGGACAGGATACCGGCGATGTCACCGACCGAGCCATTGGGATTCTCGGTATAGGTGAACGCGATCCGGTCCTGATCTTTCAACGCCGCCAGAGTCGCGTCATCCGCAAAGTAATTGCCGTCATGGTGCGCAATCGGAATGCCAATCACGTCGCCTGCATTATAGCCGCCGGTAAAGACGCTGTCGCTGGTCGCAACCTTCAGACCCACGGTTTTGCAGATGTATTTCAGCCCGGCATTGCGCAGCAACGCCCCCGGCAAGATGCCGGTTTCCGTCAGAACCTGAAATCCGTTGCAAATCCCAACCGCATAGCCGCCGCGTTCAGTGTGATCGACCACGGCCTTGCAGATCGGCGATTGCGCGGCAATTGCGCCGCAGCGTAGGTAATCACCATATGAAAACCCGCCCGGAACGCCCACGATATCAACACCTTCGGGCAGTGCAGCATCCTTGTGCCAGACCATATCGACCTGAAAACCGGCCTGCTCAAAGGCGACCGCGAGGTCTCGGTCACAGTTGGATCCAGGGAATACGATTACGGCTGCGCGCATGGCGGGCCCTCCTACGATACAAAATCAGTGACAACCGCAACGCCCGGAGGGGTTGGATGGTCAAAGGCGGCAAGCTCTGCGCTTACCTGGTTGAGTGATATTTTACGTGTGACCAATGGGCTTAGGTCGACGCCCCCGCCCGCGATCAGCGATAACAGAGATGGGTAGCGCCAGCTTGGCATTCCACGCGTTCCGAAGACAGAAAGCTGACCAGAATAAAGCACATCCATCGGCAATGACATTTGCGCGTGATCCCCGGCTGGCATACCGATCTGCACCATGCGACCCAGTTTGCGTAGAGATCGCATAGCCGAAACGGTTGTGACTTCGACGCCAAGCGCCTCAATCGCGACATGGGCACCACCGCCGGTGATATCCTTTACGGCCTGCGGTGCATCGCAGGTTGCAGCATTGACCACCGCATCCGCACCCAGCGTTTTGGCATAGGTCAGTTTGTCATCCGCTATGTCGACAACGACCACGCGCGCGCCAAGAGCTTTGCCCAACAGCAGTGTTGAAATCCCAACACCTCCGCCACCGAAGACGGCAATCCATTCACCACCCTGAACCTGCGCGCGCCCGACCAGAGCCTGCCAGGCCGTGGTCACCCGGCATCCCAATGCGGCCGCGATTTCGGGCGCTATGGTGTCGGGCAAGGATGTCAGGTTGGCATCGGCATGTGCCACGGCAACATATTCCGCAAAAGCACCGTCACAGGTGAACCCCGGCACTACCTGATCCTGACAGATCGTCTGATGTCCCTGCGCGCAATCCGGGCAATGCCCACAGGCCAGAATGAAGGGTGCAATCACCCGGTCCCCAACCTGCCATCGCGTAACACGCGCGCCGACCGAGACAACCTCGCCACAGTATTCATGACCGGGTGTCATGGGTACAACAACGTCCGGATCCGCCCCGGACCATGCGTGCCAGTCGGAACGACATACGCCGCAGGCCAGCACCCGCACCACAACACCGTCTTCACCGGGTGCAGGGTCAGGTATCGTCGACACCTCAAGCGGCTGACGATAGGTGATCAGACGCGCGGCCCGCATCAATCAGACCAGTTCGATCTCGTAGCGTTCGATGACGGTATTGGCCAAAAGCTTTTCGCACATCTCGGTCACATCCGCTTCGGTCGCACCGTCGGCCAGCTCAAGATCGATCACCTTGCCCTGACGAACGCCTTCGACCTTATCGAAGCCCATTGCGCCCAATGCGTGCCGTACTGCTTCGCCCTGCGGGTCCAGCACCCCGTTCTTGAGCATCACATGAACCCGTGCTTTCATTTTGGCAACTCCACCTGAGGGCCACAAAGCAGGGCCCATTTCGTTGCGCGGGGGATAGCGCGCCTTGTTGTTTTGGACAACCCTGTTTCCCACGCAGTTTGACGCAGGGCTTCTACTATCCGCCGCCCGTGACCAATCCCGGATAATGCGCGTCGATTGCATTGAAAATGCCGGTCAGAACCATCTCGACCGCGACGGCCACCAGAAGGATTGCCATGATCCGGGTCAGGACATTGATCATTGTATCGCCCAAAAGGCGCGAGATCTGATCCGCGAACAACAACCCCACCCCAACGATTGCACAGGCAATCAGGATCGCCGTACCCAGCGTGACGATTTCCGCCCCGTCGGACAACTGGTGCGAAAAGACGATGGTGATGGCAATTGTGCCCGGTCCGATAGTCAGAGGAATAGCCAGTGGAACAACCGCGAAATTCAGTTTGCGCTCATGCCCGTCCGCCACTGCCGCCTGATCACCCGGAGGGCGGTCCTCGGCTTTCAACATCGACATGCCGATGCCGAAAATAATGATGCCGCCAGCAATTCGAAAGGACGGGACGTCTATGCCGAAAATCCCAAGTACTTCTTCTCCGATCACGACGGCGATCAAAGCGATGACGGTGACCGAAGCCATCACGACGATCGCAACATGGCGGCGTTCGGCCGCCGAGCAGTTCCTGGTCATGCTCAGAAAGATCGGGATGTTGTAAAGCGGGTTGAAGATTGCCAGCACGGCGGCCAGAAACTTCAGAAATACAGCCTGATCAAACAGTTCCGTCATTCGAAAACCACCCTGAGTGCCCCTTTGAGGCCGCATGAGGCAAACATGCTCAGGAAACGAGAGGCTGTCAAACTTTGCGAGAATGAAAAAGCGCCGCAACGACGGCAGCGGCGCTTTTCGCAGAATTCAGACAAAACCGCGTTTAGTTGATCAGTGTCGGCTTGGTGACATTGCTGTTGGGCAGCACACCCAGACGGCGCGCGACTTCTGAATACGCATCGGCCAGATTACCCAGATCGCGTCGGAATACGTCCTTGTCCAACTTCTGGCCGGTCTCGATGTCCCACAAGCGGCAACTGTCGGGGCTGATTTCGTCAGCAACAATCAGGCGCTGGTAATCGCCCTCGAACACACGTCCGATCTCGATCTTGAAGTCCACCAGGCGGATGCCCACCGCCAGCATCACGCCGCTCATGAAATCGTTAACGCGCAGCGCAAGGCTGAGGATATCGTCCATGTCCTGCTGGCTGGCCCAGCCAAAGGCGGCGATATGCTCCTCGGTGACCAGAGGATCCCCAAGCGCATCGTCCTTGTAGCAATATTCGACAATCGGACGCGGCAGTTGGGTGCCTTCGGCAATGCCCAGACGTTTCGACATCGATCCGGCAGCGTAGTTGCGCACGATCACTTCCAGCGGCACGATTTCACAATTGCGCACCAGTTGTTCGCGCATGTTCAGGCGGCGGATGAAATGGTTCGGGATGCCAATCTGCGTCAGGCCGTTCATGAAGAACTCGGACAGGCGGTTGTTCAACACACCTTTGCCGTCGATCACGTCCTTCTTTTCCGCGTTGAATGCGGTGGCGTCATCCTTGAAATACTGCACGATGGTGCCCGGTTCGGGGCCTTCATACAGAATTTTGGCCTTGCCTTCGTAGATCTTCTTGCGACGCGCCATATGCGACCCTTCCAGACTGGGGCGAGCGATTGAGTCCCCTCGCGTTGCCGCCCTCATAGTCCAAGCCCCCCTTTCCCGCAAGTTCATGCGAACCGAGAGGCTTTGATGCAGCGCAAATCCCTTGCACCTCAGCCGTCGTATAGTCATATCATCAGGAAAGAAGTTGCAATCTAAGGGGTCCCTAACCAATGACCACATTTGACGAGCGTGAAGCCGCGTTTGAAAACAAGTTCGCTCATGACGAAAAGATGCAGTTTATTGCCCGTATGCGCCGCAACAGGTTCATGGCTGTCTGGGCGTCGACCCTGAAGGGTGAAACCGTTGAACAGGCCCGGAAATACGGCCAGGAACTGGTGCACACCGACCTGCAAAACGTCAGCGAAGACGATGTGATCGACGCGCTCAAGGGCTATCTTGGCGATCTGGCGGATGAGGCAAAGATTCGCGAAAAGATGGCAGAGTTGCTGGTCGAGGCGAAAGAACAGGTGATGGCGGAAGCCGAGGCATAGGTCAGCCCGTGCCAGCCTCATGATCTTCATGAGTTTTATGAATTTGATTTGGTGCCCCGGTCATGAGACACGGGGTGCCTATGTTTTATAACGGCGTTTTGCGCCTATTCCTGGAATAACCCTATGACAAATGCGCTAAGCAAGCTTCTGGACGCCAATGACGCCATATTGGCGGATGGGGCGACCGGCACCAATCTGTTCAATATGGGCCTGCAATCTGGTGACGCCCCTGAACTTTGGAACGTGGACGCCCCCGACAAGATCAGAGCCCTGTATCAAGGTTCGGTCGATGCGGGCAGCGATCTGTTTCTGACCAACACATTCGGCGGCACATCGGCTCGGCTGAAGCTGCATGACGCGCAAAACCGCGTAGGTGAATTGAACCGCATCGGCGCTGAACTTGGGCGTGAAATCGCTGACAAAGCCGGACGGACAGTGATCGTGGCCGGTTCAGTCGGCCCCACCGGTGAGATCATGGAACCGGTCGGCAGCCTGTCGCACGCAGAGGCCGTGGAAATGTTCCATGAACAGGCCGAAGCGCTGAAAGAAGGCGGTGTTGACGTGCTGTGGGTCGAAACCATCAGCGCGCCCGAAGAATTCCGGGCAGCAGCCGAAGCCTTTGCACTGACCGACATGCCCTGGTGCGGCACGATGAGCTTTGACACTGCCGGGCGCACGATGATGGGTGTGACCTCGGCCGATCTGGCTCAACTGGTCGAAACCCTTCCAAACCCGCCTATCGCTTTCGGCGCAAACTGTGGAACCGGTGCGTCAGACATTCTGCGTACGGTTCTGGGCTTTGCCGCACAGGGCACAGAACGTCCCCTGATCTCCAAAGGCAATGCGGGCATTCCAAAATACGTGGACGGTCACATCCACTATGACGGCACGCCCGAGCTGATGGGTCAGTATGCGGCAATGGCGCGCGATGCCGGTGCAACAATCATTGGTGGATGCTGTGGCACAATGCCCGATCACCTGCGCAAGATGCGTGAAGCACTGGATACCACGTCACGCGGCGAACGCCCGACCCTGGATCAGATCACCGATGCGCTGGGCCCGTTCTCTTCAGCCTCTGACGGAACGGATGACGACGCGGCACCAGAGCGCCGCACGCGCCGCCGCCGCCGCGCCTGAAGCCAATCTGATCAACGCCCTTCGAATTTCGGAGGGCGTTTTTCCATGAAGGCAACCACGCCTTCGGCAAAATCTCTGGACCGACCACATTCACCTTGCAGATGCGCCTCGGTCGCAAGCTGCTGTTGCAAAGTGTTTTCATAGGTTCCGCGAATGGCCTGCTTGATCGCGCCATAGGCGGCCGTGGGGCCATTGGTCAGATATTCGGCTCGTTTACGCCAATGTGCGGCAAAAACGTCATCGGGCACAGCTTCCCAGATCATGCCCCATTCATCCGCCTGCCTTGCCGTGATCTTGTCTGCAAACAGGGCCGCGCCCATCGCTTTGGCCAGCCCCATCTGACGTGGCATGAACCAGGTTCCCCCGGCATCAGGAAGCAGACCGATACGGGCGAAGGCCTGCAGGAAATAGGCGCTTTCGGTTGCGATCACTACGTCCGCACACAGGGCAAGGTTGGCCCCTGCCCCTGCTGCGGGTCCGTTTACGGCTGCGATTGTGGGCACAGGGCAGCTGTGGATCGCTTCCAGCATCGGCTCGTATTCGTCGCGCAGCGACCGTTCCAGATCGATCTTCCCGGTCGAGGACGCGTCACCCAAATCCTGCCCGGAACAAAACGCCGGACCCGCACCCGTGATCACGATACAGCGGGCTTTCATGGCCGCATCTTTCATCGCATGGGTAATCTCGGCCCGCATCTGAGTGGTCAGCGCGTTCATCTTGTCCGGCCGGTTCAGCGTCAGAACCGCAAGGCCATCGTTGATGTCCAGAGCAACCGTTTCGTAATTCATGAAATCCCTCCCGTCGCGCCACGTGTTTTCGAACACTTACTGATCCACGCGCGAAGGGAAAAGCAGAACCACGCGTCAGTCTTCAAGAATTCGGCGCAGGCGTTCCTTTTCTTCCTCGCTCAGCGCCTTGCTTTCAACTGACGCATGGGCCTTGGCGCGGTTGCGCAGAAAGTTCAGCCCAACCCCAGCCGCAATCAACAGCATGATGGGTCCGGCAAGCCACAGGAACAGGTTCGAGCCGCTGGTGGTAGGTTTCAGCAGCACGTATTCGCCATACCGATCCACGATGAACGCAATGGCCTCTTGGTCGGTGTCGCCAGCAACCAGACGTTCCCGCAACAACAGCCGCAAATCACGCGCCAAATCGGCGTTGCTTTCGTCGATGCTTTCGTTACGGCATACGAGGCAACGCAATCCGGTACTGAGATCACGCGCCCTCTGCTCCAGAACCGGATCGTCCAGAACCTCATCTGGTTGAACCGAGAACACAGGCGTGGCGAGCATCATCAGGATCAGAACAAGACGTTTCATTCCGCAGGTACTCCGCCCGCTGGGGTTTTTCTGGCGCCTGCGGCCACGCGGAACCGTCTGTCGCACAGGCTCAGAACTCCACCGAGGGACATCAGGATACAGCCCGCCCAGATCCAGTTTGCCAGCGGTTTGATATAGGTTCGCATGACCCAACCACCATCCGCCTGTTGATCGCCGATCACGACATAAAGGTCCCCGAGGAACCGGTAATCAATCGCGGCCTCGGTCGTGGGCATCCGCGCAACCGGATAATCCCGTTTTTCAGGATGCAATGTTCCGATTGGGCGGCCGTTCTTTTCGACCAGAACATCCGCTGTTGTCGAGAAATAGTTCGGACCCTCAACCTGCCGCACGCCCTGCAATGTCAGGGTAAACTGCCCCACTTCAAAAGGTTGGTTCGGTTGCGCCACGCGGATATCTTCATCCTCCCACGCGGTTAACCCTGCAACGGCGAACATGGTAACGCCCAGCCCGATATGCGCGACTGCTTTGCCCCAGTCCGCACCCGGCAAGCGGAACAGGCGTTTCAGGCTGCCATTGCGTCCTGTGCGGCTCCATAGATCAACGACCGCACCGAAGGTTATCCAGGCCCCGAGGAACAGGCCAACCGGCCCAAGCGCGCTGCGCCCGGTCTGCATCGCCCAGACCAGCAGAGAAATCGCCAGAGCCAGACCAAAGGCATAGCGCAGAGACCATGCTGTTTTGCCAATCCGGCCCCGTTTCCACGGCAGCATCGCCCCAACCGGCAGGACCAATCCCAGCAGCACCATAAACGGAGAGAAGGCTGCGTTGAAAAAAGGTGCCCCAACCGAGAGTTTCCGGTCGAACATCATCTCGGCCACCATCGGCCACATGGTGCCGACAAAGACCACGAAGCAGCTCACCGCCAGCAAGACGTTGTTCACAACCAGCGCACTTTCGCGGCTGACCATGCCAAAGACACCCTTGGCCTCCATCGCCTGCGCCCGTGCCGCGAACAAAGTCAGCGCGCCACCGATGAAAATCACCAGAATGAACAGAATAAACACCCCGCGTTCCGGGTCATTGGCAAAAGCATGAACTGAGGTCAGCAGCCCCGAACGAACGATAAACGTTCCGATCAGAGAGAAGCCGAAGGCAATGATTGCCAGCAGGATGGTCCAGCTTTTCAGCGCCTCACGCTTTTCTACAACGATGGCCGAATGCAACAGCGCCGCCGCCAATAGCCAGGGCATGAAAGATGCGTTCTCGACCGGGTCCCAGAACCAAAAACCACCCCAGCCGAGCTCGTAATAGGCCCACCAGGACCCCAGTGCGATGCCGATGGTCAGGAAAACCCAGGCCGCCAGCGTCCAGGGGCGAACCCACCGTCCCCAAGCCGCATCGATTCGGCCTTCGATCAGCGCGGCGATGGCAAAGCTGAAAGCCATGCTCAAACCCACATAGCCGAGATACAGAAATGGCGGATGGAAGGCCAATCCGGGGTCTTGCAACAGCGGGTTCAGGTCGCGCCCGTCAAACGGTGCAATTGCCAACCGATCAAACGGGTTCGATGTGAACAGAATGAATGCGAAAAACGCAACAGCAATAGCCGACTGAACCGCCAGAACGCGCGCCTTGAGCGTCGGAGGCAACCCTCCTCCAAAAAAAGCCGCCATTGCGCCGAACAGAGTGACGATCAGCACCCACAGCAGCATCGACCCTTCGTGGTTTCCCCACGTTCCACTGATTTTGTAGATCATCGGCTTGGCCGAATGGCTGTTTTCGACCACGATCCGCAGCGAAAAATCGGATGCCATGAAAGCCCAAATCAAGGCGCCGAAGGAAAACGCCGTCAGCAGGAACTGGACGATGGCCGCAGGCTCGGCAAATGCCATCCAGCCGGTCCAGCGTTTTGCAGCGCCGATCAGAGGCACCACGCTTTGCACGATGGCGACGAAAAAGGCGAGGATTAGGGCGAAGTGGCCAAGCTCTGTAATCATGCCCCGGAATATACTCCGGGGCCGAACCGGGGGCCATTCACTTTCGCCCGATCCGGGGGCACATAGTGTCGCGGGTCAGGCCCGGCGCAGCTTGCGCCAATCGGCCAATGCAGCGTTTGCATCGGGGTGTGAGGCGCTCTGGATCAGGCCAGCATCAGGCCCGGGATCAGCAACGCCCGGGCTGTCACTGCGCATAACGCGTACCCTTTCTATGTTGCTCATCACCGTGGGCAAACGTTGCATCGCCGTTCCGATATCTCGCTGAAATTCCTGCATTTTGCTTTGATGGCGTGCACCAAAATAAAATGACACGATCACACCCAACAGCCACCAGAGTGGTTCAGGTACCAGTGCAACACCCTGCATTCGTTCAGCGAACCAAAGTGGATCCACCATAGCGGCAACGAACAAACCCAACGTTCCCAACGCCAGCGCCGGTCGCGGAAGCCGGTTCACACCATCCATGAATCGGTCGAACAAGCCTTTTTGAGGGGCCTGAAACTCTCCGCCAAACTGCGTCATGGCCTGACTTTGCACTTCCGTTGCCCTTTGCGCGCCCGACTCAGCATTTTCCCGATAAATTTCAATGGTTTCTCGTACGGCGTTGCGACCATTCCCGAACAGCAAAGCCAAAACCCCCGAGATCAGTCCCATTCCGCAACCCTTTCCTGAAACTCACCGTTTGACAAATGATAGCGTGGCGACAGAAACTCTTCGGCCCTCTTGATCCAGCCGCCTTTGCCGCCGGACCGGGTCCGCGCGTATTTTCTGGAGGATGGCCGACGATCAGCAAGTCGAAAATAATAGTTCCGCCGCGCCACACCATATGTATCGCGCAATGCAACGGGGTCAGGCTGCGCCGCATCTTCACAGGCCTGTGCGGTGCGTGGACCTATCACGCCATCCGCCACAATATCGAACCCCATTTCACGCAGTAGATGTTGCAGGATTTTGACCGCCTGCGCACCGGCATTCACGTACATGTCGAACATAGAAGCATGCAAAACCTTCGGCAGCAGCGAAATGCGCGGCTTTTCAAAGTAATGCCGGACAAAAATCTCAATCGCCTTTTGCCGCGATAGCGCCTGCACATCTGACACGTCGATCAGCCCATCACCGTTCAGATCCAATCCAAGCCTGCGCATTGTATGGATCGTGACTCCGAATTTTGTCGCCCCGCCGGGATCGTCGGGATCATTCACAAATCCACCCTCGCGATCCACAATCTCTTTCGCTATCTGCCAAACCGTTTGCATACCACCCCCATGACGTTGGATGGCGGCGACGATCCTGAAAAAGGATTAACGGCCCGAAATGAATAAGGGCGCTGCCTGCATCCTGCACGCAACGCCCCAAACTACATAAGCCGGTTCAATCAGCTTTCTTCAGCCTCTTTGTAAACGCCTTGCTCTTTCAGAGCGTCTACGACTTCTTTTGGCATATAGGTTTCGTCATGTTTGGCAAGAATTTCAGTGGCTTCGAACACGCCGTTCACGTAGCTGCCAGTGCCTACCATCCCCTGATTTTCCGAGAACAGATCAGGCAGAACACCGGTGAACGATACTTTGACGCTCTCGCCGCCATCGGTCACAACAAAATGCACGGTTTCACCCTGTCCGCGGATGATCGAGCCTTCTTCGACCAGCCCACCAATCCGAAACACTTCGCTTGGTTTGGGCGGTTCTGCGATCACTTGACTGGGTGAGCGGAAAAAGTTGATCCCGTCGCGCATCGCGTAGCCAATCAACGCCGTCGATGCCACCAAGGCAACGACAGCTACCAGAATGACTTGTACTCGACGACGTTTCTTGAGCGTTTTCATACCGTCCTCACGGGAAAAGTGGGGCCATCATCAGACCCCGGGTTTCATCCTCACCTAACATCAGGTTGGCGTTCTGCAGGGCTTGCCCACTGCTACCTTTTGTCAGGTTATCCAGCGCTGCGACCACAATCGCGCGCCGTTCAATTCGATCTGCCACCACACCGATATGGCAGAAATTCGAACCACGCACATGATGGGTCGAAGGCGATTCACCCATCGGCAACATCTGAATGAACGGCTCGTCTGCGTAGGCTTTGACAAGCGTTTCATAGATGCTTCGCGGGTCGCCTTTTACATAGGTCGTGGCCAGAATGCCCCGGTTGGCCGGGATCAAATGCGGAGTGAACTGAATATGAACCGTCCGGCCCGCCAGTTTCGAGAACTCCTGATCGAATTCGCCCAAGTGCCGATGCGTGCCACCAACGGCATAGGCATTGGCCCCTTCGCTCAGTTCTGCGTGCAGCAGATTTTCCTTGAGCGACCGCCCTGCCCCTGACACGGCGCATTTCAGATCCAGCACGATATCGTCCAGATCAATCACCCCGGCGGAAATCAACGGCCGCAACACGTACTGCCCGGTTGCCGCATTGCACCCAGTGCCCGCCACCAAGCGCGCATTCCGGATGTCATCGCGATAGAATTCGGTCAGGCCATAAACCGCCTCTTCCTGCTGATCGAGTGCGGTGTGCGGGTTTCCGTACCACTTTTCGTACTCTTCAGGATCAGTCAGCCGAAAGTCGGCAGACAGATCGATGATCCTCAGGTCTTTGGGTAGTGCACTGATCACTTCCTGGCTGGTCTTGTGCGGAAGCGCACAAAAACACAGGTCGATCTGAGAAAAATCGATTTCCGAGATCTTGCACAGATCAGGCAAGTCCATATGGCGCAAATGCGGAAAGACCTGCGCCATGCTCATGCCGGCCTTACGTTCGGCAGCCAGCGCAACAATGTCCATGTTCGGATGCTCGGCGATAAGCCGCACCAGTTCAGCGCCGGTATAGCCCGAAGCGCCCAGAATTGCGATTTTGTGGGTCATGTCAGACCTCTTTCACTTAAGTGTCACATGTCACGACCGCCGATGCGACGGTCTTTGAATTAGAAAATCGGGGGGCGTGCGTCCTTGACTTAAATCAGGCCGCTTCAAACGAGATTTGTCGTCGGAGGAACTGCGTCGCCCGATCACTGACAAAGCCCGGCTTACCGGTTGTCAGGCACCCGCTCGCGCCATCGCCCAGCATGTTGGGATGACGTTGCAAGTAATCGGCAAGGCTTTCGGCCACCAGATCACCCTGGCTGAAGACCTGAACATCCGGGCCCAAAGCGGCCTGAAAGGTTTCGGCCATCAGCGGGTAATGCGTGCAACCCAGAATCGCAGCCTGAGGTTCCGGCATTTTCCGTTTCAAAGCATCGACATGACTACGAACCAACGCCTCGGCCAAAATCATGTCACCGTCTTCAATGGCGTCAACGACACCCCCGCAGGACTGCGCCTCGACATCCACGCCGATGGCGCGGAACGCCAATTCCCGCTGAAACGCCCGGCTGGCCACCGTCGCTGGCGTGGCAAACAGGGCGACATGTTTCACAGCCACCTCGCGCGGCGGCGAGTTATCGCCCCAATGCCGTTCGGTCAACGCTTCGATCAACGGGACAAAGACACCAAGGACACGTTTACCCTCGGGCACACCCTCTTCCTGCATTCGACGCAGAGCAGCTGCGCTTGCGGTGTTGCAGGCCAGAATCACCAGATTGCAGCCACGCGACCACAATTCGTGAACGGCCTTGCGGGTCAGCTGATAGATATCCTCGGCATCGCGCACGCCATAGGGTGCGTGGGCGCTGTCCGCATAGTACAGGAAATCAACGTCGGGCAGCCGTTGCTGCGCGGCGTTCAGGACGGTCAGACCGCCCAAACCGGAATCAAAGATACCTACTGCCATTTGCCCCTTCAGGCGCGATGCCGTTCCTCAAATTCATAGCCGTAGTCATAGGACTTCAAAGGCGTTGGAGACAGCTCATACGTGGCTTTGCGCAGGAAATCCATCATCTTGCGCGTATCCTTGCTGAGCGGGTCCAGAATGTCGCGCCCGATGGGCTCGCCGATCACCACTTTCACAGGCGTATCGACGCGTTTCTTGAACTCTTTGATCAGCAGGCCCATCCGCAGCGTATTGTGCAGATGGCTTGCGATCTGAAACAGGCGCGACGTGTGCCCATCGAAGAAAACCGGCACAACGGTCGCATTGGATTTCGCCACCATACGAGCCGTAAAACCGCGCCACCCCGGATCCATGGGATGAGCGAACGGATTGACCCCGGTACTTACTGTACCGCCAGGGAAAATGCCAATTGCGCCACCCTCGCCCAGATAGCCAAGCGCGGTTTTGCGGGTCTCAAGGTTCAGCTTCATCGCTTCCTTCGTCTCGTCAAACGAAATGGGAAGGATGATGCGGTTCAGGTCTTCGGCCTTGCGAAACACCCGGTGGGCCAGAATCCGGAAATCACCCCGTGTTTCGGACAGCATATGCCCCATCATAAGGCCATCCAGAATCCCATATGGATGATTGGCAATCAGAATCAGGGGGCCGTCCTTAGGGATATTCGTCAGCGATCCCCCCACCACATCCAGCGTGAGCCCATAGCGCTCGACCATAACGGCCCAAAAGTCGCGCCCGTTGGCCACATCCTTCTCGTACCCGTCCGCGCGTTTGATCAGGCGCATGCGGCCCGTCGTATTCTCCATCAGCTTGATAACCATCCGTCCGCTTTTTGTTTCGGCGGAATGAGCATACGAGATGTCACGAACGGCATGACGGCGAGAAGGCATTTGGGTCTCCGGTTTTCTGCCTGCAAAATAGGTGTAAACATCAATTTTGCCTAGCTATCGTGACACCCTTGTGACGATTTACTCGGCCGCAGCCTTCAATTCAGGTCCTCCGCTGCGGATAGACGCCAACAGTTCCTCGCGCCGTTTGGCCGCTTTGGCCTCGTTTTCCCGCAAAACCGGGCCAAATCCGCGGATATCCAGCGGAAGACGGGCCAAGGCGGATATCGCATCTCGCGTGTTCGGTGACAGCAAGGGCAACACTTCGCGCATGTCTTTTTCATACTGACGGATCAAGGCACGTACCATCCTGCGCTCGGACGAATACCCGAAGATATCCAGCGGCGTTCCGCGAAGCGCCTTCAGTTTGGTCAGCAGTTTCAACGGGCCCATGATGGCTTCACCGAACGCACGCTTTTTGGGCCTGCCATCGCTGCCTGATCCTCCGAAAATCGGTGGCGCCAGATGGAAAGTCATCTTGAAGTCACCATCGAACTCGGCCGCCGCTTTTTCGCGGCTGGTCAGCAAAAGCCGGGCAACTTCGTATTCATCCTTGTATGACAACAGCTTGTGATAGCCCTTTGCCACAGCTTCACGCACATCTGCATCCTCGACACAGTCCACGAGCTTCCGATACCGTTTGGCAAGCCGTGCGCCTTGATATTCGGTCAGGTGCTGAGCACGGAAATCGATTATCTGATCCAGCGTTTTGGGCATCTGGGCCACGGTCGGAGAAAGGATGGATTGCACTTCGTCCGGATGCAAAACCGCCCAACGTCCGATATCGAACGCACGTTTGTTGCGTTCGACCGCCGTACCGTTCAACTCGATCGCGTCAAAGATCGCTTGATGGCTGACCGGCAACAACCCACGCTGCCAGGTTGCGCCGAAGATCATCATGTTGGAATAGATCGAATCTCCCATCACGGCGCGCGCCAGATCGGTCGCGTCAAACAGAGAGACGCCCTCTTTCAGGCGCGCCTGCAAGGCCAGTTCCAACTGATCGGCTGGAATGCGGAACTCGGTGTCGCGCGTGAAATCGCCTGTGACGGTCTCATGGCTGTTCACAACAGCTCCGGTGCGGCCGGGACGCGTCAGGCCCAACGTCTTGGCCCCGGCGGAGACCACCAGATCGCCGCCGATCAGCGCGTGGGCTTCACCTGTGGCAACGCGGATTGCGCTGATATCTTCAGGACGGTTGGCCAGGCGACAATGGATGTGTACCGCGCCGCCCTTCTGCGCCAGGCCCGCCATTTCCATCATGCCTGCGCCTTTGCCGTCAATCTGTGCGGCTTGGGCAAGGATCGCGCCAAGGGTGACAACACCCGTTCCCCCGACACCCGTGATCACCACATTATGGGTTCCGCGGATTGCAGGCAGCTCCGGCATCGGCAGATCCGGCAGATCGATTTCGGTCGTGGCCTCTTTGCGTATCTTCGCGCCTTCAAGCGTCACAAAGGACGGGCAGAAGCCATTCAGACACGAAAAGTCCTTGTTGCAGCTTGACTGATCAATCGCCCGTTTACGGCCCAGTTCGGTTAATTTCGGAACGATCGACACGCAGTTCGACTGCACGCCGCAATCACCGCAACCTTCGCAGACATCGGTGTTTATGAACACGCGCTTGTCAGGGTCCGGGAATGTGCCCTGCTTGCGGCGGCGGCGCTTTTCGGCTGCGCAGGTCTGAACATAGACGATGACCGAGACACCCTCGATCTCGCGGAAATTCTCCTGCACCTGCATCAGGTCCGCACGTTCATATGTCTGAACGCTTGCGGGCAGAGCCTTGAAGTTCACGTCTTCCTTTTCGTCATAGACCAGAGCGACGTCTTGGACACCCATCGCCTTGACCTCGGCAACGATCCGTTCCGCAGTCAGGTCACCTTCATTGTCCTGCCCGCCGGTCATGGCGACCGCATCGTTGAACAGGATTTTGAAAGTGATGTTCGTGCCTGCGGACAGGGCCGCCCGGATCGCCTGAACGCCCGAATGGTTGTAGGTCCCATCGCCTAGGTTCTGGAACACGTGTTTGGTGGTAGAGAACGGAGCTTCACCGATCCAGTTTGCACCTTCCCCACCCATCTGGGTGAACCCGGTCGTCTCGCGATCCATCCATTGAACCATGTAGTGACAGCCGATACCGGCATAAGCGCGGCTGCCTTCTGGTAGACGGGTCGAACTGTTGTGCGGACAGCCCGAACAGAAATACGGAAGCCGCGTCGCGATTTCCTGTGCGTTGTCGGCCCGGCGCGCTTCGGACAACGATGCCAGCCCTGCACGAATACCATCGGTTTCGCGCCCCTCTTCAATCAGGATTTCGCCCAGTTTCTCGGCGATCATGATCGGATCCAGCGCGCCCCGTGTCGGGAAGAGTTCTTCGCGGTGCAACGTCCCGGCACCGCCTTTGTACCAACCATAGACCCTGCGACCGCGACGGTCGTCAAAGATGGCCTCTTTGACCTGAACCTCGATCAGCTTGCGCTTTTCCTCGACGATCACGATCAGGTCCAGCCCTTCGGCCCAGTCGTGGAACCCGGCCATATCCAGAGGGAAGGTCTGCCCCACCTTGTAGGTGGTGATCCCGAGGCGCTCAGCCTCGACCGCGTCGATATTCAGAAGTGACAGAGCATGCGTCAGGTCCAGCCAGTTTTTGCCTGCCGCGACAAACCCGATCTTGGCACCGGGTTTACCCCATATCCGCTTATCCATTTTATTGGCATGCGAAAACGTCTCGGCCGCGAACCTTTTGTAATCGATGACGCGCGTTTCCTGCAGGTGCGGAGTATCGCCCAAACGAATGTTCAGCCCGCCTTCCGGCATTTCAAACTCAGGCACAATCAACTGCATCCGGTTCGCACTGCCATCCACGACCGAAGTAACTTCGATCGTGTCTTTCATCGTCTTCAAACCGACCCAAACCCCGGCGAAACGGCTGAGTGCAAAACCGTAAATGCCATAGTCGAGGATTTCCTGAACGCCAGCAGGGCTGACGATAGGCATATACATGTCAACCAGCGACCATTCAGATTGATGCAACACGGTCGAGCTTTCGCCCGTATGGTCATCCCCCATCGCCATGAGCACACCACCATGCTTGGCCGTGCCTGCCATATTCGCGTGACGCATGACGTCGCCGGACCGGTCAACCCCCGGGCCTTTGCCGTACCACAGCCCAAACACGCCGTCGAACTTGCCATCGCCCCGCAACCCCGCCTGCTGGCTGCCCCAAAGCGCGGTAGCCGCCAGGTCTTCGTTCAATCCGAACTGAAACGTGATGTCGTTTTCGGCGAGCGGCTTTTGGGCCCGCATCATCTGCTGGTCCACCGCACCAAGGGGTGATCCCCGATAACCGGTAACCAATCCGGCCGTATTCAGACCAGCTTGCTGGTCTCTGGCCTTTTGCATCAGCATCAACCGGACAAGCGCCTGAGTGCCGTTCAACAGAACGGGGTTTTTCCCAAGATCGAACCGGTCATTTAACGTAATCTGTGGCTGACTCATCAGACGTCTCCCCTCGTCAGATCAGTGTGCTTCATTTAGGTGCATTTTAGGTCATAATTTCTGACCTGTATAGAATTTATGCACTGATATGTAACGATTTCGTCCTTTGATTGTGGAAGTTGTTACCTATTTCATATAGGCCTTCTGAAAGATAACGAAAGTTGCGGCGATGGATTGGGACAAGCTTAGAATATTTCACGCGGTGGCCGATGCGGGCAGCCTTACGCATGCCGGGGACAAGCTCAATTTGTCTCAATCCGCTGTGAGTCGACAAATCCGTGCGCTGGAAGAATCGCTGGATGCCACCCTTTTCCACCGTCATGCCCGGGGGCTGATTCTCACCGAACAGGGTGAATTGCTGTTCGATGCCACATCCGCCATGTCCAAACGACTGGATGCCGCCGCCGCGCGCATTCGCGACAGCGAAGAAGAGGTCTTTGGCGTCCTGCGGGTCACGACGACTTTCGGGTTTGGTACACTCTGGCTGGCCCCGCGCCTGCCCAAGCTGTACGAGCAATACCCCGACTTGAATATCGACCTGATGCTGGAAGAGCGTGTTCTGGACCTGCCAATGCGCGAGGCGGACGTTGCCATCCGCATGAAGGAACCCAGCCAGGCCGATCTGGTGCGCAAACGCCTGATGACGGTTCAGATGATGCTGTATGCAACTCAGGATTATATCGAGTCCCATGGCGGCATGTTGCAATCGCTGGAAGACATCAAAAACCATCGGCTGATCTGTCAGACCCCTGCTGCGCCCCAGGTTGGTGCCAGTGCGGCCATGGTGCGCCACCTGATGACCTACAATCCCGGCTCGCTGCTGACAGTGAACAACTATTTTGGCGTGTTGCAGGGTGTGTTGCACAATTTGGGCATCGGGGTCCTTCCCGATTACGTCACACAGGATTTTCCACATCTTGTGCCCATCCTGTCAGACATCGAAACCGCCGATGTTCCGGTTTATTTGGCCTATCCGGAAGAATTACGGCATTCAAAGCGCGTCGGAGCGTTTCGTGACTTCGTTCAAGACGAGATCATCGCGCAGCGTAAACAACTGAAACAGATGGGTAAACTATAGATATGCACTGATCGCATAACGGGCATGAAGAGATTGCGGGGTGAATTATCTTGAACGTTCACAAACTGATCCCTAAATGAGCACTCGAAGGCGGTGATGCTGAAACGCTCATCATCTTCATACCTCCCTGTTGGACTACGGCCGAGCTTATAGCTCGGCCTTTTTTTTGCCCAAGGCATTGCATTAAGTCAGCGAAAGTTCTGGGAAAAATGCACGCATAAGCATATGATCCCCAAAAAACGAAACAATTTCGTGTTCGAGGGAAATTCCATGCTCAACCCACTTCGCCTCATGTTGGCGCTCGTCTCCGCATTATTTTTGGCGGTACCGTTATACGCGCAAGACACTGGCTCAACTTCTACCGTGACCATTCCCGAAGATTTGACCCCCGAGCAGGTCGACGATCTGGTCGCGCGCATGTCTGATGACCAGGTTCGAGCAATTCTGCTGGAACGTCTTGACGCAGTCGCTGAGAAGCAAGCCGCCGCGAAAGCGGACGTGGAAGACCCGCTGACCGAGATAAGCGAGATCTGGGCCGAGATGGTATCGTCCTGGACACATGTTCTGACTACGCTTCCCAACATTGTAACAGCGCAGATCACCGCGTTCAGCAATTTCGGCGACACGTTCGGCATGACAGGTGTCTATACGCTCTTCGGGCTTGTCCTTTCCGTGCTGATCGTGGGTTTCATCGCCGAAAAGCTGTTCATTTTCCTGACTCGTCGTTGGCATGAAGCAACCCAAGTTGCTGATGAAGCCGACCTTTGGGGCGCGGTCCGTTACCTGTTCCGCCGTTTTTGCCGGGAAATCGCCGGGTTGATTGTGTTCTATGTTGTCATTCGCGCAATTGGTCGCGGCCTTCTGACGCCCGAGCAGATCACCTATGCCGCTCCGTTCGTATTCTACCTGATCTGGGTTCCGCGCCTTGGTGCAGCGGCGTCACGCTTTGTACTGGCACCCGAGAAACCGCAATTCCGGTTGGTCAACATTGACGACCACTGGGCAAAGTATCTGCACCGCAACCTGATCGGTCTGTTGATCCTGATCGGGTTCACGCTGTTTGTCATCCGGTTCAACGCGCTCAACGGCGTTACGGGCGACGACACCCGGATTGGTTTCTGGCTGAATGCAGCGATCCACATCTATATCGCAGTTATCGCGTGGACCGCACGCGAGGGACTGTCTCAAATGATGCTGGGTACGGACCCGGATCATACGAAATTCGATGAGGAGGTTGCGCATTATTACCCCTATTTCGCCATCGGCGTTTCGGTTGCAATCTGGCTTCTGGTCGAATTCCTGGTCGCGCAGCGTGATCCATCGACTTTGAGGTTGCTGTTGGGCGGTGCCCATTTCACAACCATGTTCTGGCTGTTGATCGCCCCCGCGCTCGACACGCTGATCCGGGGATTGGTGCGGCACTTGCAGCCGCCGATGTCGGGCGAAGGACCTCTTGCCGAACGCGCCTATCGCTCGGCCAAACGCAGCTATATCCGTATTGGCCGCGTTATCGCAGGCTTGGTCGTGGTTTTCATGATCGCACGCGCCTGGCATCTTGACCTGCGCCATGTCGCATCGGCTGGCGTCAGTGCCGAAGTTGGTGGTGCCGTCATCGAATTCCTGCTGATCATCGCCGTTGGATATATCCTGAACGAGGTCGTCTCGCTATGGATCAACCGCCGACTGGCCAAGGAACAAACCGCAGCAGAAGCCCTGGATGAAGAAGCCGGCGGCGAAGGCGGCGGTGCCGGAGGTTCTCGTCTGGCGACTGTTCTTCCGCTGATGCGGATTACAGCTCAGATCACCATAGCTGTGATTTTTGGTCTGCTGGCGCTGGGTGCATTGGGCATCAATATCACCCCACTGCTGGCAGGTGCCGGTGTTTTGGGTCTGGCTATCGGTTTTGGCGCGCAGAAACTGGTTGCTGATATTGTTGGTGGAATTTTCTTCCTGATCGACGACGCCTTTCGCGTTGGGGAATACGTTGACGTTGGCGGCACGATGGGAACCGTTGAGAAAATCTCGGTCCGGTCAATGCAACTGCGTCACCACCGGGGCCCTGTTCACACGATCCCTTACGGTGAGATTCAAAAGCTGACAAATTTCAGCCGCGACTGGGTGATCATGAAGCTCAAGTTCACCGTGCCTTTCGACACCGACCCCAACAAGGTCAAGAAGATCTTCAAGAAGATCGGTGCCGAGATGATGGAGGACGAGACCCACAAGGATGGTTTCCTGCAGCCCTTCAAGTCGCAGGGTGTGTTCGACTTTGACGATGTCGGCATGATTATCCGCGGCAAGTTCATGGCCAAGCCCGGCAAGCAGTTCACGCTGCGCAAGGAAATCTTCAACCGGGTCAAGGCTGCGTTCAAAGAAAACGGCATCGACTTTGCCCGCCGCGAGGTGCGCGTGGCGATCCCGGGCCTTGACGAGGCTGAAAACCTGAGCCCTGAACAGAAGACCGTAGTCGGGGCCGCAGCCGCTGACCAGATCAACAAAGATCAGGGATCGGCCTAAAACAGATCGCAAACAGGAACCGGGCACTGCCCGGTTTCTTTTTGGGTGAATTCTTGTCGTGCAAAAGTGGTGCCGAAATCGGCTTTCCAGCCGGTTATGAAGCCCCTGCGCCGTCTTGACCCTTTCCACGCGCGCGCGCTTGCCCTAAAAGGCGCGCAATCTCGGCCCACTTGGACACAGGACAGAAGATGCAAGAGCCCGCCATCACCCCCGATCTGATTGCAGCGCACGGGCTCAAGCCCGAGGAATACGACATGATCCTCGAGATCATCGGGCGTGAACCGACCTTTACCGAGCTTGGCATTTTCTCGGCCATGTGGAACGAACATTGTTCCTACAAATCCTCGAAGAAATGGCTGCGCACGCTACCCACCTCTGGACCTCAGGTCATTTGCGGCCCCGGCGAAAACGCGGGCGTGGTTGATATCGGCGACGGTCAGGCCGTGGTGTTCAAGATGGAAAGCCACAACCACCCGTCTTACATCGAACCCTATCAGGGTGCGGCCACAGGTGTTGGCGGTATTCTGCGCGATGTCTTCACCATGGGCGCGCGTCCGATTGCATCGATGAACGCCCTGTCATTTGGCGAGCCCGGCCACCACAAAACCCGCCAACTGGTCAATGGTGTCGTCGAAGGCATTGGAGGTTACGGAAACTGCTTTGGCGTGCCTTGCGTCGGCGGTGAGGTCAGGTTCCATCCCGCCTATAACGGCAACTGTCTGGTGAACGCGTTTGCTGCCGGTCTGGCCGACAGTGACAAGATATTCTACTCGGCTGCCTCCGGCGTTGGCATGCCTGTCGTCTATCTGGGCGCCAAAACCGGCCGCGACGGTGTAGGCGGTGCAACCATGGCGTCTGCCGAGTTCGACGACACCATCGAAGAAAAACGCCCCACCGTTCAGGTTGGCGATCCCTTCACCGAAAAGCGCCTGATGGAGGCGACGCTGGAACTGATGCAGACCGGTGCGGTGATCTCGATCCAGGATATGGGTGCGGCTGGTCTGACCTGTTCGGCGGTTGAAATGGGTGACAAAGGTGGCCTGGGTGTTCGCCTTGATCTGGAAAACGTGCCTCAGCGTGAAGAGAACATGACAGCCTATGAAATGATGCTGTCGGAATCTCAGGAACGCATGCTGATGGTGCTGAAGCCCGAGCTTGAGGCCGAAGCCCGCGCTGTATTCGAAAAGTGGGATCTGGACTTCGCTATCGTCGGTGAAACGATTGCCGAGGACCGCTTCCTGATCATGCATAACGGCGAAGTCAAAGCCGATCTGGTTCTGTCCAAACTCTCGTCGACCGCGCCGGAATACGACCGCCCATGGGAGCCTACACCAGAGGCGGAAGAACTGGCTGAAGTGCCTCAGATCGACCCGATTGACGGGCTGCGCGCCCTGCTCTCTTCCCCGAACTATGCCGGCAAGCAGTGGGTCTATGAGCAATACGACACCATGGTCATGGCCGACAGCGCTCGGACCCCCGGTTTGGGCGCTGGTATGGTGCGCGTACACGGAACCGACAAAGTGTTGGCCTTCACGTCAGATGTGACACCTCGCTACGTTCGCGCAAACCCGGTTGAGGGCGGCAAGCAGGCCGTGGCCGAAGCCTACCGCAACCTGACCGCAGTTGGGGCCAAACCATTGGCCACCACAGACAACCTGAACTTCGGCAATCCCGAGAAACCCGAGATTATGGGCCAGTTCGTCGGCGCGATTCAGGGCATCGGTGCCGCAGTTGGCGCACTGGATATGCCGATCGTGTCGGGCAACGTATCGCTGTATAACGAGACCGACGGTCAGGCGATCCTGCCTACTCCGACCATTGGTGCAGTTGGCCTGTTGCAGCACGCGGACGAAGTCATTGGCAACGAAGTACGTGAAGGCCATGTCGCGCTGGTGATTGGTGAAACCAAAGGCCATCTGGGTCAATCCGCCCTTCTGGCCGAAGTGTTCAATCGTGAAGACGGCGACGCCCCGCATGTCGATCTGGACGCCGAAAAGCGCAACGGAGATTTCATCCGCGCCAACCGCGAGATGATCAAAGCCTGCACCGACCTTAGCGATGGCGGTATCGCCCTGGCAGCTTTTGAGTTGGCCGAAACCGCTGGTGTTGGCGTGTGTCTGGACGATGCCCCGACCGAATTCCTGTTTGGCGAAGATCAGGCACGTTATCTGGTTGCTTGCAACTTCGATCAGGCCGAGGCGTTGATGATTGCAGCCGGTCAGGCGGGCGTTCCGTTGACTTCGGTTGGCCGTTTTGCCGGAGAAACCGTCAAAATCGGCAGCTCCGAAGCTTCGCTGGATGAACTGACCGCAGATTTCCGCAGCAGCTTTGCCGAGGCCGTCGCCTGATAAGGCAACGCGAAAGTCAATTGAAACCCGCGCCATGTTCCGGCGCGGGTTTCGTTGTTTTTGCATATGCGAGTGCTCTTGCACGCTCGGTTCATGCGCTCTACATCTTGGGAAAGACCTTCTGGAGTTACCTACATGCCGATGAGCGCCCACGAAATCGAACACCTGCTGCGCGAAGCCTTTCCTGATGCCGAGATTCAGGTCGGCGGTCACGATGGTGTTCATATGTCTGCCATGGTGGTGGACGAAAGCTTTCGCGGCAAAAACCGGGTTCAGCAACAGCGTGCCGTTTACGCAGCTCTGAAAGGCAAGATGGACGGCCCTGACGGAGAATTGCACGCGCTGGCGCTCACCACCAAAGCCCCGGAATGATCAAGTTTATCTGGGAAGTGCTAAAGTCAATGGGTGGCTGGAATCCCCCGAACCCCAATGAAAAACCTCCGTTGGGAATGGAAGCGACTGACCTGGATCTCGTTAATAAAACGAACAACGATAACGCTTGGCGGCAAGGAATAAATGATAGCCACAGGCGTGATATGTAAAGGAAACGCAAAATGACCGACGTGAAAACCCAAATCGACGAAACCGTCAAAGCCAATGACGTGGTGCTGTATATGAAAGGCACTAAGGAAATGCCGCAATGCGGGTTTTCCTCGCGCGTGGCTGGCGTGCTGAACTATATGGGCGTTGAATACACCGACGTGAACGTTCTGGCCGACGAAGACGTGCGTCAGGGGATCAAGGACTATTCCGACTGGCCAACCGTGCCGCAGCTTTATGTCAAAGGCGAGTTCGTTGGGGGCTGCGACATCATCACCGAGATGACCCTTTCGGGTGAGTTGGACACGTTGTTTGACGAAAACGAAGTCGGCTACAACAAGGAAGCGGCCGACAAAATCCGCGAAGCAAACGCGTAAACCGGTCTATCGGCTGGAACAATCCTGATAAATCGCCTGCTCGTTGGCGGCACCCGCCGCCAAGTAGCTGATGGACGCGTTCCAGCCTTTAGAGCGCAGGATATAGGATCCTTGGTCTCCGAGAGATTCGTAGCGGATGCCAGACCCACTTTCGACCTGGCGCATTGCGACCAGAGTGTTGTCGACTATCGTTGCCACTGCACCAGAACCATCGGGCGCATTGAAATAGGTCACTGGCAATGGCACGCCGTTTTCGCAGGTGAATGTGACCGAGAGTATGTCAATCTCGGCCAACGCCGCCGTTGCGGGCAGAACCAGCAGAGCACCACATAGAAGATTGCGCAGGTACGTCATTGTGCCTTCTTCTCTTCAACCACCGAAGCCAACGCTTCAGCACGTGCCGCCAGCTCTGCCAGCGTGTCTGTAACGGATGGCGGGACGACAGCCACCTCGATACGCTCAGGTTCCGGCGCGGGTGCATTCCGCAGCGATTGAAGCTCGGCCTCGGCCTCGGCCAGCTTTGCCTCAAGCGACTTCACCTTGTCTTCCGTTGCGGCTGTCTTGTCAGCCAGCAACAACCCAGCCATCAGCAACATCCGGGATTCCGGCATCCGACCGATCTGATCAGACAGAACCTGTGCCTCGTCATCCAGCATTTTGGCGGCAGCGTGCAGAAACGGCTCTTCCCCGTCACGGCAGGAAACGTCAAAGCCACGCCCGCCGATTTGAATGTTCACCTCGGGCATTACTCCACCTCCCCTTCAACAAGTTTCGCCTGCGACAACAGGGGCTCCAACCGTGCCAGTACGGCCTGCGCTTCGGCGGCATCCGAGGCTTGCGCGGCGCGCGTTGCCTCCAGCTCCGCAACGGTGGCACGGTTCAGCAATTCAGCATCCGTTAGCCCTTCTGTCGCAGCCGAACGCAATTCTTCGACCGAGTTTCGCAATTGCTCATTCGCCTTGCGCATCCGTTGCAGGTCGTCATCAAGCCGGGACATCGCCGCGCCGTGGCTGGCCCGTTCGGCCCTCAACATCTCAAGCTCGGCACTCAGATCAGTAACCCGTTCGGTGTCTTCCAACTCGGCCTTGAGGCGGCTGTTTTCCGCCTCGACCTCTTTGGCCTGATCAAGAAGCCCACGCAACTGTGCCAGTTCGGCCTTCAGCGGCGCTGGGTCTTCGCGGCCATCAAGATCGGCGCGCATCTTTTCATTTTCGGCTTTCAGCGCCTCCAACTCGGTGCTGTTGTCCAAAGCCGCCTTGGCTTCGGCCAACTCGGCCCGGGCCGCTTCAACTGACGCGATCTTGGCCTTGGCTTCCTCCAACTCGACACGCAACGCATCCGTCTCAGCCGAATCCGCCGGAGCGGAACGCAGGTGTTCAAGATCGGCACGCAAGCCGTCCACTTGCTGTTCGTGCTGCTCCTTCAGGGATTTAAGCCGTTCCTGAAGCTGCGCGTTGGCAACTCTTTCGTCTTCAAGCGCCGCCTGTAGCCCCTCATCCTGCCCGGCATTCCGGGACACGCTGCCCAATGCCTCGACCCCCGTTCCGATACGGTCCATCGCAGCCATAATGCGGTGCTGTAATTCCTCTATCTGACTCATGCCCCTGTCACCTCTTTACCAAGGTTCGTTCTGTCACGAAATGATCCGAATCAAAATCGAATCCCGCCTGCTGACAGTCTAGCGGAATGCGACAGAAAATACCCACTGTTTGGTTTCAACCACTTGGGCCGCGCTCTTCACCCATCCGTGGCGGTCAAAGCCCGGTTCCGCTTGCACTTTGGGTACTGAGTGGTATTGAGCCCGCAATCTGCTTTTTATCCAAAGGAACAACGCCCGTGGACCTGACTGCGCTGCGCAATGCCAACCCCGAACATTGGGACAAAGCTGCGGCCATCCGCACCCTGACCCTTGACGCCGTCGCCGCCGCAAACTCCGGCCATTCCGGTATGCCCATGGGCATGGCCGACGTTGCGACCGTGCTGTTCGAAAAGCACCTGAAATTCGATGCGTCGGCCCCGAACTGGCCCGACCGTGACCGGTTTATCCTGTCAGCGGGCCATGGCTCGATGCTGATCTATTCGCTGCTTTACCTCACGGGTCATGGCGACGTTACGCTGGAAGAGATCAAGAATTTCCGCCAGTTGGGTGCAAAAACCGCAGGCCACCCGGAAAACTTCCTGATCGATGGTGTCGAAACCACCACCGGTCCGCTGGGTCAGGGTATCTCGAATGCTGTGGGCTTTGCCATGGCCGAGGAAATCCAGCGCGCGCATTATGGCAAGAAGGTCGTGGATCACTACACCTATGTGATCGCTGGTGATGGCTGCCTGATGGAAGGCGTTAGCCAAGAAGCAATCACCCTGGCCGGTCGTCACGAGCTGAGCAAGCTGATCGTGTTCTGGGACAACAACAACATCACCATCGACGGCACTGTCGATATGGCGGACCGCACCGATCAGGTGCGCCGGTTTGCGGCCTCGGGCTGGCATGTGATCGAGATTGACGGCCACGATCCGCAAGCCATCGATGCCGCGATCACACAGGCGAAGAAGTCGAACAAACCGACGATGATTGCCTGCGAAAGCCACATCGCTCTGGGACACGCGGCGCAGGACACGTCGAAGGGCCACGGCGCGCTGACCGATCAGGATCAGTTGAAAGCGGCCAAAGACGGCTATGGCTGGCCGCATGACGCGTTCGAAATCCCCGCCAGTGTGAAAACCGCATGGGAAGCCATCGGTGCCCGTGGTGCTGCCGAGCGCGCAGCGTGGGAAGAGCGTTTCGCGCAACTGTCCGAGCGCAAACAGGCTGAGTTCAACCGCGCCTACGCGTTTGAAGCACCCAAGAAACTGACCGGTGCCATCCGCGCGTTCAAAAAGCAGATGTCGGAAGATCAGCCGAAATTGGCCACCCGCGCGTCGTCTGAAAAGGTTCTGAACGTTGTGAACCCGATCATGACCGAGACCGTCGGCGGCTCGGCCGATCTGACCGGGTCGAACAACACCAAATCCGCCGATATGGGCGTGTTCCTGCCGGAAAACCGCAAGGGTCGTTACATTCACTACGGAATCCGCGAACACGGCATGGCCGCTGCAATGAACGGCATGGCGCTGCACGGTGGCATCCGCCCGTATGGCGGCACCTTCATGGCCTTCACGGACTATGCCCGCCCGTCCATGCGTCTGGCTGCGCTGATGAAAGTGCCATCGGTCTTTGTGATGACCCATGACTCGATCGGTCTGGGCGAAGACGGCCCGACCCACCAGCCGGTCGAGCATCTGGCGATTTCGCGCGCGACGCCGAACACCTATGTGTTCCGCCCCGCCGATACGATCGAAACAGCTGAAGCGTGGGAATTGGCGCTGACCTTCAAGGACAGCCCCTCGGTCCTGTCGCTGACCCGTCAGGGTGTTCCAACCGTACGCAAGGATCACAAGACCAAGAACCTCACTGCGCAAGGCGCTTATGTTCTGGCCGAAGCCGAAGGCAAGCGTCAGGCCATCCTGATCGCCACCGGGTCCGAGGTGTCGCTGGCGATGGAAGCCAAGGCAATGCTGGAAGCCGAAGGCATCGGCACCCGCGTCGTCTCGATGCCCTGCATGGAGTTGTTTGCCGAGCAGGACGAAGCCTATCGCAAACGCGTTCTGCCCGCTGGCGCCGTGCGCGTCGGTATCGAGGCCGCCGTACGTGCCGGAGGTTGGGACCGTTGGCTGCTGGGCGAACGTGGTCGTGAAGCCAAAGCTGGCTTCATCGGCATGTCGAGCTTCGGCGCGTCCGCTCCGGCGGGTGAGTTGTACAAGCATTTCGGCATCACCGCCGAGGCCACTGTTGCCAAGGTCAAGGAACTGCTGGGCTAACCCCGCCCGTTCATATCCTTTCAAAAGGCGGCTTACGGGTCGCCTTTTTTTATGCCCTGACCGACCTCACGCCTTGGTGACAAGGCGTGATACCATCCTGCCTGTGCCGGACCTCGGATCAGATTAGTTGAGGCCAGGACTTGCAGAAACAGGACATCGCATATGGGTTCCCAAACAATAAAAACCGGTCTCATCACTCTGGCGCTGGCGGTATCAGCCACGTCGCTTTCGGCGGCGGGCTTTGCCTCGAAAGACCAGATCACTCAAACAATGAGCGACCACACCTACCAAGGCGGCATGCTTTCCGGATCATTCTCAGAATACTACGCCGGTGACGGTTCCATCAAAGGCGCAGGATACAGCGGCACGTGGAGAGCAACCGAAAACGGCATGTGCTTTCAATATGGTGCCGATCCGGAGAACTGCTGGGACCTGAAGATCGAAGGCAATGTCGTAACCCTTTATAAAGACGGTAAAGTCGATGGTACCGGAGTTGTCGTCAAAGGCAATCCCAACGGTTTCTGAAGCAGGCAAGGTAAAAGCGGGTCATCTTAATGCCCCGCTTTTTTTCCGAACAAAGGTATTATCACCTTGGTAGCCAGAGGGATCAAAACCAGACCCCAAGCCAACCCAAGAACACCGTCCATCGTCGCCTTGGCCAGCCATTTCACTGCAGCGGCCCAGTCTTTGGGTGCCGAATAAGCGATTGCTTTGGCCCAGTCGTAAATCAGGTGCTGCAACCAACCAAAGCCCAGCACTTCCAGCCCGTGGATGACGATCGATCCACCAACCCACAGCATCGCCGCCGTGCCGACAATCGACAAAGTTTTCATGACCCCAGGCATGGCCTTGACCAATCCGCGCCCCAAACCGCGACCGATGGGCGTCGGTGCGTTGTTCGCCAGGAACAGTCCGACATCATCCATCTTAACAATCAGCGCCACCGAGCCGTAAACGGCCACCGTCACACCAATCCCTACAACTGCCAGTGTCGCGGCCTGCATCCACAGGTTCGGCGCTTCAATCGCGGCCAAGGCAATGGTCATAATCTCAGCCGAAAGGATAAAATCCGTCTTGATGGCCCCCTTGACCTTTTGCTCCTCCAGGTGGCCGGGGTCGCGATTTTTCATATCGTCCTCAATGACATGGCTGCCATGGGGGAACAAGACATGAAAGATTTTCTCAGCACCTTCAAAACATAAATACGACCCGCCCAGCATCAGCAATGGCGTGATCAGCCACGGCGCGAAATTGGCCAGCAGCAACGCCACGGGCAGCAAGAGTATGATCTTGTTGAAGATTGATCCGCGCGCAATGCGCCAGATGATCGGCAATTCGCGCGCCGGGGCAAAACCCTGCACGTATTTTGGTGTCACCGCTGCGTCATCAATAATCACACCGGCGGTTTTGGCCCCTGCCTTGCCTGCTGCGGCGACCACATCGTCCACCGATGCCGCCGCAACTTTGGCAATCCCTGCCACGTCATCCAACAGGGCCAAAAGACCACTCATCGCGCTTCCTTTCACTTCAACTGCCGCAACCCGGACCCTACCTGATCCAACGGCTAGCGCAAGCGTTAGCGCAACCGGCGCAGGTTTGCGCTAACACCTTAAAAATATGCCGTTTTTGCCCTTTTGAGATTCCCCTTTCACCGCTATATGGCCCTCAAAGCAAGCGCATTTGGAGACGTCATATGACCATCAAGGTCGGTATCAATGGTTTTGGCCGTATTGGCCGCTGCACCCTGTCGCACATCGCCGCCTCGGGGCGCAACGACATCGAAGTGATCAAAGTCAACGCCACCGGCCCGCTGGAAACATCGGCGCATCTGCTGAAATACGACAGCGTCCACGGACGGTTCCCGCGTGAAGTTTCCATCGAGGGCAACACCATGGATCTGGGCCGTGGCCCGATGCAGATGTTCTCGACCTACGACATGAACGAGCTGGACTGGGAAGGCTGTGATGTCGTTCTGGAGTGCACCGGAAAGTTCAACGACGGCACCAAGGCGAAAACCCATCTGGATCGCGGTGCAGGCAAGGTTCTTCTGTCCGCACCCGGAAAGAATGTCGACAAGACCATCGTCTTCGGCGTGAACCACAACACGCTGACCGCCAACGACAACATGGTCTCCAACGGATCCTGCACCACCAACTGCCTTGCTCCGCTTGCCAAGGTTCTGGACGAAGGTGTCGGCATCGAACACGGAATCATGACTACCATCCACGCCTATACCGGCGACCAGCCGACACTGGACCGTCGTCACAGCGATCTTTACCGCGCCCGCGCTGCCGCGATGTCGATGATCCCGACTTCGACCGGTGCGGCCAAAGCGCTGGGTGAGGTTCTGCCGAACCTGAAAGGCCGTCTGGATGGATCCGCCATCCGCGTCCCTACCCCGAATGTCTCGGCTGTCGACCTGACGTTCCGTGCCTCGCGCGACACCACGACTGCTGAAATCAACGCCATCGTCGAAGAAGCCGCCAAGGGCCCGATGCAGCGCGTTCTGGGCTATGAGCCCGCACCGCTGGTGTCGACCGACTTCAATCACACCGAAGAAAGCTCGATCTTCGCGCCGGATCAGACCCGCGTGGTCGACGACCGCATGGTCCGTGTTCTGGCATGGTATGACAATGAATGGGGCTTCTCGGTCCGTATGGCCGACGTTGCTGTTGCGATGGGCCGCCTTTAACTGACCCTTCGGACTTCGCTTGTACCTTGATGCCCGCTCAGGTTATCTGAGCGGGCATTTTTGTTCGGAACAGCCATGACCAATCAAATCGCTATCTGGCTCGGCCTTCTACTGCTTGGCGGCATGATGCTGGACATAGCACTGTATGGAACCGAGCATCTGCTGTTTCTCGGCAAGAAGCTTTACGACTTTCTGGACTGGCTCGCTTTCTGGCGATGATTGAGGTTTCTCTTGACTTTTTTGTTGATCTGGATTTGTTAGCGCTAACTTATCCATATGAGACATCTGAACGGAGCGGACCATGACCCTGAAATTGGCGATCAACGGATTTGGACGGATCGGGCGCGGGGTTCTGCGCGCGGTGATGGAAAGCGGACGCACTGATGTTGAGATCGTCGCGATCAACGATCTTGGCAAGCCTGAGATGAACGCGCATCTCTTTGAATTTGACAGCGTACACGGTCGTTACCCCAACCCGGTTACGCTTAGCGATGCTGGCCTGGATGTGGGTCGCGGTCCGATCCGCCTAAGCAGTGAGCGCAATCCCGAAGACCTGCCCTGGTCGGATATTGACGTTGTTCTGGAATGCACAGGCGTATTTCGGACCCGTGACGCAGCTGAACGTCATTTTAAGAACGGATCGAAGAAGGTTTTGATATCGGCTCCGGCAAGAGGTGACGGGAACGTGAAAACCATTGTCTTTGGCGTAAACGATCAGGAACTGACAGCCGAGGATCTGGTCGTCTCAAATGCCTCCTGCACAACCAACTGCTTGTCTCCGGTTGCCGCGGCCTTGGATGCGGGCCTTGGGATCAAGCACGGCAACATGACGACCGTTCACGCCTATACCGCCAGCCAGCCAGTGCATGATCTGGTCGGGAAAGACCCCTATCTGTCGCGCGCCGCAGCCCTATCGATGATCCCGACAACAACCGGTGCCGCCGCCGCCGTTGGGTTGGTGCTGCCGCAGTTGAAAGGGAAACTGACCGGTCAGGCGATCCGTGTCCCAACCCCGAATGTCTCGGTCGTTGATCTAGTGGCCGAGGTCTCACGCCCCACGACCGAGGAAGAGGTCAACCAGTTGTTCCTCGACGCCGCTGCCAAAATCCCCGGCGTGCTGGCTGCGGAAAGCCGCCCGCTGGTTTCCGTTGACTTCAACCATGATCCGCACAGCTCGACAGTTTCGCTGGCCGAAACCAAAGTCACCGACGGCACGTTGGTCCGAGTGCTGGCCTGGTATGACAACGAATGGGGTTTTTCGAACCGAATGCTGGACACGGCCGCCGCAATGGGCGCCCTAGCCTAACCGTTCTTTCAGCGCTGTGTTGACGCTGGGCGTGACGAATTTCGACACGTCCCCGTTCAATCGGGCGATTTCCTTCACCAGTTTCGAGGCAATCGCCTGATGCCGGGCTTCGGCCATCAGAAAGACGGTTTCAATCGAATCGTCCAGGGCGCGGTTCATACCGACCATTTGAAACTCGTACTCGAAATCGGCAACCGCACGCAGACCGCGCACGATGATCTGCGCCCCTACATCCCGCGCACAATCGATCAGAAGGTTTTCAAAAGGATGCGCAACGATTTCGGTTCCGGTCTGCTGAGAGAGCTGGGCGCATTCAGCTTCGATCATGGCCACACGCTCTTCCAGCGAGAACAGAGGGCCCTTATCGCGATTGATGGCAACGCCGATGACCAGTTTGTCCACCAAAGCAGCCGCCCGACGGATGATATCGATGTGTCCCATGGTAATGGGATCGAAGGTTCCAGGATATAATCCAACCCGCATCGCGCCCTCCTGCGCAACAATATTTCTGCGCAAGCAAACATAACTTTGCTGCAGGTGCAAGTGGTTGCTGCGGTAACCCTTGCCGTTAATGCCCCATAATCATGCCTTCAAGGGCGTCTTTTTCCATGGCCAGTTCGGCCAACTGGGCCTTCACAACGTCCCCAATGGTCACAATGCCGATCAGCTTGCCGTCTTCAACCACCGGCATGTGGCGAAACCGCCCTTCGGTCATGCGCGCCATAATGTCCTGAACCGTGGCCTGGCGGGTCGTCGTGATCAGATTCTGCGTCATGTAGGATTCCACCGGCTGGTTCAGACAATTGCTGCCGCTGGCCGCCAATTCGCGAACAATGTCACGCTCGGACAGGATGCCCGACGCAGTTTCACCACCGTCTTCAGAAATTATGACCGTCCCGATCCGGTTTTCCGCAAGAATCTTCGAGGCCTCCGAGACTGTTGCCGTTGGCGCAACCGTCACAACGCCGTCTGTCGCTTTGGACTTCAGGATGGCCTGTACTAACATGAAGAATACCTCCGGAATAATAACACTTATTCCAAAACGTTGCGCGATTGCTTTGACCTGTCAAGCGTCGGCATCTGCTTCCAAACGAAGCACTTCCTCGCGAATGCCACGTGTCAGGGCGTCCGCAAAGCGGTTCAACCGTTCGTTGCGCTGATCTCCCTCATGCCTCACCAGATAGAAGCTGCGCGTCAAACTCACTTGATCCGTCAGGATTTTCCGCAGGTCGCGGTGGAAGGGCAGCGTGAAGTCATGGGCCACACAAACCCCGGAACCCAACGAGACTTGCCGCAATTGCACCGAGACCGAGTTCGATGCAAGCGCGACACGGTCAACACCTATGTCGTTCAGGTAATCCAGCTCTCGGTCAAAGATCATGTCGGGAATATAGCCGATCAACCTGTGCCCTTTCAGGTCTGCAATTGATTGAATCGGATCATGTCTTTCCAGATATTCCTCGGTCGCGACCATGTGCAGTTTGTAGTCGCTGACTTTTTTCACCAGCAATTGACCGGCCGTCGGCGCGCTGACTGTCACCGCCATATCCGCCTCGCGTCGGGACAGGTTGATCACCCGTGGAAGCGCCAGGATCTGTATGTCCAAATCAGGGTTCGCATTACTGATCTTTGCGCAGACCTGAGGCAGCAGGTAATTGGCGCTGCCATCCGGTGCGCCGATCCTGATTTGCCCGCTCAGCGATTTCGTCGACCCGGCCACGGCCCCGGCAGCCGCGCGCATGGCTTCTTCAGCGTGCAAACCGTGTTCCAACAGGCGTTGCCCTGCTGGGGTCAGCACGTAGCCCTGTTGCGATTTGGTGAACAAAGACGAGTCCAGCGTGGACTCGAGCCGGGCCACACGGCGCCCCACAGTTGCCGGGTCGATTTTCAGGATACGCCCGGCGGACGACAAGCTTTCCTCCCGCGCCACGGCCAGAAATATCCGCATATCGTCCCAGTTTGGAGTCACCCCATACCCCTTTGCATTTTTGCAAAACTCTTTTGAGACATTGCCTCTGTTCGTGGGATTTCTGCAAGCCTATTCTGCGCGCAAATCTATCGGAGGAGCTATTGATGCAAGATCTGACCCATTTCCTGAACGGCGAAATGGTCGCCGGAACATCCGGCCGTTTCGACGACGTCTACAACCCCGCGACGGGTGAAGTTCAATACAAGTGCCCGATGGCCAGTGCAGCGGAAACCACCGCAGCCATTGAAGCCGCAGCTGCCGCGCAGCCCGCGTGGGGCGCAACCAACCCTCAGAAACGTGCCCGCGTCATGATGGCCATGGTCGGCCTGATGAACCGCGACATGGATAAGCTGGCCGAAGCGCTGAGCCGTGAGCACGGCAAAACCATCCCTGACGCGAAGGGTGACCTGCAGCGCGGACTGGAAGTGATCGAGTACTGCATCGGCGCCCCGCAGATGCTGAAAGGTGAATTCACCGACAGCGCTGGCCCCGGCATTGACATGTATTCGATGCGTCAGCCGCTGGGTGTTGTCGGCTCGATCATGCCCTTCAACTTCCCTGCAATGATGCCGCTTTGGCACGTTGGCCCGGCGCTGGCCTGCGGCAATGCCGTGGTACTGAAGCCGTCCGAGCGTGACCCCTCGGTGCCGCTGATGCTGGCCGAACTTTTTGTCGAAGCTGGCCTGCCCAAAGGCGTGTTCCAGGTCGTGAACGGCGACAAGGAAGCTGTGGACACGATCCTCGACAGCGAGATCATTCAGGGCGTCAGCTTTGTCGGCTCGACCCCGATTGCGCAGTACATCTATTCCCGCGCAACCGCGAACGGCAAACGTGCGCAGTGCTTTGGCGGCGCAAAGAACCACATGATCGTTATGCCCGACGCGGATCTGGATCAGGCTGCCGACGCGCTGGTCGGTGCCGGGTTCGGTGCTGCAGGTGAACGTTGCATGGCTATCTCGGTTGCGGTGCCGGTTGGTGAAGAAACCGCGGACGCATTGATCGAAAAATTGATCCCGCGCGTCGAAAAGCTGAAGGTTGGCCCCTACACGGCTGGCGATGACGTCGACATGGGCCCGGTTGTGACCGCCGCCGCGAAAGAGCGTATCCTCGGCCTGATCAACTCGGGCGTGGAACAGGGCGCAAAACTGGTCGTCGACAATCGCGACTTCAGCCTGCAAGGCTATGAGGACGGCTTCTTTGTCGGCCCGCACCTGTTCGACCATGTCACCCCCGACATGGACATCTATAAACAGGAGATCTTTGGCCCGGTCCTGTCGACTGTACGCGCCGGGTCGTATGAAGAAGCACTGAAACTGGCGATGGATCATGAATACGGCAACGGCACCGCGATCTTCACCCGTGACGGTGACACGGCCCGTGACTTTGCCAGCCGGATCAATATCGGCATGGTCGGCATCAACGTTCCAATCCCGGTTCCGCTGGCTTACCACACCTTTGGCGGCTGGAAGAAATCGATGTTCGGTGACCTGAACCAGCACGGTCCTGACAGCTTCAAGTTCTACACCCGCACCAAAACCGTGACCTCGCGCTGGCCGTCGGGCATCAAGGAAGGTGGCGAGTTCAACTTCAAAGCCATGGACTGATCCAAAAAACCACAAGTTTTGAAACCCGGCCCAGTATTGGGCCGGGTTTTTCGCATCTTTCCGCCGAAAACCCGGCCAAGGTGCCCTGTTCACAAGAAATTCAGTTTTGAAGCTCTGGAAAAACGCAGCCAAGGTAAATATTTTGGCGCCAAAGTACGTACCGAGCAGTTAATTTACCGGAGGCAACCTTGTCCCAATCCCGCATGACCCGTCGTTCCGCCCTGCTGGGCGCTGCCTCACTGGTGGCGACCCCTGCCCTTGTTCGGGCGCAAAGCACAGATGCTTTCCCGACCACGGAAGATGCCATCAGCACCCAATTGCCGGTACGTCGCAATGTGTCATCGTTCTCGCAGCAAAACTGGCAGGACCATTTTGATGAGCTTGGCGTCGGTTGTCTGTTGGCCGATATCACCAGCCGCGCTGTACATTTCTGGGCCCCCGACGGCACGTATAGACTGTACCCAAGTTCCGTCCCCATGAGCGAAGAACTCACCAAGCGCGGATACACGAAAGTAATGCGTAAAACCGAGTTCCCAAGCTGGACTCCGACTGCATCCATGCGCGAACGGGATCCTACGCTACCGGTGCGGATGGAAGGTGGCGATCCGGGCAACCCACTGGGAACCCGTGCCATGTATCTGGGCTGGCCCGCTTATCTGGTTCACGGCACGCATGACACGCGCAAGATCGGTCGTCAGAGCTCGTCTGGCTGCATCGGCCTTTATAATCAGCATGTCGAGGAGCTGTATCCTCTGGTCCAGATCGGAACGCAGGTTCGTCTGGTCTGATCTACCGGTGTTGAAACGAAAAAGCCCCGAACCTTTGCCGGGGCTTTGATGTTTTAGAAGGCTGCAAAGTTATTCCGGCAGAATAACTGCATCGACCACGTGAATCACCCCGTTGCTGGCTTCAATATCCGCCTGCACAACCTTGGCATCATTCACTTTTACGCCGTTCCTGGCATTGACGCTCAAACGCTCACCCTGAACGGTCAGAACCTTTGCGCGCTTGCCGGCGATATCTCCGGACATCACCTTGGCCGGAACGACGTGATAGGTCAGGATCGACACAAGCTGATCTTTGTTTTCGGGTTTCAACAGCGTTTCCACTGTGCCTTCGGGCAAAGCAGCAAAGGCTTCATCCGTGGGCGCGAAAACGGTGAACGGACCATCCCCTTTGAGGGTGTCAACCAGACCTGCGGCCTGAACCGCGGCGACCAAAGTGTTGAACGACCCGGCAGCAACGGCGGTGTCGACGATGTCAGCGGCCTGCGCCTTGAGTGGCATTGCAAGTGCAAGTGCGGCGGCTGCGCCCATGAATGTGCGACGGAACATAGCTGTCTTCTCCTCTCCAGCGTGTTATGGAAAGGGGTACGGACCTTTTGCCGCCGTGGATCACTCGGCGATCAATTTTCTTTGAGTTGCACCCAGATGCTCTGCGCGCGTCCTTCAGCCAGAAACGGCAACGCGGCGACGGCGTCCGGGCGATCCTGTTGCAGGAAGTATCCCGGCCAAAGCATTGAATACGCTCCAGATTGCAGCAATGCGTGCAACATGTACTGCTCACCCCAGCCCGGGCAATCGTAGAAGAACCGCTTGGGGTATTCGTAGGGCAGAAAAACATCGTGCACATGGACCACCACGCCGGGTTTCAGCGTTGGAATGATGCGGCAAAACAGGTGGGCGACGTCATTGCTCATCCGAACGACATGGCTGGAATCGATGAACAGAACGTCTCCGGCCTCCAGTTCTGCGAACAGTGCCGGGTCGGTCTCCTCAAGGCGTTTCTGCTCGAATTTATCGACTACGTGGGCGATGTCGGCGCGAGGGTACGGGTCGATCGCGGTGATTGTGGTGTCCAAATCACCATCGATAATCGCTTGCCGGGTCACACGGGTGGAATTGCCACATCCAACCTCGATCACCCGTTTGGGCTGAAAGCGGCGGATCATCAGATACAATGCGTCCGCATCCGGGCTGTCATAATAGCCATTGCCAGTGCGATAGCCGGTCTGATTGCGCGCGGGATCTTTTAGCGCCTCCAAAGCTGCCTTGTGACCCTCGTATTCAGCCACAAGCTGAGAGATGTCGAACCCTTCCATGCCGGGCGACAATGCGTAGGCGGGACGCGTTAGGCCACCGGCCGCCTCAAAGGCTTCCAGTCGCGCCCGTTCATCCTGTTCCGTGACTTTATCCACCAGTTTCACCCCCAACTCCTCAAGGGCGGCGTTGATCTTTGGGAATTTTCTGGGTTTCACGGTACTGGCTCCACGGTCTTACCTACGCCCGTTCCATACCGCTGCTGACCATAGCTCTGCAAGGACAAGCCGGGCAAACCCTTGGCAAAAAGCGAAATTCCGTATTCACTGCTTGGAACAACAACCGCGAGGGCCACCATGCAGCCGGACTTCACATTGGGGATCGAGGAAGAATACCTTTTAGTGGACCGAGACAGCCTTCAATTGTCCGAAGCTCCCGAGGCGCTAATGGATGCCTGCCAAAGTGATTTCGAAGGCCAGGTCAGCCCCGAGTTCCTGCAATGCCAGATAGAGGTCGGCACCCGGCCACACACCACCGTCGCATCGGCGCGAGAAGACCTGAAGCGTCTGCGCTCGTGCGTGTCGAAACGGGCCGCCGAATACAATCTGGCCCCCATCGCCGTGTCCTGCCACCCATTCGCCAACTGGAAGGACCAGCATCATACCCGCAAAGAACGGTATGACGCGCTGCAACATGCGTTGGGCGGTGTTGCCCGCCGGATGCTGATCTGTGGGATGCATGTGCATGTGGGGGTCGCTGACCCTGCCCTGCGGGCCGATCTGATGCCGCAGCTGTCATATTTCCTGCCGCATCTTTTGGCGCTGTCCACATCGTCACCCTACTGGAATGGCGAGGATACCGGCCTGTCTTCTTACCGGCTGACAGTGTTCGATAACCTGCCCCGCACCGGGCTGCCCCCGGTCTTCGCCAGTTGGGGCGAGTATGAGCGGACCACAGGTATTCTGGTCGAGCTTGGGGTGATCGAAGACACGACCAAGATCTGGTGGGACCTGCGCCCCTCGCACCGTTTTCCGACATTGGAAACACGGATTATGGATGTGCAGCCCCGGTTGGAACACACTTTGTCATTGGCGGCGCTGACGCAGGCCCTGACCCGGATGTTGTGCCGCCTGAAAGACCGAAACCTGCGCTGGCGGCAATATGATCGTTTTCTGATTGGTGAAAACCGCTGGCGTGCGCAGCGATATGGCGTGGGCGAAGGGCTGATAGACTTCGGTGACCGCTCGGTGAAACCCATGTCCGAATTGATCGGTGACTTGATGGGATTGCTGGCCGAAGACGCCGAGGCCTTGGGCACCATGACCGAACTTGCCCGGCTACGGCAGATTGCTGAAAACGGCACCTCGGCCACGCGTCAGCGCCGTGTACATGCCGAAGCTGCGGCCCGCGGGGACGACCCGGGACAGGCCGTCGTCCGCCATTTGATCGAAGAATTCCATGCTGATCTTTGATCAGTAGCGGCAAATGTTCCCAACGCCGCAGGGCCATTGTTGAGCCTGCAAAATTTCTGTAAGAATTCAGAAATAAACAACCGTTCAATTCATTGCCGACGGGAGGGAGCGCCATGGATTTCGCACTCAGCGAGGAACAAACAGCCATATTCGACATGGCATACGCGTTTGGGCAGGAAAACATCGCACCCTTTGCAAGGCAGTGGGAATCCGACGGCACCATTCCCAAAACCCTGTGGCCGCAGATCGGAGAGCTTGGTTTCGGGGCGCTTTACGTTTCCGAGGACAGCGGAGGCTCGAACCTGACCCGGCTGGATGCAACGCTGGTGTTTGAGGCCTTGTCGATGGCCTGCCCTTCTGTCGCCGCCTTCCTGTCGATCCACAACATGTGCGCCAAGATGTTGGACAATTTCGCGGGTGACGACCTGAAGGCGCGCGTCATGCCCGATGTTCTGAGCCTGAATACGGTTCTCAGCTATTGCCTGACCGAGCCTGGTTCAGGTTCGGACGCGGCGGCGCTGAAAACACGCGCTGAACGTACGAACGAAGGATATACGTTGAACGGCACCAAGGCGTTCATATCGGGCGGTGGGTATTCCGACGCCTATGTCTGCATGGTACGCACCGGTCAGGATGGCCCCAAGGGTATCTCGACCGTTTATGTCGAAGACGGCACACCGGGTCTGAGTTTTGGCGCGCTGGAGCAGAAAATGGGCTGGAAAAGCCAACCCACAGCGCAGGTTCAGTTCGACGATTGCAAAATCCCGGCTGGCAACCTCGTGGGCACCGAAGGCGACGGGTTCAAATATGCCATGATGGGCCTGGACGGCGGGCGGCTCAATATCTCGGCCTGTTCCCTCGGGGCAGCTCAGGCGGGGCTGGATATGACATTGCAATACATGTCCGAGCGAAAGGCATTTGGCCAATCCATCGACCAGTTCCAGGCGCTTCAGTTTCGTTTGGCGGATATGGAGATCGAATTGCAGGCCGCACGTACCTTCCTGCGCCATGCAGCATGGAAACTGGACAACGGCGCGCCCGACGCCACGAAATTCTGTGCCATGGCCAAGAAATTCGTGACCGAGACCGGGTCGAAAGTCGTGGATCAGTGCCTGCAATTGCATGGCGGGTATGGCTATCTTGCGGATTACGGCATCGAAAAGCTTGTGCGCGATCTTCGCGTGCATCAGATATTGGAAGGCACCAATGAGATCATGCGCGTGATCGTTTCACGCCAGATGCTCGCCAACCGCTGAGGCCCCTATGTCAGACATCGATATCCGCACCACAGGCCGGGCCGGACGCATCACCCTGACCCGTCCCCACGCACTGAACGCGTTGAGCTATGACATGTGCATGGCCATCGACACAGCGCTGCGCAACTGGCGTGAAGACGATGCCGTTGACCTGATCATCCTTGACGCCGAGGGGGAAAAAGCGTTCTGCGCCGGCGGCGACATTGCCGAACTGTATGAGACCGGAACCAAAGGCGACTACGCGTATGGTCAGAAGTTCTGGCGTGACGAATACCGCCTGAATGCTCTGATCTTCGAATACCCCAAACCGGTCATCAGCTTTCTTCAGGGTTTCACCATGGGCGGCGGTGTCGGTATCGGCTGCCACGGCAGTCACCGCGTAGTCGGGGAAACTTCCCGGATTTCGATGCCGGAATGCTCGATCGGGTTGGTGCCGGATGTCGGCGGATCGCTGATGCTGGCGCTCGCGCTGGGGCGATTGGGTGAGTATCTAGGGACTACAGGATTCAGAATGGGGCCTGCGGATGCGATTCTTGCGGGGTTTGCGGACCATTTTATTCCTCAGTCGCAATGGTCCGATCTGATCGAGATGCTGGAGGCGTCTGGCAACGCTGAACTGATAACCGACCATGCCCAAACACCACCCGATGGCGAATTGGCCGGATTGCAGGCCAAGATCGATCAGCATTTTTCCGGAGAAACACTAGGTGACATCCTGACCAGCCTGCGCAGTGATGAGCAGGAGTTTTCAGCGAAAACGCTGCGGGCGATGCAGAAGAACGCGCCGCTATCCGTGGCTTGTACAGTTGAGATGCTGCATCGTCTGCGCGGTCCCTCTCTGAACATGCGGCGCGCGTTGGACATGGAATATCGCTTTACCCACCGGTCGATGGAGCATGGCGATTTTCTTGAGGGCATCCGCGCACAGATCATTGACAAAGACCGCAACCCGAACTGGCAGTTTCCCGACATGAACGTCCCTTTGGTGGCCGTGTCGAAGATGTTGCAACCGCTTGGTGCGGACACCCTGACTTTCGAGGAGGACTAAGAGATGCAGATCGGTTTCATAGGGCTGGGAAACATGGGCGCCCCCATGGCGGTCAATCTGGCAAAGGCCGGGCATCAGGTTCTTGGTTTTGATACGGCAGGCGTAACCGTGGACGGCGTTACGCAGGCCGAAACGGCCGCCGAAGCCGTTACCGCGGCGGACGCCGTTATCACCATGCTGCCAAACGGGGCGATCCTCCGGTCCGTTGCGGATCAGATCATTCCAGCCATGGCGAAGGGTGCCGTGCTGATCGATTGCTCGACAGTCGACGTGGACAGTGCACGCGCCGTTGCAGAACAGGCTGAGGGCGCCGGTCTGCTGTCGGTGGATGCGCCGGTTTCCGGCGGTATTGGCGGCGCTGCTGGTGGTACACTGACCTTCATGGCCGGCGGATCGGAAGCCGCCTTTGCAAAGGCAGCCCCCTTGTTCGACATCATGGGCCAAAAGGCGGTTCACTGTGGTGAAGCCGGGGCCGGTCAGGCTGCGAAGATCTGTAACAACATGATCCTTGGCGTCACCATGATCGCCACTTGCGAAGCCTTTGCTTTGGCGGACAAGCTGGGTCTGGACCGCCAGAAAATGTTCGACGTCGTCAGCACGTCGTCTGGCTATAGCTGGACAATGAACGCGTATTGCCCCGCCCCCGGAGTAGGTCCACAAAGCCCGGCCGACAATGACTACACGCCCGGTTTCGCGGCCGAGTTGATGCTGAAAGACCTGCGTCTCAGCCAGCAGGCCGCAGACAGTGCAGATGCGGATACTCCGATGGGACAGGTCGCGACTGCTTTGTACGAACAATTCGTTGAGAACGAAGACGGATTGGGTATGGATTTCTCTGCTATGTTGCCACGGTTCGAAAAGCGCGGACGCGAATAAGGAAATGGGCGGCCTTTTGCCCAGTCGTTTGACACACACTGGGCAAATAGCCATCTAAACTGTCATGTTCCAAGGCTCCGGCGGCCTGTTTGCAAGGAAATGCGGCATGACAAAGTTCTTAGTGATGACGGCAACGCTTGCCGCAATGGCGATAGCTCCGGTTGCAGCCGTGGCCAAGAACAAGCACGGGCATTGCCCGCCAGGGCTGGCCAAGAAATCCGTTCCGTGTGTGCCGCCGGGACAAGCGAAAAAAATCTATCGGAATGGTGACTTTATCCGCGACGATTACCGCTGGGTCGACAATCCGTATCGCTATGGGCTGAACCGAGACTATTCCTACATTCGCGCAGGTGATTATGTCTATCGCGTCGATCCAGACACACGCAAAGTTCTGAACCTGATCGGCGCGGTGGCTGACATCCTCAACTAAGGGTCAGCCCACCGCCTTATTCAGCCGCTACCCGTGCGCCTTCAAGCATCGGTTTCAAGTAATGCCCAGTATGGCTGCGCTCGACCTCAGCCACGTCTTCGGGCGTTCCGGTTGCTACGATCTCACCCCCTCCGTCGCCGCCTTCCGGGCCGATATCGATGATATGATCCGCAGTTTTGACCACGTCCAGATTGTGTTCGATCACAACGACGGTGTTACCCTGATCAACCAGTTCATGCAGCACTTCCAACAGCTTGCGCACATCTTCGAAATGTAGGCCGGTCGTTGGTTCGTCGAGAATATAGAGCGTCCGTCCGGTTGATCGTTTCGACAGTTCCTTGGACAGCTTCACACGCTGCGCCTCGCCGCCGGACAGTGTGGTGGCCTGTTGACCAACCTTGATGTAACCAAGCCCGACACGCGCCAGCGCATCCATCTTGTCACGGATTGACGGTACGGCTTTGAAGAACTCTTGTGCATCTTCCACTGTCATATCAAGGACATCGGCGATGGATTTGCCCTTGAACTTGATCTCAAGCGTCTCGCGGTTATAGCGCGCGCCCTTGCAGGTTTCGCAGGTGACGTAGACGTCCGGCAGGAAATGCATCTCGATCTTGATGACACCGTCGCCCTGACACGCCTCACACCGGCCGCCCTTGACGTTAAAGCTGAACCGCCCCGGCTTGTAACCGCGCGCCTTCGCCTCGGGCAAACCGGCGAACCAGTCGCGGATCGGGGTGAAGGCCCCGGTGTAAGTCGCTGGATTTGAACGCGGAGTTCGCCCAATAGGCCGTTGGTCGATATCAATGACCTTGTCCAGATGCTCCAGCCCCTTGATCGTCTCGCAAGGTGCAGGGGTTTGCCGCGCCCCGTTCAGGCGCATCGAGGCGGTCTTGAACAAGGTCTCAATCGTCAGGGTCGACTTGCCGCCGCCGGACACCCCCGTCACACACACGAACTTGCCCAACGGAAAATCAGCCGTGACATTTTTGAGGTTGTTCCCCGTCGCCTTAACAACAGACACCTTTTTCTTGTTGCCCTTCCGCCGCTCAACCGGAACCGCAATCTCGCGCGTGCCCGACAGATACTGCCCCGTGATCGAAGCCGCATCCGCAGCGATGTGTTCTGGCGTCCCGTGACTGACCACCTGTCCGCCGTGAACACCGGCGCCGGGGCCGATGTCAAAGACATAGTCCGCCTCTCGGATAGCTTCTTCGTCATGTTCGACGACGATCACCGTATTGCCCTGATCCCGCAGGTTCTTGAGTGTCCCCAGCAGCCGGTCATTGTCGCGCTGATGCAAACCGATTGAGGGTTCGTCCAGAACGTACAACACACCAGTCAAACCGGACCCGATCTGGCTGGCCAGGCGAATACGTTGGCTTTCCCCACCCGACAGTGTTCCACTCGAACGGGACAGCGTAAGGTATTCCAATCCAACATTATTCAGGAAACCAAGCCGCTCGCGTATCTCTTTCAAAATCGCCCGCGCGATCTCGTTCTTCTGCACGCTCAAATGGTTCGGGGCATCTTCGACCCACGCCAGCGCCTCTCGAATCGACATCCGGACAACCTGACCGACATGGAGCCCGGCGATTTTGACAGCCAGCGCTTCTTCCCGCAGACGATACCCGTCGCAAGTGCCGCATGGGCGGTTGTTCTGGTAACGCTCGAACTCTTCGCGAATCCACGCGCTATCGGTCTCGCGATAGCGGCGTTCCATGTTCGGAATCACCCCTTCGAAACTGCGCGTGACCTGATAAACGCGCCCGCCTTCGTCATAGCGGAACTGAATCTCTTCATTCCCAGACCCGCGCAGAAAAACCTTCTGCACTTTCTGGGGCAAATCTTTCCATGGCGTGTTCTTGTCGAACTCGTAATGGCGTGCAATCGCCTCGATGGTTTGCAGGAAATAGGGTGATTTTCCCTTGCGCCATGGCGCGAGGGCCCCGTCATACAGTTTGAGCGTCTGATCCGGGACAACAAGGCGTTCATCGAAAAACAGCTCAACCCCAAGGCCATCACAGTCCGGACAGGCCCCGAACGGGGCGTTGAACGAAAACAGCCTAGGTTCGATTTCGGGGATTGTGAAACCGCTGACCGGGCAAGCAAAGTTTTCGCTGAAGGTAATGCGCTCTGGCTCTCCTTCCCGCGGTGCGGTTTCCAGAATCGCGATACCGTCCGCCAGATCAAGGGCTGTGCGCAGACTGTCGGCCAGACGCGTTTCCATCCCCTCGCGAACGACGAGGCGATCAACCACGACGTCAATGTCATGGCGGAACTTCTTGTCCAGCGTGGGCGGTTCGTCCAATTCGTAGAACTCTCCGTCGACTTTCACACGCTGAAAGCCTTGTTTGCGCAGTTCGAGGAATTCCTTTTTGTATTCCCCCTTCCGGTCCCGCACGATAGGAGCCAAGAGATAGCCGCGCGTCCCCTCCTCCATCGTCATGATGCGGTCGACCATGTCCTGCACCTGCTGCGCTTCGATGGGCATACCGGTGGCTGGGCTGTATGGCGTCCCGGCACGCGCGAATAACAGGCGCAAATAGTCGTAGATTTCTGTGACGGTACCGACGGTCGAGCGCGGGTTTTTGGACGTTGTCTTTTGCTCGATCGAAATCGCGGGGGACAGGCCGCTGATGTGATCCACATCCGGCTTTTCCATCATGTCCAAGAACTGGCGCGCATAGGCCGACAGGCTTTCGACGTAACGGCGCTGGCCTTCGGCATAGATCGTATCAAAGGCCAAGGACGACTTACCCGAACCCGAAAGCCCGGTGATCACCACCAGCTGATCGCGAGGGATGTCTACGTCGATGCTTTTGAGGTTATGCTCGCGCGCGCCGCGCACCTCGATATTTTTCAGCTCAGCCATTTTGGCCCCCAACACACAAGTGTCTTAGAAATAGGCGAGCGGCACTGAGTCTCCAACAAAAAAGTTAGAACAAAGTGTGAACTATCGGTTTATTGCCGACATCTACTGACACCAACACCCCAACCCGATGCCTGCCCTCACAAGGAGGTTGAACTTTCATCGTGTTTTTGGGAAATGGCGCGGTTGACGGGGCTCGAACCCGCGACCCCCGGCGTGACAGGCCGGTACTCTAACCAACTGAGCTACAACCGCGCATCTATTTTCGTGGCCTTTGCCCTGGACCAAGGAGTGCAGCGATGGCGCGGTTGACGGGGCTCGAACCCGCGACCCCCGGCGTGACAGGCCGGTACTCTAACCAACTGAGCTACAACCGCCCGCTGCACGTTCATTGCTGAACGTTTGGGTGTATTATGGCTACGGTCGGGCAGCGTCAAGCTGCGTTTTCAAGTTTTTTGCCAGATTCCAGAATTTTGTTCGCAAGCCGGATTTTCGACCCCGCGAGGGGTTCAATTTCCCTTGCAGCCGTAGATCAGGCGCGATATCACCCGGCCCCATGGGTGATTAGCTCAGTGGTAGAGCGCTTCGTTCACATCGAAGATGTCAGGAGTTCAAATCTCTTATCACCCACCATTTTCAGATACAGATTACGCTTGAAATTGAGGGGCTTGCCAGCGCCAGATCTCGTTGACTATCGTACTTTACCGGCCAAATCCTGAGCCGGTTGCAAAGTCAGAGGTCATCATGTCAGAGCTAAAGCGGGACATCGGTCTGATCGGGCTGACCTTCATTTCGGTTGGAGGAATCATCGGCTCAGGCTGGTTGTTCGGCCCCCTTCTGGCAGTTCAGCACGCCGGACCTGCGGCCATCCTCTCGTGGCTGATCGGTGCAGGTGCGATGTTCATCCTCGCGATCACATTTGCGGAAATTTCGGCCATGCTGCCCATTCCCGGCGGGATCGCTCGAGTTCCGCAGTTTTCGCATGGCAATATCGTGTCGATGGCCATGGGTTGGACCGCCTGGATCGGTTACAACACAACCGCCCCCATCGAAGTCGAGGCGATGCTGAAGTATCTGGCCCCCTACGCTCCCTGGCTGCACGCCGCAGACACCGGCGATTTGACCGGAGCCGGCGTCTTTGTCGCACTCGTATTCATGCTGCTATTCGTTGCCGTTAACGCGCTTGGCGTCAAATTTTTCACGCGGGTCAATGCGGCGCTGACATGGGCCAAGATTGCCATTCCGGTGGTTCTGTCTGTATTGCTGATCGCCAACCGATTTAACGCCGACAATTTCACACGTCCGGATGGGTTTGCCCCTTACGGGTTGCAGGGAATCATGGCTGCTGTTTCGACCGGAGGCGTCATTTTCTCGTTCATAGGCTTCCGCCATGTGGTTGATATGGCGGGTGAAGTGCGAAATCCGAAATTCGCGATTCCCGCCGCTCTGGTCTTGTCGATCATCCTTTGCGCCGCAATTTACCTTGGCCTACAGGTGGCCTTCATCGGCGCGCTGGACCCCGCCTTGCTGTCCAAAGGCTGGGCGCAATTGAGTTTTGGCGGAGAAGGTCCCCTGGACGCCCTAATCATGTCCGTTGGATTGGTCTGGTTCCTCAGCTTGCTGAATGTTGGTTCTGTCGTCGGCCCCTTTGGCAACGGTTTGGTCGCGACAGGGTCGAATGCCCGGATTTCCCTCGCCCTTTCCCAGAACGGTTTTCTGCCAAAGCGGCTGCAAATCTTGTCTTCGTTCGGTGTCCCGGTCTGGGCCCTGGCATTGAATTTTCTGATCGGAACGCTGTTCTTGCTGACGGTCCCGTTTACCACCGTCATTGCACTTAACGGAGCGGCTATCGTTTTGTCCTTCGCCGTCGGCCCAATTGCCGTTGTCTGCCTGAGGGATCTGCTGCCGGACCAACCCCGGTCGATCCGCATTCCGGCGGTGCGTCTGGTGGCATTGACGGCCTTCGCCATTGCAACATTGATCGTCTATTGGAGCGGATGGGACACCGTCTGGCGCCTTGGTATAGCTCTGATCGTCGGGAAGATTTTGCTACTCATCCGATTCCGTGGGCGATTGGATGAAATGGATCTGACCGAAGCCGTTTGGCTGATGCCGTATTTTGCGGGACTTGGATTGATCTCCTTTCTCGGGCAATTCGGCACGGGGTCTTTGAAACAGATCCCATTTGGGTGGGACATTCTGCTGTGCATTTTGTTTTCCGCGATCATCTTCGTGTTGGCTATACGTTCAGCGCTGTCAGACGAAAAATTTATGAAATACATAGCGGAAGAAGAAATACTTGATCCAAGGCGCCCCGTCATAGGGCTATGAAAAAAGGCAGAGCAATGCTCTGCCTCTTCCCGGATTCGTGTTACGCAACTTCTAGTGCGCGGTAGCTGACGCGTCTGCGGATATGGCCGAAGCGGCAGCAGCTGCCGCAGCTTCTTCGGCTGCTTCATCCCATTCGATTGGCTCTGGCTTGCGCACCAACGCTTGTTCAAGAACTTCCGAGACGTGTGTGACCGGAATGATCTCCAACCCTTCTTTCACGTTGTCCGGGATCTCGGCCAGATCCTTTTCGTTCTCTTCCGGGATCAGGACGGTTTTGATGCCACCACGCAGGGCTGCCAGCAATTTTTCCTTCAAACCGCCAATCGGCATCGCATTACCGCGCAATGAGACCTCGCCCGTCATGGCGATGTCCTTGCGCACCGGAATGCCGGTCAGAACCGAAACGATCGATGTCACCATCGCCAGGCCTGCGCTTGGACCATCTTTCGGTGTCGCCCCATCCGGCACGTGGACGTGAATATCCAGCGTGTCGAACTTCGGCGGCTTCACCCCGATCTGAGGCGAGATCGACCTCACATAAGACGAAGCCGCATCGATGGATTCCTTCATCACATCGCCCAGCTTACCAGTGGTTTTCATCCGACCCTTGCCAGGCAGTTTCAGCGCCTCGATATGCAACAGGTCGCCGCCCACGGAGGTCCAGGCCAGACCGGTGACAACACCGACCTGATCGTCCTGTTCGGCCAGACCATAGCGGAACTTGGGCACGCCAAGGAACTCATCCAGATTGTCGGGCGTTACCGAGACGGTTTCGGCCTCTTTCTTGATGATCTTGGTCAGCGACTTCCGCGCCACCTTGGCGATTTCCCGTTCAAGGTTCCGCACGCCCGCCTCGCGGGTGTAGGTGCGGATGATCTTTTGCAGCGCCTCATCGGTCAGTTCAAATTCCTTGGCTTTCAGACCGTGGTTTTTGACCTGCTTGCTGATCAGGTGCTGCTTGGCGATCTCGCTCTTTTCCTCTTCGGTGTAACCAGCCAGAGGGATGATCTCCATCCGATCCAGCAGAGGCCCAGGCATGTTATAGCTGTTCGACGTGGTCAGGAACATCACGTTGGACAGGTCATATTCGACCTCAAGGTAGTGGTCCATGAACGTGCTGTTCTGTTCCGGATCCAACACTTCAAGCATCGCCGAAGCCGGATCACCACGGAAGTCCTGACCCATCTTGTCGATCTCGTCGAGCAAGATAAGCGGGTTCGTGGTTTTCGCCTTTTTCAGCGCCTGAATGATCTTGCCGGGCATCGAACCGATATAGGTCCGACGGTGGCCGCGGATCTCGGATTCGTCGCGCACGCCGCCCAGCGAGATGCGAATAAATTCGCGCCCCGTGGCCTTGGCAACGGATTTACCCAGCGAGGTCTTACCCACACCCGGAGGGCCAACCAGGCACAGGATCGGACCCTTCAGCTTTTTCGAGCGCTGCTGCACCGCCAGATACTCAACGATCCGCTCCTTGACCTTCTCAAGGCCATAGTGATCGGCATCCAGAATTTCCTGCGCGCGGCCAAGGTCTTTTTTGACACGGGATTTGGTGCCCCATGGCAGCGACAGAATCCAGTCCAGATAGTTGCGTACGACGGTTGCTTCGGCCGACATCGGCGACATGTTCTTGAGCTTCTTCAGCTCGCCTTCAGCCTTTTCAAGCGCTTCTTTCGACAGCTTGGTCTCGGCGATCTTGGCTTCCAGTTCGGCAACCTCGTTGCTGCCGTCCTCGCCATCGCCAAGTTCCTTCTGAATGGCCTTCATCTGCTCATTCAGATAATATTCTCGCTGGGTCTTCTCCATCTGGGATTTGACGCGGGTCTTGATCTTTTTCTCGACCTGCAGAACCGACATTTCGCCCTGCATCAGGCCATAGACCTTCTCAAGCCGCTCGCTGACAGAAAGCGTCTCAAGCAATTCCTGCTTTTGCTCGACCTCAATGCCCAGATGGCCCGACACCAAATCCGCCAGCTTGGCAGGCTCGGTGGATTCTCCGACAGCGGTCAGAGCTTCCTCGGGGATGTTCTTGCGAACTTTGGCATAGCGCTCGAATTCGTCCGCAACGGTCCGCAACAAGGCTTCGGTTGTTGTCACGTCACCGGGAATTTCGGTCAAATACTCAGCGCGGGCTTCGAAAAACTCTTCGTTTTCAAGAAACTCGGTGATCTGAACGCGCGCCTGCCCTTCGACCAGCACCTTCACGGTGCCGTCAGGCAATTTCAGCAGTTGCAGCACGTTGGCCAGAACGCCGGCTTGATAAATACCGTCTTCATCCGGGTCATCGACGCCGGGATCAATCTGACTGGACAGCAGAATTTGTTTGTCATCCTGCATCACCTCTTCCAGCGCGCGAACCGATTTGTCTCGGCCCACAAAAAGCGGCACGATCATGTGCGGGAACACCACGATGTCGCGCAGCGGCAGGACGGGGTATGAGGAATTCAGAGGCTCTTGCATGCTCTATCCTTATCATTGGCAAGACGGCACTTGTCCCTCAATGAGGCAACATTCGGCCATCTCCTGTCTTGGACGATAAAGGTGGGGCCTCATCGCCCTTTTTCAACCTTACCGCCGTGTATCGTGTGTCAGCATGAACCGAGGTTTTCGGGACTGCAAGACGTCCCGAAGACATATCCACTGAATTTCGTGCAACTTGCATAAGCAACGCGCAATTCAAGGATCAAAACACCCGTTGGACCGCACGCGACAGGAAGAAACCGTGGCCGTCAAGGTTGCGACATTCCAAGCCTTTCTTGGAAGAGCTGCACGTGAACCCTCCAAACTGACCGGTGACACCATATTCCGCACGGTCCCAACCGTCGCGGTTTCGACTCAAGGGCTGGCACAGCATTTCCACAGGGCCGGTGTCGAACATCAGGAAATCATGCCCCCAATCAGATTGACAATTTCCGGGGCGCGGCAACGCGGGCGGGCCGTATTTTTCTATGATCGTGCACTGGATATCTGAAGATTGCGCACTTTCCCCCACTGAACACTGAATGTTTTCGGATGGGGTTTCAAAGGTCCAGACGTCTGAAATGGCAGGTGTCGCGCAGAAAATTGCTGCGCCGATAATAAGGCGAAACATAAAAAACTCTCCGGGTCACGAACTAAAATAGTATTGCTTGAAGTGGCCCCAGAATACCGGAAAGCCACGCAATTGTCACCCGAGAGGGAGGATTACAAGGGCTCGATATCGCCTTGCGCGCGCTGCGCGTGGAACTCGGCCTGCCACGCGTCAAAGGTACCTGCGGCAATCGCCTCGCGCATGCCCTGCATGATTTCCTGGAAGTAACGCAGGTTGTGCCAGGTCAGCAACATGCCCGAGATCATCTCGTTGGCGCGGAACACATGGTGCAGATAGGCGCGCGAATAATTCGAGCAGGCTGGACATGTGCAGTTTTCATCCAGCGGGCGCGGGTCGTCCGCATGGCGCGCGTTCTTGATGTTCACCACGCCATGGCGGGTAAAGACCTGCCCGGTGCGACCCGATCTGGAAGGCAAAACACAATCCATCATGTCAATGCCCCGCGCAACGGCGCCGACGATATCGTCCGGCTTTCCAACGCCCATCAGATAACGCGGCTTATCGGTGGGCAGGAAATCGGGGGCATAGTCGAGGCAGTCAAACATGGCATCCTGCCCTTCGCCCACGGCCAAACCACCAACGGCATACCCTTCGAAACCAATGGATTTCAGAGCTTCTGCGCTTTCTTCGCGCAGGTCCTGTTCAAGACCACCTTGCATGATGCCAAACAGGGCGTGCCCCGGACGATACCCAAACGCGTCACGAGACCGTTCTGCCCATCGCATCGACAACCGCATGGACTCGGCGATGCGGTCGCGGTCTGCGGGAAGCGCAGGGCATTCGTCGAAGCACATGACGATATCCGAACCTAGCAGGCGCTGAATCTCCATTGACCGTTCAGGGGTCAACTCATGCTTTGACCCATCGATATGAGATTTAAAGGTCACGCCCTTTTCGGTCATCTTGCGAAGACCGGCCAGCGACATGACCTGAAAGCCCCCCGAATCCGTCAGAATGGGCCGCTCCCAGTTCATGAACTTGTGCAACCCGCCCAGACGGTCGATCCGTTCTGCCGTTGGACGCAGCATCAAGTGATAGGTGTTGCCCAGCAGGATATCCGCCCCGGTGGCCCGAACACTTTCCGGCATCATCGCTTTGACCGTGGCCGCAGTTCCCACTGGCATAAACGCCGGCGTCCGAACGTCCCCACGCGGCGTTCTAATCACACCGGTGCGGGCCTTGCCGTCATTGGCCTTCAGTTCAAATGAGAATTTCTGGGTCATGTCATCGCCTTCGGATCGCCGAACCGGGCAGGATTTGCCCGATCCGATCAGTCTTTGCAACCCGTCAGGGCAAGGATGCGACGCGTTCGGTAAACAGGCGCACGACCCCTGCCCCGTCCACATCACGACAGACACGCACCACAGGACGCGTCGGGTCAGGTTGTGTCGCACCCATCCGGTCGCCCTCGGTCACAACGCGCAACCCCGTTTCGACCATGTCGAACATAGTGCCATGCGAACAGGCGATCACGGCGGTTGAATCGTGCAGACCGCACCCCTCCAATCCGCCGACTTCCTTGTAGAATTTCAGATAGAACCGCGAAATATCCCGCAGGAAAGACCCCATGTCGGGCGATCTCTGCGCCAGAGATTCGAAATCCGCAGTTTCGTACAGCGTTTTCAGTGTGACATCCAAGCCAACCAAAACAGTCTCGGGCGGAGCGGAAAAGACTTCTTCGGCAGCAAGCGCATCGTGATAGATGTTTGCCTCGGCGTGTTCGGTGATATTGCCCGGGCAATACACTGCACCGCCCATGATCACCAATTGACCAAGATTATTGGCAAATTCCGGGTCCAGCCGCATGGCGTTGGCAATGTTGGTCAGCGGTCCAACCGCGCAAACAACCAACTCTCCCTTATGCGCTTGTGCCATCTCAACCAGAAACTCTGCCGCGGACAGATCGTGGTTCTTTCCGATCTCGGGTATCTCGGTCAGATCGCCAAAGCCTTCGGGCCCGTGCACATGTTCAGAGGGCGCATGGGTATCTGCCCCCAGCGGGAAAGACGCGCCTTCTGCAACCGGCAGGTCGAGGCCCAGCTTGTCCAACAGGAACCGCGCATTGCGGCTGGATTGGTGAACATGCGTGTTTCCGAACACTGTCGTCAGACCAATCAGGTCAAATTCGGACGCAGCAGCGGCATAAGCGATCGCCATGGCATCGTCGATGCCGGGATCAGTATCGATAATCAGTTTCATGCCCGCCCGATACCGCAAACAAACCGGGATGCAAAGGAGCCACAGCGATACAAATCAACGCCGAATTCCTGTATTGGAACATTTGCATCCTGCGGTTTTCCCTCCATACCAGAGTTGAAATCGGGCGACTCAATCCCCATATGTATACCATAGTACACAATAATAAGAGGACAGAATGACCGAAGAACAGATTATCGGATTGATATCGTCGAACATCATTTACCTGCTGGCCGCAGTGCTGGTGATTATCGTTATTCTCAAAGGCATCAAGATCGTGCCACAATCCGAGAAATATGTGGTTGAACGGTTCGGACGCCTGCATTCGGTACTTGGCCCCGGCATCAACTTCATTGTTCCGTTTCTGGACGTTGCACGCCACAAAATCTCGATCCTCGAGCGCCAGTTGCCGAACGCGACCCAAGACGCGATCACCAAGGACAACGTGCTGGTGCAGATCGACACCTCGGTCTTTTACCGCATTCTCGAGCCCGAAAAGACTGTTTACCGAATCCGTGACGTCGATGGTGCGATTGCAACCACCGTGGCGGGGATCGTACGTGCCGAAATCGGCAAAATGGATCTGGACGAAGTGCAGTCAAACCGCGCGCAACTGATCACGCGCATTCAGGAAAGCGTTGAAACCGCCGTTGACGACTGGGGCATCGAAGTAACCCGCGCCGAGATTCTGGATGTGAATCTGGATCAGGCCACCCGCGATGCCATGTTGCAACAGCTGAACGCGGAGCGCGCCCGCCGTGCGCAGGTGACCGAAGCCGAAGGTCAGAAGCGTGCCGTCGAGTTGCAGGCTGATGCCGAACTTTACGCGGCCGAACAAACCGCCAAAGCCCGACGCATTCAGGCCGAGGCCGAAGCTTACGCCACCGGCGTTGTTGCCAAAGCCATTCAGGATAATGGCATCGAAGCCGCGCAGTATCAGGTTGCGTTGAAGCAGGTTGAGGCCCTTAATGCACTGGGCAACGGTTCCGGCAAACAGACCATTGTTGTACCCGCCAACGCGCTTGAAGCCTTTGGTGATGCGTTCAAAATGCTCAAGGGAGGAAAATGATGGCTGATCCCTTCTGGCTGACCTGGTGGATCTGGCTGGCCGCCGCGCTGGCCCTGGGGATCCTTGAAATCGTACTGCCCGGTTTCATCTTTCTGGGCTTTGCCATCGGGGCAGCAATCACAGGTCTGATCCTGATCGTTCCCGGCCTAGCGCCGTCATTGCCTGTCCTTGCGCTGGTCTTTGCAGTGCTGTCACTGATCGCTTGGCTTGTCCTGCGCAAACTTTTTGCCCTGCCACATGGTCAGGTCAAAACTTTCAAGCATGACATCAATGACTGAATCCACGTGGCGCTCGTCCGAGCGCCACTCCGCCACTGGACGCTGTTGCGGCTATTCCCTATATAATCAGTCAGGCAACTGACCCGAGGCAAAGATGACTCACCCGAGCGAACAGTTTGAAGGCACCCCACTGATTGCGCCGTCAACGATCGAACACCCGCTGTACGAACCCGTGGTTGAGGCGTGTCGCACGGTCTATGACCCGGAAATCCCAGTCAATATCTATGACCTTGGCCTAATCTACACGATCGACATCTCTACCGACAACGCAGTGAAGGTCATCATGACGCTCACGGCTCCTGGTTGTCCGGTGGCGGGCGATATGCCCGGCTGGATCATGGAAGCCATTGAGCCCGTTGCAGGCGTCAAAGAGGTTGACGTTGAACTGACCTGGGAACCGCCCTGGGGCATGGAGATGATGTCTGACGAAGCGCGCCTGGAATTGGGCTTTATGTAGCCTTCGTTCGCTTCTCGCGCCCTAAATGTCATAAAACATTGGTAATTCCGTTACCCAATCGTACAGCGCGTGTCACAATACTGCGGGACAAGGCCTGTGGCTGGCATTGGTGGATGCCGTGCCAAGGGTCAGGTACGCTATGACCCCCCCGATTCCTGGCTCTGGAATATGGACCGTTCTTGCCCGAGAGCGGTCCTTTTCATTTGAAGGTAGCAAATCGCAGGTCAGTTCACATTGCAGGTTTCTTTGATCTCTGCCGCTCTGGCGTCCAATTGCTTGATGTAGTCGCCAGAAAGCATCTGTAGCCTTTTGTGTTCGGTCCCGGTGACCAACCCGAGCAGCGCCCCGGCAGGAGTGATTGCGGCAACGCTTGCCAACTGCCGATCCTCTGCGTGTTTCTTCTCGGCTTGAATGGCACGCAAATCCCCCTCGGCAGTGGCACAATTAACCGGATGCACTTTGGTTTCTGCCGCCGCCGGCGCAGAAACAACCACGGCGCAAGTTAATGCGGTAACAGCCGCAACCGTTCGCCAAGACGTATTAATATTCATCTGCAAGACATTCATTTTACTAACCTTTCCCATCAAAAGACCAATCCAGAAAACGCCACTGCGCACCCCACGCCCAAAGCTAAACCTGCTTTCTACACCAAATCAAGTTTGCTGTTCTGAAGCTCCGGTGTTTGCCGAATTTCGGTGAAAACACATTCTTTACTCTCACCGACTTGAGCCCGGAGGTCTTGGGCCTTAGATTGAGAGTAACGCGCGAAAACGGAGAATTACATGTTCGGCATTCCCGGCAAACAGGCTGTGAGCATGACGCCTAAAGCCGCAGAGCAGATCACCCGCCTGATGAACTCAGGTGGCCACGCTGGTTTGCGCATTGGCGTCAAGAAAGGCGGCTGCGCAGGCATGGAATACACCATGGAATATGTAGATCAGGCCGATCCGCATGACGAAGTGGTCGAACAGGACGGCGCGCGCGTAATGATCGCGCCCATGGCACAGATGTTCCTGTTCGGAACCGAGATCGATTATGAAGTGTCGCTGCTGGAATCAGGTTTCAAATTCAAGAACCCGAACGTCGTTGATGCCTGCGGTTGCGGGGAATCGATCAAGTTTGACGAAAGCATAGCCCAGCAAAGCTAAGTTTTGCTATTCACTGCAATTTCTCGGAAGCGATTAACCGCCCTAACGATGCTTGGCGCGTCGGAATTCGACTTGTCTGTGGAATTGTAAGATCGCGCCGACAGTGCTATCCGCTTCCTTAAATCACCAAACGATCAGGGAGATACGGGTATGCGGCGGAAGCTGGCGGCTGGAAACTGGAAAATGAACGGAACCGGCGCAGCGCTGAGTGAACTTGAGACACTGTCGCAAAACCACTCCGAAGCCTCGGTCGATATCCTGATCTGCCCCCCCGCCACTTTGCTCAGCCGCGCAGCAGGTACCGTGGCGGGCACGGCGATTGCGGTTGGAGGACAGGATTGCCACGCGGCAACCTCTGGTGCGCATACCGGCGATATCAGTGCTGAAATGCTGCTGGATGCCGGTGCGACATCTGTCATTCTGGGCCATTCCGAACGCCGTGTTGATCACGGCGAGCATGACGAAGACGTTCGCGCCAAGGCCCGGGCGGCGATGGATGCCGGACTGAAGGCGATCATTTGTGTCGGCGAAAGTTTGGAACAGCGTGAGGCCGCAAATACGCTCGACATAATTGGCGGTCAGATGTCAGGCTCGATCCCGGATCAATCCACCGGTGAGAACCTGATCGTCGCGTATGAGCCGATCTGGGCGATAGGCACCGGCAAAGTCCCCACCCTGGAAGAGATCGGAGAGGTTCACGACTTCATGCGCGCGCGGCTGGAGCGTCGTTTCGGCGAAGGCGTGGGCCGCTCCGTCCGCCTGCTTTATGGCGGATCCGTCAAACCCGGCAACGCGGCAGAGATTTTCGCGGTCTCGAATGTCGATGGCGCTCTGGTCGGTGGGGCCAGCCTGAAGTCTGCGGATTTCTCGGGCATCATTCGGGCGTTGGAAAGCGCCTGAAACCAGGCTTCATTCGGCAATATCTTCGGCCCATAGCTCGGGTTTTTCTTCAATGAATCGACGCATCAGCGCGATACAGTCGGGGTCGTCGGCAACAACAACTTCGACCCCGCGTTCGCGCAGGAAATCTTCGTTACCGCCGAAGTTTTGGGTATCCCCTATCACGACGCGTGGGATACCGAACTGAACAATGGTGCCGGAACACATCATGCAGGGCGACAGCGACGTATAAAGGACCGTATCGCGATAGGTTTTTTGACGTCCCGCTTTACGCAGGGCATCCATTTCGCCATGGGCAATCGGGTCTCCGCCCTGCACACGCTGATTGCGGCCTTGCGATACAACCTCGCCCCCCCGCGCTAGAACTGACCCGATGGGGCAACCGCCCTCTTCAAACCCGGCTTTGGCCTCTTGGTACGCCACGCGTAGCAGGCGTTTGTCGGTCTCAGTCAGCATTTCAGGCTCCGTTTCATGTGTTTCTGAACCCTGCCCAAGCGCACAGGTTTGGTCAATGAGGGCCTCAGGCGAGCTTCATCACGACAAGGCCCGTCACGATCAGTATCGCTGCCATAATCCGCATGGGCGTCAGGGCTTCGCCCAAAAACAGAATGCCCACGCTGAACGCCCCCACAGCACCGATCCCGGTCCAGATCGTGTAGGCGGTACCCAAAGGCAGGTCGCGCATCGCAAGCGCCAACAGGCCGAAAGACCCGATCATGGACAGGCCCATGACTGAGGTGGGCCAAAGCCGTGTGAATCCCGCCGATTGCTTCATCGCAACCGCCCAGACAATTTCCAGCAAGCCAGCAAAAAGAAGAAGAATCCAGGGCATTGGACAACCTCGTATCCGTTCGGGTCGTCCCGAATGATGTCCCGAAATGGGGAGGTCGTCCTCTGAACCCCAGATAAGCACCTGATGACGGGGTTCAAGACATGCAAAAGCCGGGCAATTGAAACTGCCCGGCTTTGTTCATCGTCAGACCGTCTAATTGGTCACGATTTCCGGCCCCATGAAGGTGTTGGGAAGGAAGGTCGATATCCACGGAATGTAGGTCACCATGATCAGGAAGACGAAGAGCACGGCCAGGAACGGCAACGCGGCTTTGACGACGCCCATCATCGGCATACCCGCCACACCCGAAGTCACGAACAGGTTCAGCCCGACCGGAGGCGTGATCATCCCGATTTCCATGTTCACCACCATGATGATACCCAAATGGATCGGATCGATGCCCAGCTCGATGGCAATCGGGAACACCAGAGGTGCCACGATCACCAGCAGGCCCGAGGGTTCCATGAACTGACCACCGATCAGGAGGATCACGTTCACCACGATCAGGAAGGTCACCGGTCCCAGCCCCGCCGACAGCATGGCGCTTGCGATATGCTGCGGCACTTGCTCATCCGTCAGCACGTGTTTCAGGATCAGCGCGTTGGCGATCACGAACAGAAGTGTGACCGTCAGTTTGCCCGCCTCGAACAGCGTGTGCTTGGTATCCGGGTGAAAGAACGCCGAGGCCAACGCATAAGGCTTTTTCAGCAGGGGCAGGTTCTGTTGACCCTCTTCCGTGCTCAGTGGTCCCATGTCCTTGTAGACAAAGCTGGCAATGAAGAACGCATAGACGGCAGCAACAGCGGCGGCTTCGGTCGGGGTGAAAATACCACCGTAGATGCCGCCCAGAATGATCACGATCAGAAACAGGCCCCAACCGGCTTCGCGCGCCGAGGTAAAGATCTCGCCCCACCCCTTCCATTCGCCTTTGGGCAGGTTCTTGACCTTGGCCATGACATAGATGGTGATCATCAGCATCAGACCCGCCATCAGACCCGGAATGACGCCTGCAAGGAACATGCGTCCAACCGAAACCTCAACGGCCGCAGCATAAACAACCATCACGATGGACGGCGGGATCAGAATACCCAGCGTACCCGCGTTACAGATCACACCAGCTGCGAACTCCTTGGAATACCCAACCTGCCGCATCCCTGCGATAACGATCGAACCAATGGCGACCACAGTGGCCGGAGACGACCCGGAAAGTGCCGCGAACAGCATACAGGCAAACACGCCCGCAATCGCCAGACCGCCGGGCAAATGCCCCACGCAGGCAATCGAGAACCGGATGATACGCCGCGCCACACCGCCCGTTGTCATGAAGGACGACGCGAGGATGAAGAACGGGATCGCAAGCAGGGTAAAGTGCCCCTCGAACGCCTCAAACAAGGTGCCAGCGACAGAAGCCAGTGAACTGTCGGAATAGATCAGCAGGAACAGGGTCGAGCTGAGGCCAAGCGCTACCGCGATCGGCACACCGATCAGCAACAGGCCAATGACCATCGAGAAAAGAAGTACGACGTCCATTAGTTGTGGTCTCCTTGCTGAGCCCGGACCTCTTCGATCTCGTCCTCGACTTCGTGGCTGGCGACAAGACGGTCGGTCTCGCCACGCCAGATTTGTACCGCGACCTGCGCAAAACGGATCACCAGCAGCAGCATCGACACAGGCAACACCAGATAGGGCACAACCTTGGGCAGTTTTTCATAGCCCTCGCCATAGTTGATCAGCCCTTCCAAAAACCGTAGCGGAGCGATCATGGGGATATCGTCCACCTCGTAAAAGCTTTGACTGCGCGCATCGAAATTGAACCCGGTTGGGAACCAACGGCCGGAAGTGGGCGGCAAGTCGGCGAACACGGCCCAATAGTCGTACGAGCCTTTCAGCAGCAGCAGCGAAAACACCAGGCAGCAGGCCACAGAAATCAGGGCCAATACCCGTCTTGGTGCAGGCGCCAGCATGTTCAGGATCGCATCAACACCCAGATGAGCGTGCTTCTTCACGGCATAAGACGCACCCAGAAGCACAAGCCAACCGAACATGAACACCGTCAGCTCAAGCGCCCACAGGATGTTGGAGTTAAAGAAATATCTTGCGATCACGTTGGCGAATGTCACGACCGTCATCAAGCCTAACAGCAGCGCGATCATGGTCTCTTCGATATGGTCGACCAGCCCGCCTTGGCCGGAATGCGCACCAGACATCTTTCTGTCCCCACAATTTTATTGATGAGATGGATTGAGGCGGGCCGTGTTCGGCCCGCCCGGCCTGCGCGTCGATAACTCCCCAGTCCCCGGACGCGCGGCCTATCCGGATCAGAACCCGGCGTTGATCGCCTGAGCGGCGTCGATCTTGTCCTGCCCTACGTCACCTGCGAACTGGTCCCAGACGGGCTTCATCGCATCAACCCAGGCTTGACGCTGTTCCGGGTTCAACTCACGAATGATGCCACCCGCGTCAGTGATTGAGGCTTTGGCCGCTTCGTTCACCGCAAAAGCTTCCTTGTTTCGGGTTTCCGTCACTTCGCCCAGAATGGTCAGGAACTGGTCACGCACGGCAGGATCAAGGCTGTCCAGCCAGTCCACCGAGGTCACGACCAGATAGTCGATGATGCCGTGGTTGGTTTCGGTGATACCGTCCTGCACCTCGAAGAACTTCTTGCCGTAGATATTCGACCAGGTGTTCTCCTGCCCGTCCACAACGCCCTGCTGCAGCGCACCGTAAACTTCCGAGAACGCCATTTTCTGCGGGCTGCCACCGATGGCTTCCATCTGTGCCACCAGCACGTCCGAGGATTGCACGCGGAACTTCAGGCCATTTGCATCGGATGGGTCTTCCAGAGGCTTGTTGGCTGACATCTGCTTCATGCCATTGTGCCAGAACGCCAACCCTTGCAGGCCCCGACGCTGCATGCTGTCTTTCATCGCCTGACCATCGGCCGAGGCCTGAAACGCGTCCACAGTATCGATATTCTTGAACATGAACGGCAGGTCGAACAGACGGAACTGCTTGGTGAACTTCTCGAACTTTGACAGCGACGGCGCGGCAAGTTGCACGTCGCCCTGCAGCATCGCCTCAAGCACTTTGTCGTCGTTATATAGGGTCGAGTTGGGATAAACCTCCATACACATCACGCCGTTCATCTCGTCATTGACGCGCTGTTCCAGCAGCGATGCGGCGATGCCTTTGGGGTGTTTGTCGGTGTTGGTCACGTGCGCGAATTTAACGACGATCTCACCATCGTCGCAGGCTGCCATACCTGCAGTTGCGGTGACTGTAAGCGCCAGCGCGGTTGCGGCCGTTGTCAGGAATTTCATCTGTCTTTTCCTCCCAGACTTCCTAGAGACTGTCCTTCGACGCCAGTTCGGCATCGGATGACGCGAAGTGAAACGAATCAACGCGCACCGCTCAACATTTTGTTTTCCGACTTCCTGTTTTTAAATTTTTTCTTTATTTACTGAGTCTTAATTTCTCTTTTAAATGTGCAGTCGACATACCTGAAATACCGCGTGCGGAAATCCGCACAGCAATGCTCTGAGTTGTGCGAGAATCCGCACAATTCGCGAATCAAATCAAACGAAACAACATGTGTGCAACCGCAGTCCGCTTCAGCGAACTGCCTAGCCCAACAGCTTTAGTCGCATGATAATGCGGAAAAAGGTGGCGGGAGCCTGCCCTTACCGGCGGTAATCTTCAGCCCGAATCTGATAGCGCGCCAGCTTGTCATAGAAGGTCTTGCGCGGAAGTTTCAGCGCCTTCGCAGCATCAGCTGCTTTGCCATTATGCCGCCCAAGCGCCGCAATCAGAAGTGATCGTTCCACCCGCGCCATCTGTTCGCTCAGGCCGAGATCTGCTACCTGCGCAACTTCCTCTGGCATCCCTAAAACAAAGCGCATGGCGGCTGACATCAGGGAACGCGCATTCCCTGGCCAATCACTCGCCATCAGAGACGCAAGATGCTCGGATGAAATTTCTGGCGCCGCGATCCCGGCCTGTTCCGCCGCCTGTGCCACGTAGTGGCGGAAAATCACTGGTATATCGTCCGGACGTTCCGCCAGTGAAGGAATACGTACGCGCATCACATCCAGCCTGTAGAACAGATCCGCATTAAACCGACCTTCGGAACTCAGCGCAGACAGATCAGCAGTCGTTCCAGCAATGATGCGTCCGCCCGGACCATGCTCGATAAGCTCCAGGGCTGCAAATTGTGTGGCCTGTGGCATGGCCGAAACCTCATCCAGAAACAACGACCCTCCCGCGGCGTCCTCGCAGCTTTTGGCCAAGTCATCGGGATTGAGGCTGGATGCAGGACGTTTGACAAAAGGTCCCTGCCCTGCCGGTGACATCAGATGCACAACCTCAGCCACCTTTGATATCCCACTGCCCGGAGGTCCGGTCACAAGCACCTCAGCCCCTGTCGGTGCGACGGTCCGAACCCGCTCCCGCAGCGCCTCGGCCTGTGGTGACAAGCCGAACAGCAAACGCGCGGCGGGGTCTCCGCGCTCCAGCTCAGATTTCAGCACTCTTTGCTCCAAAATCTGCGAACGGGCAGCAAAGGCACGGTCAAGCACATCCAGCAGGTCCGACGCCGCGCAGGGCTTTTCCAGAAAATCGAAAGCCCCCTTGCCCATGGCCTCGACAGCCATGGGGATGTCGCCCTCGCCCGTTAAAAGAACAACCGGCAAATCAGGATCGATTTCCTGCGCATAAGCCAACAAGTGGAATCCGTCCCGCCCCGGCATTCGGATGTCCGAGATGATGACACCGGGGAAATCAGGGCGGATATGATCCTTGGCGGCCACAAAGGACCCTGCTGTGGTGGGTACGTAATCCGCCAATTCCAGAGTTTGCGACAGAGCCTCACGAACTGCGGCATCATCATCGACCAACAAAACCTTGCGCATCACGCTGCCTCTTCTTTTTCACAAGGTTCCAGTTCGACGGTAAACATGGCCCCGTCCGCGGTGTTCGACCCCCGAATATCACCGCCAAAGCTCTGAACCAGCCCATACGAAATCGAAAGCCCCAGCCCCAAACCTTCGGAGGACCCGACGCTTTTCGTAGAATAGAAAGGCTCGAACATCCGATCGGGGTCTTCAATGCCCGGGCCTGTATCCTGCACAGAAACGCTCAACCGCGCATCTTCGCACAACGTGATGGTTATGGTCCGTTTGGGTCGTCCCAACATTGCATCGGCCGCATTGTTGATCAGATTCACAAAAACCTGAACCAAGCGCACTTCGCCCCCCCAAACATATTTTGCACCATTCGGAGGCATCCAGTGCAAAGTCACACTATCATCTCGCAGACGGGCTTCGGTCAGTTCAACAGCAGTGTTGAGAACCTGAACCAGATCGACCCGTCCCATCGGCTCGCTTTCGTTGCGGGCAAAGGCCCGTAGGTTCTTGATGATCCGCGCCATCCGCGCCGCCATTTCGGAGATACGGCCCAGATTCTCTGACGCCTTCTCGGGTTTTCCACGCGCCATGAAGGCTGAGCCGTTATCTGCAAATTGCCGGATCGCCATAAGTGGCTGGTTCAGCTCATGACTGATCCCTGCCGACATTTGCCCCAACGCACTGAGTTTCCCCGCCTGCACCAGATCCGCCTGCGCCCGCCGCAGCGCCGCTTCGGCTTCCTCCCGCTCGGTCACTTCCTTACGTAAGCTGGCGTTTGCAACTGTCAGGTCGTGAGTACGCTTGGCCACACGGCTTTCCAGAACTGCATTGGCCTCTGCCAATGTCCTGCGCCGTTCCGTGGCAAGAAAAAGCATCGCACCGAAGGCCAAACAGATCGCAGCGACAGCCGCCGCCTGAAGCCTGGCAAGTTGCAACGCCGGAGCCACGTCTACCAAAACTTCAGCAGTCATATCGATGACCGGCAAATCAAGGGTAAGATGCAGGGCATCACGAGGCAGGTAGCGACCCCAATTCAATTGCCACAGCTCGTGCCCCCCGACTTGCGTCGACGCGAAATCAACGGTCGTTCCGTCCGGCGGCGTTAGCCCTGCCTCACCGTCTGCGCGGTGCCAGAACAGCAGATCCGACCTGTTTGAAATGAAGACAACACCATCTGAATCGACAAAGAAAACCGCCTCGGTACTGCCACGCCAGGTCTGCTCAACGTCTTGCACGTCAGCCACGACCATCAACGCGCCTTCGATCTGTCCAGACGGGCTGAAGGCTGGCGCGGCGTAGGAGTAGATCCTATCCTCGCTTGAAGGAACAACCTCATGCGCATTGCCCAGGGCGCCCTGCATCGCACGTCTGAAAGCGGGATGCTCCGCCATATTTCGCTGAGACACCGGCTGCGCCGATACCAAGACTTTGCCATTCGTATCCAGGTACATCATGTTGTCGGCCGCCGTCTTGTCCGCGATGTCCAGCAGCATCGCCTGAGCTTTACGCAATTCGGCCTGTGTATTCAGCTCAAACAGAATGGGATGTGTCGCCATCAATACCGCAAGCTCTTGATACACTTGCATTTGCGTGCTGAGGCGGTCAGCCGCCAGTTCAAGGTCGGCCTCGGCCTTTTCGCTCAGTTGAAAAAGCGCTTGCCGATAAGCGTAGGACCAAACGGCAGCCGAGAGTAGCCCAACAGCGAACATGAAACCGGCGATGAACCAAAACCTTTGCATGGATAAGGGTCTTGCATTCAATGCGCCGCATGGCAAGTGTGCCACGCATGAAGTCATTCCTGCAATCACCGACGGACCCGGAATTCGTTCAGAACCCATACCCGTTTTACGATCAGACCCGAAACGCGGGTGATCTGATCTATTGGCAAGATTACGGTATGGTCGCTGCGGTTTCATACCCGGCCGTTCGCGCCCTGTTTAAGGACCGCAGGTTTGGACGAGAAGTTCCCCCTGAGCTTTCCGAGAGCGGCCCCGCCCATCTGGCGCCCTGGCTGGCGGTCGAAGTCCATTCACTGCTTGAAGCTGAACCTCCACGTCACACCCGCCTTCGGTCGTTGGTCATGAGGGCGTTCACATCGCGGGCCATTTCTGCACTGCAACCTTCCATCGAAAGCCTTTGCTATGACCTTATCAATGAGTTCCCTCGAACCCCTTTCGACCTATTGAATGCATATTGCACGCAGGTCCCGGTGATCACGATCTGTCGGCTTCTCGGCGTCCCCGAGGCGATGGCCCCCGACCTGTTGCAATGGTCTCATGACATGGTCGCTATGTACCAGGCCAACCGCACGCGAGAGACCGAAGACAAGGCCGCCAAATCATCCCTGGAGTTCACCGAGTTTCTGCAGGGATACATTGAGCTACGACGCAGTAATCCGCGTGATGATCTGATAACTCGATTGATCAGTGCCGAAGAAGAAGGCGAGAAACTGTCGCTCGACGAGTTGGTTGCAACCTGCATCCTACTGCTGAACGCCGGTCACGAAGCGACAGTGCATTCATTGGGAAACGGAGTTAAAACGCTCCTAGAGACAAATACCACGCCCGACATACTGACACCCGACAGTATCGACGCAACACTCGAAGAAATTCTGCGCTACGACCCGCCTTTGCACATGTTCACCCGCTACGCCTATGAGGATGTCGATCTATTCGGACATTCGTTCAAACGAGGGGATCAGGTGGCACTGCTGCTGGGGGCGGCCAATCGCGACCCTGCCATTTGGGAGGAGCCGAACAGCTTCCAGCCCAGCCGTCCGATCGAAATCAATACGAGCTTTGGAGGCGGAATTCACTTCTGCGTCGGCGCGCCCTTGGCGCGTCTGGAAATGCGCGTCGCATTACCGATCCTGTTCGACCGCTACCCAAACCTTAAGCTGGCGGCGCAACCAGCCTATTCAAACAGTTACCATTTTCACGGACTCAGCGAGTTGATGGTACAAATCTGAAACCTGCAAATCGCGCGAACGCGCGATGCCTCCGGCGGGGATATTTATGGCCAGATGAAAAGCGGATCCCCTGCTTCATCTGGCTAAAAGTATCCCGGGGGAGACGCCCGGAACGGGCGGCGGGGGCAGAGCCCCAATTTACGACCCATCCGCCAAAGCGCTCAGCGGCAACATTGTCGTAGACTTGATCTCTTCCATGGAAAGAAGGGCCGTAACATTGTGTACTCGAACTTCCGAGATCAGAGATTGATAAAACTCGTCATAGGCGCGCGCGTTTTTGACCCTGACTTTCAGTATATAGTCGATATCGCCCGCCAGCCGATGCGCCTCTTGCACTTCGGGATGATCTTGCAGTGCTTTCAGGAATTTACGCTGCCAGTCCGCCTCATGTTCCGAGGTTCGGATCAGAACAAAGAACGTTGCCTCGAATCCCAGAGCCTCAGCATCCAGCAGAACTGTTTGCTGGCCGATAATTCTAGCACCCTTTAGCTTGCGGATTCGATTCCAGACAGGCGTCTTTGAACTGCCTACACGGGCCGCTATTTCGTCCAGAGATTGACCCGCATCGCGCTGCAGCTCGGCCAGAATTTTCCGATCCGTGTCATCTATCCGCACCGACATTCCAATTTTCCTTCCAATTCGAGACCTCCGTTCCACTTTCGCATAAAATTGGAACGTTTGTTCTTATTTGAGCAGCCATATGGCGCTTTGGTGGGAATATTTCCTATATTGCAGGTCAAGTCAAACCACACCCGAGACGATCCGATGCAGGATGTTCAACCAGTCAGCCCCAAAGGGCATGTCGATTTCGTCGGCGCCGGCCCCGGCGACCCGGAACTGCTGACGCTCAAGGCGCTGAAAGCGTTTGAACGGGCGAATGTCGTATTGCACGATCGCCTCATCAGCGCGCCCGTGCTTGATCTGGCCGGGCAAAGCGCCGTGCTGGTCGATGTCGGCAAAGCGGGGTTCGGCCCGTCGTGGCAACAAACCGATATAGACGCGCTTTTGGTGGACTATGCCCTCAAGGGCAATCGTGTGGTGCGCCTGAAATCAGGCGACCCCACCGTTTTTGGTCGTCTGGACGAAGAGATTGAGGCCGTCGAGGCCGCCGGTATCTCGTGGCAGATCATCCCCGGGATCACGGCTGCATCAGCTGCTGTTGCAGGCATTGGCCAAAGCCTGACCCGTCGTGGCCGCAACTCGTCGGTGCGGTTCCTGACCGGGCATGACATGAAAGGGTTTGCCGACCACGACTGGAACGCTCTGGCGCGCGCCGGTTCGGTCGCTGCGATCTACATGGGCAAGAAATCCGCTCGTTTCATCCAGGGTCGCCTGATCATGCACGGCGCGGATCGCAACACGCTTGTCACGCTGGTCGAGAACGCCTCGCGCCCTGACCAACGCATTCTGGCCACCACGCTGGACCAGTTGCCCACCGATCTGGCCTCTGCCGAAATGGACGGCCCGGCCCTGACTTTCTATGGTCTTGCCCCGCGTGAAGCGGCGCAGGCTGTGACCGAATTCAACAAGGAGCTTGCCTGATGGCCCGCGCTTTTACCCCCAAAGTCGTCACCGCAAACGATTTGCTGGAAGGTGACGTTATTTATCAAACCGAAGATGACCGCTGGTCGCGTGATCTGTCCGAAGCGGAACTGATCACGGACGAAGCACATGCCCAGGTGCGTCTGCTGGATGCCGCGCGTCAGGCGAACAAGATCGTGGGTGCCTATCTGGCTGACGCCGTTGCAGGCGACAACGGCCCCGAGCCCACCCATTTCCGCGAAGAGTTCCGCCGCACCGGCCCGTCCAACTATGCCCATGGCAAACAGGAAACACCAACGCAGCCCCGGGCCTGACCTCTGGCCCGTCTCTCTCCCCTTCAAGGCCCCTCGGTTCGGGGCTGCAACTAAGGACAGCTAAACATGTATCGCTACTCCGAGTTCGACACAGCATTTTTGGCAGAACGTAACGCGCAGTTCCGTGCGCAGGTCGAACGTCGCATCGACGGCTCGCTGACCGAAGACGAATTCAAACCTCTGCGCCTGATGAACGGCCTGTACCTGCAATTGCACGCCTACATGCTGCGGGTGGCAATCCCTTATGGCACGCTTTCCAGCGCGCAAATGCGCCAGCTGGCTTTGTTGGCCGAGAAGTGGGACAAAGGCTATGGCCATTTCACCACCCGCCAGAACATCCAGTACAACTGGCCGAAACTGAACGACGTGCCGGACATGCTGGACGCGCTGGCCGAGGTTGGCATGCACGCCATCCAGACTTCGGGCAACACCATCCGCAACGTGACCGCCGACCATTTCGCCGGTGCCGCCGCGGATGAGGTCGCCGATCCCCGCCCCTATGCCGAACTGCTGCGCCAGTGGTCGACCGACCACCCGGAATTCCAGTTCATGCCGCGCAAGTTCAAGATCGCCATCACCGGCTCGGAAAACGACCGTGCCGTGATCAAGGCGCATGACATCGGCCTGCAACTGGTCGAGCGTGATGGCGTACTGGGTGCCCGCGTTATCGTTGGTGGCGGTCTGGGCCGTACCCCGATGATCGGCAAGGAACTGTCTGAATTCGTCGCGTTTGACGATCTTCTGGCTTACCTCGAAGCAACCGTTTCCGTGTGGAACCAGATCGGTCGTCGCGACAACAAGTACAAGGCGCGCATCAAGATCACCGTGCATGAGCACGGCATCGACGCCATCCGCGCCAAGGTGAACGAGCGCTTCCTGAAGGTCCGCCCGCAGTTCAAAGGCGCGGATATGAACCTGTTGGAAGAGATCAAGGGCCACTTCGCAGCTCCTGCCTTCCGTGAAGCCTCGGTCGCTTCGTTTGAAAGCGCCTATACCAATGATCCGGTCTTCCGCTCGTGGGTCGACACCAACATCGCGCCGCACAAGAATGCAGATCATGCCATCGTCACGATCTCGATCAAGAAGCACGGCCAGACACCGGGTGATGCAACTGCCGAGCAGATGCGCGTTATGGCCGATCTGGCCGAAGAGTTCGCCTATGACGAGCTGCGCATAAGCCACGAGCAGAACGTGATCCTGCCGCATGTCCACAAGTCGGACCTGCCCGCGATCCACGCGAAGCTGAAAGAGTACGAGTTGGCCACTGCCAATATCGGCTTGATCAGCGACATCATCGCCTGCCCCGGCATGGACTACTGCGCACTGGCGACAGCCCGCTCGATCCCGGTTGCGCAGGAAATCGCGACACGCTTTGAAGACCTGAAGCTGGAGCATGATATCGGTCACCTGAAGATCAAGATTTCGGGCTGCATCAACGCATGTGGACACCACCACGTGGGTCATATCGGCATCCTGGGTCTGGATCGTGCAGGCGTCGAGAACTACCAGATTACTCTGGGTGGTGACGGCACCGAGACCGCGGCCATTGGCGACCGCACCGGGCCGGGCTTTGCCTATGATGAGATCGTTCCCGCAGTCGAGCGCATCGTCGACACCTATCTGGAACAGCGCGACAGCGCCGAAGAAACGTTCCTGGAAACCTATCGCCGCGTAGGCATGGCACCGTTCAAGGCGGCGCTCTACCCCGAGGCGCAGGCCAATGCCGCTTGACCTGATCCAGACGGAACTGGGTGCAGACCGGCGCGAATTGACCGAAAAGGTCGAGGCGCTGAACGCCCGGTTCCGCCACCACAGTGCCCATGACGTGATGCATGGCGCCATCGAAGAGATCGACGAGCTTGCCCTCGTGTCGAGCTTCGGTGCGGAATCGGTGGTGTTGCTGCATATGGCTGCGGTGGTCGACAAGATGACCCCGGTGCTGTTCGTGGACACTCAGATGCTGTTCACCGAAACGCTGGAATATCAGCAGGAGGTCAGCGAGCGTCTGGGCCTGAAAAACGTCAAGATCATCCGCGCGGATGAGGAAGACGTTCAGCGGGAAGACCCCTATGGCGCATTGCGCCTGCGGGATACGGATGCGTGCTGCAATCTGCGCAAGACCTTCCCGTTGCAGCAAGCGCTGGTGGGCTATTGCGGCTGGATCAGTGGGCGCAAACGGTTTCAGTCCGGCACCCGCGCCGCGCTCGACTTCTTTGAAGTCGAAGACGGCACCGGCCGGATCAAGGTCAACCCGCTGGCCCACTGGGCGCCCGAGGATGTGCGCGCCTATATGGACGAAAACCGCCTGCCCCGGCATCCGCTGGTGGCCAAAGGTTACCCCTCGATCGGTTGTGCGCCCTGCACCTCGCCGGTCAAAGAAGGCGAAGACCCCCGCGCCGGACGCTGGCGCGATCAGGACAAGGAAGAATGCGGCATCCATTTTGTCGATGGCAAGATGGTGCGCGCCGGAGAGAAAACATGAACGTAATCGTAACGGATGAGGGCTTTTCGCCCGATGACTGGACTGATGGCTTTGTCACCCTGGAAGACGCGGCCAATGATGTAGTGGCGCTGGACGTGGCGTCAGACACCGACCCGGATGAACTGGTCGACCGGTTGGGCAGCGCCCAGATGGTCCGCGTCGACTTCCCATCCTCAGCCGATGGGCGCGGATTTACCATTGCGCGCGTGCTGCGCCTGAAAGGCTACACAGGTCGCCTGCGTGCCAAAGGTCACGTATTGGCCGATCAGTACGCCATGGCCCGCCGCAGCGGGTTTGACGAGGTCGAAATCGATCATGCCCTTGCGGACCGCCAGCCCGAAGATCAGTGGCTGGCCCGCGCCAATTGGAAAGATAACAACTATCAGGCCCGCCTGCGCGGCTGATACCGCCATCGCCAGCTTGTGAAGTAAAGGGGGCAATCTGTCCCCTTTTCCTGACTTGGATCAACGATTAAACGGAGATGTCGGCGCACCTGACCGACAGTGATAACGATGACAGAGATGAAAGCCGTGACCGAAGCAACCGCCGTAAAGGCCCCTGTCCTGCCGGACGCTCAGACCGTAACAGAAGTCAAACACTGGACCGACAGCCTGTTCTCGTTCCGTGTGACCCGCCCCGCGTCCTTGCGGTTCCGCTCGGGCGAATTTGTGATGATCGGCCTGCTGGGTGACAACGGCAAACCGCTGCTGCGCGCCTATTCCATTGCCTCACCCGCGTGGGACGAAGAACTGGAGTTCTACTCGATCAAGGTGCAGGACGGCCCGTTGACCTCGAAACTGCAGCACATCAAGGCTGGCGATCAGATCATTTTGCGGCCCAAGCCCGTTGGCACGCTGGTACACGACGCGCTGCTGCCCGGCAAACGCCTGTGGTTCTTTGCTACCGGCACTGGCTTTGCGCCTTTCGCCTCGCTGCTGCGTGAACCGCAGACCTATGAGGATTATGACGAGGTCATCATCACCCATACCTGCCGCGAAGTGGCCGAACTGGAGTATGGCCGCCAGCTTATCGAAAACATCCGTCAGGATGAAATGCTGGCCGAACTCATCGGAGAAGGCTTTGCCGACAAGATCCGCTATTACCCGACCACGACGCGGGAAGAGAGCCCCAAGATGGGTCGGATCACGAACCTGCTGAAAGACGGCACCGTGTTTGCCGATCTGGGAATCGAAGGCGGCATCCAGCCGGAAACCGACCGTGCGATGGTCTGCGGCTCGCTGGCCTTCAACCTGGACATCAAGGAAATTCTGGAAGAGTTCGGTCTGCGGGAAGGCGCAAACTCCGATCCCAAGGAATTCGTGATCGAAAAGGCTTTTGTCGGCTGAATCCTCCCTGTGTTCGGGGCGTTACAGCCCCGAACACGAAAAACACCGCACAAAACATGGTTTTTCATGCTGCCCGGCACTTATGCCGCTTGAAGTGCGGCCCTGCCCGGTCTAAATTCCGGGCTCGAAATTCTGCAATTATCAAAGGAATGAACCCATAGCTCGCAGACCTCACAACGCGCCGCCTCAACGTGAAACCGGCCCGCGCGTAAATGACAGAATCCGTGCCCCCGAGATTCGGCTTATTGGTGCCGAAGGTGAAAATGTCGGGGTGGTTCATCCCGCCAAAGCCATGCAACTTGCCGCAGATGCCGGTCTGGATCTGGTCGAGATCTCGCCCAATGCAACCCCACCGGTCTGCAAGATCATGGATTTTGGCAAGTACAAGTACGAACAGCAGAAACGCGAAAGCGAAGCCCGCAAGAAACAAAAAGTCATCGAGGTGAAAGAGGTCAAATTCCGGCCCAACACCGACACGCATGATTACGACGTCAAGATGAAGAACGTCGTCAAGTTTCTTGAAAAAGGCGACAAGGTCAAAGTCACCCTGCGGTTCCGCGGACGCGAGATGGCGCACCAGAATCTGGGCCGTGAACTGCTGGAGCGTGTGGCCGAGGACATCAAGGAAATCGGCAAGGTCGAAAACATGCCGAAGATGGAAGGCCGTCAGATGATCATGATGATCGGCCCGCTTCCCCAAAAGTGACCCGGTCCTAAATCCGAATTCATCAAAGCCCCTTCGCCTTCGAAGGGGCTTTTTCTTTCAGCTGGCTTGCCTGCCACGAAGCCAACGGGCCGCATCCCTGAAGTCGAATATCAAGGAGATGATGTCGACGATCAGCAGCAACCAAAGAAAGCGAACAAAGGCTGGGCTCAGGCTTTCACCTGAAGCCAACAGCAGCGCTATAACGACGACAAGTGGCACCCAGCAAAAAATATGCGGCAAAGCCATCGCACCGCTCATCCCGCGCGCGGACACCATAATGGGCACGTTCAAAGCCATGCCCGTAATGGCAAGAATTGCGATCACCCGCCCCTGCGGCTGATCCAGAAATGCCAGCGGAATCAGATTGACGGGCACCAAAATCACCACCACCCAAATCTGAACCCAAAGGGGAATCGCCCTGAAACTGCGCCAGATTTCCCGCACCATGAACCGCACCCTTTTCTCGTCCTTCGCCCGCAACATTAGCGAGTGAGACGCGGGCGAACAGCACGTTCACCGTATTGTCAAATCACCGCTGAAAAGGCGCGTTCCAGTTTACCGACAAGCTCGCCGATCTGTTCATCTTCAATAATGAAGGGCGGCGCGAGCAGGATATGATCTCCGTTTCGACCATCCCGCGTACCAGCCATCGGATAACAGATCAGCCCTTCGGCCAGCGCTGCTTTCTTTACCTTTCCGGCAATGCCCAGTGATGGATCGAATGGTGCCTTGGTCTCACGATTCGCCACCAATTCGATCCCCCGGAACAGGCCACGCCCCCGCAGATCACCCACGTTCGGGTGCTGTCCAAAAGCAGCCTCCAAAGCGGATTGCAATGTGTTCCCCATGACACCAGCGCGTGTTGGCAGGTTTCGTTCCGTCAGTTCTCGGACTACCGCCAGCGCGGCCGCTGTGGCAACCGGGTGTCCGATATAGGTGTGCCCGTGTTGAAAAAACCCTGACCCGTCACGGATCGCATCATAGATTTCACCGTTGCACAGCATGGCACCGATCGGTTGATATCCTGCCCCCAACCCTTTGGCGATGCACAGAATATCCGGTGAGATACCATCATGGTCGCAGGCAAACAGGTGGCCGGTACGCCCCATGCCGCACATCACCTCATCGAGGATCAGCAACACGCCATACTGGTCGCAGATTTCACGGATACGCTTGAAATACCCATCTACCGCCGGAACCGCGCCAAGGGTTGCGCCGACGACCGGCTCGGCCATGAAAGCCATCACCGTTTCAGGACCCAGGCGCAAAATTTCCGCCTCCAACTCATTGGCGACGCGCTGGCCGTAGTCAAAGCTGCTCTCATCCTCGGGTTTCTCGGCATATTCATAGCAGGCCGAGATATGGGTCATTTCGATCAGCATCGGTGCGAACTGTGCCCGTCTCCAGGCATTGCCCCCGGCGGACAAAGCCCCCAGAGTGTTGCCGTGATAACTCTGCTTGCGAGCGATGACATGCCGGCGGTCCGGCTGGCCGATTTCCAGAAAGTACTGGCGCGCCAACTTGATGGCCGCCTCGGTCGCCTCGGACCCGCCGGATACAAAGTACACTCGATCCAAATCCCCCGGTGCGTGCTGGATCAGCAAATCGGCCAGCGCCTCGGCCGGTTCCGACGTCATGAACCCGGTATGCGCAAAAGCGATCTGTTCCACCTGCTGTTGCACGGCCCGGATCACCGCCGGGTTCGAGTGTCCCAGACACGACACTGCGGCATCGCCGCAATCCAGGTATCGTTTGCCTTCGGCATCGACGAGGTAACAGCCATCACCGCCCGCCGCGACTGGAAGGTCGGACTTGGTGTGTCGCGGGAAAACGTGGCTCATGATTCAGTCCTTCCAAGAGTTTCAACCAATGCTGCGACCGAGGCCGCGTTATCCGCCCAGGCCGTGCCATCCGGCGCCGTCAGGCTATTTTCAAATCCGACCCGCACATCACCACCGCGCCGCGCAGTTTCGGCCAGACAAACATGTTCCTGCGCCCCAAAAGCGCACACCATCCAGTTGGACGGGCTGGGAGGAAAGGCATTCAAATCCGCAGGCACAGACTGCTGGCCTTCGCTGTATCGCCCCAGCACAAGCAAACGGTCCGTCTGATCGGCCTTTACCACGCCTTCTGCTTGCCAGTTTTCCAGCAATTCTACGTCTTCCGCATCATACAGAATATGCTGAACACGCGTACCCTGATCCGCACACAGGGCGTAAATCCGAGGCGCAAGAATGTTGTCTCGTGCGACTTCCCGCACTGACACTGACGCCCAATCAGGTTGAACCCTTTGCAGGCACTCGAGTTGCGATGAGACGTCAAATACTCCTGCCGCTTCCGTGGTAATCTGAACATCCATACCCGGAACGACGCGCTGCAATTCTGTCAGCGTTTCGCGATACAATCCAGCATCCAGCGTATGGTTTCCGTCAACATCCCGAACATGCAGGTGTATGCCATTCGCGCCCGCCACATGGCAGCCTTGCGCAGTGGCGACGATCTCGTCTGTCGTGACTGGCAGAGCCGGATGATCTTTCCTGCTCCGCCGTGCTCCGTTCGGGGCGACCAAAACATACGGCCGGCCAGTGCTATTTGCTGCGATCGAAATCATTGCACCCTCTGAATTCTTCTGCTTTCAGCTAATACGCGCGAAATTCGTTTTCAATTTACCCTGTAGAAAACATATGTTTTATATTCTGCATGACACTCACCCTTACAGCTTTGGTTACGCGATTGCGCCGCGAGATCGATCAGATGCCCGCGCAAATGCAGATTGCCGCAAAATACATCATCGATCATCCCGGTGATTTCGCCCTGAACCCCGTCCGAACAACCGCCGATCGGATCAGCATCAGTTCGAACGTTCTGGTCCGGCTCGCCCAGCGTATGGGATACGACAGCTTTGATGCGTTTCGTCGCCCCTTTCGCCACGCTCTGACAACTGACGGAGAGGACAGGTTTGGCCAAAGTTGGTTGGAGCAGCTTTCACACCAAGGGCCGTTTGGTGCCGCGCAGGCGAGATTTGCGCAGAACGAAATGAATGTTGTGTCCCGCTCGCTGCGTCTGATGGACCCTAAGTTGGCGGAACAGGCCGTCGCATACATGATTTCGGCGCGACGTTGCTACGTGACTGCAACGCGGTCCAGCCATGCGCTGGCCTATTATTTTCACTACGCGGGTCGCATGGCCCATCCCGGATTTCAATTGGTACCGCGCCACATGGGCTCGGCCATCGACGATCTGGTCGAATCCACAGCAAACGATTGTCTGTTTGCCATCACGGTTCACCCCTATTCCGCCGACACCATTCAATCGATGCGCTTTGCCCGCGATCGATCCATGCGAATTGTGTTGTTATCGGACAGCGAAGTCATTGCGCCGGGAGTTGAGCCGGATGTTGTCCTGCCGATCAGCACCCGAACCTTGCACCCCTTTTCAAGCTTTTCCGGAGCAATGGCAGTTCTGGAATGCTTGCTGGGCCATCTTTTCGTTGCTGGCGGGGACGCAGCCAGGGAAAGGGTGGATGCCTATCAGAAAGCTCGGGAAAACACCGGGGCCTATTGGAAGCCAGGTGGGTTGCCAAAGCTCAGAAAACCCTAGGGTGGCGTTTTCCTTCTGTGCCCGGGCGGGCGCCATGCTCTAGTCTTTGCGTTTCGCCCGCGGTTGCGGTCTGGTCGGGATTTCCTTCAGCAATCCTCCGACACCCATACCGGCAATATCCGCGCCGGTCGTCTCGATCCCACAGGCCACCCGCGACAGAACCCAATCCGCCCCGTTCAAAGCCGGAGACCGTGCACATCCCGGCAACCCGATCACAGGGCGATCCTGCATCGCACCCAGAAACAGCAGGTTTCCCGGATCAACCGGCATACCAAACCGATCCACCTGTCCCCCGGCCAGTCGCACGGCTGAAGGGGCGACATCATCCGGGTCCGAGGTCGCGGATCCTGTCAGGATCATCAGCAAATCGCCCGCCGTTGTTGAAACCGCTTTGGCCAGCGTATCCGCGCGGTGGGGCACGATCCGGACATCGCACAAGTCCAGCCCCAATGCTTCGGTCCGCCCACGAATGGCCGCGATCCCTTTTTCGTTCGAGGGGCCACCGGGAATATCCGTCACGATCAACCCGGCCGTCTTATGAACCGGCCTTGCCAAACGAACAGCCCCTTGCGCCAGATTGGCCGCGCGATGAACATCTGCCTCCGGCACGGCATATGAGATGACCTTGATGGTGGCCACCATACCCTTCGGTCCCATTTGCTGGTATTGTGGAACAGTCGCGACCGTGATCATCGGATTGACCTGGTTGAACATCTCAAGTGCGGCCACATCCAAGACGGCCACACCCGGCCCGTCCGCCAACAGGTTGACCCGCCCGGTGAACGCGTCCGTCACGCGCAGATTGGCCGCCTCCGCGTCAGGCGCAAGAGCTGCTGCCAATGCACGCGCGGCTTCGTCCTCGTGGCAGTCTCCAGGTTCAAGGCGCGCAACAATAACTTCGCCGATCCCCGCCTGAGTCAGCTGCTCCACATGATCTGCCTGCAACGACAGACCCTTGCGCAACTTTTGACCGTCCGCCGTAACCGAATGCGCCAAAATGGCGCCTTTTGCTTCAGAGACGGGTACCGGACCAAACCTCATGCCTTGCCTCGCAATACGGCCGTCATCTGCGCCAGAATAGCAACGGCTATCTCGGATGGCCCGGCGGCACCGATATCCAAGCCAATGGGCCCGTGAATTCTGGCAATCTGCACCTCGGTAAAACCGGCCGCTTTCATACGCTCAACGCGCTTGGCATGGGTCCGTGTCGACCCCAGTGCGCCGATATAGAAGACACCTGCGTCCAATGCGGCTTGCAGCGCAGGATCATCCAGCTTGGGATCATGAGTCAGCAGTACGATAGCGGTACGCGCGTCCATCCCCAGCTTGGCGACTGCCTCATCCGGCCAATCCGTCAGGATCGTTTCGCCCGGAAAACGTGCGTTGGACGCAAATGCATCACGCGGATCGATAATGGCCGGGTCATACCCCGCAATCCTCGCCATCGGCACCAGTGCTTGCGCGATATGGACTGCGCCAACAACGATCAGCCGCAGCGGCGGGTTATGTACCGCCACAAATGTCTGGCCATCCTCTTCAAAACCCGACAGGTCCATGCGCAGCCTTTCGACATAGGCATTGCGGCGCAGGGCCCTGTGCCCGGTGTCGACATTGACTTCGTAAGCAATGGGTTCCCGCGCCGCACGGGCGGCGGCCAGTTCTGCCAGCATGGGCTCGGGCAAGACCTTGCCAACGGGTTCGACAAGAACGCGAATGGTACCGCCACAGGCCAAACCCACCGCAAAGGCATCTTCGTCACTAACACCGAATTCCAGCAAACGTGCCTCGCCTTCATCGATAGCTTCCAGCGCTTCGACGATCACCGCACCTTCGACACAGCCGCCCGAGACGGACCCTTCGATCCGGCCATCGCCGCCGATCACCAGTTGCGATCCAACCCGCCGCGGCGCGCTGCCCCAGGTTTCGACAACTGTGGCAAGCGCTGCGCCGCCGCCATTGCGGTGCCAATCCAGTGCCGTTTCCGGACTGTTGTCGAATCGTTCCATCGGAACCTCCAGCTGTGCTCTGCCTTCAACATAAGCAGGATTGGCGTGATGAAAAGCGCAGGGACCTTGCCAAAAGGTCTAATTTGAACGTCGAGGGGCAGTGCCGGCGCCCAAACGACATTCAAGAAATCAAAGCATTGATTGTTAGCGGTCCGAGTCTTAGCCTGCGCGGGCAACCGGCCTCGGGCCGGGGCTGCATATCGAACAATTTATAGATCGGAGACAAGCAGTTGAAACATTTTCTTACACTGGGCGCAATGGTTGGCCTTTTGACCTCGACCGCTGCGTGGGCTGACACGTTCGAACGTTACGGAGAGGTTGAGGGCTGGAAAGTCTTCATCGACAACGAAAAGAAATCCTGCCTGATCGAGGCCGTGGACGATGCCGAAAACGTCGTTCAGATGGGCCTGACCGAGGATCGCGGAGTTGGTTATGTGGGCGTTTTCACCAAAGCCGAAACCGATATCAAACGTGGCGAGACACAGGAAGTGGCGATCCTGATCGGGGATAACATCTATCTGGGCGAAGCCACTGGTATGAAAGGTAATATTACCAAGGGCTATTCGGGTGGCTACGTCCTGTCAGACGACCCTCAGTTCGCGGACGATCTGGCCAAGAAAAAGGTCATGATCGTGTTTCCTGAGACGTCGTTTGCCTTCTCGGTCGATCTGACCGGCACATACAAAGCCATGGAAATGGCCCGCAAGTGCAACGAAGAACAACTGTCGTAAGGTTTTAGTCGGACAGCGCGGCCATCAGCCGTGCTTTCTGCCCCTGGTCGTCGGGTTGAGAAATCACGGCGGCCAGGTCTTCGAGTGAAGCAATCGAATGCCCGGCCCGAAAGCTGTCTACATGGGGAAGCATTGTCACCACCCCTTGTGCCTTGGGTGCAAACCCATCCCAACGCAACAGTGGGTTCAGCCAGATCAGGCGTTTGGAAGACAGATGCAGACGCTCAATTTCTTTCTCGAGGCTCTCCGGGTCGCCCCGCTCCAAACCGTCGGTGATCAGCAGAACAACCGCCCCTTGCCCCATGACACGGCGCGACCAGTCCCGGTTGAACTGATGCAGGCAGTCGCCGATGCGCGTGCCGCCCTCCCAATCCTGCGCCTCGGCACCAGCGGCAGCAAGCGCGGCATCCACATCCCTTTGATGCAGGTGGCGAGTGATGTTGGTCAGGCGCGTGCCGAAAGTGAAGGCATGCACTTTGGCCCAGCCTGCTCCTTTGGCGTTCGATACTGTGTGCAGAAAATGCAGGATGATACGGCTGTACTGGCTCATTGAGCCAGAGATATCGCAGAGAGTCACGAGATTCGGCCAACGTGGCTTGGGTTGCAGCCTGGCGATATCGCGCAACTCACCCCCTTGCCGCATAGCAGCGCGCAAGGTGCGGGCGCGGTCGATACGATGCCCCAGATGGCTGGCCTGCCCGCGGCGCGATTCAATGGGTTTAACCGGCAGGGACATCCGCGCCAACACGCGTTTGGCCTGAGCGATTTCAGCCGTGCTCATCTGTTCAAAATCCAGATTGCGCAGACGTTCCTCGGACGATGCCGTCCGGGTTGCGTCAATCTCGATTTCGGTTTCACCCTCGTCTTCGGCGACCGGTTCCGGCACATCCTGTTCGACACCGTCCAACAGCGCCTCCGCGGCGCGTTTTTCCCCGGCATCGGCTTTACGTTCCTCCTGAACACCGCGAATGGCCGGAAGCATCATGGCCATCATGTGCTCCATGTATCGCGGGTCGCGCCAGTACATTCGGAAGACCTGAGCGAACACCGTACGATGTTCCGGACGGTTCACGAAACAGGCGTGGAGTGTCCAGTAGAAATCCCGTTTTTCGGTGAAGCCTGCCGTTTGCACGGCACGAATTGCGTCAATCACGCGTCCCGGGCCGATTGGCAGACCTGCCTTTCTGAGAGCACGGGCAAAATGCATGATATTCTGCGCCAGCTTTGGGTTGTCCGGAATATCCAGCGGGAGTTGCTCGGTCATTAGCAGCCATGGGGGCTCTGCCCCCATACCCCCGAGGTATTTTTGAACAGAAGAAGCATCAGGCGGGTTCGAGGGTGGCTTTTGCCTCGTCGAGGAGGCGTTTAGCCTCTGAGCCCTGCAGCCTTTGAATATCGTCCTGGTACTTTAGAATGGCACCTAGTGTGTCGCCGATTACTTCAGGGCTGAGGTTCATGACATCCAACGCCAACAGGCATTTGGCCCAGTCGATGGTTTCGGCCACACCCGGTTTTTTGAACAGATCTTCGGTTCGCAAACGCTGAACGAAAGCCACGACCTCACGGCTGAGCGCCTCGGCAGCTTCAGGCGCGCGGGCGTGCAGGATTTCGATTTCGCGGTCAAAATCAGGGTAGTCGACCCAATGATAGAGGCAACGGCGCTTGAGGGCGTCGTGTACTTCTCGGGTTCTGTTCGACGTGACAACCACAATGGGAGGTTCAGGGGCTTTTACCGTTCCGAGTTCGGGGATGGTGACCTGAAAATCACTCAACGCCTCCAGCAGGAAGGCTTCGAACGGCTCATCGGTACGATCCAGTTCGTCGATCAGCAGAACCGGTGCGCCGTTTTCATCTGCGCGCATCGCTTGCAGCAACGGGCGTTCGATCAGGTAATCGTCCGAGAACAGTTCTGCCTGCAGAGTGCCCCGGTCTGCCCCGCCAGCGGCTTCGGCCGTTCGGATAGCAACCATTTGCGCCGGGAAGTTCCATTCGTAAACGGCGGAGGAGGCGTCCAGCCCTTCGTAGCACTGCAGGCGGATCAAACGACGGTTCAGCCCGGAGGCCAGAGCCTTGGCGATTTCGGTTTTGCCGACTCCTGCCTCACCTTCCAGAAACAACGGGCGCCCTAGTTTCAACGAAAGGAACACAACCGTCGCAAGGGCGCGCCCACAGACGTAACCCTGACTTCCCAGCATCTGCTGCACGGCATCGATGGATTTTGGCTGAGTCATGGACCCCCTCATTTCTACGTGGACAAACAGGTCACGCAAGCGCCTGCGCGTCAAGGCCCCTGCCCCTGTCAGAGCTACGACGTTCCGGTTGGTTGACAAGTTTTTTTGGCATCTCGCGTAGCCCCGGTTGGTCTTTCGCCGCAGCTATGCTAGCGGGAGGCCATGACCGATACCCTCACGATCCGCCGCCCCGACGACTGGCATCTGCACCTGCGCGATGGCGCAATGTTGCAGGCCGTCCTGCCCGAAACCGCGCGCCATTTTGGCCGTGCGATCATCATGCCGAACCTTGTGCCCCCGGTGGTGACCGGCGCGCACGCCGCCGCCTATCGCGACCGCATCATGTCCGCCCTGCCCGGCGAGATGACGTTTGAGCCGTTGATGACCCTGTATCTGACCGAGGATACGGACCCGGACGATCTGTACGCCGCGCATGCGAGCGGATTGGTCAAAGCTGTTAAACTGTATCCTGCCGGGGCCACGACCAATTCGCATTCGGGTGTGCGGAACTTCGACAAAGTGCGTCCCGTGCTTGAAAGAATGGCCGAGATCGGTTTGCCGCTGTGCGTGCATGGTGAAGTGACTGATGCCGAGGTCGACATTTTCGACCGCGAGGCTGTGTTCATCGACCGTGTTCTGGATCCGATCCGCAAGGCCACTCCGGGTCTGCGTGTGGTGATGGAACATATCACGACCCGTGACGGCGTTCAGTATGTCAAAGCCAATGAGACGGACTTGGGCGCGACGATCACGGCGCATCACCTGATCATCAATCGCAACCACATTCTGGTTGGTGGGATCAAACCGCATTACTACTGCCTGCCCGTCGCCAAACGCGAGGAACACCGGCTGGAACTGCTGAAGGCCGCGACCTCGGGCGATCCGCGGTATTTTCTTGGCACCGACAGCGCGCCGCATACGGATGACAACAAGGAAATGGCCTGTGGCTGCGCAGGATGCTTCACGGCGACCAATACAATGTCCCTGGTGACCGAGATGTTCGACCGCGAAGGCGCTTTGAACAAGCTGGAAGGCTTTGTTTCGCTGAACGGGCCTGCGTTTTATCGCCTGCCCGTGAACAAAGACAGTATCACGCTGACCAAGGGCGCACCGGTCGAATATCCGGACAAGATCGAAACCGGGGATGGCCCTGTCACCGTGTTCGATCCAGGCTTCCCATTGCACTGGCGCGTGGTTTAACCCGCTAGTTTGACAGCCAGGTCACGGGCGCGGCCACCGGTGCGCAGCATCGACCAGATCGCGTCCGCCTCATCCGTACCGATCAGCTTGGCTGCTTTCGCACGCACGCGATCCTCGCGATCGGACAGCGACATCGGCGTCAGCAGATCGTGCGTCGCTTCGCGACGGATACCGTCGCGGCGCAGCAAGGGCAGGTGCGCCTGTGTTTCTGACAGGCTTTCATCCGCTTCGACCGTGATGCGGTCGCGCAAGGACTTAATGCGCGAGTCGGCGCAGACCTTGTCCGTATAGCTGCCCGGCAAAGCCGTATCAAAGCCCATCGCCTGCATGGCAATGACGGTACGATAGGAAAACTTGGCCCCCAGCCCGGTTGTGGGCGAAAGCTGATTGCAAACGCTCATCCAGCGGGGATGGGTTTTGATCTTGATTTCGGCCACTTCGGGTTCCGCGATGTCCAGTTCTCGCGCCGCTTCCAAAGCAGCGTGCAGACCGTGGCAACAGGCGTGAAACTTATGACTGACCGTTTCGAACAGCCATTCGTCGCCCAAACCATCCAGCGCACTCAGATCCGCTGCACCGTGATGAGTCGACCCAAATCCAAACGGGCCCTCCAACGCTTCGGCGTTGGCCTGAAAACCGCGCTGCACCAACAGGGCCGACTCAACCCCGGCTGAGGCCGCAAGTCCGGCATTGTAAGGTTTGCCCATTGTTCCGAACTGGGCCTTCAACCCGGCCGCTCGCGTAGCGGTCAGCCCCAAAACAGAGCGCATCTGGTCCCCATCAAAGCCCAGCAACCGCCCAACAGCGATAGCGGCCCCGAAAGCGCCGGAGGTTGCCGTCTGGTGAAATCCAACCTGATAGTGCCCACGGCCCAGCCACAAGCCGATGCGAATCGAAGTCTCCATCCCGACCAGTGCGGCTTCGAGCAAATCGACCAGAATACGATCATCCCACTCAGCCACGGCAAGTGCTGCCGGAAGAATGGCAACGGACGGGTGCCCAATATGCGCAAAATGCGTGTCGTCATAATCCAGCGCATGAGACACAGTGCCATTCACCAGCGCCGCACCGCGCAAAGGGGCTGCCCCACCGCCGAACAGATGCGCTTGCGTATTCCCGCCCTCAGACAGAACCATGTCGCGCACCGTGGTCGACACCGGTTCGGTTGCCCCTGCACGACCGACGGCGACCCAGTCCAGAACAGAAAGAGACGTGACGATCCGCGCCTGAGATGTCGTTGAAACCGGGCCTGCTGCAAAAGCAGCCAATGATGTTGTGAAATCCGTCATGGGCGCAGTCTAGCGTGCGCCCTTGCCGCGTAAAGGCCTAGCCGTAGAGTTCCTGAGCCCGCGCTTCAAACGCTCGCACGATCCGTTGCATGGCTTCGTTGAACACAACGCCGATAATCCCTTGCAGAATGGCGTTCTTGAACTCGAAATCCACATGGAACGAGATGTTGCAGCCACCATCCGGCGCATCCTCGAACTGCCAGTCGGATTTCATGTATTTGAACGGACCGTCCAGATACTCGGTATCGATCTTCTTCTGACCTGCGAACAGAGTCACCCGGCTGCCAAATCGTTCGCGGAACACTTTGAACGAGATGACCAGATCGGCCTCCATCACCTCAGCCTCACCCGCCGCATAGGTCTTGCGAATACGGGCCGCGGCGCACCAGGGCAGAAACTGGGGATACTTGGCTACGTCGGCAACCAGATCATACATCTGCTGGGCGGTATACGGCAGGTGGCGGGTTTCCGAATGGATAGGCATGACGTCCGGTATTTGCAGGTGACAATGGCGCGTCATGTCGTATGTTGCGCGCCAAAGATCAAGGGGGCTGCGATGACTGACCGCGCATATGTGATAGATGAGATGATCTCGGCCAAGGCCATCGCCGCCCGGATCGAGGAGTTATGTCGCGAGATCACGGCGGAATTCGGCGATACCGACAAGCTGGTGGTCGTAGGGCTGCTGCGCGGTAGTTTCGTGTTCATCGCAGATCTGGTGCGTGAATTGGATCTTCCCATCGAAGTGGATTTCCTTGAGGCGTCTTCATACGGCGATTCGATGGAAAGCAGCCGGGAAGTTCGCATTCTCAAAGACTTGCGCGGCGCGATTGAAGGGCGAGACGTGCTGGTCGTCGAAGACATCGTTGATACGGGCCACACGTTGAACCACGTCACCAAGCTGCTTCAAAGCCGGAAACCTTCGCGTTTGAAGTCCATCGCGTTGCTCGACAAACCCAGCCGCCGCGAAGTTGATTTCCGGTCAGATTGGATCGGGTTCGAGATTCCGGACGAGTTTGTGGTGGGGTATGGAATCGACTACGCGCAACGCAATCGCAACCTGCCGTTTATTGGCAAAGTTCGGTTTACCGAGGATTGAACAGCCTCCGCCTATTGTCGCGGATTATCCCAAAACCTGCCGAATGGCAGACGTGAAGATGCCTGTACCGATGGGAATCAGCGCATCCGGGAAATCGTAATCCGGGTTGTGCAATTGCGGTTGGTCCCTTCCCGCCCCCAACCAGAACATGGCCACCTTCGCGCTTTTGCCAAACTGGCCAAAATCTTCTGAGAACCTTTGCGGCTGATCGACCAACTTGCAGTCAACGCCCTGATCAGTGCAGGCTTTAGCCAATACCGCAACGGCTTCGGGGGCGTTGACGCAGGCTTCAAACACTTCGTCATAAGTGATTTCGACTGACAGCCCTTCGGCTTTTGCTGCCTTTCGGACCAACGCTTCCGCTTCGGCAATAAGGCGTTCCATCCGCGCATCCGAAACTGTGCGCAGCGTCACCCATAACTCGGCGCGCCCAGGCGCAACACCGACCGTTCTCTCACCGAGGGAAGCATGTGTAACGGTGGTCAGGGCGTAATCGTCATTCAGCTCACCACCCGTTCCCAGCGTTGCCAAAGCAGGCATCAGCCTGGACAAAGCGCCTGCTGGCGACACCCCGTCCTGTGGGGCAGCAGCGTGTGAAGTCTTTCCCGTCAAAACGATCTGCATCCCACGCGAGGCGCAATTCGCTGGACCTTCACAAAGCTCAACTGTGCCAAGCTCCAGACCTGGCAAGTTATGCAGCGATAGCACGATATCGGGCGAAACCTCGGCGAATTGAGGATCGGCCCGGTAAGCGATAGCACCATGGCCTGTCTCTTCCGCAGGTTGGAAAATCAGAACCACGCGGCCGGTTTTCGGGCGCTGTTCCTTCAGCGCTTCGGCCACACCAAGCACCATCACCATATGGCCATCGTGACCGCATAGATGCCCCTTGCCCGCAATCTGAGACACATATGGCAGGTTTGACAATTCCTGGATTGGCAGGCCGTCCAGCTCGCACCGAATACCAAGTGTTGGCCCGGGTTCGCCACTATCAAAAACGGCGGCGACCCCATGCCCGCCTAAGCCGGATAGAACGCGGTCAGCACCCGCTTCGCTTAGAATTTCCGCAACCCGGGCAGCAGTTTGCACCTCCCGCCCTGAAAGTTCAGGCTGTTGATGCAATTCGTGGCGCAGACGGGTCAGTCGTGCGATCTGTTCCGGTATCACGCCTGCTGCAACTTTGCTTGGCGCGCCGCGCGCAGTCGGGCGAAATCGTCACCCGCGTGGTAAGACGACCGGGTCAGAGGCGTCGCTGATACCATCAGGAACCCTTTGCCATAGGCCGCCTTTTCGTACGACGCGAACTCTTCCGGTGTTACGAACCGATCGACGCCGTGGTGCTTTGGTGTCGGTTGCAGGTATTGGCCGATGGTCAGGAAATCGATATCCGCGGCGCGCATGTCGTCCATGACCTGACGCACCTGCTGTTCGTCTTCACCCAATCCGACCATGATTCCGGATTTCGTAAAGATCGACGGATCCAGTTCCTTCACCCGCTGCAACAAGCGCAGAGAATGGAAGTACCGCGCGCCCGGACGTACCTCGGGGTAGAGACCCGGCACGGTTTCCAGATTGTGATTGAACACATCCGGTTTTGCCTGAACCACGATCTCAAGAACATCCGCCTCACATTTGAGGAAGTCCGGGGTCAGAATCTCGATTGTGGTTTTAGGAGAGCGATGACGCACCGCGCGAATAGTCTGCGCGAAATGCTCTGCGCCCCCATCACTCAGATCATCCCGGTCGACAGATGTTATGACCACATGGTTAAGGCCCAACTTCTCAACCGCGTGCGCCACGCGACCGGGTTCAAACGCATCAAGATCGTCAGGGCGACCGGTGGCAATATTGCAGAAGGTGCAGCCGCGGGTACAAATCTCGCCCATGATCATCATGGTGGCGTGACCCTGGCTCCAGCATTCGCCTACATTGGGGCAACCCGCTTCTTCGCAGACTGTCACCAGATTGTTGTCACGCATGATCCGGCGCGTGTCCGCATAGCCTTTGCCGCCAGGAGCTTTGACCCTGATCCAACTCGGTTTCTTGGGCTGTGCATTATCCGGGCGATGAGCTTTTTCCGGATGGCGCTGTTCGGGGATCTTCAGATCTCGCACGGGCAGTTTTCCTGACTTTGGGTCAACATTTGTGACTCATAACATAGACATAAGCGAAATGTTACTCCAGCGACGCATAGCCGCTATGCAACGACATTACGCAATCGCAGAAACTTGCAGTAAATAGTCGTTTTTTACCAAGTATTTTCAACGCATAACAGGCCGAAAATTTAATTCGCATACGCAGCGTTTCCTCGATTGAATGCGGTTTAGAACTGTTTTAACTCACGACAAAATCACACGTGAATCACAGGAGATTGATTATGAAATCCGGTGCAAAACTGCCCAACGTGACCTTTCACACCCGCGTCCGCGACGAGTCGGTCGAAGGGCCGAACCCTTTCCGTTGGGAAGACAAGACAACAGCGGATTATTTCGCTGGCAAACGTGTAATCCTGTTCTCGTTGCCGGGTGCCTTCACTCCGACCTGCTCGACCTACCAACTGCCCGGTTTTGAAAATGGCCATGCGGATTTCACCGCCCAAGGGATCGATGAAATCTACTGCATGTCTGTTAACGACAGCTTTGTGATGAACAAATGGGCGCAGGATCAGGGTCTGAAAAACGTCAAAGTCATCCCGGATGGCTCGGCTGAATTCACCCGCAAAATGGGCATGCTGGTCGACAAGGACAATCTGGGTTTCGGCATGCGTTCGTGGCGCTATGCAGCCATCGTCAATGACGGTGTTGTCGAGGCATGGTTCGAAGAGCCCGGCCTGATGGATAACTGCCCGGAAGATCCCTATGGCGTGTCTTCGCCTGATAACCTGATGAAACATCTGCAGACATCGGCAGAGCCGGAAATGGCCTGATCAGAGGTTCCGAAGGAAAAAGGCCCGGATTCGTCCGGGCCTATTTTGTTCAACCGATCATTCGATCGCGTTCAGCCTGATCCTGATAATGCCGTTTCAGACGCTGCAAGGCGATCCGAAGCACAATCTTTCCAGAACGTGCTGACCACCCCATGCGCTTTTCCGCCAGTTCCAGCCCCTCAAGATAGCAACAGCAGCGCAGAGCGACATCGCTCAGACCCGGTCCCAGATCGGACAAGGCGCAGGCCACGCGGTCCTTCGCGTCAGAAAAGCCCCTGCCCCCGTAGCCGTCACTGTCAAAACTGCCCCGTCCTCCGGCGGTCAGGAACCTGTCCCAATTCTGCGAAACCTGAGGGCCGATCTGGGCCAGTTCGAAATCTTCACGCAAGCGCTCTCCGGCGCTGACAAGGGTTTCATCCAGAAACGGTTTACCATCCCGATCCCGTCTTCGCGCCAAAGCGATCAGCGGGCTTTCGGCAGCGCTGTACCGAATACGTTTGGCCCGTTCAGCAGACCCGCCGGACGGTTTGGTCTGAAAACCACTCTGCGCCTCGGCAAACCCAAAGTCAGTCCCCGCGCGCGCCTTGTTTTCCGCCTTGGCAATCAGATGACTCAGCGCTGTTCGCCCTGCCGTAGAAATCCGATAACGAGAAATCCGCCCGGGATTGTCACAGGAAATCCAGTCTTTCAAAGCCAGCGCCTGTGCAATCCTGCATTCCACGACTGCTGTTCTTGTCGCCCCTGTGTCACCAGTGTCTCGAACGACAACGGCCTTGTCCATTTCCTCGGCAACGGCAAGGACTGAACCCGTCTCACTCAGACGGCGCAACACGCGCAGCGCTTCTTTCTCGAACTCTTCTTCGGCTGCGTCTTGCAGCTCGGATGATGGCCCCTCAAAACAACCCGAGGCTGCAAAATGCGCCTCTGCTAATGATTGCAAAGCCGCGTCCACCAGCGGATCATCCCGGCGCATTTCGATGCGTCGAATTTGCCTGAGGATGGTTGACGCATGGCACCCGGCTGATCGCGCAATGTCACGGATCGAGCGACCGGTCTCGGTATGGGCAAGGTATCTTTGCGCCCCCTCTGGAACCCATGCCGGAATGGTAAAAGCCATGTTGTTTTCCATAATTATTTGCCCTCATCGACAAAACAAACTGCCACTTTTCGCCCTCGGAATGTGGGTTAACCAAATCTAACTAGAGGTCCATTCGTTACTCGTTCGTTAACCGCACAAGGCAAGAAGCAGATTTGATTCAAAAAGATAAACAGTCGTGAAACCATCGTTCGGAGAGGTTCTGGTAAAGGCAACACCCGCTTAGGTTGTGCGAAAAACACTGCGCAAATCTTCAAACAAGGGACACTTGAAATGCAGGATCTGATGTCAATGATCGCAACCCTCCGCCGCCCACGCATGTTGGCGCGTGCTGCCAAATTCGGGGCGCGGGATTACAATCGGGACCGGCATCTGCAACGCATTTTGGGATACGGATCGCTACCCGGATCAGGTCTGGCGCTGCTGCGTCTCATGGAGATGGAAAAAGAGGTAAATGAACAGCGAAAGGAAGACGATGCAGCATATTCGCTGGTGCGGCATCTGGATCTGCTTATCGCGCTGTTGGGTGAGGCGCAGCTGTATCAGGCCAGCCGCGCCTCGGCTTTTCAATAATCAGGCAAACGCGTCCGGCATGGAGGCCTTTTTCTCAGCGATATAGGCTTCCAGCGCCGCTGCCTTGTCCGGATCCAACTGTGGTTGCCGGTAGTTGGCCAGCAAATGCTCGACCCGTGCCGACGCCAGAGCGCGCGTATCGCGGGCGCCCTCTTCCTGCCAGGTTTCGTAGGGCTTGTAATCCAACAGTTCGGATTTCCAGAAGGATTCCTTAAAATTAGCCTGTGTATGGGCACAGCCAAGATAGTGACCGCCCGGACCAACTTCACGGATCGCATCCATGGCCTGTGCGTTGTCGTCATAGGCGACGCCTTTGGCCAGCGAGTGCAGAACACCCAGCTGATCTGCATCCATGACGAACTTCTCGAAATCGGCCACAAGACCGCCCTCGAGCCAGCCGCAGGAATGCAGCATGAAGTTCACACCGGCCAACAGGCCCATGTTCAGCGAGTTCGCTGTTTCATAGGCAGCCTGAGCGTCAGGCAGTTTCGAACCGCAGAACGAGCCCGCCGAGCGGAACGGAAGCTTCAGACGACGCGCCAATTGGCCCGCACCATAGGTAATGTGCGCGGCCTCAGGCGTACCGAACGTAGGCGCGCCCGAATTCATGTCGATCGAGGTCACAAAGGCACCAAAGATCGCCGGCGCACCGGGGCGGATGATCTGGCTGTAAGCCACACCGGCCAGAACCTCGGCCAGAACCTGAGTCAGTGTTCCCGCAACCGAAACCGGAGCCATCGCACCGCCCACGATAAAGGGCGAGATGATGCAGGCCTGATTGTTGCGCGCATAAACCTCAAGCGAGCCCATCATCACATCGTCGAAGGTCATCGGCGAGTTGATGTTGGTCAGCGAGGTCATCACCGTGTTTTCCTGCACGAACTCCTTACCGAACAGGATTTCGCACATTTCAACCGAATCCTGCGCCCGGCTGGGGTCGGTCACCGAGCCCATGAAAGGCTTGTCCGACAGGGTCATATGCGCCTTCAACATGTCCAGGTGACGCTTGTTCACCGGAATGTCGGTCGGTTCGCAGACCGTACCGCCCGAGTGGTGCAGCCACTTGGACATATAGGCGAGTTTCACGAACTTGTTGAAGTCGTCCATGGTCGCATAACGACGGCCGCCCTGCGCATCACGCACAAACGGAGGGCCATAGACCGGGGCCAGAACCATGTTGCGGCCACCGATGACCACCGATTTCTCGGGGTTACGGGCGTGCTGAGTGAACTCGCTGGGTGCAGTTTTGATCAACTCACGCGCAAGGCCACGCGGAATGCGGACACGTTCGCCATCGATATCCGCACCTGCATCGCGCCAACGTTCCAGCGCTGCAGGGTTATCAACGAAGTTCACGCCGATCTCTTCCAACACGGTTTCCGCGTTGTTTTCGATGATCTCAAGCGCCTCTTCATTGAGGATCTCGAAATTCGGAATGTTCCGTTCGATGTATTTCGCGGTCTCGATACGGACTGCGGTACGCTCGGCGCGGCGGGCAGCGCCACCGCCACCTCTCGCCCTGCGCCGGGTGTTTGCCTCTGACATGAGAAAATCCCGTCTGATTGGTTAGATTGGATATCGTGATACAGGTTTACCAAATCGCAGGCATCGGGATTGCGGCGCTCTGGGGGAAAAAGCGACATCGGGACCCGACAACCGCCACATTGCCAACTGTCACCTATACATCAGGACTGTCGCCGCCCGCCTCTACAGGTTTTTCCATCGAAAGCCCGTTGCCGCTCTGATCCGTAACTTTCCAACCCAAATGCTGATACATGGCAATCGTATCTGTCATCTTTCTATGCGTGCGCAACTTTAGTTTGGAAAGCTTCTGTGCCCTTGCCGCGTCTTCGGCAAACCACATCAAACGACGCGCCAGCCCCTGCCCTTGAGCCTGAGGTGAAACTGCGAGGTTGAACACCATGATCGCGTCGTCGACCTGGTCAAACACAATGACGCCAACGATACCGTCAGACACTGCAAGCATAACGTGATGCGCCTTGATCTCATCCGCTACTCCGGCCGTGACATCTGGCAGATCTTCGATTCGGCGTATGGCATCCTCATAGGCGCGTTCAAGGCAACGCGTCACATCACCTGCATCCGCCGCTACAGCAGCTCTGAAACTGATCTTCGTCATGGCACCTGAATACTCCGCAGATATTGCCCCGCTTTTGTATCAAATGATGTCATAGCGCTTGCACATGCAAGGCTTGCAACCTATGAGCCGGTTATGACCCAGACATCCCACGACCGCCTTCTGATCATCGACTTCGGCAGCCAGGTGACGCAGCTTATCGCCCGCCGTCTGCGCGAGCTGAACGTCTACTGCGAAATCCACCCCTACCAGAACGTCACGATGGATTTCGTGCGGGAAATGGCCCCGCGCGCTGTGATCTTCTCGGGCGGTCCGGACAGTGTAACGCGCGAGGGATCGCCGCGGGCTCCGCAAGAGATTTTCGACTATGGCGTTCCGATTCTGGGCATTTGCTACGGTCAGCAGGTGATGATGCATCAGCTTGGCGGCAAGGTCGAAAGCGGCCATGGCACCGCCGAGTTCGGTCGGGCCTTTGTCACACCGAAAGACAATCTGGATATCCTGAAAGGCTGGTTCGCGGACGGTGACGAACAAGTCTGGATGAGCCACGGTGACCACGTCAGCGAAATCGCGCCGGGTTTTGAGGTGTTCGGCACTTCTCCCAACGCGCCTTACGCGATCACGGCGGATTCTTCGCGGCACTTCTATGCGGTACAGTTTCACCCCGAGGTGCACCATACGCCCAAAGGTGCCAAGCTGTATGAGAACTTCGTCAGGCTGGCCGGTTTCAAAGGCGACTGGACCATGGGTGCCTATCGCGAAGAAATGATCCGCAAGATCCGCGAGCAGGTTGGCGACAAAAAGGTCATTTGCGGCCTGTCCGGCGGCGTCGACAGCTCGGTCGCGGCGATCCTGATTCACGAAGCGATCGGGGATCAGTTGACCTGTGTGTTCGTCGACCACGGGCTGCTGCGAAAGAACGAGGCCGAAGAGGTCGTGGGTATGTTCCGCGACAACTACAACATCCAACTGATCCATGCGGATGAATCCGAACTGTTCTTGGGTGAACTCGAAGGTCAGAGCGACCCGGAAACCAAACGCAAGATCATCGGCAAACTGTTTATTGACGTGTTCCAGAAACACGCCGACACCATCGAAGGGGCCGAGTTCCTGGCTCAGGGTACGTTGTATCCGGATGTCATTGAATCCGTTTCGTTCTCGGGCGGCCCATCGGTCACGATCAAGTCGCACCATAATGTCGGCGGTCTGCCCGAAAAGATGGGCCTGAAACTGGTCGAACCCCTGCGCGAATTGTTCAAGGACGAAGTTCGTGCATTGGGCCGTGAACTCGGCCTGCCGCAAAGTTTCATCGGGCGTCACCCCTTCCCCGGCCCCGGCTTGGCGATCCGCTGCCCTGGTGAAATCACCCGCGAAAAGCTGGAGATTCTGCGCGAAGCCGATGCAATCTATATCGATCAGATTCGCAAGCACGGGCTTTATGACGACATCTGGCAGGCGTTCGTCGCCATCCTTCCCGTTCGCACCGTGGGTGTGATGGGCGATGGCCGCACCTATGATTACGCATGCGCTCTGCGAGCGGTCACTTCGGTCGACGGGATGACGGCGGATTACTACCCGTTCAGCCATGAATTCCTTGGAGAAACGGCGACGCGTATCATTAACGAGGTCAAGGGCATCAACCGCTGCACATACGACATCACCTCGAAACCTCCCGGAACGATCGAGTGGGAGTGATCCTTCGAAAACACGTTGCGCCCATTACGGGATGACCCAAAATGGGGCATGTGAAACAGACGTCGAAAAACACGTTCAAGGCCGCGTTGTGGATGACCGGCGCCATTGCCTCGTTCTCGTCAATGGCGGTTGCCGGTCGTGAACTGAGCGTCGCACATGACACGTTCGAGATCATGATGTACCGAAGCCTGGTCGGGTTGTTCGTGGTCGCTTTCGTCCTGACACTCACACGCAACTGGGCACAGGTTTCAACGGAACGTCTGGGGTTGCACGCCGTGCGCAACACCTTGCATTTCACCGGGCAAAACCTTTGGTTCTACGCGGTAGCCGTTGCACCTTTGGCGCAGGTTTTCGCGTTGGAATTCACTCTCCCGCTTTGGGTCGTTTTGCTTTCGCCATTGTTTCTGAACGAGCGGCTTACCGTCCTCAAGGCAATGGCGGCACTTATCGGTTTCGCAGGTGTTCTGATCGTGACACGCCCCGGCGCAGCGCCGCTGAACCCAGGCCTTGTGACTGCAGCTTTTTCCGCGATTTTCTTTGCGTTTACAACGATTACCACCAAAAAACTCACACACTTTGCCAGCATTGGCTGCATCGTTTTCTGGCTAACAGCGATGCAAGCGGTTCTGGGGGCCATCGCTGCTGGCTTCGATGGTCAGCTTTCCCTTCCCACAGCGCAAACCACGCCTTTTCTGATTCTGGTTGGGCTGGCGGGGTTGTTGGCCCATTACTGCATCACGAACGCCCTTGCTATCGCCCCGGCAACCGTTGTGGTCCCTTTTGACTTCGCTCGCCTTCCCACGATCGCTGTTGTCGGGATGATCCTTTACCACGAACCGATCGACCATTGGGTTCTGATCGGTGCCGCGGTCATCTTTGCCGGAATTTCTATGAACATCTGGTCCGAAAACCGTAGCAGTTTAGCAACAGTCCAGAACTGTAGTCGCAATACGTAACGCACCGTCACCAGTTGACCTTAAAGTAACCAAAAAGAAAGTATCGCTCACCATACAGCGGACAGGCATAGGTCACACTCAAACTCAATGCCAATTTGACCCGCGAAAGATATTAGGGAGGACAGTATGAAAAAAGCACTACTCGCAACCTGCGCTTTGTGCGTAGGAGCGACGGCAGGACATGCAGGCGGGCTGGATCGCAGCGGCCAAGGCATTAATCTGATCTTCGAAGAAGGATCAGCGGTGCAATTCCGGTTGGGGTACACTAACCCCAGCGTGACAGGGACCATGCCAGCTTTGGCTGGACCAAATCGTGGTCAACCCGTCAGTTCCGGAGAGGTCGCGAACGATTTTTTCACTCCGCATCTGGGGTACAAAACGTCCCTTACTGAAAAGCTCGACTTCGCGATCATGTACGATCAGCCTTTTGGGGCAGACATCAATTATGCAAGCACCTACCCGTTGTCGGTTAACCCGATCCCCGGCGGCCGGACTGATGTGCTGAGGGCCACGGCGGATACCGACGCTGTCACGGCATTGCTTCGCTATAAATTCGATGGCGGTTTCAGCGCTATCGGCGGCATTCGCGCACAGCGTGTGAAGGCTTCGATCACCGTTCCGATTACTGCTGGTTACCAGGTTGACACAGACGCCGATACTGCTTTCGGCTACGTTGTCGGCGTCGCTTGGGAAAAGCCAGAGATCGCGGCACGTGTATCGTTGACCTACAACTCCAAGATCAGCCACGATCTGTCGCAGACGGAGTCGCTCAACCCAATTCCGAGACCACCGATTACACCAGGGACTGTGGCCACCTTCAACACAACCAGCGAAATTGAGACGCCTCAATCCATTAACCTGGATTTCCAGACAGGCGTCGCGCCAAAAACCCTGTTGTTTGGCTCGATCCGTTGGGTCGACTGGCCACAGCTTGTGTACAACCCACCAAACTACCCGCCGACTTCGAACCTTGTTGATTACGACGAAGCCACGTTCACGTACTCGTTGGGCATGGGGTATCAATTCTCAGAAGAGTTTTCTGGCGCTGTGACATTGGGCTACGAGTCGTCCCAAGGCACTCCGGTTTCAAACCTGGGTCCAACTGACGGGTTCTGGAGTATCGGTGTAGGTGGAACATACTCGCTGGATCAGGCCAAAATCAGCGGCGGTGTTCGGTACACTGACATCGGCGATGCAACCGCAAATGGTGCTGGTCCGAACGCACGTGGTACGTTCACCGGCAACAGCGCCTGGAGTGTTGGTATCCAGGTCACTTATGCTCTGAACTGATCCGACAGATCACAACACGATGCAAAGCCCCGCTGTCGCAGCGGGGCTTTTTTTGCGCATAAACCGGGTCGATGATTCACGGCAAAGATAAGATTGTGACGTCATGAACGCACAAAAACACCTCTCTCCCCGCGCATGGGCCGAGCTCCTGCTTCTAGGCGTAATCTGGGGCGCATCCTTCGTATCTATACGGATCGCATTGGACACCATCCCCGTGATGACGTCAGTTTTACACCGCACCCTTTGGGCAATGTTGGCCCTCTGGCTTGTCGCGTGGAGCCAGGGGCTTAGTTTTCCCCGGTCGCCTCGCGTCTGGGGCGCGTTTTTGGTCATGGGACTGCTGAACAACGCGCTTCCATTCAGCCTGATGGCCTGGGGACAGTTGTACATTGATACGGGGCTGACCGCGATCCTCAACGCGACGACGGCCGTATTCGGCGTGCTGGTCGCAGCGTTGTTTTTTCAGGACGAACGTTTGACGAAAGCGCGTTTGTTCGGCGTTGGTTTGGGGTTTCTTGGGGTTTCAATCGCGATCGGCGTGCAAAACGTCACAAGTTTCAGCCTGCAAAGCACCGCACAGCTTGCGATATTGGCGGGAACACTCTCATACGCGTTCGCTGGAGCATGGGCCCGATACGCCTTGTCCGACCTTCCGCCCATCGTCGCCGCTGCAGGGATGCTGACGGCTTCAACCTTGTTAATTCTACCGGTGACACTCGCGGTTGATGGATGGCCAACCATGGCGTTGCCGGCGATCACCTGGGCGGCAATTGGCTATTACGCGATTGTGGCAACCGCCGGAGCCTATCTGCTTTACTACCGTGTTCTGGCAATGGCTGGCAGTGGCAATCTGATGCTGGTGACGCTTGTCATACCCCCTGTCGCCATCGTTCTCGGCGCAGTGTTGAGGGATGAGGCCCCGCCCCCCAATGCCTATTTCGGCTTTGCCGTTCTTGCCGTGGGCCTGATGGTTTTGAATCGATCTGGTCGCCGCGATTGACGCCGTGCGCTGCCCGTTTTAGCAAAGGCAAAAAAGGGACAGCGCAAGATGATCTATAACTCAGCCGAAGACTGGCGCACGGCAAGCCGCAAGAAGGTGCTGTTCTTTGGCATGTCTGGTTTGGGCAAGACCTATGTTTCGAACATCCTCCGGGATTCCGGGAACTGGTTCCACTACTCGATCGATTATCGCATCGGCACCCGCTACATGGGCGAATACATCACCGACAACGCCAAGGCCGAGGCGATGAAAGTGCCGTTTCTGCGTGAGCTTCTACTGTCGGATTCGATCTATATCGGTTCGAATATCTCTTTTGCGAACCTGACCCCGGTTGCGGCCTATCTGGGCAAGCCGGGTAACCCTGCCCTTGGCGGGCTTGAGATGCCGGAATACCGCCGCAGGCAGGAACAGTTTCGTCTGGCCGAGATACACGCCTTGCTGGATACCGAGTATTTCATCGACCGCGCCGAGCGCTTGTACAAGTATCCGAATTTCATCTGCGACACCGGTGGGTCGATCTGCGAATGGGTGGATCCCGAAGACCCACGCGATCAGGTCCTGTCAGAGCTTTCTCGGCAGACCCTGATGATCTGGCTGAAGGGGGATGAAGGCCATACAGCCGAACTGGTGCGCCGCTTCGACAAAGCCCCGAAACCAATGTCCTATCAGGCCGAGTTTCTGACCAACGCCTGGACAGAGTATCTGGATCAACACGGTTGTGCGGAATCTGACGTGAACCCCGATGACTTCGTTCGCTGGACCTATGCCCAAGCGCTGGCCCATCGTCAGCCTCGTTACGAGGCCATGGCGAGAAACTGGGGCGTGACGATTGCCGCCAACGACATCGGCAAAATCCGCGACGCCGCTGATTTCGATGAGTTGATCGAACGCACACTTGAGGCCAAGCGCAAGAGCGCCTAACTACCAGTTTTCACTATTCTCTTAGAAGCCTGACACATGCCCATCAAAATCCCATCAGATCTGCCTGCGTTTGACGTCCTGACCAAAGAGGGCGTCATGGTCATGGATGAAGATCAGGCAATGCGTCAGGATATCCGCGCCCTGCGTATCGGTTTGCTGAATCTGATGCCCAAGAAAATTCAGACCGAAAACCAGTTCGCTCGCCTGATCGGTGCTACACCGTTGCAGATTGATCTGTCGTTGATCCGCATGACCGAACACCGGACCAAGACCACCGCCGCCGAGCATATGTCCGAATTCTACCGCCCCTTTCAGGAGGTCAAGGACGAAAAGTTCGACGGTCTGATCATTACCGGTGCCCCGATTGAGCATCTGGAATTCGGTGATGTGACCTATTGGGACGAGATCAGCGAAATCTTTGAGTGGACCCAGACAAACGTGCATTCCACCTTTGGAGTGTGCTGGGGCGGTATGGCGATGATCAACCATTTCCATGGCGTTCGAAAGCATATGCTGGAGGCCAAGGCCTTTGGGTGTTTCCGTCATCTCAATCTGGATCCGGCCTCGCCTTTCTTGCGCGGGTTTTCGGATGATTGCGTTATTCCGGTTAGCCGCTGGACGGAAATGAAACAGAATGAGATTGACCTCGCCCCCGGTCTCAGGACCCTGTTGGGCAGCGAGGATGTCGGCCCCTGTCTGGTCGAAGATCCCGACCACCGGGCGCTGTATATCTTCAACCATTTCGAATATGACAGCGACACGCTGAAACAGGAATATGACCGGGACGTCTCGAACGGCACGCCCATCAACGTGCCGATCAACTACTATCCCGACGATGATCCATCCAAGACGCCGCAAAACCGGTGGCGCAGTCATGCGCATCTGCTCTATGGCAATTGGATCAACGAAATCTATCAGTCCACGCCTTTTGATATGACTAAAATTGGTAACTAAAGCTCTGATATCCTTTAGCCTGATCGTTCTGGGCCTTGCCGTGCTGACAACCTGGCGCAGCGCCCGAAACGAAGCGCTGGCCGAGGCGGCCTTTCCCCCCGAAGGGCAAATTCTGGACGTGGACGGCGTTGCTGTTCACGCCGTGGTCATGGGCGAAGGGCCTGATGTCGTTCTGATCCATGGCTCCAGCGGAAACACCCGCGATATGACCTTTGCACTGGCCCCCATTCTGGCCAGGTCCTACCGCGTGATCGTCTTTGACCGGCCGGGTCTGGGGTATTCGGAAAGTTTCAATCCGGATGGCGAAACCATCATCGAACAGGCGGATATCCTGCAACGGGCAGCTGCCCAGCTTGGGGCGGAAAAGCCCATCGTCGCAGGGCAAAGCTATGGCGGTTCGGTCTCGCTTGCCTGGGCTGTAACCCGGCCCGAGAATATCTCGGCTCTGGTTTTGATCGCCGCTGCCGCAATACCGTGGGAAACACCTTTGGATGGGTTCAACCGTCTTGCCTCAACCACGGCAGGCAACGCGTTGCTTCTGCCGGCAATCACTTCGTTCGTGCCTGATTGGTACGTTACACAGGCGCTGGATAAGGTGTTTGCACCGCAAACGGCCCCTGACGGCTATGCCGAACATTTCGGACCTGAGCTGACGATGCGGCGCGGCTCAATGCATGCCAATGCCAAGCAGCGTGCCAACCTTCTGGACGAAGTTACACGCCTGCAACCACGATATGGCGAGATTACGGTTCCAACCGAAATCATTCATGGCACAGCCGACGACACTGTCAGCCTCGACTGGCATTCCGAACGCCTGATCGAACAAATCCCTGGTGCCGAATTGATCGAGTTGCCAGGTATCGGCCATATGCCACAGGTGGTCGCCGCACCTGAAGTTGCCGCTGCGATAGATCGCGCAGCACAGCGTGCGGGTTTGCGTTAATCCAAGCTCTAATCCATAGTCAGATATGGATTTTATCGCGAGGTAGCTTATGGCCCGGTCCGAAAAAGGTTCTATCGAAAAGTACTATAAAAAAGACGCGCCCAAAGCTGTGCGAGAAGAGATAAAAAACGCGAAAAAGGGCGATATCCTGAACGCGACCTACCCTTATTCCGAAAAGATGAAGACCAAGGATTATGACGAGCAGATGGACCTGCTTCAGATTGAATTGGTCAAAATGCAATCCTGGGTCAAGGAAACCGGTCAACGTGTTGCCATCATTTTCGAAGGTCGCGACGCTGCTGGCAAAGGTGGAACCATCAAACGGTTTCGCGAAAACCTGAACCCGCGCGGGGCGCGCAACGTGGCGCTCAGCAAACCATCGGATGCAGAGCGCAGCCAGTGGTATTTCCAGCGCTATGTACCCCACCTGCCCGCTGCTGGGGAAATCGTGTTCTTTGATCGCAGCTGGTACAATCGCGGTGTCGTCGAGAATGTCTTTGGCTTCTGCACACAGGAAGAGCGTGAACGGTTTTTCCGTCAGGTTCTGCCGCTTGAAATGGGTTTGGTGAATGACGGCATCCATTTCTTTAAATTCTGGCTCAACGTTGGCCGCGCCGAGCAGTTGAACCGTTTTCTGGCGCGCGAAACTGATCCGTTGAAGCACTGGAAGCTCAGCCCGATTGACGTGGCAGGCCTGAATAAATGGGATGAATATACGCAGTCGATCTCGGAAACTCTGACCCGGTCGCACACGGATGCCTGCCCTTGGACGATCGTTCGTTCCGACGACAAGAAACGTGCACGTATTGCGGCCATCCAAACGGTTCTGCATGCTTTGGATTATGATGAAAAAGACAAGAAAAGCATCGGTGATATCGATCCTCAGATCTGCGGTGGTCCGGATGTTTGGGAGGCATAGTTTGCTAGTTTGTCCGACCCGGCCAAGTCTTTCACAGGCAAGTGTTGGACGACGGTGCATCTTTGTTCTATGTCCCTGTAACTCAACAGCTATTCAAGAAACCTGAGGCCGGGATGTCGAAACGGGGCTACCACCACGGAAACCTGAAACAAGCCTTGATCGAGGCGGCTTTGTCCCTGATCGAAGAAAAGGGGCCGACCGGTTTCACCTTGTCCGAGGCCGCAAAAACCGCAGGAGTCACGCCTGCGGCCGTCTATCGTCATTTTCACGGCCGCGAAGATCTGATTGCCGAAGCTGCGCGGCAAGGTTTCGAGATGTTCGCAGACCTGATGCAATTCGCTTATGACAAGGGCCAGCCTTCTGCCTTGGCGGCTTTTGAGGCAACGGGGCGCGCATATCTGGCCTTTGCGCGCAAAAATCCCGGCCACTACATCGCCATGTTCGAAAGCGGAATATCACTGAACCGGACGCCTGAATTATCCCTTGCCGCCAACCGAGCGAAATCCGTTCTGGAAAAAGCCGCTGCTGATCTGTCCCAGCACATTCCGCCGGAAAAACGCCCACCCGCCTCGATGTTCAGTGCCCATATCTGGGCGATGAGCCACGGTGTTGTCGAACTTTATGCCCGCAACACGGGTGCGACGTCACCCTTCCCTCCGGAAGACCTGCTGGAAAGTGGAATTGGAATATACCTGCGTGGTCTGGGTCTGGTCCCTCAGGACGACTGACACCTGTCAGAACGAATGGGTACTCTGAGGCATACTCAGGCCCGACGTCACATTGATCAGATCCATCTCGCCCATCCCCTTGATATCAACACGCCCAAGTTCCGAGACCTGAAACTCGTCGATCAGGGCGTATTTCATCTCTTCCGGGGCGACGATGTTCATGGGATTGGCAAAGACCTGCAAACGCGACGCGATGTTCACGGCCGGACCAAACACGTCATAGACATATTTCTGAATCCCCACGACCGATCCAACCGCCGCGCCCATGCCCAACCCGATCCGGGCCTGCCATTTATGCGGATGGCTTTCGTTGCGGCGTTCAAGATAGCGCAGGAAACGCACGGCACAATGAGCCACCGCAGTCGCGTGATCCGGCGTGGCATCCGGCATTCCAGACACGGCCAAATATGCGTCGCCGATTGTCTTGATCCGTTCGCACCCGAATTGTTCGACGATCCGGTCGAAGGCCGTGAAAATGTCGTTCAACTCGCTCAGAGTCACCGTCGGGTCGGTTTTAGCTGCAAAATCCGTAAACCCGACGAAATCCAGCATCACCACCGAGACCTGCTGATACAGCTGCGGCGTGACCACACCGAACGTCTTGAATTCTTCATAGACAGCCCGGGGCATCAGGTTCAGCAACAGGCGTTCGACACGTTCCTTTTCGCGTTCCAATTCTCTGGTGTTGCGCTCGACCATGGTGGAATAGCTGTCGATCATGCTTTCCAATTCGCGAATGCGGGTGATGTTCTGGCATTCGATAATCAGCACCTGCTCGGACAAGCCATTGGCCAGCGAGACCGTAACCGCAAAGATCAACGTCCTGCGTTTCGGTTTGATCTGCAATTCGACCGAATACCTCAGGCCGGACTGCTTTACATCCTCCAGCTCTTTTGGATCAAGATCGGGCAAGATATCTCTGAGTGAATTGCCCTCCTCAGGAGTGCCAAACCACTCCGTGAAGGGGCCATTGTGAAACACAAACTGCAAATCCGAGGCCCGCACCACGGCGACGCCGACCCCGATCGCGCGGAGCAATTGTTCGTTTATCGCCAGGATGCTCATGCCGCGTTCCGGGTGACAATGATCGAACGTTTCCCTTCAATCGCGCTCAGCGCAGTTTTGATATCGCCATCCGACATTCCGTGCTGACTCAGCGCATCCCCGAACAGCTCGGCCATGACGTCAAACTCATCATGCGAAATCTTCAGATGCCGATGAACGGCTTCGATCCTGTCGTCACTGAAAGAAGCTGGACCACCGATCAAAGAGGATACAAATTTCGTCTGATGGTCGATCAGACGCGGCATATCGATGTCTTCAAAATGATGACCGATATCATCCGAATCCAACGCCATTTCATAGAAAGTCATCACGACTCGGCTGATCGTTTTGAAACCGCCGTATTTTTCATAGAGTGTCTGTGCCACACGTATACCCGCGCGTTACCAATCAATAACACTACAACTCTATATCAAATTGATATTTTTGTTAATGTTTATGATGTTCTACCGAAGAATGATCCAATGAACCGGTGACCTGCCCAAGGCGCAGCTATGTTTGGAACCTGAGACTTTCTATTTGCGCTGCGGGATTTGAAACCGTCGATCCGAACGCACTCCCCTTGCGTGGACCTCGATTTTTTCGACATGACAGAAGGGTTTATGGCGGAGAGACAGGGATTCGAACCCTGGAGACGGTTTCCCGCCTACACACTTTCCAGGCGTGCGCCTTCGACCACTCGGCCACCTCTCCGTGCCGGCGATGTTTGGACGAATGTCAGCGGATTTGCAAGGCCTCAGTTCGGCAAAATCCGGGGAATATTTCAAATAATCCGGGCCACACTATTTCAGCCAAACAACGACCGAAACATATCGTTGGCAATGGCTTCAGACCTCATCCCCTGCATCAGGGTCCATATCGGCCTCGGTCAGGTCCACCGGTTTCTTCGCGACCTCGCGCGGCTCAGCATCCACGGAGTCAGATTTCTCAGGCTCTACCTTGCCCGAAGCATGCAGGGTCTCGGGGTTGCGCAACCAGATGTCACGCTGGGCAAAGGGAATCTCGATGCCCGCCTCCGAGAATCGGCGGTTGATCTCATGGTTCATGTCGGATTTCACGGACAGAACCCAATTCACGTCACGCAGGATCGCGCGGATTTCAAAATCAAGAGAATCCGCACCGAACCCCTGAAACACCACGCTTGGCGCCGGGTTGGCCAAGACCATCGGGTGGCTGTTGGCGATCTCACCCAGAATGGTTTCAACCAGACGTGTGTCGGTTCCGTAAGCAACGCCAACCGGAACAATCACCCGCCCAATCGTGTTGCCGCGGGTATAGTTCGTAACGACTCCGCTGATCAGATCAGAGTTCGGTACAATCACATCGGTCCTGTCAAAGGTCTCGATCCGGGTCGAGCGGACCGAGATGTCTCGCACATATCCCATCATGCCGTTCACATCGATCCAGTCCCCTTTCGAGATGGGACGCTCCACCAAAAGGATGATGCCAGAGACGAAATTGGACACGATGGTTTGCAGACCAAAGCCGATACCAACCGACAGGGCACCGGCAACAATTGCCAGAGACGACAGGTCAAACCCGGCCACCATGATGGCCACCAATGCGGCGAGAAAGATTCCGACATACCCGGACCCGGCGACGATCGCGTTTTGACCACCGGGGTCGATGCTGGTCTTTGGCAAAAGCGAGTTGCGCAATCCGCTTTGCAGCAACCGCGTCAGCGTGTAGCCGATTGCAAAGACGGCAACGAAGGTCAGGAAGTTTTTAGGCGAAACCGTGACGCCGCCGATATCAAAACCAAGCAGCAGACGCGACCAAGCCTCAAGCAGATCGGTCTCACGCGCGCCCCAATAGATCGCCAGAATGGGCAGAGCCACGATAGCCAGAACAAACCCGACCAGCACAGCAAAAAGCGAATCCCGCGCGGCCTCACCCTGCCCGGTGATCCAACCGTAAATCTGGCTGATGAACCGCTGAAGTATGACCAACGCCCCGATCAGCACCAGCGTCCTCACGGCCGGAAATACGATTGCTTCGGCTGCATTGGTATAGCCGAAAACCGCCAGAATCGGGGACGCGATCCCCAACAGGAACAAAGCTCTGCGCAGGAACTCGACCAATTGACTGAAGCCGGCCGAGCGGGTCGAAGCAGATTGATCCGGTGGACCATCGGTTGTTCGAATCTGACGTATTCGCAGCAACAACAATGCTGTTGCGACAATGACCGGGAAACTGACAACAGCACGGGTCGCGTCCGAGATGTTTTCGATCCGTTCGAACAGCAGCGCAAGTTCGTGTAAAACCAGCATCAGGGCGAGCAGATCTATGTAAACACGCAGTTCTCTGATGCGCGCGACCGACAGCCGTTTGAACCCCTGCGACGCGCCGATCACATAGACTTGGCGACCGATCCAGTCATAGAAAAAGATGATAGCCGCCCAGTAGGGGATATTCTGCAAAAGCAGGCTTCCCCTCAAACCCGGAACGCCGGTCAACCTGATCGCTGTGACGACTGCCAATACCCCGATCCACGGCAGCAGAATTCGAAACAGTGAGATCACAAAGGACCACACTCCGGTCCCTGCCCCACCCAGTAATCTCAGATAGTCGCCGCCCCGTTCCGACCAATGTTTGCCAAAGATCAGCAGCACGGCTGCAAGCACCAGCAGGATAAAGATCGCCAATCCACGATCACGAATTTGCTCGCGTGCGACATCGGAACGCAAATTGGTGATCGTTTCGTTTGCCAGACTCTGGATGGCTTCTTTGACATCCACCCACGCCGGACCCCAATAGGCAGGGTTTATCGGCGACGGCCCCTGTTCAAAGAATTCCTTTGTCTGCCGTGCGCGAAGGATCTGATCTATTTCACTGATCAAACCATTGGCGCGGCTATACGCCTCTTCGGATATGATACGGGGCACGCGCAGACTGTTGAGCTGTTCTTCAAGATGAGAGCGAAGCCTGGCGATATCTTCCGGCTCGGTCGCGTCCCCTTCGGGTTTGGGACCCAGAGCCTTGATCTGACTTTCCAGCGTGGTGATGCGGTCGGTATTTGCACCGCGTGCGCGATTAAAGTCTTCCCTGTAACCGTTTATTTCAGAACGCAAATTCTCAAAAGCCGCGTCCGAGGCCCGGTTCGCCTCGATCACGGTTTCGGCACGGTCCGCCGTTTTGACCCAACCCTGATAATACTCGCTTTGCCGATCCGTCAGCTGCGCGACAGCACCTTCCGCAAAAGCGAAAAGGCCCAGGAATACCAGTGTCAGAAACAGGCGGACCTGTCCCAGCATTACACGTCCTCGAACACGCCGGGGATGCTGCGCGGTGCCTCAGTCATCCAATCCGGAACCGGCAGCTCTTTTTCACGCAGGAACTCGGGATTGAACAGCTTGGACTGATAGCGCGTGCCATAATCACACAGGATCGTCACGATGGTGTGGCCCGGTCCCATTTCCTTGGCCAGACGCACCGCACCCGCCATATTGATCGCGGTCGAGCCGCCCATGACCAGCCCTTCGTCGCGCAGCAGGTCAAAGATGTAAGGAAGCGCTTCGTTGTCAGTGATCTGATAGGAATGATCTGGTGTGAACCCTTCCAGATTCTTGGTGACACGCACCTGCCCGATGCCTTCGGCAATCGAACTGCCCTCCATCGCGATCTCGCCTGTCGTGTAGTAAGAGAACAAGCCAGCACCCATCGGATCGGCCAGTCCGATCTTAACGCCTTTGGGCTGCAGAACATCAGCGACACCGGCAAGCGTGCCCCCAGACCCCACCGCGCTGACGAACCCGTCAACTTTGCCGCCGGTTTGCTCCCAGATTTCGGGCCCTGTGGTTTCCACATGCGCCTGACGGTTCGCCACGTTGTCGAACTGGTTGGCCCAGATCGCGCCATTGGGTTCCGACTGCGCCAGCTCCTCTGCCAAACGGCGGGAATAGTGTACAAAGTTGTTGGGGTTGCGATACGGTGCTGCAGGCACCTGAACCAATTGGGCACCAGCCAGACGCAACATGTCCTTCTTTTCTTCCGACTGGGTTTCCGGGATCACGATCACCGTCTTGAACCCCATCGACGCCCCGACCAGCGCCAGACCAATGCCGGTGTTGCCGGCGGTGCCTTCCACGATGGTGCCGCCGGGCTTTAGATCGCCCCGCGCAATGGCGTCTTTGATGATATAGAGCGCAGCGCGATCCTTGACGGACTGACCCGGGTTCATGAACTCGGCTTTGCCAAGAATTTCGCATCCAGTCTCTTCACTGATACGGCGCAGCCGGATCAAAGGTGTTTTTCCTACTGCGTCAGCAAGATCTCGTGCAATGCGCATGTTCGCCCCTTGTCGTTAAGTATCCTCGAAGATTTACAGCCGCACCGCCGAGACCACAAGCGCGATAGTCACACGCGCAAACGGTCGCGATGGCGGTCCAGCCAATAGGCCAAAGACACCAGCTGCAAATCCTTGAAAACATGGCGGTCTGTCATGTCGATGAATTCATCGAACGGCAAAATCTGGCTACGGATATCTTCGCCTTCAGTATCCAGCCCACCGGCAACAGTGGTTTCGGTCAAGTCGCCCAGCCCGACAAACAGATACATGAACCCGGTGGAGGAACCGCTGGAGGAGTAAGCTCCGCCCACATATTCCAGCTTGTGAAATTTAACCCCGGCTTCCTCCATCGCCTCGCGATGTGCCGTCTGTTCCGGTGTTTCGCCCGGATCGATCATTCCGGCCACGGCTTCCCAAAGCCAAGGCTCGGGATCGTTGATCAGGTACACAGGTGGTCGAAACTGTTCCACCACCAGCACCGTGTCGCGGACAGGGTCATACGGCAACACAGAAACGGCACTGCCTTGCATCAATCCTGCCCTGCGCAACACGGGGCCCATGCTGCCATCATGCTGCCGGTGCTGAAGGTCGATTTCCTCCATCCCGAAGTAATCTACATAGACGCGGTCGTGTCGGTGAACAATCACATCTCGGGTCACGTCCCGTTCATCTCCGGTGCGTCGCTGCCCGGCCAGGATCTTTGCCCAGGCGCGGGTTTGAATCGGGCGAACACTGCGCATCATAGTCTGCGGGTCGATTTTGCCGAAATAGGCCATCTCTTCTTCGGCGGCGAGCGTCGTGATCTCTCCCAACCTGTCGACCCAATCCTGTAGCGACCACAGATCCCCCGGTTGCCACACTCCGGGGGCGGGAAAAAAGACCTGCGCGTCTGCTTCAACCCCGTTTTCCAGTACGACCTTCAACGGCTTCAGGTCGTAGTCAAAGGAACCCTCGTAATACGCAAGCCGGGCCAGATCATCGGACGACAAGCCTTGCGCCAGTACGCCTTTGGCTTTGGCACCTTCCGCTGACAAGATCATTGGAAAATCCTGCCCTTGTACCGCATGAACGGCATGGTCGCGCAGACTGGCTGAGTGGATTGCAATTTCGCTCAGCGGACGACCCAGAACGCGTTCCAACAACGGTAGGTGCCGCAGCGTTCCATAGAAGAACAAATCAGACAAAATCGAGCTCTCTTGTGATGAAACTGTTCAGCGCCACTTTCGGCTGGCCTGTTCCGTTGCCAGCCCCGCAACAACCGCGCCAATGGCAAACGTAATCAAAATTTCCGGATAGATCAGTTCCTTGCCGTATTCGATCCCGATCTTGAAAATAGCCAAGACCGCTTCAAACGGGCCCCCATAGCGATTGCGCATCGCAAGGTCGAACATACGGTAACACCCTTGCACAAACAGCGCCCAGAACACCAACGAGGCAACCCCCGTCAGCCCGTTGTTGATACCCGCCGTCCAACCGCGCCCGGCGCGCTTGCCCATGATTTTCCAGCCACAGATCGCGCCAAGGGCCATATTGACATAGGTGAAGTAGCCATAGTCCTTACCCTCTTCTCCGTTTTCGATGATCATGGTCGAAACGATAAACGCCAGCACGACAAGACAAACGGCGGCTACAAGGCGCGTGGCAGTGGGCATAGGACAGTCCGTATTTAACTCGGTTTCGCTATTGTGATCTGTGTCACATCGCAATTGCCCGTGTCAAAGGCCGCGCCGCATGCCGTTAAATAATAATTCCACATGCGGCGAAAACGCTCATCAAACCCCATGTCCGAGATTTGGTCCCACTTGTTGTTGAACGTCTCGTACCAGCGCCTCAGGGTCAGATCATAGCTTTTGCCAAATTCCTTCGATTTCACCACGTTCAATCCTGCTTCACCTATCTGCTCCCGCAGGATCGTCGGCGAAGGCAACATTCCACCGGGGAAGATGTATTTCTGAATGAAATCAACGCCGTTCTTGTAATAGTCCCAGCGGTGATCCCCCACGGTAATGATCTGTAGGGTTGCAGATGCTCCGGGCTTGAGGCGTTCGCGGACCGCTTCGAAATAGACTGGCCAGTATTTCTGACCTACGGCCTCGAACATCTCGATCGATGCGATGCCATCATATTGGCCGCGTTCATCCCGATAGTCCTGAAGCTTGAATTCCACAAGGCCAGATAGACCTGCCTTTTCAATGCGTTCTGTTGCGAAATTAAACTGCTCCTGACTGATGGTCAGACCGGTGACACGCAAGCCACGCTCTTTCGCGGCATATTCCGCGAACCCGCCCCAACCGCATCCGATCTCCAGCACATGGTCACCGGGCTTAGCACCCATTTCGTCAATAAGGCTGGCATATTTAGCGGTCTGCGCCTTTTCCAGACTTTCCTGCCCAGTTTCAAAGATGGCACTGGAATAGGTCATCGTTTCATCCAGCCAAAGTCCGTAGAAATCATTGCCCAGATCATAGTGATACGAGATGTTCTTTTTGGCTTGCGCGCGGTTATTGCGATGCAGCCAAAACCGCAACCTTTCATAAGCCTGAACAAGCAACTTGCCGGTGAAACCGTCATAGACAGTCTCGGATCCCAAATGCACGAGGTCCATAAACGACCGAAGGTCCGGTGTACTCCAATGCCCGTCCAGATAAGCGTCGGAAAAGCCCAATTCGCCCTCGCGGATCAGCCGAGCGAACACGTCACCGTCATGGATATCGACCTGAGCAACCGGTCCGGGCTTGGCCCCTTCTGCTCGGAACGTGCGGCCGTCGGGCAATGTGATATCCAAACGCCCGAATTCCATTTTGCTCAGCATTTTGAAAACTTGCGCGAAATATCTGGGCAGGTCTTTTTGCCCTTCAGTCGTCGTCAGGATCATCCGCTCTCCCCTCTGCGGTGTTAGTGTAAAGCTAGGCCGCGTTTTTGTTTCTGGCAAGTTTTCAATTCCTTAGTCGTTTTTTCGGCTTTCATACGCGCGCAACGCCCGGTTTCGCCCTTCGGACAAATCAACAACGGGTTCCGGGTAATCTGTATGTGAATTCAGGTGCCAACTGCGGGGGATGGCATAGAAGTATGACAGGGCTGTGCTGCTCGGATCGACCTGATTTTCAGCAATCCAACGCCGCAGATATGTTCCTTCGGGATCGAATTTCTCTGCCTGTGTTCGGGGGTTAAATATGCGAAAGAACGGAGCGGCGTCAGGGCCGGAGCCCGCCACCCACTGCCAGCCCATTGCATTGCAGGCCGGATCCCAGTCGATCAGGCAATCCTCAAACCAATCCATCCCGATTTTCCACTGTGTCATCAGATGCTTGGTCAGATAGCTTGCAACGATCATTCGCGCCCGGTTGTGCATCCGACCAGTCACATACATTTGCCGCAGGCCACCATCGACGACTGGAATTCCGGTTCTTGCCTGCCTCCAGGCGACAACCTCAGGATGGTAGGGGTCCGAATTCCAGGGAAAGCCGTCCCATTCCGGCCTCCAGTTGTCTGTGACCATGTGCGGCGTGTGAAACATCAAGTGATAGGCAAACTCGCGCCAGACCAACTGACGCAAGAAAGCCCCAGTGTCCGATGCCCCCATCAGCGCGGCCTGTTGCACCCGATGCCAGACAGTACGCGGACCGATCTCTCCCAGTGAGAGGTATTCCGACAGGTTGGACGTCCCGTCCAAATCCAGCCTGTCACGATGGCTGGAATATTGCGCAATTCGGTCAAGAAATTCGTCAAGGTGATCGCGTGCGGCCTGCTCTCCGGGATGAACATATGGGCGAACTACGTCTGCCCCCCTGTTCATCGCGCGCGCCATCTGCCAGGCACTCTGATCTTCACTTTCGGGCCATGATGCAGGTGCGGGCAATCGCGTCACAGGTGCATCTGGTGCCGATACGTCCCGTCCTTGAACGGCGCGCCACATCGGGGTGTAAACGCGAAACGGACCTCCGGCCTTGGTCGCGACTGTCCAGGGTTCAAATAGCAAATGCCCTGCAAAGGACTTAGCCGACACGCCCTGCTCGGTCAGAGCGGATTTGACCCGCTTGTCCCGCTTGATCGAAGCCGGATCATACGCGCGGGACCAGTAGACTGCGCCGGCTCCGGTCTCGGCCACAATCCTTTGCAACTGCTCAAGCGCGTCGCCGGATCGCAGGATCAGGCGGCTGCCCATACGCGTCAGAGATGCACCAAAGACCTCTAACCCCAGGCCCAACCGCCATTTCGGCGCGGCCCCCAGCTGTTGCACAAGCTCGTCGTGAATAAAGACGGGGATGACCAGGCGACCGCTCGCGACCGCCGCTGTCAAAGCTGGATGGTCCGACAGGCGCAAATCCCGCCGGAACCACATAATGATAGGAGACTGCTCGTGCACAACGTCCGCCCTGAGGTTTTCTTTCTTCTACGAAACCTCAAGGATAATGGATCACAAAACGCGCTCAAGAGCCTCTAAAAGCTGATCAATTTCCTGTTGCGAGGTGTAATGCGTGAAACTGACCCGCAAAACGCCCTGTTCGGGATCTACACCCATGGCCTGCAACGGGCGCACGGCATAAAAATCACCTCCACCAGCCATAACGCCATACGTGGCCAATTCTGCAGCAACAGGCTCAGCCGGGCGAGTCAACGATAGCGCAATCGTAGGAGCTCGTCGGCTGGCATCGGAGGTGCCGATCAAACGAACTGCGTTACGGTCCTTGACCGCGTCCAGAACCGGTTGCAGCAACGCGACCTCATGCGCCCGCATCAGATCGTGGGCAAATGCGCCCTGCTCTGCCGCGCCCGTATCAGGCCCTCCATGGTGCGCGCAAAGCTCTTCGATATAATCTGCCATACCTGCGCTGGCAGCGATCTGCGCATGATCCGGGCCTGCAGGGGTGAAGCGCTTGTACAAAACGTCGCCGTTGAAGAAATGCGCCTGGTTGGGCAACAGTTCTCCCAGAGTGCGTCGAATGACCATGCACCCCTGATGCGGACCGTAGGTTTTATAGGCCGAAAACAAATAGATATCCGGCCCCAGATCGCCCACATTCGGAAATCCATGGGGCGCGTAAGATACACCATCGACGCAGACAAATGCCCCGGCAGCATGGGCGATTGCGGTGATTTCCGTCACCGGGTTGATCTCACCCACGACGTTCGAACAATGCGGGAAACAGACCAGACGCACCTTTTCGTCCAGCATGTTTTCCAGATCCCGAGGGTTCAGCGATCCGGTTTCGGGGTCGATCTGCCATTCCCGCACCTCGATCCCGGCTTCGGCCAACCGCCGCCACGGGCCGGAATTGGCTTCGTGATCCTGATTGGTCACAACGATGGCCTCACCGGGTTGCATCCATTGCCGGAACGCCTGTGCCAGAACATAGGTATTTTGTGTGGTCGACGGACCAAAACTCAGCTCATCCGCATCAACGCCCAGTATGGCGGCCATGCGCGCACGGGCCTCGTCCATTTCCGCACCTGCCAGACGGCTGGCCTCGTAAGGGGCGTAGGGCTGAACCTTCCGCTGCGTATAGAACCGCGTTAGCCTGTCAATCACCGGCTTGCAGGTATAAGAACCGCCCGCATTTTCGAAAAACGCCTGCCCTTGCAGGCTGGGTTCGGAAAAGGCCGGGAATTGCGCCCGAACGAAATCGATATCCAGAGATCTCATGCCTCATTGCTCCTTAATTTTGCATTCAGATCAATGAGATGCCCACACATGTTTCCGGACACCTCAGAAATCATGGCAGGTCTTCCAGCCTAGCCTGCGTTTACGCCTTGGGATGGCGAAACACGGGGCAGCCCTTCGTTGAACAAGAGCAGAGATACTTAGACAGCCGCGCCCGTGACCGTCAAGCGGCAGTACAAAACAAAAAACCCCGGCCAAGTGCCGGGGTTTGGTTCGCGCGCCAATGTCCGGTCTTACCCCTGAACCTTGGTATAGGTCCCCTCGCCTGCGAGAATGCCGCGGAAGCCACCAGGTTCATCCAGGCCGAATACGATCAGAGGCAGATTGTTGTCGCGCGCTAGTGCGATGGCCGACGCATCCATCACCCGCAGCCGCTTGGCCAGCACGTCGTCATAGCTGACAGAGTCGTAGCGCACGGCGTCGGCATGTTCTTTGGGGTCTTTGTCATACACGCCGTCAACGCCGTTTTTGCCCATAAAGATAGCCTCACACGCCATTTCATTGGCGCGCAGAGTGGCGGCAGTGTCCGTGGTGAAGTACGGGTTGCCTGTACCGGCGGCAAAGATACAGACCCGCTTTTTCTCAAGGTGCCGAACAGCACGACGGCGGATATAGGGTTCGCACACCTCATCCATACGAATGGCCGAGATCACCCGTGTGAACACCCCGATCTCTTCCAGCGCAGACTGCATCCCCAGCGCGTTCATCACCGTGGCCAGCATACCCATATAGTCCGCTGTGGTCCGCTCCATACCCTGCGCCGATCCGCTCAGGCCCCGGAAAATGTTGCCGCCACCGATGACCATGCAAATCTCAACACCCAGATCGTGAACCGATTTCACCTCTTGGGCGATGCGTTGAACGGTTGGCGGATGCAGACCGAATCCCTGATCCCCCATCAACGCCTCACCCGAAATCTTCAACATGACCCGATTGTACTTTGTTTTCGGGGTTTCAATGGTTTCAGGGGATGGGGAAAGGCTCATGTTGCGCTCCGGGCTGGCACGGGGTTAATTTCCGGCGCAAAATGAAGCAAAAGCTCCGCAGGTTCAATGCGGTTGGTGAGGATTGAGGCAACCGCACATGACCCGGAGATCGACAGACCCTTTTTTCCAGCAACTGCCGCCTATTCCCGACGACAAGCCGGTGCTGATTGCCGGACCCACGGCATCCGGAAAGTCTGCGCTGGCGTTGGAGATCGCCGAACGCCACGGCGGCGTGATCGTCAATGCGGATGCAAGTCAGGTGTATGACTGCTGGCGGGTAATCTCAGCCCGGCCCTCCGCCGAAGAAGAAGCGCGTGCGCCCCATCTTCTGTATGGCCACATCGCCTATGATCAGGAGTATTCCACTGGCCATTGGCTGCGCGAAGTCGCGCCCCTGTTAACAGGCGATCAACGCCCGATCATTGTCGGTGGGACGGGTCTGTATTTAACGGCCCTGACGGAAGGCATAGCCCAAATTCCCGCTACTCCACCTGTGGTTCGGGCTGAGGCTGACCAGTTGCCGATGGCCGAACTTCTGGCGGGTGTAGATGCGGAAACGCTTGCGGGGCTGGACACGCAGAACCGCGCTCGCGTGCAACGGGCCTGGGAAGTACAGCGCGCCACCGGTCGCAGCCTGCTGTCGTGGCAGGCAGACACACCCCCACCGGTTTTGCAACTCAGCGATACGGTTCCCATTGTTTTTGATGTCGATAAAGCATGGTTGTTGGACAGGATTGAACGCCGCTTCGATCAGATGCTCGAACAGGGCGCAATTGACGAGGTGCGCGCCATGCAGGACCGCTTCGACCCAGCCCTTCCGGCCTGCAAGGCCATAGGTGTTCCTGAACTTCGCGCCTATCTCGAGGGATCGATGACTCTGGATCAGGCGCGGGAGCGCGCGACGATTTCGACACGGCAGTTCGCCAAGCGGCAACGCACCTGGTTTCGCGCACGTATGAAGGCATGGAATCACGTCGATTTCTCAACGTGATACCTCACGCTTTTGACTTGCTTGAGCATGGCGGCAATCAAGCTCTGAAAGCTTAACAAAACTTAATGAAATGCTCCGGTTTCCTTTAACATTCTAAGAAAAGGTTTGGAAATCTCGGCACCACGTCGGGCTGCATGAAGAAAAACGACCCATGACTTCAACTGTGTGCGAATGTCGTTTTTGTACCTCTTATGACGATTTCGAACATTGACCTAAAACAAAATCTAGTGCCGAATAACGACATGGGGATGTGCAGAATCCAAATACCAAAACCCTTCACTCTGGCGACTGTAAAAATTCGGGTCGCATAGAGCCATAACCAATCAACAAAATCAGTGTCACAGGGAGACATCTATGACGAATAACGTATCCACCGAAGACAAGGTGCACTGGGCGGCCGAGATGCACGCTCAGGAATACCGCGAAGGCAAGCTGAGCCGGCGGGAATTCATGACGCGTGCGACCGGTCTTGGGGTTACAGCTGCCGTGGCTTACAGCATGATCGGTTTGCCGACACCTGCTGTGGCCGAAACGGCAAAGCAGGAAGGTGGCACGCTGCGTGTGCAGCAAGAAGTGCGCGCCCTCAAAGACCCCAGAACCTATGACTGGTCGCAGATTGCGAACGTGTCGCGCGGTACGCTGGAATATCTGGTCGAATACAACTCGGACGGCTCGTTCCGCGGCATGTTGCTGGAAGGCTGGGAAGTCAACGACGATGCAACCGTCTACACTCTGAATATCCGTCCGGGCGTCAAGTGGAACAACGGCGATGACTTCACGGCCGACGACGTTGCCCGCAACATCGCGCGCTGGTGTGACAAATCGTCGGAAACCAATTCGATGGCGGGTCGCTTTGCAACACTGATCGATGGCGAAACCGGTCAGGCTGGTGAAGGCGTCATCGAAGTTGTTGACGCAACCACGGTCAAGCTGAACCTGCCGAAGCCGGATATCACACTTATTCCGGGCATGGCCGACTATCCCGGTGCAATTGTTCACAGCTCGTTCAGCGAGACGGATCTTCTGAACAACGTGGGAACCGGCCCCTATCTGATGGACGAACTTGAAGTCGGCGTAAAAGCCGTCCTGGTTCGCAACCCAGACCACACCTGGTGGGGTGAAGAAGTGTATGGCCGCCCTGCTCTGGATCGTATCGAATATATCGACTACGGAACCGACCCGTCGGCCTGGCTGGCAGCGTTGGAATCCGACGAAGTCGACATGCTTTATGAATCGGTGGGTGAGTTCATCGACGTGATGGATGGGCTTGGCTACGTGAAGTCCGAAGTTGTGACTGCGGCAACCATCGTTGTTCGTCCGAACCAGCTGGCCGAAATCGACGGTCAGAAGCCTTACGCAGATAAACGTGTCCGTCAGGCGCTTCAGATGGCGGTCGACAACGCCGTTTGTCTGGAACTAGGTTACGGTGGTCGCGGTGCTCCTGCGGAAAACCACCATGTTGCACCTCTGCATCCGGAATATGCCGAGCTTCCGCCGCAAAAGGTTGATCCCGCAGCAGCCAAGGCACTGATGGACGAGACCGATTTCGCTGACTTCGAGCACGAAATCATCTCGATCGACGATGACTGGCGCCGCAACACCACCGATGCCGTGGCTGCGCAGCTGCGCGATGCCGGTTTCAAGGTCAAACGGACCGTTTTGCCGGGCAACACCTTCTGGAACGACTGGGCGAAATACCCATACAGCTCGACCAACTGGAACCCACGTCCACTGGGTGTTCAGATCTGGGCACTTGCCTATCGTTCGGGTGAAGCCTGGAATGAATTCGGCTATGCAAGCCCTGAGTTTGACGCCATTCTGGAAGAGGCGCTGGCCATTGCGGACGCGGATACGCGTCGCGAAGTCATGGCGCGTGGTGAAGCACTGCTGCAGGAAGACGGGGTTACTGTTCAGCCCTACTGGCGCTCGCTTTATCGCCACATGAAAGAGGGTCTTGTCGGAACCGACATGCACGTGACTTTCGAACACCACCACTACAAGTGGGGCTGGGCTGCCTAAGCTTAGTCAAAAACACGCGAGGGGCGCCTGACACGGGCGCCCCTTTCCAGCCGCAGACTCGCCGACGCGGGGTCGGACGTCCGAGGCCAGAAAATGGTCCACTGATCTGCGGAATACCTGAACAACAGGGGCCACCATGGGACTATTCATCCTACGACGGTTCGGCGTCATGCTACTTACAGCATTATGTCTGACGTTCGTCGTCTTTTTTCTGACCAACCTATACCCAAACCTTGAAAAGCTCGCGAAGACGCAGGGCAACCAGCGGATGTCAGACGAGCAGGTCGAAGCCTGGCTTGAAAATCGCGGGTACCTTCAGCCGACGCTGATAAAGTATGGCCAATGGCTGGGCGTGATGCCCGGTTTCCAGAACACTCTGGAAGACGGCCAGTTCGTGGGCTCTTGTACAAGACCCGGATCGACGGCCGAGGACACACCGCGATTCTGCGGCGTTCTTCAGGGGGATTGGGGGTATTCCACCGTCTTCAAAGATGAGGTCGGCGCTATTGTCGGAAAACGTCTCGGCAATACTGGTTACCTCATGTTCTGGGTTCTGGTCCTTATGGTGCCGTCCGCGCTGATCGTCGGTGTTCTGGCTGGTATGCGTGAGGGATCGGCACTGGATCGGTCGCTTTCCACCTTCTCGATCATAACGACGGCGACACCGGAATACGTGTCCGGCGTTATCTTTATCGCGATCTTCACCTCGTCCACGGTGGGATTGAAGTGGTTCAAAGGCACCGCGACGCAAGCGATGGAGAACCCGACCTTCGAAAACTTCTTCCTGCCGGTTCTGACCATTGCGCTTTACGGCATGGGCTATATCGCCCGCATGACCCGCGCCTCGATGACCGAGGTGATGACAGCGCAATATATCCGAACCGCGCGTCTGAAGGGTGTCTCGTTCCCGAACATCGTCATGAAACACGCGCTGCGCAATGCGCTGATCGCGCCATTCACCGTCATCATGCTGCAGTTCCCATGGCTGCTGAACGGCGTGGTGATTGTTGAAACCCTGTTCAACTACAAGGGTTTCGGCTGGGCGCTTGTTCAGGCTGCAGGCAATAACGACATCCAGCTGTTGCTGGCGATTTCGGTCGTGTCGGTCTTTGTGGTGCTTATAACGCAGCTGATCTCGGATATCGGCTATGTTTACCTCAACCCGCGCATCCGCATTTCGTAAGGAGGGATAGATCATGGAACCACTTACCTGGACCGGCTCTATTGCCTTCCTGAACCCGCTGCTGATGATTGCTCTGGCTGTTCTGATCATTTCGATCGTGGTCTGGATCATTGCCAGCATCTTTCTGCCTGAACAGCAGATCGTCGTAAACTCGGATGGATCCATCAGCTCCAGCGGCGGTGTCCGCGGCCTGATCCAGCTTGCGCTGCACTACAGTTTCCTGGCCAGTGTAGGCTTGGCGGTGGCCTATCTGGTGCTGGGTGTCCTGATGGGGACCAGCGCCGGGATTGTCGGGGCTATTTCCCAACAGTTCATGCCGGTATGGGTCGCGCTGATCATCATGTTCGCCATGTCCATGGCTTTCAAAAGACGGCTCGGACTGTACGGCAAACTCTATGACAGCCCCATTGGTATGATCGGATTTGGTCTTGTGATGTTTTGGGTCTTCACCGGCATCTTCGGCGCACTTGATCTGATCGTAACCCACGACCCGCTGGTGCAGGTCTCGGGCATGAAGAACAAACTGCCCGGAACACCTCTGCCCAACGTGGAAGACGGCGAATACGCCTGGTATCTGCTGGGCGGGGATAACCTGGCCCGTGACGTCTTTAGCCGGATGGTCAAAGGTGCCTGGATCGTGGTGCAGATCGCGCCCCTGGCAACAATGTTTGCCTTCATGGTGGGCATTACTCTGGGCCTGCCTGCCGGCTACTATGGCGGTCGTCTGGACACGTTCCTGTCGTTCCTGGCAAACCTGATCCTCGCATTCCCGGTAATCCTGCTGTTCTATCTGCTGGTGACACCGGAAATCGTGGCGACAGGGGTGCCGAACTATATGGCGGCCGTTCTGTTCGTGTTCCCGATCCTGTTCATCGGGGTGCTGCTGAATTCGCGCTATTACACACGCCCGAATTTCCGCACGCCTCTGCTGATCGGTGTTCTGGGTGTTACGATCTGGCTTTACCTGTCGCTGATCTCGACCGGTGGCTACATCATCAATACCGACGCTTATCGGATTTGGGGCCTGCCGACCTACCTGGACTTGTTCGATATCCCGGGCGGTATTCTGGTGGTCTTCGTTTCGGTGGTCTTTGTAAACTCTCCCACGGTTTTCCGTATCGTGCGCGGGCTGGCGCTGGACATCAAAACCCGAGACTACGTGGCTGCGGCCCAGACCCGAGGCGAGGGTCCGTGGTACATCATGCTATGGGAAATCCTGCCAAACGCCCGTGGCCCGCTGATCGTCGATTTCTGTCTGCGCATCGGCTATACGACTATCCTTTTGGGTACCTTGGGTTTCTTCGGATTGGGCCTTCCACCTGAAAGCCCTGACTGGGGTTCGACGATCAACGAGGGGCGCAAGCTTCTGTCGATCTACCTGCACCCTGCCCTTCCGCCCGCCTTTGCTCTGCTTACTCTGGTTCTTGGTCTGAACCTGCTTGCAGACGGTCTGCGCGAAGAAAGTCTGAAGGACTGATGTGATAAAGGAAATCGACCGATTGGCCGTGGGTGCGCCCGTCCACGCATGGCTCTGCGGTGTCAGCGTCGCTTA